>JBMZHG010000004.1:0-108638 GCA_049616325.1 Flavobacteriales bacterium | reverse complement strand
TGCGCCGCTCGGCACGCGTGGCGGCGCCGCCGAGCTACCCTCGCTGCGATCGGTGCCGGATGCAATGAACGCGACGGCAACGCCGTGCTTCGCGATTACACGGGGCTGGACGGATGCGGTTGGGTCATCGAAGCAAACGGGACGGTGCTCGAGCCGTTGAATTTGGGCGAGTTTTTGAGCGATCCGCAAGACGGGATGGACCTCAACGTGGCCTACCACGTTGAGAACGGCTATGCGAGCATCTGCATGGTGGGGGACATCGTGACCCTGACCGGGTGCGAGCCGGTGCCGTGAGGTCCGAAGTTCAGTCTTGACGTGACAATCGCTGCAAGGCGAGGTGGGTCACGAAAAAACGTCCCATGCTTTCCACCAAAGGTTGTTCCGTCGGGGATCGTTCCGGATGCCATTGAACCCCCACGTAGCAGGGAAAAGAGGAAAGGTCGCCGTGACGGATGCCTTCAATCAACCCGTCGGGAGACGTAGCCCACGCTTCAAGTTCAGGAGCTAGACGGTCTATGCCTTGGTGGTGGTGCGACACCACAAGGGACGAATCGGAAACGTGAATGCCCATGTCTTCCAGGTCAAGCATGGCGCTTACCCAGTGAAGGGTGTCACGGCTGTTCCCCTCCGTCCCTGCACGATGCGCATCCGACCCGAGCACCAAGGGCAAATGAGGGTGCAGATTCCCACCCTCGAAAACATTCATGTGCTGCAAGCCCCTGCAGATCCCCAGCACAGGGAGGCGAAGTCTGTGAACCCCCTCGAGCAGCTGATGCTCGAGGGCATCACGTTCCACATCAATGTCCCCACACAACATCGTGTCTGCCGTTTGATGGTAGCGTGAAGGGTGGATGTCCGCTCCGCCGGTAAGCAGCACGCCGTTGGCTTGTGACAACGCCTCTTGCAAGCTGACTGAATCCAACGACGAGGCATTGACCCATCGGAGAATCGTCGGGTGAGCCAAAGAATCCAAGTACGTCTCGTACGTCCTGCTCGCAAAAAGCCTCGAGGCGAGAACGGTGAGGGTGTCTGGCGATTGAACTCGTGAAGAACGAATGTCAGGAGTCGAACATCCTCCACCCACAAGGAAAATCCCAAGCAGCAAAAAACTCCAAACGTATTTCATGAGTCAAAGATTCAAATTCATAGGGTTTGCCAAGGTAACCTGCGGTAATTGGGGAAGGCACGGTAGTCTTGGGGAACGGCCCTCATGATGGTGTCTTTCAGGCCGTGAAGCAGGGCTTCCCGGTGGTAGTTCTGGCGGACCACAAGCGAAACTTCGCGGGCCGGTTGGGGTGCGGCGAATGCACGTACATGGGCGTCGTTTGGCAAGCCCAGGGCCTCCAATCCAGGGATCAAAGTGCTGCCTCCGGTTTCCCGAACCAACCGTTTCAACGTTTCCAGAGATCCACTTTCACACCGGTATCCGAGGTTGGTTCCCCGGTCCGCCGAGCCACAAAGCTGCAAGGCTTGCGAGCGAAAACAGTGCCCCTCTTCCAGCAACAGCATGTTTTCTGCAGGCAGGTCTTCGGCGGTCACTTGGCCGCTTGGGATGGCGGCCGCGGGATGCTGCTCGTGCACGTAGGCGAGCAAAGGCTCCATGAACACAGGAAGGGTTCGTAGGGATTCGTCGGGGAGGGGAGTGACCAAAATGCCTGCATCCACGGTGCCCCGCTCCAAATCGTGAAGCATGTCGCTTGTGGTGCGCTCCAGCACTTCGACCTCGAGCTGGGGAAAACGTGTCAACAGAAGCGGCATCAGTCTGGGCAGCAGAGAAGGTGCGAGGGTAGGCAAAAGCGCAAGCTTCACGGAGCCATCCACCCGTTCCGTTGCCCCCTGCATCCAATCCGACAACCCGTCCAATTCTTCCAGAATACGCAGGGCCCTCGAGTGCACTTGTTGGCCCACTTCGGTCAAGGCGATGGGCTGCTGACTCCGGTCAAACAAGGGAGAACCCATCTCCACCTCCAGCTTTTTGAGCTGCATGGACAGGGTGGGTTGCGACACCCTGCAAAGCGCCGCCGCCTTCCCGAAGTGCTTTTCTGTCGCCACAGCGTGCACGTACCTCAACTGTTGAAGCGTCATTGATAGATGTTTTCTATTACAAACGTACGGTTTTCGATTTTGACAAAGGGGGTGCTCCTCGTAGGTTTGGGTTGCAAAATCTCTCACAACACAATCATGCGATTTACAACCCTCTCTCTTTGGGCAAGTGCAGGCCTTGTGATGGCCTTGACCTCCTGCTCCAACGACCAAGCGTCGTGCGACCACGCGGAAGGCGGTTCCGCTTCCGGTTGTCCCTTCCACGCCGGTTCGGGCACGGGTCCTGCAGGCGAAAACGGCCGCGCGAAAACCCTTCAAGAATGGTGGCCCAACCGACTCGATTTGGACGTTTTGCGTCAGCACTCGGACAAATCCAACCCCATGGGCGAGGACTTCGACTACCGCGAAGCGTTCAGCAACCTCGACTACGACGCCTTGAAAAAGGACATCGAGGAGGCCATGCTCGACTCGCAAGATTGGTGGCCCGCGGATTGGGGCAACTACGGCGGCCTCTTCATTCGCATGGCGTGGCACAGCGCTGGGACGTACCGCACCGGAGATGGCCGCGGCGGAACGCGCGAAGGCCAACAGCGCTTCGCACCCCAAAACAGCTGGCCCGACAACGGCAACCTCGACAAGGCGCGTCGCCTGCTGTGGCCCGTCAAGCAGAAGTACGGCAACGCCATTTCGTGGGCAGATTTGATGATCCTCGCCGGCAACGTGGCACTCGAGTCCATGGGCTTCGAGACCCTCGGCTTCAGTGGCGGCCGCGCGGACGTGTGGGAGCCCCAGGAAAACGTGTACTGGGGGGCCGAGGGCGAATGGCTCGCCGACAAGCGCTACAAAGGCGACCGCGAACTTGAGAATCCCCTCGCGGCCGTTCAAATGGGCTTGATCTACGTCAACCCGGAAGGACCCAACGGGAACCCCGATCCGGTGCTGGCAGCGCACGACATCCGCGAGACGTTTGGACGCATGGGCATGAACGACGAAGAGACGGTGGCGTTGATTGCCGGCGGTCACACGCTTGGCAAGACTCACGGTGCTGGCCCTGCCGACAACGTTGGTGTCGCACCGGAAGGAGCAGCGATTGAGGAGCAAGGGTTTGGCTGGAAGAGCTCGTACAAGAGCGGGAAAGGTGCAGACGCGATCACTTCGGGGCTCGAGGTCATTTGGACCAAAACACCAACCGAATGGAACCAGGGCTATTTCAAATCCCTCTTCAACAACGAGTGGGAGTTGACCAAGAGCCCCGCGGGAGCCAACCAGTGGGTGGCCAAGGATGCAGGGGAGATTTTCCCTGACGCGTTCGACGAGAACAAGAAGCACCGTCCGACGATGTTGACGACGGACTTGTCGCTTCGCTTCGACCCCGCTTACGAGAAGATTTCGCGCAACTTCATGGAGAACCCAGACGCGTTTGACGCGGCCTTCGCTCGCGCGTGGTTCAAGTTGACGCACCGGGACATGGGACCGGCGACCAACTACATCGGTCCAGAAGTCCCTGCCGAGTCGTTCATCTGGCAGGATCCGGTGCCCGCGGTGAACCACCCGCTCGTGAACGCACGTCAGGTGAAGGCCTTGAAGGCCGACATCGCCAAGTCTGGATTGTCGAATGAAGACTTGGTGTTTGTGGCTTGGTCATCAGCGTCGACGTTCCGCGGTTCGGACAACCGTGGCGGTGCGAACGGCGCGCGCATTCAGATCGAGCCCATGCGTTCGTGGGAGTGCAACAACCCCGATCGTCTGGGTCGCGTGCTGGCCGGCCTCTCTGAGATTCAAGCGTCGTTCAATGCGGCCAATGCCCCGACCCAAATCTCCCTCGCGGACCTCATCGTGCTCGCCGGCAACCACGCCGTCGAACAAGCCGCCGCCAAGGCGGGTGTGGCTGTGAACGTGCCCTTCATGCCTGGCCGCACGGACGCGACCCAGGAAAACACGGACGTGAACAGCTTCGCGGTCCTCGAGCCGATGGCCGACGGTTTCCGCAACTACCAAACCAAGGAGTACACCCTTACGTCCGAAGAATTGCTCGTGGACAAGGCTCAGCTCCTCACGTTGACGGCGCCAGAGATGACGGTGCTGGTGGGCGGCATGCGTGCCTTGAACGCCAACGTGGACGGCAACGCCCACGGCGTGTTCACGGACCGGCCAGGCACGTTGAGCAACGACTTCTTCGTGAACCTGCTCGACATCTCCACGAAGTGGGAAGCCACGGACGAGACGGAATTGACGTTTGTCGGCCGCGACCGCACCACGGGTGAAGAGCGCTGGACGGCGACGCGCGCGGATTTGATTTTTGGTTCCAACTCGGAGCTTCGTGCCCTCGCCGAGGTCTACGGAAGCTCAGACGCGGACGCGAAGTTTGTGAACGACTTTGTCGCGGCGTGGACCAAGGTGATGAACCTCGACCGCTTCGACTTGCTCGCCTCGAACTGACCCTCTCTCCACTGCGATTCAAGCGTCGGGGCTTTGCTCCGGCGCTTTTTTTATGCGCCACTCCCGGGGCAAGCGGTACTTTTGGGTCATGAGAAAGGGTGCGTTGCTCGTGGTCGGATTGGCCTGTTTCAGTTCACTGGGTTGGGCCCAAACCCCGTCCTACCTCGAATTGGACGTCGTCGCGGAACATTTCACGGTGCCGTGGGACCTCATTTGGGGCCCCGACAACCACATTTGGTGTTTGGAAAAGACAGGGCGAATGACCCGGACCAACCCCGATTCGAAGGAGGTGGAAACCGTGTACCAAATCCCGGATGTTTACCAATCGTGGGACAACAGCGGGGCCCACTCCATGATTCTTCACCCCGACTTTCCCTCCACGCCCTACATCTACGTCAACTACACCTACGAGCTATACAGCGGCCGGTTGTCGCGCTTGACGTATTCGTTGGACGAGCGCGCGGTGGTGGACACGACCATCTTGATCCGCAAACTGCCGGGCAACACCTCCCACAACGGAAGCCGTCTCGTGGCGGGTCCCGACGGGTACCTGTACTTGTCAACCGGAGAAGCCTTTGTAGCCCAAATCTCCCAAGAGCTTGCGTCCCTCGGCGGAAAGGTCTTGCGCATGGATTGGGACGGGAACCCCGCTCCCGACAACCCGTTTGGGAATTACGTCTACAGCCTTGGTCACCGCAATCCGCAAGGACTGGTTTTTTCGCCGGACGGGCAGCTGTACTTGTCCGAACACGGGGCGGGCACCGACGACGAAGTGAACTTGATCCTGGAAGGGCGGAACTACGGCTGGCCTGTGGTCGAAGGTTTCTGCGACCAACCGCACGAAGAGGAACCCTGCGCCGAAATCGACGTCGTGGAGCCGTTGGCGGCGTGGTCGCCGACGTTGGCGCCTTGCGGTTTGGACTATTTTGATCATCCAAGCATTCCAGAATGGCAGCACAGCCTGTTGCTCGTGTTTTTGAAAAAGCAGCAGCTGAAGGTTCTTCACCTCAGTGACGACGGCGAATCGGTGGTGCAGGAGGACATCTGTTTCGAAGAGGAGCTCGGGCGCCTTCGAGATGTCTTGGTGGCGCCCAACGGCCGCGTTTATCTGGCCACCTCGAACCGGGAAATCAACGGCTGGGATTACCTCGCGGTGGAAACCGACGACCGCATTGTTGAAGTCTTGAACCCGGACTGGATCTACGACGAGGCCTACGCACCACGAGATTTAATGGAGGTCTTTTTGGAGCAGATCTCGGAAACACCTCAAGAGGCTGGAACCTTGTTTCCGCAACCGGCCGTCGGAAGCGTCAGCATGTTTTTGGGGGAAGAAGTGGAGGCGGTAGACGTCCGCTTGTATGACCTGTCGGGTCGGCTTGTTTGGGGCATGTCGAACCGTCCCGTGATGTTTCCAGGCCTGTTGCACGTGAGCCTCGAAGGCCGCCAGTCAGGGTTGTACGTGTTCGAGGTTTCGACCAACACAGGGGACTCGTTTGCCCAACCGCTGTTGATTCAACGCCCCTAGGCGAGATTCTCCCCAAGAAGGGCAATCAGCGCTGAATCAAGAAGGCGGTCGTGCAGGAAGCACGTGGGATGCCGGATTGGGATGAACCTCGGGGTGCAACGTCGACGTGAATCTGGACGACGTACTCCATGTCGCTGACCTTCTCCTGGTCTTGGACGCGTTCAGTTCCGAGTGCTGAGTGGCTTAATTTTGGGCCCAAATCCGCACCATGTCTCCAAAGCCCCACGCCATCCTCTACGTGTTCCAAGTGATCAAAGGCCAAGAAGCGGCGTTCGAAGCGGCGTGGGCCGACGTGACGCGGGAAATCCACGCCAAGTGCGGAAGCCTGGGGTCGCGCTTGCACACTTGGGTGGGGGGCACCTATTGGGCCTATGCCCAGTGGCCCAGCCGAGAGGCGCTGGAGAATGCAGAGATTGAAGGGCATGCGACGCTGATGGAAGCCCGCAAGCGGATGGTGGAGGCTTGCGAAAGCATGGAAGTCTTCGGGGAAGGGAACATTGTCCACGACCTCTTTGTGAAGGAATCGGCCTGAGTCGGGCGCGGTCTCAAACGGGGGGCTACCTTTGCGGCTTCTTAAAACAAGCCCCCGCACATGCGTCTTGCCCTTTTTGATTTCCGCCAAACGGTGGATTACCGCCTGGAAATTCTGAGTGGCTTGACGGTCGCCATGGCCTTGATTCCTGAGGCTGTGGCGTTTGCCCTGATCGCGGGATTGAGCCCGCTCACCGGCCTCTATGCGGCGTTTGTGGTGGGGTTGGTGGCGAGCGTGTTGGGCGGCCGTCCGGGCATGATCAGCGGGGCGACTGGCGCCGTGGCGGTGGTCATTGCGGCGCTCGTGGTCACCCACGGTCCCGAGTACATTTTCGCGACGGTCATCCTCGCCGGACTCCTCCAAGCGGCTGCGGGTTTCCTTCGCTTGGGCAAGCTCATGCGGTTGGTGCCGCAGCCGGTGATTTTTGGGTTTGTGAATGGCCTGGCCGTCATCATTGGTGGGAGCCAAATCGAGCAATTCAAAACCGACGGCGGCGAATGGCTTCATGGCGGGGAGCTGGGACTTTTCGTCGGCCTGACGCTTCTCGCGATGGCCATCATCGCGTTCCTGCCCAAGCTGACAAAGAAAATTCCAGGCGGGTTGACGGCCATTTTGGTGGTGTTTGGTTTGACGGCGGCCTTCGGGTGGGAGACCAAAACCGTGGGTGACCTCGCGTCCATCCAAGGCGGCTTTCCACCGTTCCACCTTCCCGACGTCCCCTGGACCCTGGAGACCCTGCAAGTCATTTTCCCCTATGCGATCATCGTGGCTGGGGTCGGGTTGATTGAGAGCCTTCTCACTCTGAATATTCTCGACGAAATCACCGGCACGCGTGGGCAGGGCAACCGCGAATGCGTAGCCCAAGGCGCGGCAAACGTGCTCAGTGGTTTGTTCAGCGGCATGGGCGGATGCGCCATGATTGGCCAAAGCCTGATCAACGTCAGTTCCGGTGCCCGTGCCCGCCTGAGCGGCATTGTCGCTGCCGTGATGCTGCTGGTGTTCATTTTGTTTGGCGCGCCCCTGATCGAAAAGCTGCCGATGGCGGCTTTGACTGGGCTCATGATCATGGTGGCGATTGGCACGTTCGAGTGGGCGTCGTTGCGGACGTTCCGTCGCATGCCTACGTCCGACGTGCTCATCATGATTCTGGTGACGCTTGTCACGGCGGTGCTTCACAACTTGGCGCTGGCCGTGCTGCTTGGCGTGGTTGTGGCAGCGTTGGTGTTTGCGTGGGACAACGCCATTCGCATCCGTGCCCGAAAGCGCATCGACGAACAGGGGTGGAAGCATTACGAGCTCTACGGGCCGTTGTTCTTTGGGTCCACCACGGTGTTCGCCGAGAAGTTTGACATCGAGGGCGACCCGGAGCACGTGGTGCTGGACTTCGCCGAGAGCCGCGTGGTGGACATGTCGGCCATCGAGGCGCTGAACCGCTTGACGTCGCGGTACGCCGAGGCCGGCAAAAAGGTCCACCTTCGCCACCTCAGTGAAGACTGCCGCCGCCTCATCGACAAGGCCGAGGCGATCATCGAAGTCAACCACTTCGAAGACCCGACCTACAAGGTCGTGAGCGACGCGCAGTGAAGGGCAGTGGGGGAGGTGTAGTTTTGGGTCACAATCTTCCGCAATGATTCAATACAACCCCAAAAGCTGGTTCAGCCTCATTTTCCACGCCTACAGCCGGCAGGTGTTCCGCAAGCTTTTTCCGGCGATGCTGGCGGTGGCGGCGTTGACTGCGGGGGTGTGTTACGTGGAGCTGGAGGTGTTCGAAGAGCCGATGGAAGTCAGCAACGTGGTGCACTCGTTGCTCGGATTTGTGTTGTCGTTGTTCCTCGTGTTCCGGACCAACACGGCCTACGACCGGTGGTGGGAAGGCCGAAAGCAGTGGGGCGCTCTGGTGAACGTGTCCCGGACGCTCGCCATGCGCGTGCACGAATTTGGGGGCGGTCCTGAGGTTCGGGCGTTCTTCCAATTGCACATCCCGTCCTTTGTCGACGCCCTTCGGGACCACCTGCGCCCTTCGCAACCCGAGCAGCCGGTACGGCCGGAGGCAGAGGTGTTCGCGGGTGCAAGCCATGCCCCCAACGCTTGGGCGCAGGCGATGGAGCGGGAGGCCGCGCGTTTGGCCTCGAACGGCACCTGGACCGCCCAACAGCACTGGCTGATTTCCCAAAACCTCGAGCGCATGGTCGACATCCTCGGCGCCTGCGAGCGCATCCTCAAGACGCCGATTCCCTACAGCTACAGCATGTTCATGAAGAAATTCATTTTCCTCTACGTGGTGACGCTGCCGATTGGGTTTGTTGCCACGTTCCATTGGTGGTCCATCCCTGTGGTCTCTCTGGTGTTTTACATTCTGGTGAGCATCGAGTTGATCGCAGAAGAAATTGAGGATCCGTTTGGGGTGGACGAAAACGACCTGCCGCTCGACGGATTGAGCGCGACCATCCGCGCCAACACAGAAGAAATTTTGACCCGTGGCTGACTCCTCCATTGCGACCTTTCGAAGAGGCCACATCGTGGGCGCGGTGTTCCTTGCGCTGGGCGCGACGTGCGGCGCACTGGGAGCGCATGCCCTCGAGTCCGTCATGACTCCAGATCGTCTTGAATCGTGGGATACGGCCAGTCTTTATCTTCTGGTCATGGGTGCGGGCCTGCTTGGAGCCTCCCACGACACTTCTTCACGGCCTTCTCGCATCGCATTGGATGCAGTGGCTTGGGGAACCCTTCTTTTTTCGTGCAGCATCATGGGGCTCGTGACGCTGGCCACCTTGGACCGCGGTGCTGGGTTGCGCGCGGTCTTGGGTCCCGTCACCCCCTTGGGCGGGGTGTTGATGATCGGAGGTTGGCTAGGGTGGGCTTGGTCTCGGCGTTCGACTTGAATCCTCAGGGAACGTAAGGGCCAAACATCGCCACATTCGCATCCACTTCGTTTCCGAGTTTGATGGCGGAGGCTCGAAACATCCCTGTGCTGTTGAAGACCAGGGCAACCTCGCCGAAGGCATTGACCGCAATGACGCCTCCGTCGCCTCCCAAGGCCCCCATTTCGTTGAAAATGGTCGATTCGCAAGCGTCTTGCAAACGTTGGTTTCCGTGCAGCATTCGGCCGTGAATGTCTTGCGTCACGCCGGTGCGAATGAAGTACTCGCCCCATCCCGTGGCAGAAACGGCGCAGGTGCGGTTGTCCGCCCACGTCCCGGCTCCGACGACGGGGCTGTCCCCGATGCGGCCGTGCCGTTTGTAGGTCATGCCTCCTGTCGACGTCGCGGCAGCGAGGTTGCCGTTGGCGTCGAGGGCCACGCACCCCACGGTGCCTCGCTTTTCTTCGAGAGGCACCGGCTCGTCGCCTTCCCGTGTCGCGGCCCGGAGGTAGCGTTCGTACGCTTTTGAGGTGTCAAACCACGAAGCGTCGGCCGTTTCTGCACCTTGCACACGGGCGAATTCGCCTGCACCGTGACCGCTGAAAAACACGTGCTCGCTGCTGTCCATGACCAGTCGAGCCACGCTGATGGGATGCCGGTAGCCTTGAAGTCCGGTCACGGCTCCGCAGTTGCGGGTGGCCCCGTCGGCAATTGAAGCGTCCAATTCGTGCGTGCCTTCCGACGTGAACACCGCGCCTCGTCCCGCGTTGAACAACGAATCGTCCTCCAGCATGCGCACCACGCTTTCCACCACGTCGAGGGCGGGAATGCCTCTATTGAGCATGGATTCCCCGAGTTCCAGGGCCCTCGAAAGCGACGACGTGTAGGCGGCTTGCTGTTCCGCGGTGAGGTCTTCTTCCCCGAAGTGACCGGCCCCTCCGTGAATGGCCAGGGCCCATTCTGCACGGGTTTGGTGTGGGGAGGTGGGTGAGGGGGACTCAGGCGAAGCGCACCCCCATCCGATCAGGAGGCTGGCGGCAAGCGCTGCGTGAAAAGAGGACGGCGAGGTCACCTTAGTGGATTCGGCTCGAAAGCAGTCCCAGCAAAGCAAAAGGCACCACAGCATCAGCGAGGTGGGCCCAAATGTCTGGATTGTTAAACCAGATAAAGTTGCTGTAAGGGTAGAACATGAACCCAGCCAACCCGACCGCCACCGCGATCGTGACGCGCTTTCCGGCCGTGGCATCGCCTGCCAGACTCAGAATCCAGAACAGAATCAGGGCGGTCAAGAGGTTCATGACCGCGCTTCGCAGCAAGTTGGGGGTCATGTCGCCGCGCCAGTTCATTTGGTAATTCAGCACGCCGTAGGGTTGGCCTTCCATCCGAGCCATGTACTCCTCTCTCAATGCGGGGTCGGCACGCTCTTCAGGCGAAGGGCTGCCGAGCGCGTACATGCCTTCTTCAAGGTTCAATTCGGCCAAGCGTTCCAAGATGGGGTCCTGCAAAGGGGTGTAGGCTTGGGCCGAGCCGTGAAGGTTGGCTCCGGCGAAGGAGATGAACTGCCAAACAAAGAGAATCAGGCCGCCGAGGAGGCTAAAAAGAAGGGGCTTTTTCATGAGAACGTTCGAGAGGTGTGAAGCAAATGAACGAAAAGTTTTCGGAGGACCAACTCTGCATTGTGACGGACACGTGACACAACTCAGCGCCTTGTGGGCAAGGCCCCCAAGTACTTTTGCCTCATGATGTTTCGCGCATGCATGCTCGTGGCTTTTCTCGGTTGGATTTTTCCGCAATTGGGGATTGCCCAAGACCTGACAGGCACGGTTGTGGATGAATTGGGAAAGCCCGTTGCGCAAGCACACTGCGTGGTCGGAAAGGTGTTGACCACGACGGACGCCGCGGGCCGGTTTGCCATGCAATTGGGGTTGTCGCAGGCGCGATTGACGGTGTCTCATGTCGGCTTCGAAACCACGAATCGGACGGTCAGTTTGCCCGCTGCAAACGCGGTCATCGTTTTGCGTTTCGAAGAGCAAGTGTTGGCTCCCGCCGTGGTCAAAGACGCCTTCGTTCGGCCGCATTCGGCGACGCGGGCCAACGTGCGGGAAATGCCCGTTCAGGAGCTGGATGCGGTTCCTGCGACGTCTCGGCTTCAAGCACTGAAGTCTGTGGCAGGCGTTCAGTTTGTTTCTGCGGGGTCGGGCATGATTCGGCCGGTGCTTCGAGGGCTCTCGGGGCTGCGAGTCGCGACTCAGTTTTTGGGGTCGCGCGTCGAAAGCCAAGCCTGGGGCGAAGGTCATGGCATCTTTTTTCCGGAACAGGGCGTGTCCCGGATCGAAGTGATTCGAGGAGCAGAAGCGCTTCAATACGGACCGGACGCCTACGGTGGCGTAATCAACGTTGTGCCCAACGGACCTCTTTCGGACCCCGGCCGTCTCACGCAAGTCTCGTTTACCGGGCACAGCAACACAAAGGGCAGTCAAGCGTCACTGATGACGCAAAAACGAAGCCCTTCTCGGCACCACGTCTTGCTGATGGGAGTCAATCGGTTTGGGGAGTACCTGTTGCCTGACGCCACATCCGCGGAGGGGTCGCAGTTGCGGCAATTTTATTCGCAGGGTCGTTTTGGCTACCTCCAAAAATGGGGCACCTGGGAAGGTGCCTACAGCTCGTGCTACAACACGGCGGGCATCGTAGGCTACGGCGGCACCCAGCAATCGGGCGACCACATGCTCACCACAGGGGCGCATTTCCGGTTGGGCGAATGGGATTGGCATCCCACGCTCAGCTACCAGCTGAATCACCGCAAGGAACTCGCAGTGGTTCCGCCAGACAGCTTGACCGAAGACAACGAAAAGGCCCACACTGAGTTGGATCTCAGTTTGCGCACCACGCGGTACGACATTCGTGCCCATCGCAAGGGCGACCAGGGGTGGGAGTGGTCGTTGGGGAGCCAAGGCTTTTCCAAGTCGAACCAAAACGACACCGCCCTCATCGACCTCGACCGAGCATTCATTCCCGACGCAGCCATTCAAGGCACAGGTGTGTTTGCCAAGGCGTCCAAGCCCGCAGCTTCCGTGGTGCCTACGGCTTCGATTCGTGGAGACGTGCACCGCATCGCGTGGTCGGCCCGTCCGGGGTTGGTCTCGGATGCTGAACACCTGGCAGCCTCTGGAAGTCGCGGATACGGAATGGTGTCGGGTGCTTTGGGTGCCACGTGGCAAGTGCGCGAACGCCACCGCTTGGGAGCGCACGTCATGCAGGGCAACCGCGCGCCGGGGTTGTCGGAGTTGTTGGCGTATGGCATTCATCACGACAGCTTCCGAGAGGAACAAGGCGACGTCGACCTGAACGCGGAAACCAGCAGAAGCGTGGAACTTCAGTGGGTTGTGAATTCGACGGCCGACGGAGCAGGCTGGAGCGGCGACGTGGCCGTGTACGCCAGCCAGATTGCGAACTACATGCTCCTCGTTCCAACGGGCCAAACCAACGGGGAGGGCTTTCCCGTGCAGTTGCACCAAGCGACGTTGGCCCGGCTTGCGGGTGCCGACATGAATGCCTCCTGGAAAGCCCCGCGCGACCTGCCTTGGTCGGCTCACGTCGCGTTGTCGTACGTCGATGCTCGGGACGATGCAGGTGACGTGCTTCCGTGGTCTCCGCCTGCTTCGGGGCGGTGCGAAGTCAGACGCAATTGGGGCGGCGCGGTGCGTGCGCAAGGAGCGAGCAGCGTGGTGGTCGAGGCCTCCCGCGACGCCGTTTTGCTGCACGCGTCTACGTCCTGGGATTGGGGCGAACGCATTCGCGTGAATGCGCAGGTGATCAACGCAACGAACGCGACCTACATTCCGACCCTCTCCCTGTTGCGGAACGTGGGGATGGCCGAGCCTGGACGAAACGTCCGACTGCAGGTGGTGTACACGCTGTAGGTCAAACCCCCATAAGTTCAGCGAGGAGGTACGTACCTTCGAGGGGATTCACGTTCCTTTTTTTTGTTCGCCATGAAACGAAGTCAATTCCTCAAGTCGGTGGGAGCCGCCCTCGCTCTCCCCGCGACCCTTCCCTTTGCCTCTTCCGCCCAAACCCGAAAAGGTGCGGGGTTCAGTTCGAGTCGCAGCAATTGCGTGCTGATTCCCAGCGAGACGGCCGGGCCGTTTCCGCTCGACCTCACGGAAAACGAGTTCTTTTTTCGGCAGGAAATTCACGAGGACCGTGAGGGAGTGAGGTTGCGTCAGCGCATTCGCATTGTGGGTGCCGACAACTGCGAGCCGATGCCGAACGTACGAGTCAACGTTTGGCATTGCGACCGAGACGGGGATTATTCTGGGTACGCGCAGATGGGGTCGGAAGGGTTGACGTACTGCCGCGGCTACCAAATGACCGACGCCAACGGCGAGTGCGAGTTCGTTACGATTTTCCCCGGTTGGTACCCGGGTCGCGTGACGCACGTGCACTTTCAGGTTCACGTCAGTTCGCAATACAGCGTGGTAAGCCAGTGGACGTGGCCGCACGAGGATGCGGTGAATGCCGTGAGTGCGCATCCGGAGTTGTATCCTGCGGGTCCCGATCCTTTGAGCCCGGTGCAAGACGGCGTGTTTGCGGACGGGTATGAACTTCAGGTGGCGGATTTGGCCTGGGACGAAGAAGCGCAGGAATACGTGTCGCATTTTGAAGCGACGGTGGAAGGAGCGGGAACGAGTGGAGTGGGGTACCAGGAATTGCAGAACGCCCGTGTGTTTGAGTTGGGCCAAAACTTCCCCAACCCGGTCGCAACCTTCACGCAAATTCCCCTTGTGTTGCACGAGGCGGCCAAGGTGTCTTACGCGTTGTTCAGCCCGACGGGTACTCGCGTAGCGAGCGTCATCATGGATCCGTTGCCCGCCGGAAAGCATGAATTCACGGTGGACTTCGATGCGATGGGGCTTCCTCCCGCGTCGTACCTCTACCGGTTTGAAATCCAAACCGCCCGGGGTCGATTCACCGACGTGAAGCGCATGACGGTTGCGAAGTGAGGGCTGCGTGACGCACCTTTGACGCCATGAACGATTGGATTCGCGTGGCCTTGGCCGCGAGCTTGGAGGCAGGCCGGGAGATTTTGGACATCTACGAAAGCGACGACGTGGGGGTGGAGTACAAGGAAGACCAAAGCCCCTTGACCCGCGCCGACCGCGTCGCCCACGACGTGCTGATGAGGCACCTTGAAGCCACAGGCATTCCGGTGCTGTCGGAAGAAGGAAAGCACATGCCGTTTTCGGAGCGGCAGGGATGGCGGGAGCTTTGGATCGTCGACCCGGTGGACGGCACCAAGGAATTCATCAAGCGCAACGGCGAGTTCACGGTGAACGTGGCGCTGGTGCGCGACGGTCGCGTGGCAGGCGGAGTGGTGTTGGCGCCGGTGTTGGGCCACGCTTACGTGGGCGTGGTGGGAGAAGGCGCCTGGCGTCTGGAGGTAGACATGAACGTCGTTCCTTCCGCAGACGAGGCGTGGTCTGCACGTTCCGCCTTGCCGTTCGTAGCTACGGCGGCCCGGCCGTTCACGGTGGTGGCGAGCCGTTCGCATATGTCTCCCGAGACGGAGGCCTACGTGGAAGAAGTACGAGCTGAGCACGGCGAAGTGGACTTGATCAGCAAGGGGAGTTCCCTCAAGCTGTGCATGGTGGCGGAGGGCACGGCCGATGCCTACCCGCGGTTCGCTCCCACCATGGAGTGGGACACGGCGGCGGGTCAAGCGGTGTGCGAGGCGGCAGGTTGCGACGTCGTTGATCAGCTTACTGGCGAGACCATGCGATACAACCGGGAAGAATTGTTGAATGCGTGGTTTTTGGTCTCACGCACGAATTGACGGACGAATCCCGTTTTCTTTCAAGCATGAAAATCGAAGCCACTTCTGTCGAGGACTACCTCAACAAGGCGCCCGAGGAGCGTCAGGAGGCCTTGCGCCGGATGCGCGAGGTGCTGAGCGACAACTTGCCTCAAGGGTTTTCGGAAGAGCTGAGCTACGGCATGCCTGGGTATGTGGTGCCTCACAGTTTGTACGAGCCTGGTTACCACTGCGACCCCCGACTGCCGCTTCCGTTTGTGAGTTTCGCCAACCAAAAGAACTTTGTCGCCCTCTACCACATGGGCCTCTACGCCAGCCCAGAAGACATGGCGTGGTTCACAGGGGCGTGGGACTCGGGTCAGCATGGAAAGCTGGATATGGGGAAAAGCTGCATTCGCTTTAAGAAAATGGACAAGATCCCGTGGGACTTGATTGGCGAACTGGCGACGCGCATGACGCCGGACGATTGGATTGCGCGCTACGAATCGGCATTCAAAAAGAAATGAAGGGTTTCGCGTTTTTCGGATTGCTGAGCATGCTCAGCCTAGGGGTTCAAGCCCAAATGCAGTGGTGGCCCACCGAGGTCCGGACGTCCTCAGGCGTGTGGCTTGCGGAAGGCGACATGCGGGATGCGGTAGACGGCACGGCCTTCGGAGGCTACGCGGCGTGGATGACCCGCGCGACGAATGGATGGGCGGCGTTTTTTGGGGGCGTGGAGCACGGCGGTTTTGTCGGCATGCACCGCATTGGTGCTTCGTCTTACGGATGGCAGCCCCAGCTGGGTTGGACCTTGCGTACAGGCCAAACCCGCCTTGTAGGGTGGTCGTTTTCCACCGGTCTCGCCTACAACGCGAAGATTTACCACCCCGAGACATCTCCGGATCTCGAAGCCGTCGGCTCTCACCTCAACGGCCTCGTGAGGCTTGGAATCACGGTGGCCAACGACAGTCCGATCAGCCTGGGCGTGGGCATCTTGCACACGAGCAACGGGGCGTTGCGCCGACCCAACAAAGGCATCAACACGCCGCAAGCCGAGCTCACGTTTCGGTTGGGTGAAACCCCGCGCCACAGCGTGTACATGGACGGAGCCCAGCCCTTGAAGTTCCGCTCAAACGTGGGGCTCGCTCTTGGGGGTCGCGACCACGGCGGGTACGGTGGGCACGTCTACGGCGTTCAGGAATTTCTGGCCCAAACCTCGTTCGTGTGGAGTCCGCGTTTCGCCGTCACAGCTCAGGGATCCGTGGTGCACCACGGCGCCTTGCGCGCCGATCCCGCAACGGACGCGCCGTCCGACACCCTTGCGCCCTTCGTGCTTGATCGACTGCAGCCGGGCTTGTGTGCGGGGTGGTCTTGGTTGTTCGGTCGCGCCCGGCTGGACCTTCTCAAAGGCGGGGTGCTTTGGAACCCCACGCCTGGATTTGTTCAAGGATTTAACAAGGCCCAGTTGTTCTTGTCGGTCCACCCAAGTTTGGATGTGTTTGCATCCCTCCGATTCACGGACTGGCGCGCTGATTACGTGAGCGCAGGGGTGGCCTTGCGCTGGGGCAATTCCGACCGCGACTGCCGCGAGTGCCCCACGTGGGGCGGGAGGTAAGGGCAACAATTTGGCGGCATTTGCCGTAAATTCTAAGACCGCCCATGCCTTCACTTCGCTCATACGACACCCTGGTCCTCGAAGGAGGAAGCCTGCGCTGCGCCTTCACCGCGGGGGTGATGGACGCGTTGCTGCTCTTGGGCCCCATGCCGTTTGAGCGCATCCTCGGCGTCAGCGCAGGCGCCATGGTGATGGCGTCGCACCTCTCGGGCCAGTACAAGCATTTCTACCGGGTCTCCAAGGAATTGGTGGAGGACGGCAAGTTCATTCGGTTTTCTTCGGCGTGGTCGAAGGAGGGGTTGATGAATTTGGCCCACCTCAAAGCGTATGTGATGCGACACGCCCCGTTGGATTTGGAGGCGCTCGCGCAAGCCCAAACCAAGGTCCAAGCCCTCGTTGTCACCACCGAATTGGAAAGCGGCCAGCCGTTGTATTTCGAGCCCAAGGAACGGGAATGGGTCAACGCTCTCGTCGCCTCGGCCACCCTCCCGCTTGTCACACGTGGGAAGGTTCGTTTTCGAGAGAAGTGGGTGTTCGACGGGGGATATTCCGACCCGATTCCACTCGAAAAGGCCTTGGACCTGGGAGGCAAGAACATTCTTGTGGTGAGAACAAGGCCCATGGGGGATCACGTCTCCCAGAGCTACGTCGATTACTTCGCGTCGTACTGGTACCGTCACAATCCGGCGCTTGTCCCGCTCTTTGAACAAGGCCACGAGCGGTACAACGCAACCGTCGATCGGTTGCTCCTCGGCGGAGACAACGAGGGGAGAACTTGGGAGGAAATTGCTCCACCGTTTCCACTCGCCACCGACGGCTGGTCCGTTTCGGCAGCGGACGTCATGGCCGATTACCGGCTCGGCGCCGAGACGGCCATGAATTGGTGGGCCCACCGAACCAACGCGACGCGCTTTCGTTTTTGAGTTCAAGTTGTCACTGGGACACCTTTTGGGCCGATAGGCAGGATTATCTCAATGGAATGAAGTAGCTTGCGGCTTTAGCGAGAGCGCTTCCAGGTCGTCCGGACAATGCCTCCATCCAGTGGACTGGAATCACACAACGCTCGCTGAGTTGTCCCTCACATGGTACAAGCCTGCCCGGTGCTCCTGCGCCACCTGTACTTTCCATTTGCGTCCCTGCGACCCGCAAGCCTGCTTTTGGTGGCCCTTTTGGGTTGGTCGTCGTGCCAAGCTGAGGGGAAGGCCAAGGGGGTGAGCGACTTTGAGCTCGAGTCCTTCCGAGGGTCAGGTCGGGTGGAGGCGCTTTTGGCATCCATGACCCTGGAAGACAAGGTGGGTGAGATGACGCAACTCACGTTGGACATGCTGTGTGTGGGCGACACGTTCGATTTGGAGGAGCCGCATCGCCTTGAAACGGCCAAACTGCTTCAAGCCTTTGACGAGGCACGAGTTGGAAGCGTTTTGAACAGCGGCGGGCATGCTTATCCGCCTGCGCAATGGCGCGAATTGGTGTCGGGAATTCAGGAGGCCAGCGTTCGAGCAAAGGGAATTCCTGTGCTTTATGGCGTGGACGCCATTCACGGCGCAACCTACACCTCTGGTGCTGCACTGGGGCCGCAGCAAATCGCCTTGGCGGCCACTTGGGACACCTTGCTTGTCCGCAAAATGGCAGAGGTTACGGCGAAAGAAATCCATGCATGCGGCATTCCGTGGAATTTTGCTCCCGTGCTGGACGTCGGCCGCGATCCACGCTGGCCGCGGTTTTGGGAAACGTTTGGGGAGGATGTGAAGCTTGTTGGAGACATGGGCGAGAGCATGGTCAAGGGCCTTCAAGAAGGGCCCGTGAAAGTGGCGGCGACGTTGAAGCATTACCTGGGGTACAGCACGCCTTGGAGCGGTAAGGACCGCACGCCCGCGTACGTGCCCGAGCGTCAATTGCGCGAGGTTTTCTTGCCCCCCTTCGCGCAGGCGGTGGAGGCAGGTGCCATGACGGTCATGGTCAACAGCGGCGAGATGAACGGCATCCCCACCCACGTTAACCGCTTCGTCCTCACGGACATCTTGCGCGGAGAAATGGGCTTCGAAGGACTGGTCGTCACCGATTGGGGAGACATCCGGCATTTGGTGACCCGCCACCGCGTGGCCCCCACGTACAAAGAGGCCATTCGAATGTCCATCGAAGCGGGGATCGACATGAGCATGGTTCCCCAAGACTTGGAGTTTCCCGTCTTGCTGAAGGAGCTCGTTGAAGAAGGCGCAATCACGGAAAGCCGCATTGACCTCAGCGTTCGGCGGATTTTGTCGGTGAAGGAGAAGTTGGGGTTGTTGGAGGACGACGGCGGGAGCTTGCCCCCGGCGCTGACGGCGGACGAGCGCGAGGCGATGTCGGGACCTGCGGCGCGAGCCGCCTTGGAGTGCATCACCTTGCTCAAGAACGAGGGCTCGCACGCGGTGTACCCTGAGGCGCCGTTGTTGCCACTCGGGGGGACGGGAAAGATCTTGGTGTCCGGTCCGACGGCTCATTCGTTGAACGCCTTGAATGGGGGTTGGACGGGCACGTGGCAAGGGTCGGACCCGACATACAACACGCCAGGGAGGAAAACGGCCGTGGAAGGGCTTCGCGAGGAATTTGGAGCGGACCGCGTGGTGTTTGAAGAGTTGCCGAACATGGAATTTGACGCCGTGGACATTCGCCGAGTGGTCGAGGCGATTCAATCGGAACGTCCCGAAGTGGCGGTATTGTTCCTCGGGGAAATGCCGTACACCGAGTTCGTGGGCAACCTCGGAGACTTGAGACTTGCGGACAACCAAATGCAACTCGTGCGCGAGGTGGCCGCCACAGAAACGCAGGTTGTGGGTGTCTTCGTGGAAGGCCGTCCGCGAACGTTTTCGGAAGTGGAGGGAGACATGGACGCGGTGGTGATGGCCTACTTGCCGGGTGATTTCGGCGCGCAGGCGGTAGCACGCGTTCTCAGCGGGGCATACAACCCGTCCGGACGATTGCCGTTCACGTGGCCTCGAGAGTCCTCCAGTCACGTGACCTACGACCGAAAGCACTCTGAAAACGTGCATTCACGAAGCCGCGTGACGGCTTTCCGGCCACAATACCCCTTCGGGCACGGACTGTCGTACAGCCCCGTCACGACCACAAGCTTGCGGCTGCTGAATGAAGGTGACGTGCGCTTGGGCGATGAACTTCTTGTCGAAGTGACACTCCACAACACCGGAGAACGAACCTCAACCGAGGTCGTGATGTTGTTCGCCCAAGACCGTGTGGCTTCAATTACACCATGTGTTGACAAGCTCATGGCCTACAAGCGGGCTTTCGTGGACGCCGGTGCAACAAAGAAGTTGGTGCTAAGCGTCTCCACTTCCGAACTTGGGTTCGTGGGACACGATATGGCGTACGAGGTGGAACCGGGGGCGTTTGGCCTTCGTGTTGGCAACCAGACCACAGAATTTGAATTGAAAACAAACATTTAAGATCTCATGAAACATTTCTTTACTCTCGCAGCAGCGCTCGGTTTGACCCTCGCTGCATTTGCCCAAACCACGTTCAACGTGGACATGTCCTGTGCCCCCGAATTTGACAACGTCTTTGTGACGGGTCCTTTCTGCGGCTGGTGCGCCAACGAAGACTTTAACACCATGACCGACGACGACGGAGACGGTGTGTACACGGTTGTCCTCGAGGATCTGACGGGAACCGTGGAATACAAGTACGCCATCAACGGATTTGAGGGCCAAGAAAACCTGGTCAACGACATGGTTGACGGTGCAGATTGTGCTCCCGTTACCGACTACGCAGGATACGCCAACCGCCAAACGGAGGCAGGCTCAACCACGAGCGACTTCTACGGCACGTGCGACGGCACCTGCAACGACCTTCCAGGTGGAGCCATCACGTTCCAGGTGGACATGGCGGGTTACACGGGAACTTACAGCTCGGTCAACTTGAACGGTTCGTTCAACGGGTGGTGCGGCTCATGCGCGGTCATGACGGACGACGACGGCGACGGCGTCTACTCCATCGAAGTTGGGTTGGACGCCGGCACGGTGGAATACAAATTCACGGTGGATGGATGGACCGACCAAGAAATGTTCGCGGAAGGAACGTCTTGCACGAGCACCATTGACGGTTACACCAACCGCACGTTTGACGTGACTGGCGGCGACGTTGTCCTTGACGTGGTTTGTTGGAACCTCTGCACAGGATGTGTGGTGGAGCCCGTTCCTGGCTGCACGGATGAGACGGCATGCAACTACGATGCAAACGCGACGGAAGATGACGGAAGCTGTGTATTTGGTGAAGGCCCTCAAGTGGGTGTAACGGCCATCGATGCGTTGTGCTTCGGCGGAACGGGCACCATGCTCATTGACACGGCATCCGCCGATTGGCAAAGCGTGACGTACGTATTGGACACCCTCTCCTTCGATTGGATTTACGCCGACACGGTTTTGGTCGGCTACGGCGCGAGCGATTTGGCGGCTGGATCTTACACCTTGTTGGCCACGGACACCATTGGTTGCACCAACGCATTTGAATTCACGGTTGGACAGCCTGAAGAGTTGACGATTGTTGCGGAAGTTGTGAGCGAAGACTCCGGCGCTGGCGACGGTACAGCCTCTGCCACGGTGACGGGAGGCACTCCTGACTACACCGTGGTTTGGACCAACATGACGGGCATGGCAGTCAATCCAGATTCACTCGCGGGAGGATTGTACTCTGCGACCGTCACGGACGCCAACGGCTGTTCCGCTTCGACGAGCCTGACCATGACCACCGCCGTCGACGGCATTGAAGAGGTGGTGTCCTTGAACGGGGCGGTGTTCCCAGTGCCCGTTGGCGATCAATTGAATGTCCGTCTGAACGCTCCTTTGCTTGGGACTGCCCAGGTTGAAGTGCGTGACGTCCAAGGACGTTTGATTGCCACGGCCCAAATGCGTCAAAACGAACAAACTTTGGTGCTAGACGCCTCAGCGTGGACCGCTGGAGTGTACACCATTCAATTGTCAACGAAGGAGGCACGTGCTTCCTGGAACTTTGTGAAATGAGTCAACGACTTTCCTGGCTGGCGTCCCTGATTCTGCTCCTTGGAGCGGGGTCAGGGATGTGGGCCCAAACCACCATGTCCGACACCGCAACCTCAAGCGGTTCCAACACCATTGCAGTCTCAGGGACTGTTGTGGAAGGGGACATGCCTTTGCCCGGTGTTTCGGTAACAGTCAAAGGGTCTTACGCTGGAACGTCCACGGACCTGGACGGCAAATTTTCGCTCAGCGTGGCGTCCGGATCGACCCTTGTCTTTTCGTACATCGGCTACTTGCGTCAAGAGGTGACGGTGACCAACACCGTGTCTGACCTCAAGGTTGCATTGAAGCCGGACGTGGCGGGACTCGAAGAGGCGGTCGTCATCGGGTACGGCAACCAGCAACGAAGCAAGATTTCCGGGGCGGTTACCACGGTGGACATCAAGGAGGCCACGTCCATCCCTGTCCTCCGGACGGAACAAGCCCTGCAAGGGCGTGCCGCCGGGGTGCAGGTGACCCAAAACTCGGGCCAGCCAGGAAGCACACCCACGATTCGCATTCGGGGCTTGGGCTCCATCAACAATTCGGAGCCGCTGTTCATTGTGGACGGCATCCCCTCTGGTGGGATTGACTACCTCAACCCCTCAGACATCGAGAGCATCAGCATTTTGAAAGACGCAGCTTCTGCTGCGATTTACGGTGCACGAGGCGGAAACGGGGTGGTCGTGATCACGACGAAAAAGGGCGCGCGCAACAGCAATGCGACCTTGACGTACGATTCGTACTACGGCATCCAAGAGCCGTGGAAATTGATGTCACTTCTCAACGCCGAAGAGTACGCCACGTTGATCAACGAGGGCCGGGCCGCCAACGGCATGTCGGCCTTGGAAGGGATTGAATATCCCGCAGAACTTGGGGAGGGAACGGATTGGCAACGGGAGCTTTTCTCTCGGGCGCCGATGTCCTCTCAAAGTGTGCGTTACACCAACGGCACGAAAAATTCGTCCATGGCTTTGAGCGCGAGCCAATTTCGTCAAGAAGGCATCGTGGGCGGTGAAAAAGACGGTTACGAGAGAACAACAGTACGTTTGACCTCGGACCAAAACGCCGGCGAACGATTCAAGATCGGTCAGGTGGTTTCGTTCACCGCAACGGAAGACCAAGTCATTGCGGACAACAGTGAGTTTGTGAGCCCGGTGTTCAGGGCGCTGAACTTCGACCCGGTTACCGAGGCCATTCGGCAGGACGGGTCGTACACCTACGCGCTGTATTCACGCAGCTCAGACATCCAGAACCCCCTCAATCAGATTGCGCTGTCCAACGACGTTTACAACACCAACCGCTTCGTAGGCAACGTCTGGGGCGAGTGGAGGTTGCTGCCTGAATTGAAGTTCAAGTCTTCGGTGAATGCCGACGTGAGCTTCCAGGAGAGGGTCAACTTCTTGCCGCGTTACGATTTGGCCCTTTTTGAAGGAGATCCCAACCGCCCGCCTTGGGACGAGCGCGTGGTAAACTCCGTGGGCAAGGAACACCGAACGTGGAAAGGATGGCAGTGGGAGAACTACGCGACGTACACGGTCAATTTGGAAGAAGACCGGAAGTTGGATGTCGTGGGTGGTTACAGTGCATCGTTGTATTCCTACAACTTCTTGGGAGCCTCCCGCGACAGCTTGGCCTCGAACGACCCCGACTTGGCGTTCTTGGCCAACACCATCACCTTTACGCCGCAGCCGCTGCGGGGAATTGACGATTTCAGCGAAAACGCATGGATTGGTCAATTCATTCGTGGAGCCTACACGGGCAAAGAGTGGTCCCTCACGGCGACGGTTCGCCGCGACGGTTCGTCGCGTTTTGGGCCACAGAAGCGCTACGGCATTTTCCCCTCGTTTTCGGCTGCTTGGAACCTGACTGAGCGCCCTTGGTTTGACGAGAAGGACTGGATTGACCTGTTCAAAGTCCGGGGAAGTTGGGGACGTAACGGCAACGCAGAAATCGGAGAGTACGGCTACATTCCGCGTATCGTCAACGGCATCAACTACACCTTTGGCACGTCTCAACTCCAAACGTTGGGCTCAGGTCAATACGCTGTGGCCAACCCGGAATTGGGATGGGAGACCATGGAGCAGTTCAACCTCGGCTTGGATGCCGATTTCTTCGAAGGCAGGCTCAACGTGATTTTCGATGTGTTTGAAAAGAACACGCTCGACATGTTGGCTTACGTGCCTGTGCCCGGCACGGTGGGATTTGAACCCGGTCCTTCCAACGTGGCATCAGCCCGCAACCGCGGATTGGAATTGGCACTTGGCTACCAAGGAGGAGAGGGCGACTTCACGTACGACGTGAACGGAAACATATCGTTCTACAAAAACGAAATCACCGACCTCGGTGCTTCGGTGGACAGCTTGAACACGCCCATCTTCACGGGGCAGGTGTTTGGAACGGGCAACGACTTTGTGGCCATTTCGGACATTGGTTTGCCCATGGCCTCCTTCTACGGCTACGAGACGGCGGGGATTTTTCAAACGCAAGAAGAAGCGGAGAATTCCATCCAAGAAAACGCCAGTGCCGGCGACGTCATTTTTGTCGACCAAAACGACGACGGCGTCATCAATGCCGACGACAAAGTCGTCTTGGGTTCTCCGCACCCGGTCTTTACCTACGGTTTGAATTTTGGAGCCAACTGGAAAGGGTTTGACGCCACGTTGTTCTTGCAGGGAAGCTATGGAAACGACCTGTACTTGGGGATGTTCCGCTACGATTTGGGGACGTCCAATTTGCCTTCGTGGATGTTGGATCGGTGGGTAGGAGAGGGAACGTCCAACGACGTTCCACGGATGACTGCGTCCGATGCCAACCAAAACAACCGCGTGTCGGACCGATTCATCGAAGACGGCTCGTACCTGCGGGTCAAATCCTTGCAATTGGGCTACACGTTGCCGTCCGCAACGCTCAATTCTTTGGGCATTTCCAAACTCCGCATCTACACCAGTGCAACCAACCTGTTCACGTTCACCAACTATTCTGGACTTGATCCCGAAATCGGGACGAGAGGAACGTTGGAAATCGGCATTGACCGTGGATTTTACCCCTCACCACGCATCTTCCAGATGGGCTTAAGCGCAACATTCTGATGAAACGACACAACAACACATGCTTTTGGGCTGCAGGATGTTTTCTCCTGATGGGCCTTTTGTCGAGCTGTTCCAAAGACTTCTTGGACCGAGAACCGTACATCGGAAGCTTGGCGAGCAATTTCTACCAAACCGCAGACGATGCGGAGGCCGCTGTGATTGCGTGCTACGCTCCTTTGCAACTCGAAATCACCGAGGGGGCACACTTCCGTTGGTGGTTCGGTGACATCGTCAGCGACGACGCGGACAAAGGCGGTTCGGGCGACACAGATGCTCCCGACTTGCTCGAGTTTTCCAAGTTCACCGGCGACGCAGCGAGCACCATCGTGCTGGGCGAGTGGAAGACGGCGTACAAGGGAATCGCTTACTGCAACACGGTGCTCCAAAACGTCCCGCCGATCGAGATGGACGAGTTGGAAAAGCTCGCTCTGCTCGGAGAAGCGCAGTTCCTTCGCGCGTTCTGGTACTTCAACTTGGTGACGACGTTTGGTGGCGTGCCACTCGTGACGCAACCGTTGGCGCCCTCGGAATACGCGCAGCCGCGGGCGACCGCAGAAGAGGTTTGGGCCCAAATCGTCCTGGACCTCGAAGAGGCTTCGGCCAACCTGCCTGAGAAAAGCGCTTACAGCACCTCGCAAACAGGCCGGGCCACGCGCGGTGCGGCGAACGCCCTTCTGGCCAAGACGCACATGTACCTTGGCAATTGGTCCGAGTGCCGGACGCGTTGCGAAGAGGTGGTGGGTTCGGGTGAATATTCGCTGGATCCCAATTACGGCAACATTTTTACCGAAGCAGGTGAGAACGGATCGGGCAGCATTTGGGAAATCCAGTACGCCAACAACTCAGGCGGAAACTGGGGTGCACAGTTCTGGAGTGAAGGATCCTACACCAACGTGTTTCAGCGTGCTCGCGGCTCCTTCAGCGGGTACGGTTTCAACTTGCCCACCCAAGACTTTGTGGACGAGTTTGAAGTGTGGGAAGAGCAAATCGGTCCGGATGTGATCACCAAAACAGATCCGCGACTCGGTTACACGGTCTACAAGCTCGGGGACAACGTGTCGGATTGGGGTGAATTGACGGAAGATGCCACCGGCATGCCACATCCGTACTACGCCCGCAAGTTCTTCAATCCGGCTGCGGAATTGGCACCCTTTGGGGACCCCAACCCCAACGGTGGGTCCAACGACCGCGTGATTCGCCTCGCCGATGTGTTGTTGATGCATGCGGAAGCGTGCAACCAACTCGGAGACGACGAGGCGGCCAAAGTGTCGTTGAAAATGGTGCGCGACCGCGCAGCCGTGCCTTGGAGCGCGGTTGCTGATTTGACGGGCGACGCGTTGTTGGAGGCCATTTACCACGAGCGTCGCGTTGAGCTCGGTTTGGAGGGCCACCGCTTCTACGACTTGGTCCGTCAAGGACGAGCTTCGGAAGTGCTTGAGGGCTTTGTGCCCGGCAAAAGCGAGCTCTTCCCGATCCCTACAGCTGAAATCACGCTGTCCAACGGTCAATTGACCCAAAATCCTGGATACGAATGAAACTGAAGCATTTCCCCCTTTCCGCCCTGATTGCCTTGATGCTGGCTACGGTTGGATGCGATCCCTACGTTGAAAACGGTCCTGGGTTGTCTGACCCACCCTCGGCTGAAGTGTCGTGGTATTTTTTGCCAGACACGGTGGACGGAGTGATTGGCATCGATTCCAACACCGTCGTCTTTGAAGCCGAGGCTACTCCCGATGTGTTTGCGCACTTGTGGGATTTTGGCAACGGAAAATTCAGCGAAAATCCGGTGGACACCGTGATCTATTATGCCGAAGGCGCGTATGGCGTATCCTATCAAGGACATGCTCAAGGAGGCATGGCGTATTTCTCAGACAGCGTGTACATCGAGCGCACGCTTGAATTGCCATGCGAAGGCACGCTCGCGCTTTTGACGGGATGCGACAACCCCAAATCGTGGAAGTTTGCTTCTGACGCCGGCGCCATTGCCATCGGACCGTCGCCCGGATCGACCGAATGGTATGCCTCTCCTGAGGGAGGACTTGTCTCGTTCCAATACGACGACCGCTGGACGTTGACGAAGGACGGGGAATTCGTGTACAACAACAACGGGAGCACCATGAATCCGTTTGACGGGTACGTTGAGACCGAAATGACCGTAGCACCCACGACCTACGCCTTGGAATTGGAGGCAGGTCCCAACGGGGAAGACCTCTTCACGATTTCAGGAATGACAACGGAAATTTCAGCCATCTGCGGATGGATGGGAGTTTGGGACTCGGGCCCGACGTATTTCATTTCAGAGATCACGGAGGACCGACTCGTGTTGAATACACTTCAGCAAGGGGGCGACTGCATCAATCCTGTGGGAAGCGGCTACTTCACCTTGATTTTTGCGGCTGAATGAGGAAGGGCGAGAACTTTCGGGTTTGGGCTGGCATTGCTGGGTTCTTGGCCTTGGCATCGGGATGTTCTGATTGCGGAGGGGGAGGAGAGACACCCGAGCCCGCCGAAATTCAATTCGTCGCGGATAGAACGTCACTGGAGAACACGTTCAACAGCACCTTCCGATTTGAGGTCAAGTTGGATGGAAGCAGCTCCCAGGAGGTCACCGTGGATTTCGAAACCGTTGAAGGAACTGCCAAAGCGGGAGAGGATTTTGAGGCGCAAGCCGGAACGCTTGTCTTCGAACCTGGAGATTTGAAAAAGGAGATTGAGGTTGCCATTGTGATTGATGAGGCCTTGGAACCGGATGAGCACTTCTCTGTGGTGTTGTCCAATCCTGTGAATGGCTACCTCAAAGGAAACCAGCAGGAAGCCACGGGGACCATTTTGAACGACGACACGGAGTTGGTGATTTCCTTGCCCGAAGGGGGGTACGATACCCCGCACTCGCCGTCCAACCCTCCAGAGGGAATGACCTTGATTTGGTCGGACGAGTTCGATGGAACAGAAATCAATGCCGCGAACTGGTCTCATGAATTGGGAGCAGGAGGATGGGGCAACAACGAGTCTCAAGCGTACACGTCAGATCCGGCAAATTCGTTTGTGGAAGAGGGCAATCTTTTCATTGTTGCCTTGCAGGACGGTGCGGGATACACGTCGGCTCGCATGGTGACCCGTGATTTGCAAGAGTTCGATCACGGTCGCATTGACATCCGTGCGGTATTGCCCTACGGACAAGGCCTTTGGCCGGCCCTTTGGATGCTTGGAGCCAACCACAGCGAAATCGGCTGGCCTGAATGCGGAGAGATTGACATCATGGAATTGTTGGGACATCAACCCAATTACGTGCACGGAACGGCCCATTGGGGTGAACAGATCGGCGGTGGTCACCCCAACATAGGCACCGTCACGTATTCGGATTTCCCTGCGACGTTTGCCGACGAATATCACGTGTTTTCACTCGATTGGAAACCCGATACGATGCAATGGCTGATGAATGGGGAGCCCTATCACATGTTGACGACGGCCGGGAATGTGGCTCCAAGTGGATACGACACGCCTTTCAACGATCCGTTCTTCTTCATCTTCAACATCGCTGTAGGGGGGAATTGGCCCGGCTATCCCGATGAGTCAACGTTGTTTCCCCAATTCATGGCGGTCGATTACGTTCGCGTTTATCAGTAAGTTGGCCCAAGAAATTTTGGTCGATGGAACTGAAACCGAGCTTTGAACAATACGACGCCATCTTCGGCGACGATCCAGAAACGTACATGGAGTTTCTCAACGCCTTGGAAGAAACCTTGGTGAAATCCAAGGCCAAACTTGTTGCGGCCGCGGACTCTGAAGATTGGAACGTGATTTCTGCGACGCGTCATTCGCTGAAACCCACCATGACTTTGCTCAAAGCGGACCCTTTGAATGCCCTTCTCAACGATTGGCGCCCGACCATGAGTGCCCTTGACGCTGCACCGCTGGAGAAGGCGATGGACGTCATCTTGGCCGCCGTTTCCGAGAAGAAGGCGGGGTTGGGATGACCCCCCACGACAGGCTGATGGAGCGCTTGCGGGCGCATTGTTTAGCCAAGGCAGGTACGACGGAAGAGTTGCCCTTTGACAACCGCACTGTGGTGTTCAAGGTGGGAGGCAAGATGTTTTGTCTTGTGGACGCTTTCGAATTTGAAGGATGCGGCATGAAGTGCGATCCGAAACGCATTCCCGAATTGCGCGCCACCTACGCGGGCGTCACCACCGGTCCTTACCTTCATCCCAAACACTGGAACAGCGTGCACCCCGAGCCGTTTGGCGATGTTCCTTGGGACGAGTTTTTGGCACTTGTCGACCACAGCTACGACCTCGTCTGGCAAGGCCTCACCCGAAAGATGAGGCTCGCCATCGAGTCTTCGCCGTAATTCGTCGAAAATTGAGAGGTTGTGGGTAATTTCGCCCCAACGAAATACGACGAACCTTTGCACAGCAAACGACTTTCAATGATGAAAAAATCTATTATCAACTCGCTCAAAGCCATGGGATTGGTGGCTTTTGCAGCCACGTTCACCTCCAACGCTCAAGCGCAATGCAACGAGCTGTTCATTTCCGAATACATCGAGGGGTGGAGCAACAACAAGGCGCTGGAGATTTACAACCCCACAGGCGCGTCGGTGGATTTGAGCGATTACCGCTTGGAGCGCTATGCCAACGGAGCCACCGCGGCGCAAGACAACCAAAAGGTGGACTTGTCTGGCATGTTGGAGTCCGACAGTGTAGTTGTGGTGGTGCTGGACAAGCAAGATCCCGACGGTGTGGACTTCGAAGCACCGGTGTGGGACGAGCTTGCGGAGGCCGCCGACTTGTGGGTTTGTCCCGTGTACGACGAGAACAACACGATGTACTTCAACGGCAACGACGCCATGGTACTTCGCAAAATCTCCACCAACACCGTGGTGGACATTTTCGGGAAAATCGGGGAAGACCCAGGCACGACGGGGTGGGCTGAGATGACCCAAAACCACACGCTGGTCCGCAAGCCTGAAGTGCTTCAAGGCGACACGGATGCGCTCGACGACTTCTTGGTGGTCGACGAATGGGACGGAATGCTGTGGTCCAACGATTCGCTCAACTACACGCTTGACCAGGTGTTCTTGACGTTGGGCTTCCACATGTGCGATTGCGGCACGACGTCTTTGTCGGATGTGGCAATGAACCCGGAAGTGCAGGTGTACCCCAACCCTGCGTCGGGTGACGTGCTGTGGATTCAGGGTGGCGCAACGGTCCGTGAAGTGGTCATGCACAACTTGGCTGGGCAAGCAGTTCGTGCGGAACGTGTTGCTGAATCGTCTGCGGTGGAATTCAACCTCAACGGATTGCAACCGGGAATGTACCTGATGGAAGTGCGTTTCGCCAACGGCCAGCGCACCACTCGTCGCGTGGTCCGCAACTAAGGGGCGATTCCCATGAGAATATTGACAAGAGCAACGCTGTTGCTCCTGGCCGGCTTGGCTTGGGGCACGTCTGTTCAAGCTCAGTTGTGCACGGTGCGTGGTACGGTGCAGGATGCCCTCACGGGCGACCCTTTAATTGGAGCGTACATCAAGGCGGGAAGTGCCTTTGCGGCGACGGATCTCGACGGTACCTTTTCGTTGCCCGTGCCGAAAGGCGAGGTGATCCTTGAGGCATCTTACATCGGGTACGAAAGCCAGCAAAAGCAAGTGACGTGCGATGGAAAGGAGGCCGTTCTGCGGTTCCGGATGGAAACGTTGATCATGAAGGAGGCCGTGGTTTCGGCAGATGTGGTCATTTCACGCAAAACGCCAGTGGCTTTCACCAACGTGCTTCCCGCGCAGATTCAAGAAGAGTTGGCAGGCCGAGACTTGCCTTTGGTGTTGAACACGACCCCTGGTGTGTATGCCACCCAGCAGGGTGGCGGCGACGGAGATGCACGGGTGACCATTCGTGGCTTTGACCAAACCAACCTCGCGGTCATGGTCGACGGCGTTCCCATGAACGACATGGAAAACGGGTGGGTCTATTGGAGCAACTGGGCAGGACTTGACTTGGTGGTACGAACGACACAAGTGCAGCGAGGTCTTGGAGCGAGCAAGTTGGCCATTCCCTCTGTTGGGGGGACAATCAACATTTTGACGGGTGGCGACGAATCGGCCAACGGTTCATTGCAGTACCAATCTGAATTGGGCTCGTATGGGTACTTCCGAAACAGTTTGGCAGGCGTTTTTGGCAACCAAGACAAAGGCTTTTTGCACTTTGTTGGGTCGTACAAGACCAACCGCGGTTTTGCGGACGGCCTCGAGTCGGAAGCTTACGCCTACTACCTGAAGGGGCGAAAGACCGTCGGGAACCACAATTTGAGCTTCACGACGTTTGGCGCCCCGCAGCGTCACGGACAACGCTCTTACCAAATGCAGGTGTACGAATACGACACCGACTTGGCGAACGCTTTGACCACCGGAGGCAGGTCGACGAAATGGGCTGAACGATCCGAATTGAATGCGGAATTGGCAAGCCTCAACAACAACCCAATTTTGAATCGCGGTCGGGGCTTCAACGAGTTCATGGTCAACTACCAGGAAGTCTATTACAATTTCAACGAGGAGACTGGGCAGGTCGACACGACGTACGGAGACGTGCGTCGTTACAACCCGCGTCAAAACGTCTACTTCAAGCCCATCGTGACGGTACGCGATGTGTGGAGTTTGTCCGACAAATCCACCCTGACCACCACGGCCTATGCGAGCTTTGGAAGCGGCGGGGGCGAGGCTTTGGCGAGCACGCCGGGAACGAGGGTGGCGGACGGAACACTCGACCTGCAGGGGACGTGGGATTCGCATCAGCTGTTTGAGTTTGGGCCCAACGGCTTGAATGTGGACGAAAACGGAGAACGCAAAGGCTCCAACTTCATTCGCATTGCGCACAACGATCACCGTTGGTTTGGGGCGCTGTCCAACTTCAATTCAAACTTAACGGACCAGCTCTCGCTGAGTGCAGGGGTGGACGCGCGGCATTACACCGGCAGTCACTATCGGACGATTGGAGACATGTTTGGTGCGGATTACTACGACGCGCCCGACGACCGCCGCGACCAAAACTCGGACTTTGAGCAGCCCTTGCGCACCGGCGACAAATACTACTACGACGACGACGGCCAAGTCGCGTGGGGCGGGACGTACCTCCAGCTCGAGCTCGACAAGTACAACTACTCTGCGTTTGTCAACGTTTCTGGAGCGCAGAGTTGGTACCGTGCCATCGACTACTTCCGTCCCAACGTGGTGACATTGAACGACACGACGTACGAGGTGCGATCCACGGACGAATTCCGGGTTTTGGGGGAGACGGAGTGGGAAACAGACACCACGTTCTTGACGGCGGATCACCCGGGTTTGAGCACGTACACCACGGACTGGGAACGCTTGAACAGCGCGACCATCAAGGCAGGTGGGAACTACAACTTCAACGAATGGGTGAACGCCTACACCAACGTCGGCTACCTCAACCGTGCACCGCTGTTCAACTCGGTGTTTGACTTGAACAACAACGTCATCGAGGGATACGAAAACCAATACGTGAAGGCGGTGGAGGCCGGCGTGAAATACGCCAAGGGCAAATTTGCTTCCAACGTCAACGCGTACCGCACAGGCTGGGAGAACAAGCCGGTCAACCGGTTTTATGGGGTTTCTGGCTTGTGGCAAGATCCCAACCTGTCGGTGTACGCCGACACGTCTACGGTGGCGGGCCGCGAGGCGCTGATTGCGCTGGCGGAAAGCGACGCAAGTGCGGAAGAATGGGGCGCCGTGGCCGCCTCGGTCATCGACGACGTGGACCGGAACCTGGGGTACAACTTGCTCAACGCGGACGCAGTTCACTCTGGAGTGGAGTGGGACTTTGCTTACGACCCCACAAACAAACTCAACGTTCAAGGTGTGGTTTCTGCTGGAAACTGGCGTTGGACTAGCAACGAACGCGTGGATTTGGTGAACAGAACCACCAACGCCTTCCTCACGCGTGTCTCCGACGGAAGCATTGCAGATACGTTGGTGAACCTCGACGGGGTGAAGGTTGGGGACGCCGCGCAGCGCCAGATCTCCATGGCCGTAAGCTACCGTCCCAAGCGTGGAACGTACTTCTCGGTACGGAACACTTGGTTCTGGCAGCATTACGCCAACTTCTCTCCCGGCGATGTGATCACGGAAGGGGAGCCTAAGGATGTGTGGGTCACGCCTGGATACGCGTTGATTAATTTCAATGCAGGAACGTCGTTGGACGTCTCGGACCACGCCTTGCTCAGGTTGCGAATGAGCGTCACGAACGCCCTCGATGCCTTGTACGTGTCGGACGCCACGAACAACTCCCAGTACGCTCCCAATCCCTACGGATTGGAGGGTGGAAGTGGACGAGCAGAAGTGTTTGTTGGGCCTCCGCGCATGGTGCGGTTGAGCGCTGTGCTTGAATTGAAAGGATTGCAAAACAAGAACCCCAAGGAATGAACTTGAAATTGACATTGGCCTTCGTAGCCGCCATTGTGACCACGGCAGCCGTGGCACAAAACAACATTCTCGACGTGCGCGAGAACTACAACATTGGAGACGTGGTCACGGTTACCGGCGTGGTGACCAGCGACGACAACCTCGGTTCCGTCCGATACCTCCAGGATGCCACGGCAGGCATTGCCTTGTACCCGGGCTCTGATTGGGGCGATTGGGACTCGACGCCACAAATTGGGGACAGCCTCAGCGTGACGGGTGAAATCACTGAGTACAACGGCCTTCTCGAAGTGGGACCCAACTTGACGGCGGTGGATTTCTTCGGGGCTGGCACGTTGCCGGAGCCGTTGGAGATTACGCCAGCCCAAATGGACGAAGGCCTCGAAGGTCAACTCGTTCGAATTAACGGCGTGACTTTTCCGCTCGCGGGAACGTTCATTACTGGCAACAACACCTACGACTTCAACGCCTCGGGAGAGTCAGGCGTAATCTACGTTCGGACGAGCAACACGCTGGTGGGAGAAGAGTTGACCGGATGCGAAGTGGATATGCTTGGCATCGTGTCACAGTTCTCGTTTGACGGTTTTGGTGGGTACCAGTTGCTGCCACGTGGACCTGTGGATTTGATTCCTGCGTCCGCGCTTTGTTACACGTCTCCGGTTTCGCAAACCAACCTTGCCACGACGAGCTTTACGTTGTCTTGGACCACGGATTTGGCGTGCGACGGCTCGGTGGAATACGGGCTAACTGAAGATCTGGGAATGACTGCGAATGGCCTTCAGAGCAACACGCCCAGCCACTTTGTGAACCTCGAAGGGCTCGAGCCCGGGACCATTTACTACGCCCGCGCCGTTTCGACGCTTGAGGACGGCTCCACGGCGTACTCGACGATTCGTCCGTACGCCACGGTGTCTGAAAGCTCGGGGAACATTCACGTGTACTTCAACGGAGCTGTCGACCACAGCGTCGCGACGGAGGAGTTGGCGCTTTCGCTTGGCACGGACATGAACGACACGGTTGCGGCGTGGATCATGAGTGCGCAGCACACGCTCGATGTGGCGGCGTACAACTTGAACGACCAAACGGTGGAAGATGCCGTGAATGCGGCTGCAGCCAACGGCGTCCAAATCCGTTGGATCTACGAGGGCTCCAACGCCAACGTTGGCCTGATGAACCTTGACGCTTCTGTCGTCACCCACCCGCGCACGGACGGCGAGGGAAGCGGCATGCACAACAAGTTCATTGTCGGTGATGCGGACTACGCGGAGTCCGCGTTTGTCCTGACGGGGTCGACCAACCTGACGACGGGTCAGCTCGTGAGCGATTTGAACAACGCGATCGTGTTCGAGGACCAAAGTTTGGCACGCGCCTACGAATTGGAATTCGAGGAAATGTGGGGGGCAGAAGGCATGACGCCGGATGCCGCGAACAGCAAGTTTGGTGCGGACAAGACCTGGAACACCCCGGTGGACTTCCTGATTGGTGGGAGCCCGGTGGAGTTGTATTTCTCTCCCTCGGACGGCACCAACGCCGCCATTCTCGCGGAAATCGAAGCGGCCAACGCAGACTTTGAATTTGCCCTTTTGACCTTGACTCGCGACGATTTGGGCTCGGCGATTGTCGAACTCAACCAAAGCTTCTTCGTCAGCCCGGTAGGCGTGATTGAACAGGTCAACACCACGGGAAGCGAATTCGACAACTTGATCAGCAACGGGGTGCAGGTGTACGCCCACGACTTGAGCGGAGATTGCCACCACAAGTACGCCATTCTCGACCACAGCGAGGTGGGCTCGGACCCGCTGGTCATCACCGGTTCGCACAACTGGTCGTCCAGTGCGGAAAGCGTGAACGACGAAAACACGGTGATTGTTCATGACGCGCGCGTCGCCAACCTGTACCACCAAGAGTTCCGTGGAATCATCAACGCGGTGACAGGCAACCCGGATGCGGTGGCCGAAGGCTCAGCCGCCCAATGGGTCCTGATGCCCAACCCGGCGCGCGAGCAGGTTTGGGTGAGTGGCCTTGCTGCAGGTGACGTGGTGTCGGTTTGGGACATGAGCGGCCGACGTGCTGAAGTGGACCAATGGTCGCAAGGCGGTGTGGTGCAATTGGAGTTGGTCGGGTTGAGTGCCGGCATGTACACGGTGTCGGTGACGCACAACGACGGTCACGTGACGACAAGCCGCCTGGCGGTGCATTGAGGTACCTCCGACGTCAGTGCGATTGAATCCCTGGTTCGTGTGGTGTATTTTCATCACATGGACCAGGGATTGTCACAAGTGTGGGCCGACTACACGCCCGATCACCACGACACGTGGAGGCGCTTGTACGAGCGTCAGCGCGCCAATTTGGAAGGCAAGGCTTCGCCGATGTACCTGGCTTGTTTGGACCAAATGAGCGACACCTTGACGCAAAGCTTGGTTCCCAAGGTGGCGGAGATGGAAAGGCAATTGCACGCCACCACGGGTTGGTCGCTGGCCGTTGTTCCGGGGTTGATTCCGGTAGAAGATTTCTTTCAGCTTCTTGCGTCAAAGCGGTTTTGTACGTCCACGTGGGTGCGCCGCCCCGACCAGCTGGATTACATCGAAGAGCCCGACATGTTTCACGACACGTTCGGACACATCCCTCCGTTGATGAATTTGGATTTCGCGGCGTTCATGCACCGTTTTGGCGAAGTCGGTGCGGCGTTGGTGGGCGCGGGCGAAGAGGAGGCCGTGCTTGGATTGCAACGCTTGTATTGGTACTTCGTGGAATTTGGTTTTGTGCGCGGCGAGAAGGGGGCGGCGGAATTGATGGGGGCCGGAATCATGTCGAGCTACGGGGAAACCAACCACGCATGGGGGTTGCGCAGTTCTTTGACCCCCTTTGCCCTCGAGGAAGTGATGAAGACACCGTTTCGGACCGACGTCATCCAGACGAAATACTTCATCGTGGAAGACGTGGTGCAGCTGCGTCGTGACTTGGATGCATGGTTTTCAGCGTTCCAAATGATCGGGCGTGCGTAAGGCTTGGCTCATCGCAACATGTTGCCTCGCTTGGGGCGAGGCATGCCTTGCCCAGTGCGACGGGGCGCGTTACCGGTACCGCGTCTTTGACCAAATCGAGGTCCAAACCGGCATCCTGTACGGAAGCAACGTTGGTTCTTCTGGAGCGACGGAGCAACTGGACATGGACATCTACTTGCCTTCAGGAGATGAGGTCACGGATCGGCCTGTGGTCCTGGTGGCGCACGGCGGATTTTTTCTGGCCGGGAGCAACGACGGAACGGATGTGGTGCCGTTGTGCGAAGACCTCGCCCGCATGGGGTACGTTGCCGCCTCCTTCAGTTACCGCTTGGGCATTGACAACCTCTTTGACCTCGAAACGTCTTTGCAGGAGTCGGTTCTTCGCGGTGTTCACGATGCGAAGGCGGCGGTGCGTTTTTTCCGTAAGTCCCATGCCGAGCAAGGCAATCCTTGGGGCATTGATCCCAGTCGAATCGTGCTCGGAGGTTCGTCAGCAGGCGCTTTCATTGCCTTGCACGCGGCCTACATCGACGACCTCTCCGAAGTGCCTGACGTCATCGATCTCACCCAACCCGGGTTGGGTGGAGGACTGGAGGGCCTCAGCGGCAATCCCGGGTATTCTTCCGAGGTGTTGTCCATCATCAACATTTCAGGAGCCATCGGAGACGTCGATTGGATCGAGGCTGGAGACGTTCCCTTGGTGAGCACGCACGGCACGGCCGACGGCACCGTTCCTTACGGCACAGGGACCGTCAGTTTGCTGGGCATCAACGTGACCGTGGTTGATGGGAGCTGGCCCGTTCACATCCGGGCGGAAGAGGCGGGGCTCGAACACCGACTGACCACGTTCGAAGGTGCGGGGCACGTGCCTCACGTGACAGATGCGTCTTACTACGACCTGACACGAGCTGCGGCCGTCGCCTTCACCAGCCGTCAAGTGTGCCCGACCTACCCGGACATCGGGGACTATTACGACGTGGACGACCCTCCTGCGGTGGGGTGCACGGGTGATGTGAATCTCGATGGAACCGTGTCGGTGGCCGACATGCTGGTCGTGCTTTCCGAGTTTGGATGTGCACAGTCCTGCACTGCAGATGTCAACTTCGACGGGGTCGTCACCGTCACCGATGTGTTGGCCTTGCTCGGATTGTTTGGAACTCCTTGTCTCTGAGTTTCCCCGCGGGCCGAGGCGTGATGTATTCTTGTTTTCATGCAGTTGACAACCTTGGATTGGACCCTCATTGGCGCGTATTTCGCCTTGGCTTTGGGGGTTGGGCTTTGGGCGAGCAAACAGGCCAAAACCGATTCCGCCGGCTACTTCCTGGCAGGCCGAAACATGCCCTGGTGGCTCCTCGGCGTGAGCATGGTCGCGACCACGTTCAGCACGGACACGCCCAACCTCGTCACCGACTTGGTGCGTCAGCAGGGTGTCGCCGGGAACTGGGCGTGGTGGGCGTTCCTGCTCACGGGAATGGTGACGGTGTTTGTGTACGCGCGCTTGTGGCGCCGTTCAGGCGTCTTGACTGACATCAGTTTTTACGAGTTGCGTTACGGGGGCAAGTCCGCGGCGTTCCTCCGGGGTTTCCGCGCCCTGTACCTGGGTTTGGTGTTCAACGTGCTCGTCATGGCCACCGTGAGTTTGGCGGCGATCAAACTCGGGGGCATCTTGCTCGGCTGGCCGGGTTGGTTGACGCTTCTGGTCACGTGCAGCATCACGTTGGTCTACAGCGTGATGGGCGGATTGCGTGCCGTGATTTTGACGGACTTCGTGCAGTTCGTTCTCGCCATGATCGGCTCCGTCTGGGCCGCGTGGTGGATTTTGGACTTGCCTGAGGTGGGCGGTCTGAACGGGTTGTTGACGCACCCCTCCGTGGTGCCCCAATTGTCGTTGTTGCCGGATTTGAGCGACGCGAATGCGTGGATTCCGATGTTGTTGATTCCGCTTGCCGTCCAGTGGTGGTCCAGTTATTACCCTGGCGCGGAGCCGGGAGGGGGTGGCTACATCGCACAGCGCATGTTCTCTGCGAAAGACGAAGGGCATGCGGTCGGCGCGACCTTGTTGTTCAACGTGGCGCACTACGCGCTTCGCCCGTGGCCATGGATCTTGGTGGCGCTGGCATCCCTGATTGTGTTCCCCGATCTTGATGCGTTGCGCGAGGCGTTCCCGCATGTGGCGGAAGACAAGGTTGGGCACGACTTGGCGTATCCCGCAATGTTGTCGCTGCTGCCTTCAGGGTTGTTGGGGTTGGTGGCGGCTTCGCTTTTGGCCGCGTTCATGAGCACCATGAGCACGCAATTGAATCTCGGTGCGAGCTACCTCGTGCACGACTTCTACGGACGATTCATCAAGCCGGACGCGACGGAGCGGCAGCGTGTGGTGGCGGGGCAAGTGGCGACGGGCGTTTCTCTGGTGATGGGGGCGGGGTTGGGGCTTGCCCTGACCGATGCCGGACAGGCATTCAATTTGCTGTTGCTTCTCGGTGCCGGGACGGGCGGCCTCTTTTTGCTCCGGTGGTTTTGGTGGCGCATCTCGGCGGCGACGGAAATCGCGGCGATGATTTTGTCGCTCTTGGTTGCGGCCTACTTCACGTGGGTCCATGACGCGCTGGCGGCGAGCCCGGTGGCGTTGGTGCCGGAATTGGCTGCATGGCAAAAATTGGTTTGGGGAACGACAATCACCACGCTTGGCTGGTTGGCGAGCGCGTGGTTGTTGCCTCCTGAGAAGGACGAGGTGTTGTCGTCGTTTGTGGCCCAAACCGGCGTGTCCGGTCCGGGCTGGCGCCGATTCTTGTCCGACGCTTCTCCAGTTTCTGAGTCCGTGTCGCGGGGCCTTCTTCAGGCCTTCCTTGGATGCGTTGCGGTTTACGGGGCCTTGATGGCCACGGGGTCGTGGCTGTACGGCGAAACGGGCACAGCGGCCGCGTTGACGGTTTTGGCGATTCTGGGCAGCTCAGCCGTGTTGATTCTTCACCGAAAGGCTCGTGGCATTTGATCCCTTCGTTTCGTTCGCCCCGGGGAGGGTGTGTCTGTTTGGGGAGCACCAAGATTATTTGGGACTTCCTGTGATTGCCGCGGCCATCCCGTTGGGGTGCCGGTTGGTGGTCCGGCCTCGTGCGGACGGGGTGTGGTCGTTCCGGACACCGAAATTGGGGTTTTCGTGGACGTGCCACGTGAACGACGCGGTGTCGCAGGTTCCTGAACGCGAACCGGGTCCGGGCGCGTTTCTTCGTGCCGGTCTCGCGGAAGCCCTCGCCGCAGGATGGGACGTCGGGTGCGGTGCAGAGGTCGTGGCTCACGTGGACCTGCCTGTGCAAGCGGGGCTGAGCAGTTCTTCTGCCATGGTGGTGGCGTGGGTCAACGCGTTGGCACGCGTGGCCGGCGTGAGGTTGACGTCCATGGAACTGGCAAGGCAGGCGCACCGCGTCGAAGTCCTTCACTTCGGAGAGCCCGGCGGGCACATGGACCACGTTGCAAGCGCCCTCGGCGGCATCCACCGAATTCAATCCGACTGGAGTGTGGAGGAATTCGAGGACCTGGCGGAAGGGGTTTGGGTGGTGGTGGATTCGGGTGAACCCAAGGACACGCGCGGCCACTTGACAAGGTGCAAAACCCTGCGCCGCGCATTGGTTGATCGACATGGGGGGGCGTGGATGGCGCCGGATTCGGTGCCCAGGTGGGAAACGATGACGGCCGAGGATCAAACGCTTTGGAACGCCACGTGGGGCAACTTGAGCTTGGAGTCACAGGCGGCGCGTGAATGGTCTGAACCGGCCCGCCTGGCGACGTGGATGGACGCACATCACGGGCATTTGAGGGACGGCTTGGGGTTGAGCACGTCCCGGTTGGAGGCGCTGCGTGCGGCCGCCCTGGAAGCAGGTGCTTGGGGGTGGAAGGTGGTGGGGTCCGGCGGTGGAGGATGCGGCCTGGCGTGGGTGCCGTCGTCGAAGTCGGAGGCCGTGCACGCAGCCGTGAGGCAGGCAGGGGCACAGGCGTCTTGGTCGGTTGGTGCGGCGCCGGGAGCGAGATGTGAAGCTTGGAAGGAGTCGAAGCGTCCAGCGGTGATTTTGGCCGCGGGCAAATCGTCCCGCATGAAAGAATCAAGCGCAGTTGCCGCTGCCAAGCTCACCCCCGCGCAGCAGGAGTTGTTGCGGACGCGGACCAAGGCCATGTTGCCGGTGGGGGAGAACGGGCGCCCTTTTTTGGCCGTGCTTCTCCGCCAAATGAGCGAAGAGGGAATCGACGCTGCATGCGTGGTTGTTTCCTCGGAAGACCGCCTCACACCGGAGTTGCTTCAGCCTTGGATCCCCGAGGGGATGGCGGTGGATTTCGCTCGTCAAACCGTCGAAGCAAGAAGGACCAAACCTGCCGGCACGGCCAACGCGGTGCAACGCGGGCTGGAGCGCCATCCGGAGTGGGAAGGCACCTCGGTGGCGGTGTGCAACGGCGACAATTTGCCGCCCCTGGGCGCACTCGCCGCATTGAACGAAGTGCGCTGCGGCATGCTGGGATTTGCACGCAGCGCGTTGGGATTGCCTCCGGAGCGGGTGCAAGCTTTCGCTGTGGTGGAGGGAGATGCTGATGCGGGGGTTGCGGCCCTGATTGAAAAGCCCACGGAGGAGCAGGTTGCGCGGGCAGCCGATGCGTCGGGCGAGGTTTGGGTGAGCATGAACTTGTTCAGGTTGCCCTACGCGGAAGCCCTCGAGGCGTGCGCCGCGGTGCCGGAGCATCCGGATCGCGGTGAACGGGAATTGCCCGCCGCGGCGATGCTCGTGTCGGAACGTCTTGGCGGTAACTTGCAGCTCGTTCCGTACCGAGGGAAGTTTGTCGACTTAACTCACCCTGAAGATTGGCGGAATTTCCCAAACCCAACAACCCATGGCTGAATGTTCGGTAGAAGTATGTGCAAGCACCTTGCGTGACGTCGCCGTGGCGATGGAGGCTGGGGCGGACCGCGTTGAGCTCTGTTCGGTTTGGTCGGTGGGAGGCATCACTCCCAACGTCGTTGTGGTGGAGTCGGCTTTGGCCATGGGCATTCCCGCTCGGGCGTTGATTCGTCCGCGCGAAGGACATTTCGTTTTTTCGGCTTCAGAACGAACGTGGAGCGTGGAAGAAGCCAAGGTCATGATGGATTGCGGGGCGGAGCGTGTGGTGGTCGGAGCATTGACGGCGGACGGTCGCCTTGACGAAGGGTACTTGGAGGCCATGTGCGAGGCGGTGGGGTCTGAGGCGCTGGTTTGGCACCGTGCCATTGACGTGAGTGTGGATCCCGACGCCGACGTCCAAACCCTTCTCCGAGCAGGCGTGACTTCCTTGCTTTCAAGTGGCGGTTGCGCTCGTGCCGTCGAAGGCGTTCAGCGCCTGAAAGCCTGGACTGACATGGGCATGTCCGTGGTGGCCGGGGGCGGGGTCAGGGCTGCGGACGTGGCCGAATTGGCCCGTGCCGGAGTGGAGGCCGTGCATGCTTCCTGCCGCACGACCGTGCGCGAAGAAGGCTCACCGCTCTTTGATTCGGCCACGCACCCGGTGGACTTTGAACTCGTCGACGCCCTTGTCGCAGCCGTCGAAAAAGCGACAGGCGAATGAACATGCAGAGAAAGGCCTTCGAAGGGATCTGGCTTGTGGCGCTCTGCACCGGCCTGTTCGGATGCCAGCGGACTTCGGTTCATCCCTTGCCTTCAGGAAGCCTTTCGGGCCTCGTTCCGGCACCCCATTCGATTGAACTGCTGGGCCACGACTCGAAGGGCCGCGGGTTTCGAACGGACGGAGGACTGAAGGTGGCATGGCCGGAATCTTGGGGCATGACGGCCACGACCGAATGGCTGTCTGCGGCCGGGATTCGTTGGGAGCGGGTGGCTGCGAGTGAGGCCGAGTGGCGTTGGGTGGAGACGGACCGCGATTTGGGAAAGGAAGGCTACGTCATTGAGGTTGCCGGGGACCGCGTGGTGCTGGAGGCCGCAGACGAGGTCGGGGCCTTCCGCGCTTGGACCACGTTGCGGCAAACGCTTCCACCTTCGTGCGAGCAAGGTTGTCCGGGTGGATTCACCTTGCCTGCAGTGCGCATCGAGGACCGCGCGGATTTGGAGCACCGGGGGTTGCTTTTGGACTGCTGCAGGCACTTCATGAAACCCGAGTTTGTCAAGGAGATCATCGAAGCGATTTCCCTCCAAAAAATGAATGTCCTCCATTGGCATCTGACGGAGGACCAAGGGTGGCGCATTCCCATTGCAGCGTACCCCAAGTTGACGGACGTGGGTGGATTTCGGACGGAGGAAGACGGCGAAGTGACCGGCGGGTTTTACACGCGGGAGGAAATTGCCGACATCGTGGCCTACGCGGCTGAACGGCACGTGAAGGTCATTCCGGAAATTGAAATGCCAGGCCATTGCCGGGCGGCTCTCGCGGCGTACCCGTGGTTGGGCTGCACCGGCGACACGCTCCCGGTCCCCAACAACTGGGGGGTGTTCAAGGACGTGTACTGCGCGGGGAACGATTCGACCAAGGCGTTCATGAAGGCGGTGTTGGACGAAGTCTGCGAACTGTTTCCCTCCGACGTGATTCACATTGGCGGCGACGAAGTTCCCAAGGTTCGTTGGGCGGAATGCCCGAAGTGCCAAGCCCAAATGCACCGAAGCGGCCTCCACGACGAGGCGGAACTTCAAACCGCCTTCATCAACGAAATGGGCGCGCACCTGGCGAAGCGCGGAAAGCGCATCATGGGGTGGGACGAAATCCTTGAAGGCGGACTTCCCGAGGAAGCGATGGTGCAAAGTTGGCGTGGCATGGAAGGGGCGGTGGAGGCCACGCACTTGGGCACGGACGCCGTGGTGAGTCCGACGAGCCATTGCTATTTGGACTACCCCCTGCGCAGCACGGATTTGAAAGAGGTTTACGGGTTTGTGGCGGTGCCGGAAGAGGCACGGGGGAACGCTGGACGCATCGTGGGCGGGGAATGCAACATGTGGACCGAACGCGCCCCTCAAGACCAGGTGATGGGCAAGGTGTTTCCGCGCGCCACGGGCTTGGCGGAAGTGCTTTGGTCTGGCCCCGAGATCACGCAAGCGGAGGGGGCGTACGACCGGTTTTTGGACAGGCTTGACGCGTTGGGCGAACGTTGGGCGCAGTTGGGATTGAAGCCGGGTTTGGAGGGAGTTCCTGTGGAAGTCGAGGTGCTTCCGTCGCTTCAGGGCGAGGTGGTCGTCGAGGTTCGGCCCGCGCTTCGAAACGTGGGCGGAACAGTGAGGTTTGTACCCGACGGCGACGCGACGCGCCTCAGCGAAGTCCAGGTTGGCGAGTCGATTCGCGTCAAGGGCCGGGGTACGGTCGAAGTGGACGTGGCGGTTCGAGGACGTGCGACGGGAGTCACGGAGCGCTTCCCCGTGGCGGGCCATGCGGCGGCGCACCAGCCGCTCGAACTGAGCTACACTCCGAGCAAACACTACACGGGCGGAGGCCTCCAGGCACTTGCCGACGGCCGCCGCGGGTCGAGTGATTTTCGGGACGGGGCGTGGCAGGCTGTGCAAGGCGAGGACATGACGTGCGTCGTGGACCTCGGCAGCGCGCAACGGATCGCGGCGCTGGAGACCCAGCTGTACCTCTACCAGGACGCCTGGATTTTCGCACCGGAATCGGTGCGTTGGTCGGTGTCGACGGACGGATCGCGGTTCATGGACTTGCCCCCGCAGGCGCCGTGGGGAGAAGGAAAAGCCTTGGTTCCGGACGGACGCCAAACCGTCCTGCCCGTGCGAATCGACGGACTGGAACTCGAGGCACGCTACGTTCGGATGACGCTGCTGAACCCCGGGCCATGCCCGACGTGGCACGACGCCGCAACGGAACCGACCTGGGTGTTCGTGGACGAACTCGTGGTCGAAACCGCGCGTTGACGCACCGCACGCGACGAAATTTCCCGGCTGTGTCGTATCTTGGTGTGGGTTGTACACTAACTGGAACACCTTGAAGTTGATGCGCGCATTCGTTGTTTGGGCCTTGCTGGTTCTGACCTCCCTGACGGGGGCGTTGGAGGTTCTGGCCCAAACTCCCATCGTGCTCGACCCGCCGGCGGGCACCTTGGACGGCGTGAATGTGATCAACGGATCGACCGTGATTGTTCAATTGCGTGCGCCGGGCAAGGATTACGTTCACTTGCGTGGCGACTTCAACGACTTCACTTCGAACGACGCGTCCTTGATGCGCAAGAGCGTGGACGGAACCCGCCACTGGCTTCAGGTCAGCGGGTTGAGCCCCGGTTCCTGGTACCGCTACCACTTCATGGTGGAAGGCACACTCGAGGTGGGCGACCCGTACGCCGAGCTGGTGTTGGACCCGTGGGACGACCAGTACATCCCCCAAAGTCATTTCCCAGGCATGCCGTCCTTCCCTTCAGGACAAGCCAACTGGCACACGACGGCCTTCCGGACCGACAACCCGTATTTCTTGTGGACGGACGGCGATTTTCAGCGCCCGTCGTCGGACCGTTTGGTCATCTACGAAACCCTGGTCCGCGATTTTGACGAAGGCCAAACCTTCCAGGACCTCATCAACCAACTCGACTACCTCGAGTACATGGGGTACAACGCCATCGAGCTCATGCCTGTGAACGAATTTGAAGGCAACTTGAGCTGGGGCTACAACCCCAACTTTCGATTTGCGGTGGACAAATTTTATGGGCCCAAGGCCAAGCTCAAGGAGCTGGTCAACAAATGCCATGCCCGCGGCATCGCCGTCATTCTGGACGTGGTGCCCAACCACAGCTTTGGGACCGATCCGATGGTGCGTCTGTACCAAAACGCCGACGGGTCTGCCGCGTCTGACAACCCGTGGTTCAATCCCGTGGCGATGCATCCCTACAGCCCAGGATACGACTTCGATCACGGCGACCCGTGGACCCGGGAGTTTTGGAAACGCGTGTTTGATTTTTGGTTGGAGGAGTACCACATTGACGGGTACCGCATCGACCTGAGCAAGGGGCTGACCCAAACGTTTACCGGCACCGACGTCGCGTCTTGGAACAACTACGACCAAAGCCGCGTCGACATTTTGTTCGATTACGCCAACGACATTTGGAGCAATCACCCAGAGACGTACCTCATCTTGGAACACCTCGGCAACAACGACGAGGAAACGGTGCTCGCAAACGGCGGGTTCATGATTTGGGGCAAGATGACGTCTGCCTACACCCAGAGCGCCATGGGCTACTACGGCGACATCAATTACGGTTCGTGGCAAGCGCGCGGTTACGCGTGGCCCAATTTGGTGACTTACGCGGAGAGCCACGACGAGGAGCGCATGGGATACGAGGTAGCCACCTACGGCAATTCGTCGGGAGGGTACAACGCTCAGGAAGAGGCCACGGCCATGGACCGGTTGGCGATGACCCATGCATTCTTGCTCGCGATTCCTGGGCCGAAGATGATCTGGCAGTGGGGCGAGCTGGGGTACCAAACCAGCATCTTCGACTGCCTCAACGGCACCTTCGCGGAGGAATGCAAACTGGGTGAGAAGCCCGCTCCGTGGGCCGACCTAGCCAACGCGAACCGCCTCGGACTTGCCAAGACCATTTCAGCCCTCATCGACCTGAAGAAGAATCAACCTGTGTTCGGGACCTACGATTTCAACGTGGACGGTGCGGGCATGGGCAAGCGCATTCACTTGTACGGCCCTGACCAAAATGCAGTCCTGGTCGGCAACTTCGACGTGGTCGCCATCAGCATGGTTCCAGGTTTTCCGTACGCCGGAACGTGGTACGACCACTTCACGGGATTGCCTGTCTCGGTCAACAACGTCGGCACCGCGATGACGCTGCAGCCCGGCGAGTGGCACCTCTACCTCGACACGCCGCTTCCCACACCGGACACGGACGGCACCCTGCCCATCCTCGTGAACGTGGGATGCACGGATCCCGCCGCCCAGAACTACGACCCCTTGGCGGAAGCGGACAACGGTTCGTGCCAATACGAAGTGGTGTTGCAACTCGATTTGGGTGACCTCGCGGCCGATCCGCTTGGCGTTCATGTGGCGGGTTCGTTCCAGGGCTGGGTTCCAGGAGACACCCCGATGGTGCTTGGTGCCGACAGCATCTACCGAACGACCTTCGTGGCCCAAGTCGGTTCCGAGATCCAGTACAAATACCTCAACGGCGACGCGTGGGGAGCGGACGAAGGGGTTCCTGCGGAATGCGGCGTGTCGAATGGACTGGGCGGGTACAACCGCGCCGTGGTGGTTCCGGCGGAAAACTCGAGCGTGGAAGTTCACTGCTTCGCCTCGTGCACGCCGTGCCAACCTGCGGGTCCGGTCGACTGCTCGGCGGGGGACTGCTGCGGGACAGGCACGGTTTGGGATGCCGCCTCGGGCACGTGCGTGTCTGACGGAACGTCCTCAAGCTTGTGCCCGGAAGACCTCAACGGCGACGGCTCCGTAGCCGTGTCGGACATCCTCCAACTTCTTGGAGCCTTTGGCTTGACTTGTGAGTGATCGTGTAGGGGCCTAGATCCTACTCGCAGTCGGTCCCAAACAACGTCAGAAAGACAAGCAGGTCGGACGTGGCGCATACGCCGTCTCCGTCCAGGTCCGTCTCGTCACCAAACCCGCCGTACGCACTCAGCAACACCAACAAATCGCCTGAGGCGCGAGCGAAGTCGTAATTGAAGTCCGCCAAACATCCGTTGGGCTCAGTGAGTTCGTGACGGGTGTTGACGTCCAATTCGTGGTACGTCGTCGAGCCGCCGTTGGGCCAGTCCACCACCAGCGAATCCACCGTCGCACTTTCCCCAATTCCCCAGTGCAGGTCCAAGGTGCTTGCACCCGAATAGCCTTGCCCGATGTTCACTTCGTCCATCCTCACCTTGCCGTCGTAGTGAAGCGTGGCCCGTGCGCCTGCGGCGTCTCGGTTGCTCAGCGTGCCGTGCAGCTTGACCTGCAGCCAGTTGCCGTTGGAGGCGTCGTTTCGGAGGAGGGCGATTCCGGGCTGGGTGGCGGTCTTGGGCGTGGCGATGACCAAGTCCAAATCCCCGTCCCCGTCCAAATCCCCCATTGCCAACCCGTAGTCCGAGTATGTGTGCTCCAAGGTCGCGTTTCCGGCACTGACCGGCGTGAACGTGTTGTCGCCGTTGCCGTGGTACAGGATGTTGGGCAGGGGGGCGAACAGGTAGTCGTTGACGATGTACAAATCCCATTCGCCGTCGTGGTCGTAGTCGAAGAACACGCACCCCCAGGTCATGCCCGAGTCACTGGTCCCCGACGCCACGCTGATGTCCGAAAACGAGCCGTCGGCGTCGTTCAGGAACATCGCGCTCGGGTACAGGTCGGTGATGTACAGGTCGAGCCAGCCGTCGTGATTGATGTCGGCCACGTCCACGCCCATGCAGTTCCCTTGGTAGTTCAGACCGGCAAAAAACGCCACGTTGTTGAACGTGCCGTCGCTGTTGTTGCGGTAGAGCTTGTTGGTTTGGTTGGCGTCGTGCGTCAAGTACAAATCCTGATCCCCGTCGTTGTCGTAATCGAAGAAAATGCTTCCCATGCCCACCCCCGTGTCGAGGGTGCCAGAGGATTGGTAAACGTTGGTGAATCCTTGCCCTTCGTTGTTTTTGTAGAAGTGGTTGACGGCGTTGATGTTCACCACGTAGAGGTCGGTGTACCCGTCTTTGTCGTAGTCGGCGGCGTGCAGGGAGCGGCACATCAAGGTGCTGTTCAACCCAAACTCCTCGGCCATGTCCACAAACGTCCCGTCGCCTTGGTTGACGTAAAAACGGTTGGGCACGGGGTCGCTCCCTCCGTAGCCGTTGCCTGTCGCAAGGTCAAGGTCGCCGTCGTTGTCAAAGTCAAACCAAATCGCCGCGTTGGTGAATCCTTCGTCGGCCACCCCCGCGAAGGCCCCAACTTCGTCGAACGTCATGTCCCCGTTGTTCCGATACAGCGCGTTGCCCGCGAACTTCGACCCGACGTAGATGTCATCGTCGCCGTCGTTGTCGTAGTCGCCAATGGCCACGGCGTGGTGCTGCCCTTCGGCATTCAATCCCGCTTCCGCGCCGACGTCGACGAAGGAGGGCGAAGTTTGGGCTTGGGTCACACCCGTCCACACAACGAGCAAGGCAAGCCCGAATACGATTCGGCAGATGACAGTCATCGAAGGGAGGTTCGAAGTGCAGGGAGAACCATTGTCTCCACAGAATTTACAAGGTAAGAAAGAAGCATTCGTCGACATGAATCAGGCGGGTGGAGAACTTTTTTTTGGCTTAGTCATATAATGCTCAGGTCTTATATGCGAGTGGTTCTATGTTTGTTCCGTGCATCAAAAGAACAGTGATGCGAAGGCATAGGCTGTTCGATTGGGTACAAGTAGATTGTTAGGATGGAAGGGCGCCACGGCGCCCTTCTTGCTGCCCGAAGATTTCGTGTCGTATTTTAGGGTAGTCATGAAAACTTTCAACCTGCGTTTCGCCGTTTATGTTGTCACCTCGGGAATGGCCTTGGGGTTCGTGAATTGCGGGGACGGAAGTTCATCGCCCGAGGTTCGAATTGACCAAATCGAGGTGATGAGCTACGACCTCAATTACGAAGAGGACCCCTGGGGCGAAGAGGGGGCGCCTGATTTTGTGGCGGAGGTCTCGGTCAACGATCAGCCCTATTACACGTCTCCGGTGGCCTACGAGGCTTCCGTGCCTCAGCGGATTTCGTTCGAGGGACTGACCTTTCAAGGTGCGGAGCTCGACCAGGAGGTGGTCGTACGAATTTTCGACCACGACGACGATTCGTTGAACGACATTGTGGGTGAGGTCTCTTTCGTCCCGCGCAACGTCATGTACACCGAGCCTGTACGTCATTCGTTGTACGGCGGATACTTGCAAGTCGATTTGCTGCTGTCTTGGTGAATGGCAAGGATTTTTGGACGAATTCGCTTGTTGTCTGAGAATCCTCGCTATATTTGCACCCCTGTTTTAGCTAGGAAACTCAATGGCACATCACAAATCCGCCCTCAAGCGCATCCGCTCGGACCAGAAAAAGCGCGATCGCAACCGTTACCAGCACAAGACGGCTCGCAACGCCGTTCGCAACCTTCGCGCGTCCACGGACGCCAAGGAGGCTACTGCGTTGCTTCCCGTGGTGAGCGCCATGCTTGACAAACTTGCCAAGCGCAACATCATTCACAAGAACAAAGCAGCAAACCTGAAGTCGAGCTTGACCAAGCACGTCTCAGGCCTCTGATTCATTTCGGAACGACGCTGACAAATTCCGAGCCCTCTGCCGCGTGCAGGGGGCTTTTTTTGTGCCATGGAAGAGGGGATTAGACCGCGAGAGAGGGTGGCCAGAGACGGAGTCGCGTCCTTGAGTGATCACGAATTGCTCGCGTTGTTGCTCGGAACAGGGCACCGCGGCAAAGGAGCGGAAGACTTGGCTCTGGAGGTGATGGATTTGGCGCAGGGCTGCCTCAACAACCTGGCTTCTTGGCCCGCAGAAAGCTTGACTTTGGTGGCAGGGATTGGACAAGCCAAGGCCACGTTGGTCGCCGCAGCCATGGAGTTGGGCCGAAGACGGCAGCACTCCACCACGCGCCGAGGGGAACGCGTGGCGAGCAGTCGGGAAGTCTACTTGCGCTTTGCCTCGCGGCTCAGCGACTTGCAGCACGAAGAATTTTGGGTTCTTCTTCTTCGCAGGTCCAACCACGTCATGGCCGAGGTGTGCATTTCAAAAGGGGGACTCACTGGGACGGTTGTTGACCCCAAATTGGTCTTCGGACGTGCCTTGGCCATGCGTGCTGCTGCCTTGGTTTTGGTGCACAACCACCCGTCCGGAAATCCACAACCAAGTGACGCAGACAGGCGGTTGACGGCAGATTTGTGCCGAGCGGGTTCGTTTCTCGATCTGCCGGTTCTCGATCACGTGATTGTGGCCGGTGATGCGTTCGTTAGCTTTGCGGATCAAGGATGGTTGACATGAAGTCCCCCCAACACATGCTGGTGGTGGTCGGAGCACGACCCCAATTCATCAAGGCGGCGGCCCTTCATCGGGCCATCCTGAAGGACGCTTCGTGGCGAGCAACGTGGCTGCACACGGGCCAACATCACGACGAAGCCTTGAGCGCACAATTTTTTCGCGAACTCGACTTGCCTGAGCCTGAGGTTCGCTTGAATCCCAGCACCGACAACCGCGAAGTCCGGCTCGGAGACATGATGCGAGGTGTTCGAGAGGCCATAAGGGACCAGGCACCCGACTGGGTACTCGTGTTTGGCGACACCGATTCGACGCTCGCAGGCGCATGGGCAGCCAGTGCCGAGGGAGTTCCGCTGATTCACGTGGAAGCGGGCTTGCGTTCAAACGACTGGAGCATGCCGGAAGAAATCAACCGCGTGTTGACCGACCGGTTGTCGAGTGTGTTGGTGTGCCCCACCGACGCTGCTGCAAGACATTTGTTGGCAGAGGGTATTGCAGATCGGGCCACCCCCGGTGTTCCGCCCTCCCCAACGGCTCCAGTTGTGATTCGGACTGGAGATGTCATGCACGACAATGCGGTTCATTTTGGGCGAGCATGGCCGGAGCAGGATCGAGGACAGGGACGGGTTTTGCTGACCCTGCACAGGCCGTCCAACGTGGACGACGCGGATCGAGCCATGTCTTGGTTACAAGCCGTGACCGATTGGCTTGATGCCCGAGGCTTGGAGGCTGTTTTTCCTGTGCATCCGCGGACGGAACAATCTCTGGACCGAGTGTGGCCCAACTGGCGACAAGCTTTAGGTTCATCGAAACTTGAAGTGGTAGGGCCGATGGGGTACGTGGAGTTGCTGGCTTCAGTGGCTGCTGCACCTGTGGTGCTTACCGACAGCGGAGGGGTCCAAAAGGAAGCGTATTCTTTGGGCACGCCATGCGTGGTACTTCGTGAAACAACCGAATGGGTTGAGCAGCTCGAGCGTGGCCAATCTGCCTTGGCAGGGGAACCCGCTTTGCTGAGCAACCAGGCCGATCGCATGAAGACAAAGGGGCGCTGCCAGGTGGATGAATTGTACGGCGACGGCCACGCTGCGGAGCACTTGCTGACTCATTTGAACGCCAGGATTGGCATGAAGTCTTGAGCCTGACATGAGCACGAGCGCACTTTCCTTCTGTGGAATTTCACCTTCACCAAGGCTGAAATACGCCGCCGAGGTGGTCGCCGAGTGGTGGGGAATGGAGGTGAACTGGACGGAGAAGGGAGCCGTCCCTGGGTGGGTTTCCCTTGAGGTGAACGGCTCTCGCGTGGCTTGCTGGAAAACGCACCCGATTGTCGAAAAAGGCAGTTCAATGAAAACACGCGTTGCGTTTTTTCGATGGCAATGGGACGGATGCATTCCGTTTGAGCTGATGCTTCCTTGCGCGTCTGAACCTGGGCTCGACGTGCCCAACGAACTGAATGGCATCCTTCAACTTCCCTTGGATCCCCTGGCGTGCACGTTTTGGGGAGTTTCGTGTTGGCACGAACAAGCTGAAGAGCTGGATCGGGATGAACACGGCAGACCGACCACGTCACGGTTGCCGTGGACAAAAGCGTCAGGAAAGGCGTCCTTTGGAGGAAGGGAGTTGCCCATGGCATTGCAACACCGTTGGCCGTGGTTGGATTTGATGTGGTCGGCTTTGTTGAAGGAATGGCTGGGAATTGAGCGTCCTTATCTGACCTTTCGCCCTACGGTGGATGTCGACGTGGCGTTCAAACACTTGGGACGTCCTTGGTACAAGGCGCTCCTGCTTCAAGTGCGTGATCTTGCTGTGTTCCGGTGGTCGAATGCCCTCGAGCGGAGCCGTGTCATTCGCGGTTTGGAACCCGATCCTTACGACACGTTTGGCTTTCTTCGAGAGGTGCACCGCAACGAGCCATTGATGTGGTTTGTGCTGGCCGCCGACCGCAAGAAACCGCACGACGTGGGTCTGGATCCCCGAAGGGCAGTGTTGCCTCAATTGGTGGAATCGCTTTCGAGTCATTCTGCGGAGGTGTGCTGTCATCCAGGGTATCATGCCGTTGAGGATGCCGAGGTGCGAAAGAAAGAGTGCGAGCGGTTTTGGGGATGGGAAGGTGCGAATTCCAGCATCGTCAGAGCCCATTTCCTGCGCAACGAGCCGGGGCCGGGTTGGCGAATGTGGGAGGAGCTTGGAGTTCGCGAGGATGCCTCTCTTGGCTGGTCACGGGAGGTGGGTTTCCGTGCTGGAACCAGCCGCGCATTTTGTGCTTACGACTTGGAGGCCGATCGCCCTTTGTTGTTGAAGATTCATCCGGTAGCGGCGATGGATTCGGCGATGGCTCGCGGCTTAAATTGGAATCCTGAGGAGGCACAACGGCACCTTGATGAGTTGATGGAAGTCGTCTCGGCGGCTGGCGGGACGTGGATGAGTTGCTGGCACAACACTTCAGTCAGCGACCGAGACGAATGGGTTGGCTGGAGGGCCACGTACCTGCACATGGTGCAAACCGCACGGAGTTTAAGCCGTCGTACTTTGTGAGCATGGAGGAAGCCGAATGGACGATGTGGAAGGCGGTGCTTTGGATGATTGCTGCCGTCGTCAAATTTGTGGTGACTCCCTCGGCCATGGTGGCGGCGGGATTTTCTTTTTTGGCCGCCTGGTTGACCACCTCCGCTGGGGCAGCGCTGGGCGTGTGGGGGTTTTGGGATTTTGGAAAGTGGTGGTTTCGTTGGTTTGAGGAGCGAATGGGGCCTCGCCCTGAGCGAGGGAGGCGCGTTTTTACGCCGCAGCGTCGCCGGATTGTCAAGTGGAAAAACACGTTGGGAATGAGGGGCTTGCTGTTGATTTCCGGATTGATTTCCGTGCCGGTGGCTTCCATCCTTGGAGCGAAGTATTTCCGAGACCAAGCAGGTGCAAAATTTCATTTGATGCTTGCCTTTTCAGTCTGGGCAGCCGTGTTGAGTGCGGTTTCGGTTGCCGTTAAAATGGGATTCTTGTGAAAAAGGCGCCGCTGTTCTTTGATTTGGATCACACGTTGTGGGACTTTGAATCCAATTCGAGGTTGGCCTTGCGTGCCGGCTACGAAGACGTAGGCCTTCGCGAGCATGGCATCGCTGAATTAGGTCGCTGGATTGAAGAATACGAGACGGCCAACGAATGGTGCTGGGCACAATTCAGGTCAGGCAAGATGGACAAAGACACGCTCCGCTCGGAACGCTTTCGTTTGGCCCTGGTGCGGTTGGGGGTGGAGGTGCCCGCCGAGGTGGCTCGTCGCTTGGGAGAGCATTACCTCGAAACGTCTCCGCATCAAACAGCTCTCATGGAAGGGACGTTGGAGGTGTTGGAAGAACTGGCGGGCAGAGGGCACGTCATGTGGGTGTTGACCAACGGTTTTGAGGAGGTGCAGCACATCAAGGTGGACAATTCTGGATTGACGCCCTTTTTTCAAGAAGTGTACACCAGCGATTCTTTGGGGGTGAAAAAGCCGGATGCTCGAGCTTTTGAGCGTGCGGCCCAAAGGGCAGGCCTCGCCATGGACGACGGCATCGTGATGGTGGGAGACAGTTGGGAGAGCGATGTGCAAGGGGCCCAAAACGTGGGCTGGCGCGGTGTGCATTTCAACCCCGGAGGGGACTTGATGAACGACGCTTGGCGCACGGTTCGGAACCTCCGTGAATTGCTTTCCCTGCCGTTGGACGTCTGACGTACCTTCGGAGGATGTCAGAGAAAGATTCGAAAGGCAAACTCAACATTGAATTGCCAGAAGAGGTGGCTACAGGGGTGTACGCCAACCTTGCGGTCATCACCCACAGCCCTGCGGAATTTGTGATGGATTTCATTCAGGTGATGCCCGGCATGCCCAAGGCCAAGGTTCGCAGCCGGGTCGTGATGTCCCCACATCACGTCAAGCGCTTGCTTGGAGCCCTTACCGAAAACGTGCAGCGCTTTGAGCAGCAGCACGGCCCAATCCAAGATCACGGGGCATCCGATCCTGGAATGCCTTTGCCCTACATGGGGCCGCAAGGCGAGGCCTGAGAAAATCAGGCTAGGCTACCCAGAGGCGGTTCTCCCGGAACACCCCCAAAACCTGGCCGAGGGCTCCCTCCGGAACAGGAGGCTGGTTGGCTCCACGGCTGGCGTTGTGGGGCTCGTGGGATAGTTCTGAATGGAACCAAGTGAGGTTGATGTCGGCGCCTTTTTCGACGTGCCCGTGAGGCAAGCTTAGCACCTTGGCTGGCCCTTGGGTGAATGCACGCACCAGGGCTTCAACCGCTTCGTCAGGATTGGAGGCGTCACGACAAAGTCCTGTCATTGCAAGGCCAAACGCCGAGGGCAGGCTTGCAACCCCTTCAGGGCTGAGCATGAATTCCACGTCGTGATGCTCCAAATCTTCAGGACGGTGGTCGCTGACCACGACATCCAAGGTGCCGTCAAGCACGCCTTTGCGCAGGGCGTCTCGGTCGGAGGCCGAGCGGAACGGCGATTCGACCCGCAACGTTCCCACGAAGCCACGGAGGTCTTCGTCGCAATAGGCCAAGTGAAGTGCGGTGGTTCCGCATGTCACAGGAAGTCCTTGAGCTTTGGCTTGGCGAACAAGTTCGACACTTTCCGCTGTGGTCAGCGGAGACAGATGCAGCCGACCTCCTGCGTACTTCAAGATGTCGAGGTCCCGTGCCACACGCAACGTTTCAGCCTCACTCGGAATGCCCATCAGCCCCATTTCGGTGCTGACCAGACCTTCGTGCATGAGTCCGCCGGCATTCAAATCGCGGTCAAGCGGGACGTCCACGATGGCCTTGCCGTGGGCTTCTCCGTAAGTCAAGGCCCGTTGGAGGAGGCCAATTCGGTCCTGTGGCGCATCGTCGTGAAACGCCACTGCACCCGCTTCGCTTAGGTCGTGCATTTCGGCAAGCTGCTTGCCCTGCCCACGTTCCGTGATGCAGGCCAAAGGAAGAGCCACCGCAGGTGTTCCATTTTGGTTTTCGCGTTGCGCAGTGGCAAGCAGGTTCCGCACCGCGCCAGCGTGGTCCACGCAAGGGTCTGTGCTCGGAAGCACGGCGACTGATGTGAATCCGCCCTGGGAAGCGGCCATCAAGCCTCGGGCAAGGCCTTCTTTGGTTTCTTCACCGGGCTCGCGAAAGTGAGCTTGGCCGTCGATCCAGCCCGCACTGATTGAGCTTCCCGGGACGTGCAGTTCTCGGGCCTTTGGGCTCGTGAGTTGGGGCTGGATGTCCGCGATTTGGCCACGTTCGAGAAGCACGTCAACCACGCGGTTGTGCCAGGGCCCTCCGGCATCCACCACGCGCACAGATTTCAGAAGAATAGGGTGTTCCATCGTCGGAGAAGAAGGGTTTCGATTGCCAGCGCGACGAGCGCGGCGAAGAAAAAGTACCAAGCAAGTCGCTCACCTGCAATGTGTTGCTCCACAAGCGAGGCAACTTGGTCGGCAGGTTGATCCCACACAGCGACTTCCGTCCAGCCGAGCTGTTGTGTGGCTTGAGTCCATTCGTCGGGGAGCCATGCGTCGAGTTGGGATTCTTCGTGGCGGTGATTCAAACCAAACGTCGCAACCGCTTCGCCGTTTCGTTTTGCTACGTAAGCTCCAGGTTCGGTCAAGGCATCGCCCCAACCCAACCTCAGTCCGTCCGGTGTCGACCGTACCTCGGGCACGATTTTCACGGAATTGGTGGCGTTCACAGAACCAGCACGCTCCAACACCCAAGCTACGTCCGAGGACCGTGCCGCAAGGGTGTCGCGCTTGAGTGCCAACGTTACGGCCTGGTCTCGGCCAAGGAGGAAGCTTCGTCCTCGGGTCAAACGTGCGGATTCCGCCATGCGCAGCAACGTCGGGACAAACAGCCCGTGCCGAGTGAAATTTCCCGTCTCGAGTGCGGTGCCGAGCAGGTAAATGTCGCCGCTGTTTCCCGTGCCTCGAAGCAAACTCAGGTAAGCCATCCCGTTCGAGGCCCAAATCAAAGGCTCCTCACGGGTTGAGAGGGTGCGGTCCAAGATGCGGTCGTACGTCGGCCAGTCCACGCGAGAAGGGACGTTTCGAAACACCCCGCGGTACAAAGGGTGGTTCCACTTGACTTCGGAGACTTGACCCTCTTCTTCAATCCAGCCTGACGACGCGTTGAGACCAAGCGAGGACAAAAGAGGAGCTGTTCCAAGTGCCGAACTGTCTGGGATGACAACCACGGATCCCCCTTGGGCGACGAATTCGGCCAGCAAGCTTCGGGCGCCGGAGGAGGGCGAGTCCAACGCGTCCGCCACGACGAGGTCGTAACTGGCCAACACTTGCGGCGACGGCAAGGCATCACCTCGGTCCACCATCACCGCAGGTTGAGCGGATTCAAATGCTTGGTCGACCCACTGAGATGCCTTTCGGAACGGGCTGTTGGGGCTCGTCCAATGGAACACTTCGACCGACGATTCCACGTCGTACCCAAGGTGGTGTTCGTCGTCGAACCGAACGGGCGCGTCTTCCAACGAAACTCGGACGGCGTGAGGCCCAGGGGCGCCGTGCGTGAATCGGAGAACAGTGTCGGTGGGCAAACCTGGAACGAGGTTGAATGCACCAAGCGCTTCTGCAACGCCGTCGACAGACAAGGTCAGCGGGAGGCCGTCAACTCCTTCTCGCGCGTTGTGTGCAATTCGAACGTGCACTGCGCCCGGTTGGTCGGCCAACGCGATGGGCGAATCAAACCAAACGGAGTCAATCCAAACGTTGGGCACAGCATTGGCGGCGACAGGAAGAACATGCCACGTCACGGAGGTGTCAGGTGCATTGGACGCGGCCAAATCGTGGCTGGTTTTTTGCAAGTCGGTCACCCAAAATGCCTGTTTGCCTCCGCCTTCCGCGCGCCGGCATTGATCGAGGCAGCGTTGCACAACGGCATCGAGGTCCGGGGAATGGCTGCTCAATTGCGTTTCGGCAATGCGTTCAAGGGCTTCGGTCTGCGTCAGAAATCGCTGATCCTGACCTAAAAACTCACTTGTGAACACGTGAAAGCGGTCCGTCTCACCGAACGCCTCGACGAGGGCAGTGGCCTTTTGTTTGGCTTCTTGGATCAAGGGACCAACCTCCCCCGAAGCCATCATGGACGGACTCGAATCCAGGTAGATGGAGACGGTTTGGCGACCTGCATCCGGGGAGGCGTCTTCAGGCATCCTCACGGGGTCCGCAAAGGCCAGGATCAACGCTGCAAAGGCCAGCAGCCGCATGGCCAAAATGGCAAGATTGCGAAGACGATGGCGGTTTTGGGTTTCTTTCTTGACGTCTTTCAGAAAGGAAACGTTGGAAAAAGCAACTCGTTTGAAGCGCCTCAATTGCAGCAGATGCAAGGCGATGGGAATGGCAAGAGCCAACAATCCCCAGAGTATGTCAGGCCTTCCCCACACGATGCAAATTTAGCCCGATTTTTGCCGCATGGCACCGGAGGACGTCAAGGAGTTTTTGTTGGAGAAAGCGGAGCAATACGAAGTGCCCGATTTTCTTCCGCACGACCCCTTGTCCATTCCGCATCGCTACACGCTTCGGGAAGACGTGGAGGTGGCGGCCTTTTTCGCAGCCACGCTGGCCTGGGGCAACCGGGTGGCGATTCTGAAAAGTTTGGACGAGTTGATGGCCCGCATGGACCATGCTCCGGGTCAATTTGTGCTGGGCCACGAAGAGACGGATTTGCGGGCGCTTGATGGGTTCGTGCACAGGACGTTCAGCGAGGTGGACGCTCGGGGTTTTGTTCGTGCGTTGGCGGCGTTGTTGCGCGATTGTGGAAGCTTGGAACGTGCCGTGCTCGGGGCGCCTGGTGCGGTAGTCCAGCCGGAGGACGTCAAACCCAAGTTGGCGGAATTTCATGCGCGTTTCATGGCCCAAGCCGGTGTGGCAGCCCGCACGAAAAAACACGTCGCCAACCCCGCCTCCGGTTCTGCCGCCAAGCGACTGAACATGCTGCTCAGGTGGATGGTTCGTCCGTCCAAGAAGGGGGTGGACCTGGGGCTTTGGGATGCCGTTCCCACCTCCGTGCTTCACATCCCGCTCGACGTTCATACGTCGACGGTGGGGCGAAAATTGGGTTTGTTGTCCAGAAAGGCCAACGACTGGCGCGCCGTGGAGGAGCTGACTTCCTCGCTTCGAAAAGTCGATCCTCAGGACCCGGTGCGATTGGATTTCGCCTTGTTTGGGCTTGGAGCTCTGGAAGGATTTTGACGGCCAAGTCACGGGTGCAATGCTTTGCGCCGATTGATGGACCTTTGTGTTGTGAAGCTTCGAGAAACCCGCGACGGCAGCAAGACCTTGCATCGGTCAGACATGGAGGTGTTTTACCACAGCGTGCACGGTGCTTGGAGCGAAACGCAGCACGTGTTCGGGGAGATGGGCGTGAGTGCCGCCTTGGATCGGGTGCCTGAGGGTGACATTCACGTTTTGGAGGTGGGATTTGGGACGGGATTGAACGTCCTCGACGTTTGGCGCAGGGCGGCGCAAGCGGGGCGACGCATTCGCATGACAAGCTTGGAGCCTTTCCCGTTGTCTTGGGACGACGTTTCCGCCCTCGAGTACGACAAGATCGCAGACGTGCCAAAGGCCCTGTGGCGTGCCTTGCACGATGTGGGGCGGTGGGAAGATGAATTCCTTGAATTTCAGCGCGTCAAGATTGGCTTGTTCGAAGCGGAATTGCAGGAACAGCACCACGACGTGGTTCTGTTTGATGCCTTTGCGCCGGCCGCCCAGCCCGAGCTTTGGACTCCGGCGGCCATGGATCGGATGCGCATGACGCTGAAGCCAGGAGGTCAGCTTGTGACGTATTGCGCCAAGGGCGACGTTCGGAGGGCCATGGAAGAGGCCGGGTTTCTTGTGGACCGGGTGCCAGGTCCGCCGGGAAAGCGCGAAATGCTTCGCGCGATCCGCCCTGCGAACCCAGAAGGGCGCTTCAACGTCCGCGTGTACATGATGGTCACGCGAAGCCACCCTGAGACCGGCGTCCGCCAGATGTTGGTGTCCTACGAGCGCCTTCCTCTCGGAGGGGTGATGAAATTTCCCGGAGGCGGAATGGAGTGGGGAGAAGGCGCCACGGCTTGTTTGAGGCGTGAAGCGTTGGAGGAGTTGGGGCAACCGGTCGAGGTGGGCGACTTGGTGCACGTAAGCCAAAAAGCGCACCTCAGTTCCTTCGACGTAAACCAGCAGGTTGTGGCGATTCACTACGCAGCCTCGCTGTGCGGGGAAATTGGTTTCGAGGACGACGGAATCCTGGACGACGTTTTTGGGAAACGGGTCCCCATGTTTCATCAACGGCTCGGCTGGCGTGACGTGAACTCCTTGGAGTCTGGTGAATTTCAATTCGCCTCGGACCGCGAAGCGTGGGACGCGTGGCGGTCCTCGAACTTAGCCTAACAGGCCCCAACGGTTTTCGACGCAGTCGCCGATGCGCCGACACAGCTGCTCCGGCGTAAAGGTTCGCCACCCCATCTCGTTCAATTCTCCCCCCAACACGAAGTACGAGTCGAGGTCAATGGCCTGCATGTCGGCCAAGACGTGTTCCCGGAAATTCAACAAGGCGATCCAACCGTCGTTGTCCAAGACTTCGTCGAACCACTCTTCGTAGTAAGCATCGTCGCTGTGGTGAAAGTTCAGCACGTTCTCGCCGATCAGCACAAACTTCGATACCCCTGCGGCCGAAAGCGGATCAATCACCTCGCGTTTGAGCAACATGATGTCGTTGAACAAGCAGTCGTTCCATTCTCCGATGAATTCGAGGACGGCGTAGCCTTCGTCGTAATCGGCGTACAGGATTTTGGTGTAAAGGGTTTGGCTTCCAAATTCATCCCACTGGGGGTGGATGTAGTGGTCGTAGACTTTGAGGTGGTAGGCAAACTCGTTGTACACCCGTTCGAAGAACGGGCTTTGAGGGTCCTCACTTGCGACGTAGTGGTTGCGCCAAGCGTAATAAGGTTCAAGCGCGTGCATCAGCCTTCCCGGTGAACTTTCACTGCGGCGCGCACGCTTCCGTGGGCCAAAAGCAATTCCTCGGCTTTGGACTCGTCCAGTCCCGTGGCTTCCGCCACCATTCGGGCGCCGCGTTGAACCAACTTGGCGTTCGTCAACTGCATGTCCACCATCCGGTTTCCTTGCACGTGGCCCAATTGGATCATGGCTGCCGTAGTCAATCGGTTCAAGAGCAACTTGGTGGCAGTGCCGGCCTTCATCCGGGTGGAGCCGGTGACAAATTCGGGTCCAGTTACCGCCACCACAGAATGGTCGCACGCGTGGACGACCGCGCTGTCTGGGTTGCACGTGATGCATCCCGTGAGTATGCCGCGAAGTCGGGCTTGTCGCAGGGCGCCAAGGACGTAGGGTGTGCGTCCGCTTGCGGCGATGCCCACCACGGTGTCCAAGGGTCCTATTTCTTGGGCCTCCAAGTCGCGCCAGCCTTGCTCAGCGTCGTCTTCAGCCCCCTCGACTGCAGCGCGAATGGCCGCATCTCCTCCGGCCATGAGCCCCACAACCACTCCGGGTGAGACCCCAAAGGTCGGCGGGCATTCGCTTGCATCCACCACGCCAAGTCGTCCGCTCGTGCCCGCGCCCAAGTAAAAGAGACGGCCGCCCTGTTTCATCCGCTCCACCAAAGGTTCGATCAGCCCTGCCAGGGAGGGCATGGCCGATTCGACTGCCGGCTGCACGTCGTGGTCCACGCGGTGCATGGCCTCGAGCAATTCAGTCACCGACATCTCATGCAAGTTGTCAACGGGGCCGGCTTGTTCTGTGGGGGGCAGGTTGGAGGGCATGTTGCCGAAGCGTTTCCCCCAAAATTACAAGACTGTCGCGGCCTTTACACCCCGGCCTCGGTCCAAATTTCCCATGCTTTTTCCGCTTGCAATCGCAGCATGTCTGCGCCGTTCAGAACTTCCGCACCTTGGGACCTCGCTTCGCGCAACAACCGCGTCTCTTTGGGATTGTAAATGAGGTCCACCACGAGGTGGTTGGGGGTCAAGAATTGCACGGGCAAGTCCGGCATCTCGTCGACTCGTGGGGACATCCCAACCGGGGTGCAATTCACGACAAGAAGGTGGTGTTTCAGTGTCCATTCGGCCAATTCGTGGTACCCCAAGCATGGGCGGCCAAACGCCTTGCTCCCGGCAGATGTGTCCCCGGACCTCGACACGCTTACGGCCTCGATGCCAAGCTCCGCGAGCACGTGATGAACCGCCGCAGCACTGCCTCCGGTTCCCAAAACCAGTGCGCGTTCGTGGCGGTTGGCCAAAAAGGGACCCACGGCCCGTCGAAATCCCCAAACGTCGGTGTTGTGGCCGTGCCATCCGTCGGTGGTTTTCACCAGGGTGTTGACCGCGCTGAGTGCCCGCGCTTCTGGGGAAAGTGAGTCCAAATAAGGAACCACGGATTTCTTGTGCGGCACCGTGACGTTCAGCCCAACCAGCCCGGGATGTGCCTCAAGCAGCGCAGGAAAATCCTCAACACGGGGCAAGTCAAACTTCCGGTACTCGAGGTCTTCGCGTCCCAGTTCTGCGAATCGTTGAGCGAACAATGCGGGACTCGCAGAATGTGCCACAGGATGCCCTACGACGCCGAGCAATTTGGGTCGCTCCAGGTTCATGTGTTTTGGGCAGTTCCTCGCTTGGTTCCCCAGCGGTTGAGTCCGGCCACCACGGCCGCTCCGGCCACGGCAAGGCCCAACACAGCAGGGAGCTGGGCATCACTCGCCGACGGCGCCACGTTTTCCAAGAGCCATTCTACCCGCCCGTCGCTGTGCGTGTAAAGTGGCCGTACGTGCTCCTTCCAAGGCCAAAGGGCCTGCAGGGACCCCACCAAAAATCCAGTCAACACGGACAGCGTGGGGCGGGGGCGCGTGCGCAGCAACTTTTTCAGCACGCGGCTGAAGGCGAGCAACCCCAAGACGGCTCCCGATCCAAACGCCGCAATCTTCAATACGTCGAACGTCTTGACAGCAAGCAGCACGGGCGCGTACGCCCCCAAGATCAGGAGCAGAAAACTGCCAGAGATTCCGGGAAGCAACATCGCGCAAATGGCGAGCATTCCTGCCAAAGCCAAAAACGCAGGGTTGTCCGATTGAATCAACGGGGGCAACGACGTCACGAACCCTGCCACGGCGCACCCCACTGCGGCCCACACCCACGTGTCCACGCTCCACTTCGCAACGTGCCGCCCCACCGTCGGCACCGAGGCTGCGACGAGGCCGATGAAAAATGCCCGGAGCAGCGTAGGCTCGTGCTCGAGGAGCCAATGCAAAGGAGAGGCAAGTGACGCGATGGCCGCGCCGATGCCGAGCACCAAGGCGAGCAGGAATGGGCCGTTGACTGCTTTCCACGCGCCGTGAAAGTCTCCACGTCGGACGGCCTGAAACCCGTCACCGCTCAGCGCAGACAAGCTGTCGAGAAGGGGATCGTAAATGCCTGCAATGAAGGCCACTGTGCCGCCGCTGACTCCGGGAACAAGGTCGGCCATGCCCATGGCGAAGCCTTTGGCAGTGACCTCCCAAGGCCATTTCATGCGACGTCCAAGTTGGGGTCAATTTCCGCAGCCCACGCCGTGATGCCGCCCTCCAAGTTGTGGATGTTGTCGAAGCCGTGTTGGTGCGTCAACGCGTGGGTGACCGCCGCAGAACGAGAGCCGGATCGGCAGTGAATGACCACCGGGCAATCTTCAGGCACTTCCGACAGGCGCGACAACACGTCCCCCATGGGGATATGCAGTCCGTCCAGGTGGCTGACTTCGCGTTCGTACGGTTCGCGAATGTCAATCAGCGTGTGTTCCACTCCCGATTCGCGCCATTCGCGCAATTCTTGGACGGTGATGCTCTTCATGGTCAGTCTTCCGCGAGGGCTTCTTCGTCCGGGATTTGGCGCACGCCTTCGGACATGGCCTCGGGCAAGTGGTCGAAGAAGGTGTCGCCCCGGAGACCCAAGCGCAGGCATTCCAGAGGAATGACGTCGTGAGGTCCGATGTTCCCGAGGTTGACGTTGGCTCCAAATTGCTTGAGGAACCAGACTTGCTGGGCTTTTTGAGGCGCCTCCCACAAGATGTCTTCCTGCTTCACCTTGGCCAAAATGCGGCGAACGAGTGCCGTGTGCGCCGTGCCGTTGGGCCGGTAAATGCCCACGTTGCCGCTTTCGCGAGCTTCTGCAATGACTTTCCAGCTCCCCGCTTCCAATTCCTGTTGCATCATCGTTGTCCATTTGTTGGGACTGATGAGGATGCCGGCTTCTTTGGACCCGACCTCACTCAAGACGCGGAAGCGCTTAGAAAGGCGGTGGATCATTTCGCATTTGGCGTCTTCTTCAATCACCATCGAGCCGTCGCTGACTTCCACGGTTTCCAAACCGAGGTCATCTACGAAGCGCAGGAAGTCGTCCAACTGCTTTCTCACAAAGTAGGCCTCAAACAAGGTGCCGCCTGGGTAAACCATGAGGCCGGCGTCGTGGTACAACTTGATTTTTTCCTTGACGTTGGGCGTTGCCACCGAGGTGCCAAATCCGAGCTTCAACAAGTCGACTTTGTCCGCGTTGACTTCCAAAAAATCCTCGGCTTGTCGGAGGCTCAGGCCTTTGTCCATGACCATGGTCAATCCCGATTCACGGGGCTTGCTTGGGCGCTCCGGCAGGTGAGAGAGGTTGTGATTCATTCTTCAGGGTTTCATGCGGGTGTACCGACTGGCCACACGCGGGTCGTCGAGCAGACCGGGGTAGGTCTCCAGCAACCGATTCATGCCTTCAAAGTCCGCAAGCAACAAATGGTCGAGGAGGCGCAAAGCTTCTCCGTCCATGCGCAAGGCGAACAGGCTGACAAATTGTTTGTACCCCAACGTGGTTGAGGTGGGAGGGAGGTGCTCGAAGGCATTGTCGAGCAGCATCAACGCTTCTTGGTGAGCTTCAAGGGCTTGCATGTTGTCCACGCGCTCTTCCCAAGCTTCGAGGTGCTTGGGGTTGCGTTCGAGGAGCTGAACAAGGCAGGTGTCCGCTTCTTCGTGGCGTTGAAGTTTCTTCAACACCGTTGCCATCATCAGCAGGGTGTCTTCGTGATGTGGCTCCAATAGCAACGCTTGGGCGAGGTGTTCCAGCGCAGCCTCGTGTTCTTCGCGAAGGTCGTCCAGCACCCCGAGGCCGATGTGGGCGTCCACAAAATGGGCGTCGAGTTCGAGGCATTGCAGGTAGTACTGCTCCGCTTCGTCCAAGTTTCCGAGGTGCTCAAGGCACTCGCCTATGTAGCAGAACGTACTTGGCTGCGGGGCGTCAATCAAAAGCGACTCACGGTGCACTTCCAAGGCGTCGCCAAACCGTTCCATGGCCGTCAACGCCTCTGCTTTTTGGTGGTACGCCGGGGCGAAGCTGTCTTCAATGGCGATGGCGAAGTCGTACGCGTCCACAGCTTCTTTGTAGCGGCCCAACCGTTGGTGGGCGTTCCCGAGGTTGTACCACGCGGCGAAGCTGTAAGGGAAGTCGTCGAGGTACTTGGTGTAGAATTCGGCGGCTTCTTGGATTCGGCCTTCTTTGTCCAAACAAAACGCCAACTCGTACAACGCCGTCTCGTTGGAAGGGTCTTCCTTCAAGGCGCGCAACAGCACGCGAACGGCTTGCTTCCATTCGCCCATGTTCTCGTGCTCGAGGGCCACGTCGATGTAGATGTCTTTCTTCAATTCCGCGTCCGCGAATTGCAACACCGCTTGGAAATGCTGCAGCGCCAACTTGTGCTCGTGCATTTGGCTGTAGATGTTGGCGAGCGTCAAATGAATCTCTTCGTTCTGCGGTTCGAAGGAAAGCAAGTTTTTCAGGCGGGGAATGGCTTGGACGTGTTTGCCGTTGCTGGCGAGGATTTGGGCTTCTCGAAGCTGCAAGGACAAACTTTCTGGGTACAGGCCGCTCGCGTAGTGATGCACCTGCTGAGCCTTTCGCACGGAGCCGCGCTCGAGGTAATGCTCAATGAGCATCTCGAGGTCGTCGTGGTCGAAGAACTTCGAATCTCCCGCTTGGAGCATGGCCTCAAAGGCCTTCGCCAAAGCGAGGATCTGGTCTTCTTCTTGGTGTGGACGTCCTTCGTCGTGCATTCCCTTCTAAAGTACAGCGCAAATGTCGGAAGAAAAGGAAGGCGAAAGGGTGGATTTTGAACAGGATTCGTGGAAAAAAACACGACCCTCCGTGCGGCGGTCCATTCCGAACCGCCCTCAGGCCTTGCCTACCTTGCGCGAATGTTGATTGCTTCGATTTCCGGCATCCGCGGCACGGTGGGTGGCCAAGCGGGTGAAGGCTTGAGCCCGGCCGACGTGGTGCAATTCGCGAGCGGCTACGGGGCGTGGGTGCTCGAGCAGCAATCGGAGCCTCGTTCCGGTCGACCGCGTGTTGTGGTGGGTCGGGACGCCCGAATTTCCGGTCCTTGGGTTCGTGACGTGGTGTGCGGGACGCTGAATGCCCTGGGTTTGGATGTCGTGGACCTTGGCCTCAGCACGACGCCCACGGTGGAATTGGCGGTGCCCGGTCTCGGGGCCGACGGCGGCTTGATCTTGACGGCGTCGCACAACCCCAAGGAATGGAACGCCCTGAAGTTGCTGAATGCGAAGGGCGAATTCCTTTCCGCTGCCGCCGGCGACCGCGTCCTGGAGCTCGCCCGCGAGGGGGTGACGTACGCCGAGGTGGACGGCACCGGCACGACCACGACAGACGCGTCCTGGCTTCAACGGCACGTCGACCACGTCCTGGAATTGGCGCTCGTAGACGCCCCGAGCGTCCGCGCCGCGGGGTTGAAGGTGGCGGTCGACGCCGTCAATTCTTCGGGGGGGCTTGCCGTTCCGATGTTGCTCGAGGCGCTTGGTGTCGAGGTCGTGAAAGTCCACTGCGAACCGACCGGCCACTTCGCGCACAACCCCGAGCCGTTGCCCAAGCACCTCGCCGACCTGACCGACGCGGTGGTGCGGGAGGGATGCCATTTGGGCATCAGCGTGGATCCGGACGTCGACCGGCTTTGTTTTGTCAGCGAGGACGGCAACTTCTTTGGCGAAGAATACACGCTTGTGGCCGTGGCGGATCACGTTTTGGCGCACACTCCGGGTCCCACCGTAAGCAACCTGAGCAGCACCCGAGCCCTTCGGGAGGTCAGCGCTTGGCACGGTTGTGCCTACACGGCTTCGGCCGTGGGCGAGGTGAACGTGGTGGCCCAAATGCGCACCACCGGAGCCGTCCTGGGCGGCGAAGGAAACGGCGGCGTGATTTACCCAACTTCCCATGCTGGGCGGGACGCGTTGGTCGGCATTGGGCTGTTTTTGACCCACCTCGTGGCCAAGGGCACAACGTGCAGTGAGTTGCGCGCAACCTACCCAACCTTCCACATGGTGAAGGACAAGATGTCCCTTCCTCCCGTGGACGTGGACGCCGCCTTGAAGGCCCTCCAAGCCGAGGTTCAAAATGCCGAGATCAACGACGTCGACGGAGTCAAGTTTGATTTGGAAGAAGGGTGGGTCCATTTGCGCAAAAGCAACACGGAGCCCATCATTCGCATCTACGCCGAAGCCGCTTCACACGAAGCTGCCCAAGAACTCGCTGACCGGTTCGCGAACGCTCTGACCGGACACCTTCAAAGCGCGCCAGCGAATTCGTAATTTCAGCGGCCATGACTCACGCTTATTTGGACAACGCAGCCACGACCCCGGTCGCCCCAGAAGTGGTGCAGGCCATGATGGAGGTGTACCAAACCGTGCACGGCAACCCCTCTTCTACCCACGGTCCAGGCCGAAAGGCCAAGGCTTTGGTGGAGACGAGCCGACGGCGCATCGCGAAGGTTCTCGGCTGCCCACCCCGGACGATTTGCTTCACGTCAGGAGGGACCGAAGCGGACAACCACGCCATTCAGGCGGCGGTGAATTCCCTCGGTGTGCGGCGCATTGTGACGTCCGAAGCCGAGCACAGCGCGGTGGTCAAAGCGACCAACGCGGCGTGTGTGGGCCAGGGCGTGGAAGTCGTGCACGTGAAGCACCACGAGGACGGCAGTGTGGACCTGGCGGATCTCGAACAAATCTTGTCCGGTTCCAACGTGCCGACGTTGGTTTCGCTGATGCACGCCAACAACGAGGTGGGCTTGGTGCTGGATTTGAAGCAGTTGAGTGACGTGTGTCGAGCTCACGGAGCATGGATTCACAGCGACACGGTGCAGACGATGGGCCATTACCCCATGAATTTGGGGGAATTGGATGTGGACTTTTTGGCCTGCAGTGCCCACAAGTTCCACGGTCCCAAGGGCTCGGGCTTCTTGTACGTCAATCCGACGCTCCGAGTCGACGGCATGATCGTCGGGGGCGGTCAAGAACGGACGTTGCGAGGCGGCACGGAAAACGTCGCCGGGATTGTGGGTTTGGCGAAGGCGTTTGATTTGGCCTTTGAACACATGACGGAACACGAGGCGCACATACGGGCGATGAAGGAACGGATGGTGGCCGGGTTGAAGCGCGCTGTTCCTGGGGTGATGTTCAATGGAGACAGCGACCGTGCTGACCGCCTTTACACGGTGTTGAACGCGAAGTTCCCGCCCCACCCCAACGGTGGGATGGCGGTGTTTTTGCTTGACTTGGAGGGCGTGGCTTGTTCCGGAGGAAGTGCCTGTTCAAGTGGCGCAACCTTGGGTTCTCACGTGCTTCGTGCGTTGGGGTTCCACGATCCCGACAAGGCAAGTGTCCGGTTCTCCTTTTCGCGCTACACTACCGAAGTGGACATCGAGTGCGCTTTGGAAGCGGTGGCCAAGGTTTTTGCGGCCGTGGAGGAGACTGTGTGAGTTTGACCTGGCTTAACAAAGGCATCCTGGGCTTGCGTAACTTGCTGGCATGCCAGCCAACCGGATTTTTCACCGCCTGATTGGGGCGAGGATGCCACACATTTCTTGGGCGCAGTCCCGTCCTGCGGATGCCCAAAGGGGCGTGTATTTGGGGCTGATCAACGGGCTGGCTTCGACGCGATACGGACGGGAATTGGGGGTGAGTCGCCCTTCGGATCTCGGACGGCGAAAGGACTTCGTTCGCCGGATTCCGGTGGTGACCTACGACGAATTGAAGCCTTGGATTGCCCGTGCCCGTGACGGAGAGCGAAGTGTCTTGTGGCCGGGTGTGACCAAGTGGTTTGCCCAAAGCTCCGGCACCACCAGCGACCAGCACAAGTACCTTCCGGTCACCAGCGATTCCCTGCATGAAGGGCATTACAAAGGCGGCAAAGACCTTTTGGCCCAGTTCTGTCACCAGGTGCCCGAGGCGCAACTCTACCAAGGAAAGCACTTGATTCTAGGAGGATCAAGTTCCTTGGTTCGTGAGGGCAGCCACGCGTACAAAGGGGACTTGAGCGCCATCATTGTTCGGCACTTGCCGCCGTGGTGCGAGGCCCGAAGGACTCCGAGCCGAGAAATTGCGTTGATGAACCGTTGGGAGGCCAAGGTGGAGGCCATTGCGGAGGCCACCATGAACGAAGACGTCCGCATTTTGGCGGGTGTTCCGAGTTGGATGTCGTTGGTCGCTCAGCGTGTGCTTGAGATTTCCGGGGCCTCCAACTTGCGGGAGGTTTGGCCCAACTTGTGGCTTTACATGCACGGCGGCGTAGGGTTCGCGCCTTACCGAGACACGTTCGCCAACCTGATCCCCAACGGTCCCGCCAACCCGCCCATGCACTACCTCGAGACGTACAACGCGTCCGAGGGGTTCTTTGCCTACCAGGACGACTTGGGTCGCAACGACATGGCCCTGCTGATGGACCACGGGATTTATTTCGAGTTCATGCCATTGGAAGAGGTGGGCAAACCGTACCCTGACACCCTGGAATTCCGCGAGGTGGAAGAGGGTTCTACCTACGCCCTTGTCATCTCGACCAACGCGGGGCTCTGGCGATACCTGGTTGGGGACCTTGTCACCGTCACCTCCAAAATTCCGCTTCGCGTTCAGGTGGCTGGGCGGATTTCTTCCTACCTCAACCTCGTCGGGGAGGAAGTGATGGAGCACCAAACTGACCGAGCTTTGGCCCAAATTTCAACCGAGCTGGGCCTCCAGGTCTACAACTACATGGTGGGCCCGGTCTTGGACGACTTCGGCAAGCCTGTTGGGCACCGCTGGGCGATTGAATGCCGTCCAGACTCCTTGCAGCCGTCTGCGGAAAACCTTGCTCGGAGGTTGGACGAGGCATTGAAGTCCTTGAACGGGGATTACGCCGCCAAACGAACGTGCGACCTTGCCTTGCTGCCCCCGCAGCTCGAGGTTGTGCCTGCAGGAACCTTTGACGCGTGGCTTCAAAAGCGGAACCGTCTAGGCGGACAGCACAAGGTGCCTCGCTTGACCGAGAACGAGGCGACTCTTTTGGAAGTCCTGGCTGCGGGAAAATGCGAGTTATCCCCAACCTGTTGACGGCCCTTGCAGGGGCGCAGCGTCCGACCTACTTTGGCCTCCGTTTTTGACACCAACCTAAACGACGAAGACCTCATGCATCTCGCCATCGCAGGAAACATCGGCTCCGGGAAAACCACCCTGACCACGCTGTTGGCCAAACACTACCGCTACACCCCCCACTTCGAACAGGTGGACGACAACCCCTACCTGAACGATTTCTACAAGGACATGACACGGTGGTCCTTCAACTTGCAGATCTACTTCCTGAAGTCGCGTTTTGCGCAGCTGATCGAGATGAAGAAGAAGGGCAAGCCCATCATTCAAGACCGGACCATTTACGAGGACGCACACATCTTTGCGCCTAACCTTCAAGCCATGGGCCTGATGACCTCGAGGGATTTCGAGAACTACCTCTCTCTCTTCGAATTGATGGAGGAGTTTGTGACGCCGCCCGATTTGATGGTCTACTTGCGGGCGTCCGTTCCAACGCTAGTTGATCAAATCCAAAAGCGCGGCCGCGAGTACGAGGAGGCCATTCGTTTGGACTACCTCAACCGCCTCAACGAACGCTACGAAGCGTGGATTAGCACGTACTCGAAAGGAGAGCTGCTCATTGTTGACGTCGACAACAACAACTTCCACGAAGACAAGGAAGACCTTGGTAACATCATCACGTCAATTGACGGCAAGCTGAACAACCTGTTCAGCTGAGCCCTTCCCAACTTGTCCGAGGCGCCGCGCTTCGTGAAATCAAAAAAGGCTCGCCAACGGCGAGCCTTTTCTTGTGCAAGAATGTTCAGTGTCAGTTCGCAGGGATTCCGATTACGGAGAACCCTACAGCCACGTCGTCTTTGATGAACCAGTCCAACTTGTCGTCGAAGGTCTTCGAATGGTACGTGATGTTGTGCTTGGTCCGGTCGAGGTTGAACTTGCCGCGAATGGCAATTCCGTTTTCGACACCAGGAACGTCTGCATCCGCCATTTGAACAGGGATGCTGTAGTCCACCGTCTCGCCGTTCATGGTCAAACTGCCGTTCAACACATCTTCCCCGTCTTCAGACGCGATTGCGTTGACTTTGAGCACAGCCTGAGGGTGTTCTTCTACGTTGAAGAAATCTCCAGAACGGAGGTGCCCTTCGAGGTTTTCTTTCGATTCCCCGGTCAAATTGGTTACGTCAATTCGGGCCATGTCAAACACGACCACGCCGTCCACGATGCCGCCGTTTTCCACACGGAACTTGCCGCTTTCAATGAACAGGTTTCCCGTGTGGCCGTCTCCCGTCAACTTTTCTGCGGCCCAAGTCACCTTGGGTGAAACTTTGTTGATGACGTAGATGCCGTCGGCCAAACCTGACTCAGTCACCTCAGCATTGCCCGTAGACGCTTCAGATGTTTCCGTTTGAGATGCCTCGCCACACGAAACCAAAAAGGCCGTGGCTGCGAAAAGGGGGAGAAAGTAGTGCTTCATGAGTTTCATTCGTTCACGTTGGCAACAATTTCAGTCTGCTCCGTGTTCGCTTCTGCCTCCTCTGCGTGGCCTTCGCTGTGTCCGCCGCCCAAAATTGGAGCGATCACCAAGCCCACCAAACACGTCAACTTGATGAGGATGTTCATCGACGGGCCTGAGGTGTCTTTGAAGGGATCACCCACCGTGTCGCCAGTGACGGCGGCCTTGTGTGCGTCAGATCCCTTGAACGTCATTTCGCCGTTGATTTCCACGCCGGCTTCGAAGGATTTCTTCGCGTTGTCCCAAGCGCCACCTGCGTTGTTTTGGAAGATGGCCCAAAGCACACCGCTGACCGTGACACCGGCCATGTAGCCGCCGAGCGTTTCGGCAGCCCAAGAGGCTTCCGCACCCAACAAGAGGGGCACCAATCCAATGATCAATGGGAAAAGGATGGTCATCGCGCCAGGCAACATCATTTCCTTCAACGCGGCTTGAGTAGAAATGTCCACGCACTTGCCGTATTCAGGCGTACCTGTGCCCTCCAAGATCCCAGGAATCTCTTTGAACTGGCGGCGAACCTCTTGCACCATTTCCATGGCGGCCTTGCCGACGCTGTTCATGGCCAAGGCCGAGAACACGACAGGCACCATGCCACCAATAAACAATGCCGCGAGGACGTTGGCCTTGAAGATGTTGATGCCCTCGATGCCGGTGAACTCCACGTAGGCCGCGAACAAGGCCAAGGCCGTCAGTGCTGCAGAAGCGATGGCGAAGCCCTTGCCGATGGCGGCCGTTGTGTTGCCTACTGAATCCAAGATGTCCGTGCGTTTGCGCACTTCCTCTGGAAGTTCACTCATCTCCGCGATGCCACCCGCGTTGTCGGCGATGGGGCCAAACGCGTCGATGGCGAGTTGCATGGCCGTGGTGGCCATCATGGAGCAGGCTGCAATGGCCACGCCGTAGAAGCCGGCAAACTCGTAAGCGGTGTAAATGGCCGCGGCGAACAGAAGGATGGGGCCAAACGTCGAAATCATGCCCGTCGCAAGACCGGCGATGATGTTCGTTGCCGCACCCGTCGAAGATTGCTGCACGATGTCGAGAACGGGCTTCTTGCCGAGTCCCGTGTAGTATTCGGTCATGTACGAGATTGCTCCGCCCACCAACAGACCGACAATGACGGAGTAGAAGACGTTCATGGAGCTGAACGTGCGATCGCCTTCACCAAAGAACTCCATCGTGAGTTCTGCGGGAAGCATCACGTCCACGAGGAAATAGCAAGCGATCGCCGTCAAGACGATGGAGCCCCAGTTGCCGCGGTTCAACGCCGCTTGCACATGAGCTTCCTTGGCGTCGTCGCCCACGCGGATTACTTGGGCGCCGAGAATTGAGAACACGATTCCGAGGGCAGAAATCACGAGTGGCAACAAAATGGTGGACAATCCTCCGAAGTTGTCGGAAATGCTTCCTCCCATGTCGCTGATTACGTAGTTGCCGAGCACCATGGCCGCCAACACCGTGGCGACGTACGAGCCAAACAAATCCGCACCCATGCCAGCCACGTCTCCGACGTTGTCACCGACGTTGTCGGCAATGGTCGCAGGGTTGCGAGGGTCGTCCTCAGGAATGCCGGCTTCCACCTTGCCGACGAGGTCGGCTCCGACGTCTGCGGCTTTGGTGTAGATGCCTCCGCCGACGCGGGCGAACAGCGCAATGCTCTCTGCACCGAGGGAGAAGCCCGCGAGGGCTTCAAGGATGACGGTCATTTGCTCGACCGAAGTGGGTTCGGCGCCTCCGCCCATCCAGTTGAGCAAGAGGATAAACAAGGTGCTCAGTCCGAACACTGCGAGGCCAGCCACGCCGAGCCCCATCACCATGCCACCTGTGAAGGAGACCTTCAGGCCTTCACTCAAGCTCGTGCGAGCGGCTTGGGTGGTGCGAACGTTGGCCTGTGTGGCGATCCGCATGCCGATGTTTCCTGCAAGGGCAGAGAACACTGCACCAATCACAAAGGCCACCACAATGAACCAGTGTGTGGTCTCCACCATGGAAGACACGAGGCCGAGGAGAGCTCCTGCCACCACGACGAATACGGCGAGGATGCGGTACTCGGCGCTAAGGAACGCGAGGGCGCCTTCGTGAATGTGTTGAGCGATTTCGCTCATGCGGGCTTCTCCGGTGCTTTGTTTGCGCACCCAAGCGGCCTGAACGGCCATGACGATCAGGCCGAGAATGGCCAAACCTGGAACGAGGTAGAGCAGTGATTGCTGCATGGGGTAATGGTTAAAGGGCCGCGGTTCGACCCGGTTGATCTAAAGTTGTTTTGAAAAATCAGTGTTAGGCGACGTAAGCTACGTCTTTGCAGGCTTGCACGATGTCCTTCACTTGAGGAAGTGCTTCTTCGATCAAGGCCGTGGAGAACGCGAAGGGCGTGTCGGTTTGGCAGAGACGGCGAATCGGCGCATCCAAGTGGTCGAACGCATGCCGCTGCACGCGGTACGTGATTTCCGTTGCGATGGACGCGACCGGGAAGCTCTCCTCCACGATGACCAAGCGGTTGGTCTTCTTGATGCTTTCCAGAATGGTGTCGAGGTCGAGCGGGCGGATGGTGACCAAATCGATGATTTCCGCCTCAATGCCTTCCTTCGCCAGCTCGTCTGCAGCCGCGTGGACGTCCTTGAGGATCTTGCCAAAGGACACAATCGTCACGTCGTCGCCTTTCCGTCGGATGTTCGCCTTGCCAATGGGCACGAGAAATTCGCCGTCCGGGATCATTCCCTTGTCGCCGTACATTTTTTCCGACTCCATGACGAGAACAGGGTCGTTGTCGCGGATGGCCGACTTCAACAAGCCCTTGGCCTCGTAGGGTGTGAATGGCGTGACGACCTTCAAGCCTGGCATGGAAGCGTACAGGCTTTCGTAGCTCTGGCTGTGGGTGGCCGCCAATTGTCCTGCCGTGCCGTTGGGGCCACGGAACACGATGGGCACGGGGAATTGTCCACCGCTCATCTGGAGCATTTTGGAGGCGTGGTTGATGATTTGGTCTGAGGCCAAAACCGCAAAGTTCCACGTCATGTATTCCACGATGGGGCGCAGGCCGTTCATGGCTGCCCCAACCGCAATGGCACTGAATCCAAGTTCCGCGATGGGCGTGTCGATGACGCGATCGGGTCCAAATTCGTCCAACATGCCCTTGGAGGCTTTGTACGCCCCGTTGTACTCTGCAACTTCTTCTCCGAGGAGGAAGACAGATTCGTCCCGGCGCATTTCTTCGCTCATGGCTTCGGCCACGGCTTCCCTGAAAGTGACTTCACGCATTTGTCTGCTTGATTTGGGCGGCAAAGGTAATTCATAGAGCAATGCCTCGTCCAAATGGGGGAATTGGATGCGTTTAAGGGGCATCGAATCGTCCGTGCTGACCTACCTTTGCAATCCCTCCAAAGCGCACGTTTGTTGCTCTGGAGCCTCGATTCATTCAATGACCATGAAGTTTCTCGTTTGCATCAGCAAAGCCCCGGACACCACGAGCCGGATCGCCTTCACAGAAGGCGACACAAAGTTTGACGTCAACGGCGTGCAATTCATTGTGAACCCATACGACGAGTGGTACGCGTTGGTGCGTGCGCTCGAACTGAAAGAACAGCATGGCGGTACCGTGACCACCATCACGGTGGGCCAGGCCGACTGCGACCCTGTGATTCGCAAAGCGTTGGCCATTGGAGCGGACGACGCCATTCGCGTGGACGCCGACCCCACGGATGCCATGCAAGTGGCAGGATTGATCTCGGAGCAGGCGAAAGCGGGTGGGTACGACGTGGTCTTGTGTGGCAAGGAAACAATCGATCACAACGGATCTGTGGTAGGCGGCATGGTCGCCGAGATGCTCGACGCCTCGTTCATCAGCTTGGCCACTTCGCTCGACCTCGACGGAGGCAAGGCCAAGGCCAAGCGCGAAGCAAGTGGCGGCTTGGAGATCGTTGAAGCGACGTTGCCTGTGGTGGTCAGCGCAGCCAAGGGAATGGCGGAGCAACGCATCCCCAACATGCGCGGCATCATGGCGGCACGCACCAAGCCCCTGAATGTGGTGACCCCGGGTGGGGCGGTCGATGGCACGGGCGTGTCGAAGTTTGAACTTCCCCCTGCGAAAGGCGACTGCAAGATGATTTCCGCAGACACCCCTGAGGAACTCGTGCGTCTGTTGCGCGAAGAAGCCAAAGTCCTCTAATCCTGAACCTGAACGACATGAATTGTTTGGCATTTGTCCCTACGAAAAACGGCCAAGCCACCAAAGCTGGTTTGGAAGCGGTGTCCTACGCAAAGCAATGCGGCGCGACGGTCACGGCGGTGATGGTTGGAGCGGTGAACGGCGACGGCGGTGCGGGTGCAGCAGGCGCCACCAAAGTCTTGCATGTGTCTGAAGCGTTGCACGACGAAGGCCAAATCGCCAAGGTCGTCTCCGCAGCAGCAGAGGCGACAGGAGCGGAATTGGTGGTTGCACCGCACGATCACGTGGGCCGTGCGGTCGCCCCGCGCGTGGCGGTGCGCCTCGGCGCCGGGCTGGTCCCCGGCGTGACGGGCCTCCTCGAAGGAAGCACGGTGAAGCGCAACGTGTTCAGCGGCAAGGCCATGGCGCACGTGGACGTGAAGACAGCCAAGAAAGTGATCACCACGACTCCCAACGCGTTTGGTGTGGCGAGCGACGGAGCGGCTGCGGCTGTGGAATCCTTTGCGGCCGACGCGGGTGAAGCGCGTTTGAACGTCACAGGATTTGAACCCTCCAGCGCGGACGGCTCCGTGCCGCTTCCTGAAGCGGTGCGCGTGGTCTCAGCAGGCCGCGGATTGAAAGGCCCCGAGAACTGGGGCATCGTCGAGGAACTGGCTCAAGCCTTGAGCGCAACAACAGCATGCAGCCGTCCCGTAAGCGACATGGGCTGGCGCCCTCACCACGAGCACGTGGGCCAAACGGGCATCACCATCCGCCCCGACCTCTACATCGCTGCAGGCATTTCAGGTGCGATCCAGCACCTCGCAGGCGTCAACCAAAGCAAGGTTATTGTCGCAATCAACACCGATCCGGAAGCTCCGTTTTTCAAAGCAGCCGATTACGGCATCGTGGGTGACGCGTTCGAAGTGCTGCCCAAATTGACGGCAGCGGTGAAGTCGATGGGCTGATCCCGGACAACGAAATTGACATGAAGAAGATCGACCTGGAAATCCTGGACATCGCGTTGAGCGGGTCTTCTTCGGGTGCGTACGCGTTGGTGCTTGGCGAAGTCAAAGGAAAGCGCAAACTCCCCATCGTCATCGGCGGGGCCGAGGCGCAGTCCATTGCCATCGAGTTGGAAAACATGCGTCCGAGTCGCCCCTTGACGCACGACCTGATGAAGAACACGCTTTCGTCGTTTGGAATGGAAGTGACGGAGGTGCTCATTCACAAGATGACGGAAGGCATTTTCTACGCACAACTGACTGTGACGGACGGCATTCGCGAAGAGCAAATTGACTCGCGCTCGTCCGACGCGGTTGCCATTGCAGTTCGGTTTGGTTGCCCCATTCGATGCAGCCAACAGGTGATGGACGAAGCAGGCGTGGACCTCGACGGCACAGAAGGTGAAATGCGCGACATGCAAGCCGACGTTCCGGCGTCATCGAAGCCCACGCAAGAGTCGTTGGAAGAGTTGCAACGCCAGCTGGACGAGGCCATCGCCACCGAGAACTACGAACTCGCGTCGGAACTGAAGAAGCGAATCGACGACATGAAGGGCTGAGCGGCGACGCAGGGCTGGCGCGACCTCAGTATCTTCGCGACATGAACAAATCCGTCGGCATCATCATGGGCAGCGCGAGCGACCTGCCTGTGATGGAAGGAGCCCAAAAGGTGCTTCGCGAACTTGGTGTGGCGTATGAAATGACTGTGGTCTCCGCGCACCGCACCCCAGATCGCATGGTGGAATACGCACGCGGCGCGGCCGCACGTGGAATTGGCGTCATCGTCGCCGGCGCCGGGGGCGCTGCTCACCTTCCAGGGATGACCGCTTCGTTGACCCCGCTCCCGGTGATTGGCGTTCCCATCAAGAGCCGCAACAGCATCGATGGATGGGACTCGGTTTTGAGCATCCTCCAAATGCCTTCAGGCGTGCCTGTGGCGACTGTGGCCTTGGACGGAGGAACGAATGCCGGAATTTTGGCAGCCCAAATCCTCGGTGCTTCCGACGACGCCCTGCGTGAGCGCATCGCCGAGTACAAAGAGGGTCTGAAGGACAAGGTTTTGGGGTCGATCGACGCCGTGGAGTCGCACAAGGCCCAATGAGCGACTGATGAGCACCCACGTCACGTACCGACCCGAGGAGCTGGATGCACGAAAGCTTCACGGTTGTTTGTTGGGCGGGATCGCGCCACGTCCGATTGCCTTTGTGAGCACCGTGGATGGCTCGGGGCGCATCAATTTGGCGCCATTCAGCTACTTCAACGTGTTTTCAGCCAACCCACCCTTGGTCGTCTTCTCGCCGGCGCGTCGGGGTCGAGACGCCACTACCAAGCACACGTGGGACAACGTTCAAGCCGTTCCGGAAGTGGTGGTCAATTTGGTGGATTACGCGTTGGTGCATGCCTGCTCGTTGGCAAGCACGGATTTTGCCGAAGGCGTGGACGAGTTTGTGAAAGCTGGCCTGACGGCGTTGCCTTCGGAGGTCGTACAGCCGCCACGCGTGGCCGAGTCCCCCGTGCAGCTGGAATGCAAGGTGGTCAAAGTAGAGTCGTTGGGTGAACAAGGGGGGGCGGGCCAGCTCGTGTTCGCGGAAATCGTGCGCATGCATTTTCGGGACAACGTCTTGAACGACGCGGGTGTGCCGGATGCGACTCGGCTCGATTTGGTGGGGCGTTGCGGGGGCGACCATTACGTGCGTGCCTCCGGCGAGGCGCTGTTCACTGTCCCCAAACCGCTTGGCGTTCTCGGCATGGGCGTGGACGCGTTGCCGGAAGACATCCGGACCAGCCGCGTGCTTACGGGAAATCACCTCGCGATGTTGGGAGGTTGCGAAACCATGCCCGACGAGACAGACGTCAACGAGCACAAGCTTTTGGAACTTGCAGACTTGTTCATGGATCACGAGGACGACGGCGCGCGCCTTGAAGAGGAGTTGCATCGGCGGGCGGCAGAACTTTTGGACAACGGGATGGTGGATGAAGCGTGGAAAACCCTCCTTGCTTTCAACGCTGGATAACGAGGGAAAACGGGCTTGGAGGCCTACCTTCGTTTCATGGCATTTGAAGTGAAAGGAACCCTGAAGAAGCTGTTTGACCAGCAAGATTTCCCGAGTGGATTTTACAAGCGTGATTTCGTCGTGACTACGATGGAACAGTACCCGCAGGACATCAAGTTCTCGGCACTCAAGGAAAAATCGGAGCAGTTGGGACAATTGTCGGAAGGGGACGTGGTGAACGTCAAGTTTGACCTGCGTGGACGTGAATACAACGGCCAGTATTACGTCGATTTGAACGCGTGGCGCATTGAACGCGGAGACGCGGCTGCAGCCGGAGCTGAAGCAGGTCAGCCTGCCGCCGTGAGTGCCTCCCCGATGCCTCCCGTGCCTCCGATGCCCGCAACCGCTCCGTCGGACGACGACGATTTGCCGTTCTAACCGCGGCGCATGTCCGCTCCTGAACGTCACGACACCCCTTTCCAGCGTGCGCTCAATGCGTATGCCCGTGGATTTCAGAGATGGCTGCCAAGTCCGTTTGCCATTGCAGTGCTGCTGACGGGCCTTGCGGGATTGCTCGCCCTGCGCTCGGCTTCTCCAGCGGGGGTGTTGGGTGCTTGGGTAGACGGGTTGTGGAACCCGGGATTGATTCGCTTCGCCTTTCAGGCGATGTTCATGCTGGTTTTGGGTCACGTGCTTGCGTTGGCACCTCCCGTACTGAAGGCGCTGGAGAAGGCGTTAACTTGGGTGGTGCGTGCGCCTGAGAATGCGCCGGCCAAAGTGGCGTTCTTGAGCATGGTCCTTGGCTGGTTGAATTGGGGTCTTGGCCTGATCGCCGGAGCAATCCTGGTGCGTGGTGTGTTGGACCGTCAGAGGCAAGAGGGAAGAGATTCCGCGTTGGCCCGGGTTTCGAAAGGCGTTTTGGGGGCTGCGGGATACACCGGATTGCTCGTTTGGCATGGGGGATTGGGAGGGTCTGCGCCCTTGAAAGTGGCCGAACCAGGGCATTTGGCGTCGTTGGTGCCCAACGCGTCTTGGGCCGCAGAGCTTCCGGAAGCTCTGACGTTGAGCCAAACCGCGCTCAGCGGCTGGAGCCAAGCCGTGACGTGGACGGTGGTGATGGCAGTCGTGGGAATGTTTGCGTGGCTCGGCAGGAGGGTGGCTGGTCGTCCCGATGAGATCTTGCCCCAGCCCAATTCAAAAACGTCGTCGAGTGCAGACAGCCCAGAGGTGGGTTTGTCAGACGTGTTGGACCGCCGAAGGGGTGTTGCGTACGCACTGGGCGTGGCGTGCTTGGGCGGTGCGGCGATGTGGGCCTCTCAATCTGGCCCGTGGACGAAGTTGGCATTCGTGACTCCCGACTGGATCAACATGGTGCTCTTGGGGGCGGCGATGTTGGCACACGGCCAAGTTCGTGGCATGCTAAGTGCGTTGGACGAGGCGATCTCGGGAGCATCCGGCATCCTGGTGCAATTCCCCCTGTACTTTGGAATCATGGGTATGGTTTCTGGGACGGGCTTGGGGACGTGGCTTGCGGAATCGTTGGTCGGGGCGACCTCGGCAGCTTGGCTTCCTGAAGCGTTGTTTGTGTCTTCGGGCGTGCTCAACGTCTTTGTGCCAAGTGGCGGAGGTCAGTGGGCCGTTCAGGGACCGCTCGTCCTCGAAGCATGTCATGCCTTGGGGGTGCCGATAGAACGAGGCATCATGGCCATGGCGTTTGGGGACGAGTTGACCAACATGCTGCAGCCGTTTTGGGCGCTCCCGCTCTTGGGCATCACCGGCCTGTCCGCACGAGACATTTTGCCTTACACGTTGATGGTCATGGGCTTGGCAGGATCCGTCATGTTGAGCTTCATGGCGTTTTGGGTGTGAATCGAGGCAAGAATTGCGCGTGATATGCGGCAACCGAGGCCGGTGTGGATGAGCCCGAATTCATCCGACCTTTGCACTCTGAAATGGTCCACGTGAACCCTGAATTTCAAACGCACGTCTTGCCCAACGGACTCCGAATCATCCATTCGTGGATGCCTCGTGAGGTGACGCATTGCGCGTTGGTGATCAACGCGGGGACGCGGGACGAAGGGGAGGGGGAAGCGGGTTTGGCCCACTTCATCGAACACGTCCTTTTCAAGGGCACGCAAAAACGCAAGGCGTACCACATTTTGAACCGCATGGAATCGGTGGGGGGAGAAATCAACGCCTACACCACCAAGGAGGACACGTGGATCACGTCGTCGCAGCGCGCGAAGGACACGGAACGCGCGCTGGAATTGCTTGCGGACATTGCGTTCCACAGCACGTTTCCCGAAGGTGAGCTGAGCAAGGAACGGGACGTAATCTTGGACGAAATCGCAGGCGTTCAAGACCAGCCGGGCGACGTGATTTTTGAAGAGTTCGAGTCAGCCTTGTTTGAGGGTCACCCCTTGGCGCTGCCCATTCTTGGTACTTCCGAGAGCGTTAAATCGCTGACAAGGAGTCAAGTCCAGGACTTCGTAAATCGCCACTACTGTCCGGACAACATGGTGCTTGGCGTGGTCGGGTCGGTGTCGTGGGAGAGCGTGTTGGGTTGGGCGGAGCGTTATTTCGGGGAGCCCACTGCGGGAGCTCAGTCCACCGCAGGCAAGTTGCCGGAACGTGTGGCACCGGTCTCGCGAGCGCCCTTTTCTTCGGTGCAATCCAAGGGAATTCACCAAGTGCACCACCTCACGGGAGCCGCAGCGCCAGGTGGCAATTCCAAGGACAAGTTGGCGATGACCGTGGTGGCCAACATCCTTGGTGGACCCGCCATGAATTGCCGTTTGAACCTCAACATTCGCGAGAAACACGGGATGGCGTACCACATCGAAGCCAACCACGTCGTCTACCAGGACGCGGGCGTGTTCAACGTGTACTTCGGCACCGACGCGCGTTTTCACGGGAAGGTCGAGCGCTTGGTGCGCAAAGAAATGGTCAACATGCGCACCAAGGCGCTCGGAACCCGTCAGCTGCACGACGCGAAGCAGCAACTCCTTGGCCAAATCGCACTCGGCCACGAGCACGGCGCCACGGTGCTGTCGGGTTTGGCCAAGACGTGCCTGATGTACGACCGCGTGGAAACCCTTGCTTCCTTGGTTGCGGCCATCGAGGCGCTGACCTCCCGCGATCTGCTCGACGTGGCCAACATGTGGCTCGGGGACGAGGCGCTTTGCCGGTTGACGTTCATGACGCCCCAAGACGCGTAACCCGCAACGAAAGGGAGCGCTCAGTCCTTGTTGAAGCTGTGCCAGTCGTTGTGCCGCTCTTCGATGCTGTTTTTGACGGAGCGAATCTTCAAGGCAAGGGTGGCCCAAATCCGTTCGTCCGCTTCGAGCAACTCGCGCATCGCGTCGTCGTCGTTGTCGGCCGCCTTCGCCATGGTCGCCAGAACAGGATGGTCGTGGTTTCGCAGCCACTGCACGGCCCGTGCATCTCCTTCCGCACCTCCGCACAAGGCCATCAATTCAGGAAACCCTTCGTTCAGCAACCACTCTCGGGCGGTGGATTGGTTGTGCATGGCGTGAACGAAGAGCCCAAGTTCGGGGTAGCCGTTTCCCATCAGCCAATCGCGGAGTTCTTTGTTGCCTGAAATGGCCTCGCCCCACGCCACGAGAACTTTGATTGGATACTGCCTTGCCACTCCCAAAAGGTAGGGCAAGGCGGCCTACCTTCGCGGTCTTGAAACCGACGCTGTTCACCCCTACATTTTGGTTGCTTTGCTCCGGGACAATTCTGTTCATGGCCAGCTTCGGCATGCTCCTTCCTGAATTGCCGGGGTATTTGGACGGGATGGGGGCGGGGCATTTGATTGGGTGGATTGTTGCGCTCTTTACTGTGGGGGCGTTTGCAAGTCGGTTTGTCTCAGGACGGTTGGCTGACCTCGCGGGCCGAAAGCCCGTGATGTTGTTTGGTACGGCGGTGACCTCGCTGGCTGGATTCGCGTACATCGGCGTTGCGAGGTTGGAAAATGTGGCCATGGCGGTGACGGGATTCTTGGTAGTTCGGCTGCTTCACGGCATGTCTACCGGATTTCGCCCCACAGGCACGAGCGCTTTTTTGACGGACATCGTTCCGATGGAGAGGCGCGGTGAGGCGTTGGGCTACCTCGGAGTGGCTGGAAACGCTGGCATGGCCTTAGGGCCTGCCCTCGGGAGTTGGTTGGCGGTGGAGTTTGGCTACGACGCGATGTTTCTTGCCAGCAGTGTCTTGGGGTTGGCAGCGTACATCATGACGTGGCAGTTGCCCGAGACGTTGCCCAACGCCCGCAAGGTCCAGTGGGGTGACCTCAATGTTTTTGGCGGCGGGGTGATCGAGCGCGCGGCATGGCCGGCTTCTTTTTTTTTGCTTCCCGTGGCGATGGCGTTTGGCACCTTTTTGACGGTGACGCCGGACTTGGTGGAAGGCCTTGGCTTTCTGTACAAGGGGTCATTCAACACCGTGGTTGTCGTGGCTTCCGTTGCCACACGCTTGGTTGCGGGGAAGGCGTCGGACAAACATGGGCGGGTCGAATTGATGATGGTAGGCGCGTTGTTGTTGGCGGTCGGGATGGCCCTGTTTTCTTTCGCCACCACGGTTCCAATGTTGCTTGCTGCCGGGGTGGTTTACGGCCTTTCTGTCGGGATCAACATGCCGACTATTTTTGCATGGACGGTTGACTTGGCACCGGAAGGAAAGGCTGCTACGGCCTTGGGAACGATGTTGATGGCGTTGGAAGTGGGCATCGGCTTGGGGGCATTCTGTTCCGGCACCTGGTACGCAGCCAATCCTGACGTGTTGTTGTCGTTGTACGGCGGCTGTGCGGGGTTTGGAGTCGCGGGATTTGTCTTCTTGTGGGCCTGGCGTCGCGTTCACAAAATGGGCAGGATCGCCGGTTGATAACTCCAACAACTCTTCAGGCCACTGCGACCTCTTCGCGCTATCTTTCAGGACATGGAAATCTTGCTTGAAAAACAGCTTCACGAAGCCTTGGCGGAGCGCAAGGCGGTGATGGGTGAGTTTCTTCGTCTCAAGGCGGAACTCGCACGAACGCAACAACGCAACGACGACCTCCGCTCGGAAAATCGGGCGCTACGGGAGGCACTTCACGCGGCTGAGCACGAAGTGACCAACCTCTTTGCTTACGCAACCCAAGTGGGGGAAGAAACGCCATAAGTTTCCCCTTTACACTTCGATTCACAACGAAAAAGGCCACCTGAGAGGGTGGCCTTTTCAATGTGCCTTTAGGCGCTTTGCTTCACCTTGCCGCACGTTTTCGTGGTTCCGTCATGCAGGCTCCAATCCTGCAGAGACAGTAGGGAAGGCTCGGTCCACTTTCTTGAACAGCCCTTGCAACACCTTTCCAGGTCCCACTTCGGTGACTTCGGCAGCCCCGTCGGCAATCATGGCTTCCATCGTTTGGGTCCAACGGACTGGCGCGGTCAGCTGTGCGACAAGTTGTTCGCGAATGACTGCGGGGTCGGTGGTTGGGGCCGCGCTGACGTTTTGGTAGATCGAGCATCGCGGGGCTTGAATGTCCGCGCGGTCAATCGCTGCCGCCAATTCTTCACGGGCGGGTTCCATCAAAGGGCTGTGAAACGCACCTCCCACAGGCAGCAACAGAGCTCGGCGCGCTCCAGCTTCCGAAAGCGCGGCACAGGCAGCCTCAACCGCAGGAACTTCACCGGAGATGACCAGCTGGCCTGGGCAGTTGTAGTTGGCCGCCACCACCACGCCAGGAGTGCTTTCGCAGATTTTTTCCACGACTTCGTTTTCCAAACCAAGCACAGCAGCCATGGTTGAAGGTTGCAGTTCGCATGCTTTCTGCATGGCGTTTGCCCGGGCACTGACCAACGTTAGTCCTTCGGAAAAACTCAGGGCACCCGCGGCCACCAACGCGCTGAACTCCCCCAAGCTGTGGCCTGCAACCATGTCGGGTTGAAAAGCATCACCAAGGCTTTCTGCGAGGATGACGGAGTGCAGGAAAATTGCAGGCTGTGTGACGGCGGTTTGTTTCAACTCTTCATCGGTTCCTTCAAACATGATGGAGGCGATGTCAAAGCCCAAAACCTCGTTCGCTTCCGCGAAGCGCGTTCTCGCCAATTCAGAGGACTCGAACAAGTCTTTTCCCATGCCTGAGAACTGGGCACCTTGGCCCGGAAACACAAATGCTTTCATGAATCTGAAAATTTCAAAGACAAACCTACCGCAAGAATTTGTTTTAGCTGGACGCCGGGACCAACTTCGCCTTCGTCGCCGGGGATATCTGGGTCTGGTTCACGCAACGTCAGCTCCACGTCTTTGTCGTAAATCAACGTCAAGCCCAGGGTGGTCGACAACCAGTCGTTGACCTTCAACGTCAATACGTGGTCGGAGAACACGTCCACCGCTTCCGGTTCTTCGAGGTAATTGCTGAACAGGTCCAAACGCACGGCGTACGTGACGTTTTCGGTGACCTGTTCTTTCAACCCCAACCGAATGTACCCCCCAACTTCGTGGCGAGCGCGTTCGCCGGGCAGCACGCCGAAGCTTCCAGCTGCGGACAGCGCCTCGTCAAGCACGTAGGTGGACTTGGAGGTGAAGGGAGCAAGAAAGATGGTCGTGGTCGGGGTGGGCTTCATGTCCAGTCCCAATGCCACGACCAAGTAACCTGGCGCCATGAAACGGGAGGTGATTTGATTGGGGTCGGGCACGCCGTTCACGGCGGCGAAACCGGGAGCGATCTGGGTGCGGAAACTTCCCAAGGCAGTCAACGATCCTTTGTCCTTCAAGCGGTAACCCAACTTTGAAGCCAATTCGATGCGGTCGTCCGTTTTCAAAATAACGTCTTCGTCCGGACGATGCAGCAAGCCAAACGCCCCGTGCAACTCCGTGTCCCAACCAAAATTTCTGCCGTCGTATTCCCAAAACTGGTCGAGTTTGGCGATCAAACTGGCCGAGCTCTGGCCCCCCGCGGCCCACTGGCTCAACTGAACCTGACTGAATTGGACGTTGATGAGCGTTTCGTGCTTGTGGTACACAGAGTCGACATCGCCAACGACTGGACTACGCAATCGATTTTCCTCCGAAGTAGGCAGGGGCGTGGAGAGCGCTTGACCCCGCGTGTCGAGAACCGCGCATGCAATGAGAAACAGACAAAGGACCTTCGGACTCACTCCCTTTTTCGTCATCGGACCATGGTCACGTGACCTTCGTACACTTGGGCTCCTTCGCCGTCTTTTTTCTTGATGGCAATGCGCCAGACAAACGTCTCCGCCCCACCTGAGTAGTGCTCACCTCCGCCCGACAATTCGTTGCCCCCAATCCAAGGCTCGTTGGGGTTGGTGGAGTGAAAAACCTTGTGGCCGGTGCGGTTGAAGACCCAACAATCGTACTTGGCAATGTTGTCTTGGCCGATGATTGAAGGTTGCCATGCGTCGTTCAAGCCGTCGTTGTTGGGCGTGAACGATGTCGGGACGTACACGTACAGGTCCGTGTAGACTTCAATCTCTTGCGAGAAGACGTCCGTGCAGCCGAACTCATTCACCACGAGCAGTTGGGCGTTGTACATGCCAGCTGCTTCGTATTCCACTTCCGGGTCGAGCTCGCTCGAGCCTTCGCCGTTGCCAAAGGACCAAATGTTGTCGATTTGTCCTTCGGAGAGGTTCACAAACTCCACCACGGGATTGACGAACTCGATTAAGGTGTCGGGAAGCACCACGAATTCCGCCACCGGCGGCGTGCGTCCTTCGAAGGCTTTGATGTATTCGGTTTCCACGGTGCACGTGATTTGGTGGCTTCCGATGGTGTGGGTGTTGGACACCGAGAATTCCGCGTTGTAGTACCCGGGGTATTCCACATTGAGGACGAGCGGGGACAAGAAGTTCTCGTAAGTCGGGAAACCGGGAATGGACATGGTGAAGTCCGAGGCCCCTGAGGACGAGTTCAGCACTTCGACCGTGGTGGGCAAGCAGATGGAGGTCTGGGTAAAGGTCAACTCAGGGACGGGCAAACCGCGTACGGTGTAGGGGACATTGGCCGTGGTTTGGGAACAACCGTATTGGTTGGTGATTTCAAGCACCAAGTTCACGACACCTGCAGTGTCCAAACACACCGTCGGGAACGGCGTGTTCAATCCATCGAGGTCGAGGTCGTTTTGAATCAACTCCCCAAGAGGGGTGACAAACCACTCGTAAGAGAGGCTGTCGTCGAAGCACACGTCGTAGGCCGTGGTGTCGTGCTCAAAGGGCACGCAATTCCCTCCTGCCGTGTCGAGGCAAGCTTGGGGCGCTGTCAAGGAAAATTGCGGCACAGGCGTGGGGTTCACCACGGTGCTGTCCACCGTCGAACTCAAGCAGAACACGGTCTCTCCACCCGCCAAGACATGCGCAAAACGAACGGTGACGTTCATGGAATCCAAGAACGGGCAAGGCGTCGGATTGACGTAGTTGACGCAGTGGCTGTTCGTGGTGCTTCCGGGTTGGTTGTCCCAGAAGTAAAGCACGCCCAAATTGACATCCAGGTCCTCGTTTAAAAGTGCCACTTGCATGCAGTCCTGCGCGGGAGAGCAGTGGTCTTCGAGGAGCGGGTCGGTGATTTCCAAAATGGGCGTCGCCAACACTTCCATGTCGTACGATTCCTGCTCAGAGACGCAGCCGTTTTCGTCCGTCACAAAGGCGGTGAAGGAGAGCGGTTCGGAGGGGGAAGGGGTGACCCCGTCGGCGGAAGAGACCGTCAATTCGAACGGGTCATTGGGGTTGGCGTCAGCGCTGACGTTGGATGTTCCTGTCCACGTTACGCTGTAGTCCCAATCCGGATTCTCATCGCTGATTTCACACACGACCGTGCCGAAACCGTCCTGGCAAATCCCGGCGCTGCCGTCAAGTGAAATGACGGGGTTGGCGATGACGTCAAAGGTTTGGGTTCCAAAAGTGCTGCAGTACGTGAAGCTCCCTTGCGCCGCGTAGCCCACCACCTTGGTCACTTCGAACGTGGTCGCCTCCGCGAACAGGGTGAAAGACATGGACGGGCTTGGCTCGTCGATCAATTCAACCCCTCCGGAAGTCCAATAATCGTAGGACGTGTTTCCTGGATTGCTTGCGGTGTTCACATCCTCGAACGTCATCACATCTCCGTCGCAATAGGGCGCCGGGTCGGACGTGAAGTTGAGGTCGAGCACGGGCACATCGTAGACTACGGAGGAGACGGTCGCGTTGTTCTCGCACGTCAACGTCTCGCCGGTCTCAAGAGGGTAAACCAAGTACCCCGTCACGTCGTAAGAGATGCCGTGAACTGGCGTGAAGAGGGAAAGGGTTTGGAGGGAGTCCCCTGTGGCCACGTAGTTGGGGAAATACACCGCGTCTGCCACCTCTGCGTCCAGAGACGCCAAGTCCACGCTCCAGGCGTACACGTCGGCACCGGTAGCCAAGAGTTCAAGGGTGTCGTCCGCACAAACGAGCGGGCGCTCCAGGCCCACAACAGGCCTCTCGAGTGCCACGAAGCTTTCTTCGCTTGGAAGCGAAATGCACCCGTAGCTGTCGGTCACCACGACCGACATGTCTTGTTCGAACATGCCCGTCAACGTGTTTTGATAGAGCGCGGGAATCTGCACTTCGTCAAATGGGTCGGTCGTGTGAATGACGTTGTTGAAGGTGCTGACGTCCCAGGCCCAATCCCACTCCGTGGCCGTTCCGTTCAGCGACGTCGCGCCTGACGTCAAGGCCACTTGGACCGTGGCGTCTTGGCCGCTGCATGTGTGCAAATCGGGAACGGTGAATTCCACCTGAGGCGTTGGAAGGACTTGGAAACTCCAGGGCTCCTCCACCACGCATTCAAAACCCGGAACTGTGTTGTAGGTGTAGGTGATGTACGCCAGGCCTTCGATGACGGTTGGTTCATCGAAGGGCGCGACAGCCATTTCGTCCACAAAAAAGGCTTCTTCCGTGCTCCATGACAACGGGGTGAGGTCGAAACCCCCAGCCCCGTCGGGAAGGTATTGAGCCCAAGAGTAGGCTTCGGAAGCACCCCCTTGGTTGTAGAACGAATTCAAGACCATGTCCTCGCCTTCGCACATCACCAAATCCCCCGCAGGTCCGCTGGTGTCGTCTCCCGTAACAATGAAATTGGGGGCAGCACGAACGGTGAGCACGAACGGCCGTTCGTTGAAGCAGGTCAAGCCGACGTCCGTGTAGGTCACTCCCGCATAAAAATCGAACGTGGTTTGGTTCACGTTTTGACCAGTGCCGCTGGGTGCATTCATGTAATCCTGCGTCAACACCACGTTCATGCCTGTTCCTGGGTCTTCGGCAGTCCAGGTGATGTCAGGCAAGCCACCTGAGCCGTACACCGTGAGGACTTCGCATCCCGTCACGGTGGCCTCCCAATCTTGGTTCGTGCATACGTTGACGTTGTCTGCAGACCGGTCTGGCAGCGGATAGATGTCCACCACGTCTGTCCAGGTGGCCGTGCTCGTGCAACCTGAAATTGACGCCTCGAGCGTCACCTCAAGTTGCTCGGGAGCCACGAAATCCTGGAAGGCAATCTCGGGCATTTCAGGAAGCATGGAAACATCGCTGCCGGTTCCGGTTACTGTTACAGAACTGCCCTGCACGCCGAGCGTGCCGCTCCAATCGTACGTGACATTCAACGGGTCCAGGCCGTCGTCGACAGTGACCCCCGACACGCTGACATCAAAGGCTTCCTCCGCGCAGTTGAAGTCAGGCACAACGGACAATTCCCCAATCACCGGCAACTCGATGATGGTCAAGTCAAACGTTGCCTCGGCCATGCACCCTTGATCGTCCTCGATCGTGAAGGTCAAGGACCCCGTGTCGGGAATGGGTGTTGCGCCGGTCAACGAGACGTCCGCCGAAGCGCCGTTCGGACTTGTTGGGACAATGTTGAATGTGCCAGGCGTGTCGGCATTGGACCAGGAGCGGGTCGGCGCCCCTTGTCCCGTCCCGGGAACCCAACCTCCACTGACATTCACGGTGCTCCCCTCGCAAATGCTGCTCGGGACCGAGGTGGTGGCTAAGTTGATTTCCGGATTTTCGAGCACGTCCAAATTCAGCGTGTAGGCATTCATGCAAAGGGCATTGCCGTAATTCGCGTAAGCCGTCAAATCAATCGGCACGGTTGTCACGCTTGTGGTGGTGATGTCGATGTCACCCCACGGCACGTTCCATTCAACGCCTTCCAACGCCGTATCGTAACTGCTTGAAGCTCCACTCGTGGGCCATTCAATGCTCGAGGCGCCCGTTAGAATTCCACTCCAATCGGTGCCTACGCACACGTCGTTTTCCGGCGGGCTGGTGACCTTCGGATTGGGGTAGAGCTCGATTTCGTCGGGGTATCCGTAGGTAGCCTGACATGTTCCGTCGTTGAGCACGAGCTCGAACGACACCAACGTGGGCGAAGGTGGGTTGTCAGGGTTCCAAGCTGCTGCAAGCAACGTCATGCCGGACACGACCTGATCCCAATTCCCGATTCCGGGTGTCACCGTGTAGTTCGCTCCGTTGCTGCCGCTCGCAGTCCACGTGGCCGTCACGTTGTCCAGATTCAGGGAGGGATCCACGAAAGGATCCGCCATGTCGACAGTGAGTTCGTCTCCAGAGCAAATGGCGCCGTCGAGTTCGGACCACGTGACACCGTTGGGCGAAGGCAAGTCCAAGACATCGAGGACGGTCGACACTTCTGCAGAGCAGCCTGCGGCGTCCGTCACCGTGAGCACAACCTCACCATCGGTGGCATTGCTTCCTGAAGCGAGCGCGACGCCGGTCGTGGCAGCTCCGTTGGTGAGGATCTCGAACGCAGGTGGCGTGTCCCCGTTGGACCAAGTGTAGGTCAATCCCCCGTTGGGGTCGTCCAAAACAGCGGCCGACACCGCAACGCTGCTGTTCGCGCAAAACGCCAAATCATTCGGAAGCGCATCCAACACCGGATTGGCATTCACCTCGAGGGAGGTGTTGAGTTCGAAGGTGCATTGCTGCGAGTTGTCGGCAACCCCTGTGGAGGTGGCGACAACGTTCAGTGCAATGTTCTCGTAGTCGTCGGCGGCAAGCGTGATGGCGTCTCCAGTCGTGGCGTTCAAACCAGTTCCGTCGTCGACGTTCCAAACGTAGTCAGTTGTGACCTCCAAACAACCGGTCTCTGCGGGGACAGGGGTCACAGCGAGGTCGATTTCGTTGTCGTCGCACAGCACTGCCGGCACGCTGAGGTTGAACTCAGGTGTCGGAGCAACTTCAACTGGGAAATCAAATGCCTCTGCGCTGCAAACCAGCGGCACCCCGTCGATGACGTAAGTTTGACTCAACACGAGGCTCACTTCGCTGTTGCAAGAAATGCCGTCAAACACAGGCGTCGCTGTGGTGGCGCCATCTCCTCCAAAGGCAAGCCCGTCGTACGACCAGGCGTAGGTGAATTCGGGGCCGGTTGGCACGTTTTCGGGTGACACGGCTTCTCCAGAACACGCGAAAGGCAAGGTGCCAGAAGGTGTTGGTAGAGCGTAGTGCTCGACCAATCCTTCAATGCTTGCACCCACGCATCCAAAGGCATCTTCTGGAGAAACTGAGACAACCTGGCTGCCAGAACCAACAAAGGAGCTTCCTGGAATCAGAATGTCCACGTTGCCAGTCCCGACGAGGGTTTCACTGCCGCTTGACGACCCAGATGTCCAAGTAAGTTCGGTGCTCGGTCCGCTCGACGAAAGCACTTGCACTTCAAGGGTGCTGCTTTCACCCTCGCACACGGCGTCGTCGCCCGTCGCCCATCCGATCACAGGTTTCGCGGTGACAGGCACCGTAACCACGAAGGGACTCGCGGCGTTGTCGCACGTGGTGCCGTCGGAGTACACCGAAGTTTGAATGATTTCCACGGTGATGTCTTCGTCCACCGCCTCCCAGGTGTAGGTGTCTCCGGAGATGACGTTGGGGAGGGGAGAGGTGGTCCAGGCGTAGGACTCTGTTGGGTCTTCGTCGTCTCCTAAAACCACGCTCAACACCAATTCGAGATCCTCGCAGAGAACGCCAGGCGTGTCTGCCCCGTTGTACGTGAGCTCAACGACTTCAGGAAGGTGCACCACTTGAGAAACCGAAGCGTCTGCCGAACACGTTTCGGTGACTCCTGCAAAGGAGTACGTCAATTCGACGGTCTGCGAAAACGTGTCGTTGTTTTCTGGAGTGGAGTAGACCGCAGATGACAAATCGGTTTCTCCATTGCTCCAAATCGCCGAGGCCACGGGCAGTTGGCCATCTGACATGGCGTAATCCGCCGCATCGATGTCACTTAGAACCGTGGCGTCTTCCTCGGCACAAATGGGCGTGGTGGTCAAGGCAAAAACGGGGTAGGTCACCACCTCGATGTCGAGCGAGTTCGTGCTCGAGCCACAGCCGTTGGTGTTCGTGGCCGTAGCTTCGAACGTGTAGCTTCCAGGGACGTTCAGAACGGTGGCAGGCAGGGTCAGGTTAGCGCTCGGTCCGTCGCATGCCTCCCCCGTGCTCGAGGTGAAGCCGGTGAAGAGGAACCCGTTGGGGCCAGAAAGCTCGTACACCAAATCAAGCCCTGTCTCTCCCACAATGAACGAACTCGTTGTGCCGAACAACGCGGATCCTTCGCACATCAAGACGTCGAACCCACTGACCGTGGGTTGCTGTGGGACTCCTGAAGATTTGATCGTGACAGGAAGAATTTCCTGGGCGGTGCTGGTGAGAAGAATGGATTCGTCGACGACACTGACGGTGTAGCACCCCTCCGCGAGCACTTCAAAGGTCAATGTCGTTGAGAGGGACCAATCGTCAAGTGTTGAGCCGACGGCGGCATCCAAAGCAATGAAGTTGGGCAACTGCGCGTCGGTGAGAAGGGCGCCGTTGAAAAACACTTGCCAACGCACGTCGGTGACGGGGTTGGTGGGTGATTCGTCGGGAACCGAAGCCGTGACCGTCACGACGTCGTTCACACACGGGGAGGCATCGCTGGCGCTGAGTGGAATCGGCACAAAGACCGCTTCACCCTCGGTTGATGTCGTTTCCGAAGCGAAGGAAGGCGACGACAGCATGGAGAAGCCCAGGAAAACCAACGCCAAACTCCACGTCGACGCCAATGAGAGACTGCAGGTGAATCGAGAATTCATTCAGGTAAGGAATGTTCAGTCGAGCAAGTTACGGACGACAGCCCATGCAGCACACTGCTCCTTCGGAGAACTTGGGCGCGGCCGTGGACAAATCGCCTCTCTTCCTTTAGTTGACGCTTTTCAAGTCCAAAGTGTTGATTGCTTGTGAGTGTTTTGTCTCGAGTGAGCGTAGATGTGCGCCTAACTTGGAGCCAAAATCACTAATCCTTTCACATTCATGAAACATCTTACGTTTTGTGCGCTGCTGTTCTTGGGCATTCAAACCCTTGGAACAGCCCAATACCCCCTTTCGGTTGAGTCTTACCCTGCGGTGCAGGAAGGCATGACTACCTACCGCTTTTACGTGAACATGCAGGATGCGACGGACCGCATGAGTGCGGTTTACGGAAACAACGAAGCCGAATTGTCCATCAGTGCTCCCGAGGGCGCTTACAACAGTGCATTCAACGCAAGTTGGAATGCGTCAGGAATCAACCCTGCATTCTTGGTTACGTTTCCCGAATTGGCGGACGACACGTACGCCACAATCGGATTGACGGGCCCGGCATCGACTTCAGGCATCGAAGGGGCGGCTGACCCGTCCATCGTGGAAGACTCTGCCCAACCGATCACGCCGTTCTTCCAGACCGACGGCATCACCGGCCTTGAGAGCAACACGTTGACCGGTTCTTCTTGGTACATCTTGAACACCGCGGCCAACGGTTTGCCCGACGAAAACCTTCAGGTGCTCATTTTGCAGGTCACGACCGCGGGCGGGTTGTCAGGAACCTTGAACTACCAAGTCTTCCCCTTGGGAATTGGCGCCAACGACGAGTTGATGTCGGAGAGCTTCAACGTGGAGCCTCAAGAAGACGTAGAGGGTTGCACCGACGAGGCGTCATGCACGTACAATCCCGAAGCCACCTTGGACGACGGTTCGTGCCTGTACTTGGATGCCATTGGCGTTTGCGGTGGGGACTGCGAGGAAGCTTCTCCCGACAGCCCCACGGTTTGTGCTGGCGACGAAGTGTTCGGCTGCACCAACTTGGACGCGTGCAACTACGATCCAGCTGCGAACATCAGCGACGGCAGCTGCGTCGGCACACCTGACAACTTTTGCGATTGCGATGGAACCGTGCCAGACAGCGACAACGACGGCATTTGCGACGAAGATGAAATTGCCGGCTGCACGGACGGCATGGCCTGCAACTACGATGCTGCTGCAACGGACGACGACGGGTCTTGTGAGTACTGCTCATGCGGGGAGAGTGCGTTCACGTTGACGGTGGACACGATGGCTGCGACGCAAGAAGGACTGACCACGTACCGTGTGTACGTGAACACGTTGAGCGAGACGGACCGCGTGAGCGCGGTTTTCAGCAACATGGATTACCCCATAACCATCAATGTGCCTGAAGGTGCGTGGAACAGCCCCAACTCCACGACGTGGAATGCGTCGGGTGTCAACCCCGCGTTGCTGATTGACTTCCCCACCATCGTGGACGATTCGTACGCCACCATCGGACTGACAGGACCCGCGGCTCCACTTGGACCTGGGTACGAGGATCCGTTGTTGGTTGACGGCGACATGATGGTGACCAACCTCTTCACCCAAGACGGCAACACCGGCTTCACTTCCGACATGAATCCTGGAGTGAGTTGGTTCGTTCTGCCGACTGCAGTGAATGGGTTGCCCGACGAAAACGGCCAAGTGCTTTTGATGCAGATCACCACTGCGGGCAGCATCAACGGAACATTGAACTACCAAGTCTTCCCGCAAGGAAATCAAGCTGCCGACATCACCATGACCACGACGTTTGACGGTGCGGGGACGTTTGGCCAAGTCAACGTCTGCGGCTGCATGGAAGCCAACGCGTGCAACTTCAACCCAGACGCGAACTACCCCGACCCCGACGAGGCGTGCGAGTACGACTCCTGCCAAGGTTGCATGGACATGGAGGCGTGCAACTTCGACCCTGAAGCCACGCTGTCCGATGACCTTGCCTGCGAGTACCCACCCGAGGGTTACGACTGCGATGGCGTTTGTTACGACGACGACATGGACGGCATTTGCAACGTGGACGAGATTGAGGGTTGCACGGATGAAACGGCGTGCAACTACAACGCCGACACGACGGACGAGAACAACGACCTCTGCGAGTATGCTTCGGAGTACTACGACTGCGACGGCAACTGCCTGAACGACACCGACGGCGACGGGGTTTGCGACGAGCTTGAAGTGGCGGGCTGCACCAACATGGATGCGTGCAACTACGACGAGCTTGCCACGGACGACGACGGCTCGTGCATCTTGGTGGGTGACGCGTGCGACGACGGCGACGAGACGACCATCAACGACGTGATCAACGCGGACTGCGACTGCGTCGGTGAAGTCGACGGGGTGGAAGAGGCGCGTTTGGCGTTTGGCATGTTCCCGAACCCCACCACGGGCGAGGTGACGTTGCAGGTTGCCGGATTCCACACCGGCGTGACGGTGTCGGTTCTCGACGGCGCGGGCCGCGTGGTTTGGACGAAACAAAACCTGGCCCTTCAGGGCAACACGGTGCTTGACCTTTCGGCGTTGAGCAGCGGCACGTACAACGTGATGCTTTCGGATGAGCGCGGTGTGAGCGTGAAGCGTTTGGCCATCCAGCGTTGATTGAAATGACAAGAGGTCTTTGGACCTCGAGGAAAGCCCGGGCCGAGAGGTCCGGGCTTTTTGTTTCCGGGAATCTTATCCTGTTATTTCCCGATGCAGAAATGGGAGAAGATGTGGCCGAGGATGTCGTCGGCATGCACAGCTCCCGTGATTTCCCCGAGGTGGTGAAGGGCCTGCCGCGCGTCCACGGCGACCAAGTCTCCCGGGATGCCGTTCCCGAGCCCGTCACGCACTGCTTGGAGCGCTGATTTGGCTGCGGTAAGGGCTTCGAAGTGTCGAAGGTTGGTGACTACGAGCTGGTGGCCGTGGTCGTCGGCGCGGTGTTGGTCCAGCAAGGCTTGGCGCAAGTCCTCAAGCCCCAAACCGGTCGAGGCGCTCATGGCGAGGGTGGAAATCCCGCAGTTGTCTGCGGGCGGAGGGGCGAGGTCGCACTTGTTCCAGACGACGATGACGTGGGCGTCGGTTTCGAGGTCGAGCGCGTTGATGCGGGATTGGACGTCTTCGTGGGCGTCCGTGCTCGCGTCGAGAAGGAGCAGGACCGTAGAGGCGCTGGAGGCCTTGGCCAAGGCGCGGCGAATGCCTTCGGCTTCGACGTCGTCGTCTGTGTCTCGCAGGCCCGCCGTGTCGATGAACCGGAAACGGAGGCCGTCGAGGGTACAGGCGTCCTCCACCGTGTCGCGGGTCGTGCCGGGAATGTCCGAGACGATGGCCCGGTCGTCGCCGAGGAGGGCGTTAAGCAGGGTGGACTTGCCACGGTTGGGGGCGCCGACGATGGCGACGGGGATGCCTTCTTTCATGGCGTTGCCGGCCGCGAAACTGTCCGCGAGGCGTCCGACGCGGGAGAGGAGGTCGGCGAGCAGGGCGTCGAAGCGTTCGCGGTCCGCGAACTCGACGTCCTCCTCGGCAAAATCGAGTTCCAGTTCGAGAAGGCCTGCAAAGCCAATCAGGGCTTCGCGCAGGGCGTTGATCTCGCGGGCGAAGCCGCCTCGAAGTTGGTCGAGGGCGAGGCGGTGCGCGCCCGCGTGTTCCGCGGCGATGAGGTCGGCGACGGCTTCGGCCTGGGTGAGGTCGAGTCGTCCGTTGAGGAAGGCGCGCTGGGTGAATTCGCCGGGACCGGCTTGGCGGCAACCGGCTTCGATGAGGGCCCGCATTACCTCGCGTTGAATGAACTGCGAACCGTGGATGTTGAATTCGACCGTGTCTTCGCCGGTGTAGGATCCGGGACCGCGAAGGACGAGGGCGAGGCCTTCGTCGAGGACCGTGCCGTCGGCGTCGCGAAAGCGGCCGAAGGTGACGGAACGGTCGGCCACCGAGTCGAGGGGCTTGGAGAAGACTTTGGAGCCCAGGGCGAGGGCGTCGGAGCCGGAGATGCGAACCACCGCGATGCCACCTGCACCTGGGGCGGTGGAGATGGCGCAAATCGTGGCGCCGTCAACTGCGTCGCGAAGGGGGGAGTTCATGGCGCGAATTTGGCCTAAATTTGCCGCGCATTCACAATTCAAGGCGACTCATTCGCCGCGCAACCCAATCCACACGACATGAGCGTTCTCGTCAACCGCGATTCCAAAATCATCGTACAAGGCTTTACTGGAGGCGAAGGGACCTTCCACGCAGGCCAAATGATTGAATACGGCACCAACGTTGTTGGCGGTGTGACTCCTGGAAAGGGAGGCCAAACCCACCTCGACCGACCCGTGTTCAACACGGTCGCGGATGCGGTCGCGGAGACCGGTGCGGACGTGAGCATTGTGTTTGTGCCGCCCGCGTTTGCAGCCGACGCCTTGATGGAAGCGGCGGACGCCGGCATCAAGGTCATCGTGGCCATCACCGAGGGCATTCCCGTGGCGGACATGGTCAAGGTCAAGGCCTACATCGATCAGCGCGACTGCACCCTGATCGGCCCCAACTGCCCCGGCATCATCACGGCGGGCCAAGCGAAGGTGGGCATCATGCCTGGCTTCATCTTCGAACCGGGCGTCGTGGGCATCGTCTCCAAGTCGGGCACCCTCACGTACGAGGCGGTCGACCAGTGCACCAAGGCGGGCCTCGGCCAAACCACGGCCATCGGCATCGGCGGTGACCCCATCATCGGCACCACGACCCTCGAGGCGGTCAAGCTTCTCATGGCAGACGACGAAACGAAGGGCATTGTGATGATTGGCGAGATCGGCGGTGACCTCGAAGTCCAGGCGGCACGGTGGATTCAGGCAAACGGCACCAAGCCCGTCGTTGGGTTCATCGCGGGCGTGACGGCTCCCAAGGGCCGCACCATGGGCCACGCGGGCGCCATCGTGTCGGGCGAAGACGAGTCGGCCGAAGCCAAGAAGCGTGTCATGCGCGAGTGCGGCATCCACGTGGTGGACAGCCCTGCGGACATCGGCTCGAAGATGGCCGAGGTCCTCGCCGCCGTCACGGCGTAAGTCGATTGTCATGTTGGTGAAAAAAAGCCGGTGCTCGTGGATTGGCTTTATTCATGATGGATTACCAGATTTGGTTGAGTGTGAACAACATTTCATTCCAGCAAATCGTTGCGTGAATTAGATTCGTTCCCATGCTCACAGTTCTCGGCATTCTTTCTGTTCTTGCTTCCATCACCGCGTGCATCCTTGTTCTTGGAATGCGCAGAAAAGTAGGCGGATCGGGCGATGCAGTGGCCGCGGCTGAGCTCCAATCGTTGAAGGAAAAAATGGGTGGCCAGGAGAGCGTGATGCGGGACGAGTTCGCCCGAAACCGAAAGGAAGCCGCCGAGCTCGCTCAAGCCCAGCGCGAGGAACTACGCAACAATCTCGCCGCCGTTGAGAAGAAACTCGAGGACAACGCGAAATCCCAGCAAGACGTTTTGCGGCAGCAATTCGAGGATTTGCTCAAGCAGCTCCACACGCAAGGCAAACTCTCCCTCGAAGCCGTGAAGGACGTGCGCGAGACCATTGAAAAGCAGCTCAAAGAAATTCGGGAAGACAACGGCAAGCGACTTGAGGAGATGCGCAAAACGGTTGACGAGAAGCTCCAGGATACGCTCGAAAAGCGCCTCGGAGAGAGCTTCAAGCTCGTGAGCGAGCGGCTTGAGCAGGTGCACAAAGGCTTGGGCGAGATGCAGTCGCTGGCGAGCGGGGTTGGGGACTTGAAAAAGGTGCTCACCAACGTCAAGACCAAAGGCATCCTCGGCGAATACCAGCTGGGCAACATCATCGAACAGCTGCTGCCAAAGGAGCAGTACGAAGAGAACATTGCGACGCGCCCTGGGTCCAGCGAGCGCGTGGAATTTGCGATTCGGATGCCTGGCATTTCGGACGATTCGGAAGTGTGGTTGCCCATTGACTCCAAGTTCCCTTTGACCGGGTACGAAGCGTTGTTGGATGCCCGAGAAGCGGGAGACCTCGCGGCCATCGATGCGGCGGAGAAAGCCCTGACCTCGACGATTGAAAAGTTCGCAAAAGACATCAGCGAGAAGTACGTGGAAGCGCCGCATACCACCGACTTCGGTGTCATGTTCCTTCCCATCGAGAGCCTCTACGCCGAGGTGTTGCGTCACCCTGGCGTGTTCGAAACGCTGCAACGGAAGTACCGCATCACCGTCACCGGGCCCACGACCATGTCTGCTCTGCTCAACAGCCTCCAGATGGGCTTCCGCACGCTCGCAGTGACGAAGCGGAGCAGCGAGGTATGGAAGATTTTGGAGGCGGTGAAGACGGAGTTTGGGAAGTTCTCCGACCAACTCGAGAAAGTTGACAAGCAACTCACGACGGCGAAGAAATCGCTCGAAGACTTGCGCAGTACCCGAACCAACGTCATGCAGCGTAGACTTCAAGATGTCAGCACACTCGACGCAGGGGAGAGTGCCTCGCTCTTGGAAATTTCAGGCGGTGACGCCGATTCCGAGTTGAGCTCTGGTGAGGTCTGAGGTCTACTTGATGACCGTGAACGACCCGTGCAAGTCGATGGCGCCGGGTTCGGTGTACTCCGTCGTTCCTTGCTCTGTGGTGACGGAGATTTGTTCTTCCGTGCGGTTGATGTGCAAGACGTAGTAGTACTGTCCGGCAGAAACCTCGTCGCCGGGCAACCAACCGAGCGTGCTTCCAAAGTCGTCCGAGCGGTAGACTTCCGTGCCCCACCGGTTGAAGATTCGAACGGTGGAGTAGGGGAATTGCCCGAGGTTGGGCACTCGAAAGCGGTTGTTTCGGTCGTCGTTGCCCGGAGTGATGACGTTGGGCACAATCAAGTCACACACGACGACCTCCACAACGACCGTTCCCAATCCCAGGACTGGACACGGTCCCTCCGTGATGGATTCCGCGACGTAGGTCCCCGATTCGGACACGGAGAAACTCAGTTCGTTGGAGACGGGAATGCCCGTGAGGTTGCCGACAGGCGTCCACGTCCATTGCACGCCGGGGTCGTCTTGGGCCAAGTAGCCAGGCACGCTGATCCACTCTTCTTCTCCATCGCAAAACGCCCTCTCGTCGTCCCAAACCACCGTCAAATCATCTTCGTTTAAGACTTCCACGAACAGCGAATCGCTTTGGTCCGGACACCAAGGGTCCAGGAGTGTCGCCACGTAATGCCCTTCAGCCTCGACGCCTGCGTTGGGCAACGTCACAGAGGGCCCGTTGAATTCGAACCCGTCAGGCCCACTCCAGGAAATGCTGCCACCCGAGGCGCTGAAAACGGCGGGTTGGCCTTCGCAAGAGGCGGCATCTTCCGACATGATCGGAGGGCCGAGAGGATCGTGGACGACCACCGTGATGGTGTCGTTCGCAATGGCGCATTCACCCGTGTACCCCTGGACGACGTATTCGCCCGCCAGCGCATGAACAGCCGTTCCAAGTTCGACGGAGATGCCCTGTCCCGTGTAGGCGTTGGGCCCCGTCCAGTTGTACAAACCGTTTTCCACAGGGTTGACTTCCAACGCAAGCGGTTCACCGAAGCAAACGTTTTCCGTTTGGTTGACCGCTTGGTACTTGAGGGCGCCGTAGTCGCTGAAATACCCAAACCGCGTCCCCGTAAAACTTCCTCCGTGGATGATGCCCAAGTGGAAGGAGTTCGAGCTGTTCTCAATTCTCGACGGGGCCAATACCGGGACCACCTCCTCGATCTCCAACTGCGCAAACATCCACGCTCCGTCCGTTCCGGGAACCTCTGAAAAGTCCGCTGCGCTGATGAGTTCTGCGTCTCCGTTGAAGGTGAAGTTGTCTTCTCCGCCGGCAGGAACGAGCAGGTTGATGCCGATGAATTCGTCGGTTGAACGCACGAAGGTGACGGAGGTGGATCCCGTGCACTTCACGCTTGGAAGCAAAGCGCCTCCCAATTCGCATCCAAACCCGGTCATTTGCCAAACCGCCACGGGCTCAGAAGCTTCAAAGAACATGGCGTCTGTGGTGAGCACATGTTCGTAGGTATCTCCTTCGTCCAAAACGCTGACCACAATGCCTTCGACGGTAATCAAGGTGTTGTCCTCGGTGGCTGCAAAGTAGATGCGGTCGTCGCCGTTGAGGTAGCCGTGAACGGCGATGTATTCCGTTCCAAGCAAATCGGCGGGAACGATTTGGTCCCCCATCAAGTCTGTGCACCCCCCAAACGGACCACCCATCACGGAATCGTCGTGAATCGTGACCGCCACCGGCCGGTCGGAGGTGATGACGGTGCCGGAAGGTTTGTTTTCAGCCCACTGAAGGTTGGCGCGACCGGAATAGGTCGACCCCGCGTAAGGCAGGAACACCTGGAACGGCGGGCCTGCGATGTGCCCAATGAGGCCTTGGGTTGGAAGGATGGTGACGGTGGTGTTGGGCTCGGTGGCCACGATGTCAAACCCTGAAGTGGAGGCGGAATAGACGTTCGAGAGAAAGTTTTGGTACACGAGCCGGAACGAGGTGCCAAGGGCGTTGTCCCCTTTCAACGTGAAGATGTCTGGGTTGTTCCACCGATTGACTTCGTAGTAGGCCGAGATGTTGGACGTACTCGTGATGTGAATGCCCTTGTTCAAGACTTGGTCAAACGGTTGGTTCTCATACCAGGACAAGGAATCGGTGAGGTCGAGAGACACCACGCTGTTGGCCTCCATGCTGAAGTTGTACGTGCCGTACTCGGGGTTGGCCGGCATGTCCACCACGATGTCCGCGGGGTCGTTGTAGGTGGCAAACCTCAAGAGGATTGGGCTGTCGCCGTGGTCTACAATGACCTCGGGTGCCACGAACCAAAACTCGTCGTCAAGTTGGCCCCACACAGCCGCATTGAGTGCGCAACTCAGCCCAATAGCCAACGTCGCTGCAGCCTTCCAAAAGTGATCCCGAAGCATGGCTGAAAAATAGGCTCGGTGTTGGAGAATTCCGAGCGCATTCAAACCGTTCGAAAAACGGGATGCTCGGCCTTGGAAGCCCAGCTTCCTCCGCTGACGTCTGGCACGTCAACCCGCCGGTTTCCGTCGGACACAGATCGCTCGCTCAACACCCCAACGAGGCTCCACAATGCCCCGTCGTACACGCTCAAATCCAGCGCAACCCCCTCGTTCAAACAACGAATGAGCCTGTACATCATGACAAAGTCCATGCCCCCGTGGCCTTGTTGGTTGGCGGTGATTCCTTCCTTCAGGCTCGCCCACAGCGGGTGGTCGTACTCGGCTCGGGCTTGGCCGTACGCGTCGTCGTCTTGCCAGCGGTGCCAATCCCAGGTCGGACCGTGGTCGAGGTACAGGCGCGACGGGTAGCCGTAGTGGGTGGCACCGGTGCCGCACAGTTTGTTGAGGCGGGAGTAGGGGCGGCCCGTGTGCGTGTCAAACTGAAGCAGGATGCTCTTGCCCTGCGTCGTCCGGATTAACGTGGTGTTGACGTCGCCGCACTTGACTTGAGGGGCCAGGGCTTGGAGCTCGGGGTCGTCAGCTTCCCGAAGCGCCTTGGACAGCGCGGCTTCTTTGGAGCTCATCGACACGAGGTGGCTGAGGTTGTCGCCGCGCAGCACGTCCATGTACATGCACACCGGCCCAAGCCCGTGGGTGGTGTACAAGTTCCCGTCGCGCTCGAGGTGCTCGCGGAGGCGCCACCGGTTGTGGTAATACGTCGCGTCGAGAAGCAGGGCCCGCAAGTCGTGCAGGTAGGCGCACTCCGCGTGCGTCAGGTCCCCAAACACCCCCTGCTTGACCATGTTCAGCAGCCACAGCTCCTCGCCGTTGTAGCAGCAGTTCTCGAGCATGATGCAATGCTTGCCTGTGCGCTCCGAGGTCTGCACCAACGCGAGGCAATCCGCCTCGGTATACGCAATTGGCACCTCGGATGCGGCGTGCAATCCTTGCTCCATGGCGTGCAGGGCCATGGGGGTGTGCATGTGCCACGGCGTGGCGATGACGACGAGGTCGGCGACCTCGGGGTTGCACGCTTGACGCCACGCTTCGCCCGAAGCGTCGTCGAGCAGGAGGGGAGCGGACGATTGAAAGGTCGCGACTTTTTCGGCGGCGCGTGCGACGTAGGGTGCTTGCACGTCGCAAAGCGCCGTGATTTCCGCGTGCCCTTGGGTCACAAGCCACTCGAGCATTTCAATCAGGGAGCTGCCTCGGTTGCCGAGTCCCAACATCGCGACGCGAACCTTGGGGATCGCCGGCGCAGCGTGGTTCATCATCGACCCCGTGACGGTCGACCATTCAGGGCCCATGGGGATGTCGCTTTCTTGGGATTTGGGCGTGCAGGAGGAGAGGCCCAAGCCGCCGAGCAGGCCGCCGCCGAGCAGGCCACTGAATTTGAGAAAGTCGCTTCGCTTCATGCCGTTCAAGGTACAGCAATCCGCCCCGGCTCGAGACGGGTTCTGTTCCCGTCTTGGAAGGGCCTACATCCAAGGGCCGTCGTGCGAAACGACCCGGGACATGGCGAGGTCACGCAAGTCACGCGCCACGTCGATGGAGAGGTAGTTCAGTTGGGCGACCCCTGAAGACGTGTGAAAGGTCAGGTGGGCGACGCCGCGTCGGGCGTGGATCCGGTTTTGGGTGAGTTGGACGGCCTGGAGTTTGGTACAGTCGACCATCACGCGCCGGCGGAAGAGCCAACCTCGGTGGGCGCTTACGTGGCGTCCGTCCGTGGTGGCCCACTGCCCGCGGTGGACCTTGCTGGACAGCCAACCGACCCAGCTCCAACACATCGCGCCCACGGCCACGCCCCATCCGAGCCCAAGCGCCCACCCCGCGCCGACCGCCAGGGGCGTCAACATCAGCCCGCGCTTCCCCCACCGAATCCAAAACGCGTACTTCACCGGCCGCAACGTCACCAGCCTGCGCTCCGGCCAGGAGGGGAACAGGAGGGCCTCAAGGCGCCTCGTCCGTTCCGAATTCATCGCCGGAATCCCCATTTTCATGCCTCCGCCGTCCATCCCCCCGTTTCCGGCCTGGCTCGAATCCACAGCCCCGCCCGCCGCGGCCTGCCGAATGTGGACGGTGTCCATGGAGAACAAGCGCCGAATCCACGTGCTCTCCCACATCACCCACTGCACTTTGTGCAAAGGAATTTGCATCGACTGACGGTTGAGAAGGCCTTGCGTGAGGTGAAGGGCGGCCGTGCGTTTGGCTCGAGATCCTTCCACCCAAAGCCGCATTTGCCAATGTTTCAGCACGCTCGTCACCAGCGAAATCGCCACCGCAACGGTCGCGATGACGAAAGGTGAGATCACGAGAATGAGGGGCGAAAGGAAGAGCAGGACCGTCCGCCAAAGCCCCGGAACTCGGGCCCACAGCTCGGCGACAACCTCCCACGCCACGCCTTGGAAGGTGACCAGGCCGCCGATGGCAAAGGCCACCTTGGCGAGGTGGTTTTGGGAGAGCCCGACCTTCAGGAGCGTTTGAACGTCGAGTTCGAGCAACGGGTCGCGCCCCGGCGCCGTTCGCGTCGCGGTCCTTTGCTCCGACTCGCGAATGCCTTCGGCTGCAGCCTCCTCGGGGGCCTCCTCGGCGGTCAGCATTTCGCGCAAGGCCCGGGCTTCGTCCCACTTCAAGGCGTGGATGCGCAGTTCGGACCCGCTCGAACCGGCCGTGTCGACGCGCAGCCCACACACGCCAAAAACGCGCTGAATCAGGTTTTGCTCGACATGCACAGCTTGGACGCGCTCGAGGGGGATGTTGATTTTCTCCCGCACGAAAACGCCTTTGTGGACGTGGAATTTGTCGTCTTTGACGTTGAAGGAGAAACGCCAAAAATGAAGCACCGCCCCCAGCACCGTCAACACGGCACCGGCTGCGAGGGCCCAAGCAAAGTACTTTGCATCCTCCTCTTGCTGCACGTACGCCGCGATGAGGATGGGCCAAGCGGCGCGAAGCATCATTTGGGCTTGCCACCCAACAAGGACGAAAAGGCCGACGGCGTGCTGGCGGCGCGGCACTTCAAACACCAACCGAGTCTCAGTCATGGCTTCCGTCTTCGAGCAAACGACGGATGTTGCGTGCCGTGGCCATGCTGAGTCCAGGAATTTCGAGGTTGGCTCCAGCGGCGCCTGCCGTGTAGAGTTTCAAGGTGCAGTACCCCAGCCACCGCCCCAGAGGTCCTTGCTGGATTTCGCTGTGTTGGATGCGTGAAAACGGCACAGCCACAACGGTGCGCGACCACCATCCGCTGCGGTACACCACGTCGTGTTCCCGGACAAGGTATCCGCGCAACGGCCAACCCTTCCATTCTTCAAGTCCCCAACGCCCAAACGCCCCCCAAAAGGACCCAAAGCTGCCACGGCGGTGCGTCGTCGCCCCACACGGCAATGGCGGTCAGCGGACCAGCCACGACCAGTCCCGTTCCGAGCGCAACACTCCCCCAAACCACGGCACGCGCCCTTGCGTAGGAGGGAAGAACGGCCACAAGGTCAACCTCGTTCAATTCTGGCCATCCCGCCAAGTCGACAAGCTCGTTCTTCAAGTGGGGCGTCGAAGGCATGCCGTGAAGTTAGGGACGCACCTTGATGCGGTGCACGCCAGGCTTGCGTGGCGTGAGGATGGCGTCGCGCAGCACCGTCAATTCTTCCGGGCGCGCCACAAAGTCCAGCGCCGACGTGTCCACCCACAGCACCCGCGATCCGCGGTGGTGCTTGTAGTGCGCCGCGTATCCTTTGGCGACTCGTTCGAGGTAGCCTTCGGGCAGGTTTTGTTCGTAGTCGCGGCCGCGTTTGACGATTTGGGCTTCTTGCTTCGCACGCCCCGGGTCGAGAATCGCCACAACTTCCGGTTGCGGCAGCTGATCCGCCATCATTTGGAACATCGTATTGAACAGCTTGAACTCGTCCTTGGGCAAGTTGACTTTCGCGAAAATCAGGCTCTTCGCAAAGCTGTAATCCGCCACCAGCCGCTGCTTAAAGAGGTTGCGGCTCTTGATTGCGCCTTGCATTTGCTTGTAGCGGTCGGCCAAAAACGACAGCTCCACGCTGAACGCGTGCGCCTCCGGATTCTCGTAAAACTTCTCGAGGAACGGGTTCTCCTCAAAGCGCTCGAGCATCAGCTCCGCGCCCAAATCCTTCGCCAACCACTTCGAAAACGTGGTCTTTCCGGCGCCAATGCCTCCCTCAATCGCAATGCTCGCGTACATCCTTCAGCGCTTTTCCACGGGTTCAACGACGTGCAACTTGACGTGAGGCTCCACGGGACAGGCCTCCAAAGCGTTCGCCACCGCCTGTCCATCCACCACCAATTCAGGGGCCAAATCCACCAAGGGCTGCAACACAAAGCGCCGCGTCATCATGCGCGGGTGCGGCACGTTCAAGTCCAGCCCCGACGCCTCGTCTGCCTCCCATGTTTCGTCCTGTGAGGTGCACAAAACGTCCACGTCCAGAGTTCGATTCGTGTAGCTTTTCGCTTCGGGGTCGCGAACGCGTCCGCATTCGCGCTCCACTTCCAGCCCCAAACGCAAAAGGTCGGGGAGAGGCAGGTCCGTGTCGACGGCCACGACCATGTTCAGAAACGGGGGCGTGCCAGGCGCCATGCCCCAAGCTTCCGTTTCGTACCTCGGCGACAAGGTCATTGCCTGCACCGCACGTTGGGACACGAGCTGCTCTTCGAGCAACGCCAACCCTCGGTCGAGCCAACCGTCTCGGTCGTTCAAATTCGTTCCCAGCCCCAAGTACACCGTGCGCATGGTCTTCACTTTCCTTGGCGCCGAAGGTAGGCCTAAACCCCAGCCTTGGCCTACTTTTGGCGCCATGTCTTCATTTGGAAAAAACATCCTTAGCTCGGCCATCGGGTCGACGCTTGGCCTGCTGGTCGCTGGGACGGTCCTCATCTTCATTTTTGTGGGTGTCCTGATTGGAGGCCTGGTTGGCGCCCTCGCGGACGCAGATCCCATGGCCGGCGCCGAGATTGACCTCGACGACGCGAACATCCTCGAGCTCACGTTGGACGCCACCATCGTCGAACGCGGTGGCACCGACGTGCCCTTTTCGTTCAGCCTCGCGGGCGGACTTGAACCCAACCAGCAAGTGGGTTTGAACCAAATTCTCGACGCGTTCGAGCGCGCCGCGGCCGACGACCAAATCCAGGGCGTGCTTCTAAACGTCGACGATGTCAATGTGATGCCGAGCACGATGGAGGACCTTCGTGCAGGACTGCAGATCTTGAAAGACAGCAACAAGTTTGTGGTGGCGTGGGCCGAGACATTGAGCCAACGCGCGCTCCACTTCAACTCCGCTGCCGATGAAATTTACCTTCACCCCCAGGGGGGAATGCTCCTCAACGGCCTTCGGAGCCAAAGCATGTTCTACCCCGGCATGTTCGAAAAGCTCGGCATCGACGTGACGGTTGTGCGAGGTCCCAACAACAAATACAAGAGTGCGGTCGAACCCTTTCTCCGCAAGGACTTCAGCGAAGCCAATCGCGAGCAAATCAAGGCCCTCCTCGAAGGGTTTTGGATCGACATGAGCTCGGACGTCGAGACGTCACGCCACCTCGAAGAAGGCACCCTCGACGACTTGGCCAACCGCCTTGCCATTCGCAATCCCCAAGACGCGGTTGATGCGGGGTTGATTGACGGCCTGCTCTACGAAGATGAATTGGAGGCGTTGCTCCGAGACAAGCTCGACGGCGAAGACCCCGAAATGATCTCGCTCGGCGAGTACACGCTTGCAGAGCGATTCCTCGGCGGCTTGGATGCCTTGACGGCTGCCTTGGAAGATGCAAGCGACAACGAAGCTTCCGATTCCGACAAGGACAACCTTGGAGGCAACGTCGCCGTCATCTACGCCGTGGGCGGAATTGAAAGCGGCAAAGGCGATTCGGAAACCATCGGTTCAGAGACTGTCGCTGAAGCCTTGCGCGAGGCACGCTTGGCCGACGACATCGAAGCTGTGGTGTTGCGCGTCAACTCTCCGGGTGGAAGTGCGCTTGCAAGCGACGTGATTTGGCGTGAGACCGTGCTGCTCAAGGAGTCCGGGAAGCCGTTTGTGGTGAGCATGAGCGACCTCGCAGCCTCTGGGGGGTATTACATCAGCTGCGCAGCCGACCACATCTTCGCCAACGCCACAACCATCACAGGGTCAATCGGAGTGTTTGGGATGATTCCCAACCTCGGTGGCATGCTCGAAGAACACGTGGGCATCACGTTTGACGAAGTGGCGTTGCACGAACATGCCGGTCAACCCGACGGGTTGTTCGCTCCAGACGCCGTCGCGTTGGAAGCCATCAACGAGAGCGTAAGTGACATCTACGACGCGTTTACCCAGCGCGTGTCAGAAGGCCGAAACATGTCCCGTGAGCGCGTCGAAGAATTGGCACGTGGTCGTGTGTGGACCGGTGCGGATGCCCTGGAGAACGGGCTGATTGACGAAATTGGCGACCTGGACTTCGCCGTGGCCAAGGCTGCTGAGCTCGCCAACCTCGAGCGCGACGATGTCCGTCGCGTGATCCTCCCGGAGGCCCAAGACCCCTTCGAGGCCTTTGTGGAGGACCTCACGGGAGTCGAGGCGGGGTTGCAAGCGCTCGGATTCACGGGCGTGGAAGAGGAGCTTCTTCGCGAATTGTGGCAGGTGCGTCGCATGGTCGAGTCAGGAGACCCCATCCAGGCCCGCCTTCCCTTCACGCTTCACGTCAACTAAGTGGCGTCAGTGGGGAAGGGGGAACGCGTGCAACCCCATGAATTTGGGGAGGCTTCTCGTTTGTCGTTGCGGCTGGTGCTCGACAACATCCGCAGCGGCCAAAACGTCGGCGCCTGCTTTCGTTCCGCGGACGCCTTTCGAATTGACGGCCTCGACCTGTGTGGCATCACCTGCCATCCTCCTCACCGAGACATTTTAAAGAGCGCCCTCGGCGCCAGCGCCCACGTGCCTTGGCAGGCACATGAAAGCGCGCTTGACGCGGTACGGAAGCTTCAGCAGCAAGGATTCAAGGTTGCTGCAGTGGAGCAGGTAGAAGAAAGCGTGTCCCTTCAGGATTGGAGTCCCGCACCCCAAGAGCGGTGGGCGTTGGTGCTGGGAAACGAGGTGCGGGGCGTTTCCCAGGAGGTGCTTCAGGCGTGCGATGTCGTCCTGGAAATGCCGCAATACGGGGTTAAACAGAGCATCAACGTCAGCGTTTGTGCAGGCATTTGTTTGTGGCAGGCAGCCCTCCACATGCGCCACACTTAACTCGGCTCGTCTTTTCACAGAACCAAGATTCATTGA
>JBMZHG010000003.1:71391-113332 GCA_049616325.1 Flavobacteriales bacterium | reverse complement strand
TGAAGCGAGCCCAACTCCGCATCATTCAGACCACCGTGCCCCAGGAAGGGTCGGTTGGCAGGTCTGCGCCAGTCGCAAGCCGTTGCTTGCAGGTTGCGCAGCCCTTCGGGATGCACGTCGAAGGTAAGGGAGATGCTCCGGCCAAACAAGGGACGGACAGAACGGGTTGAGTGTATCTTGCTGCGATGATTTTCCCTTTTCAGAATCCATCGCCTTGGGGGAGCGCAAGCCGCCTCGATGGGCGTCTTTGGAGCGTAGGGCTGGCGTTCGCCGCGCTGTTCCTCGCCGCACCCAGCGCCGTGAAAGCCCAAACCGTCGTCAACATGTTTGGCCACCTCGAAGCGGTCGCCGAATCGGACAACGGCGACGAATACGCCGGATTCAGCCTCGGCGAGCACGATTTTTTCGTGACGTCCCAACTGTCGGATCGCGTGCGCTTTTTGTCGGAAACGGTGGTGAATCCGCAAGGCGGGAGCGGCGGGTTCGTGGCAAGCATCGAGCGGGCGCTGCTGACCTTCAACTACGCGGGCAACCACAACGTCATCGTCGGCAAAATGCACACGCCACTGAACTACTGGAACGACACGTACCACCACGGTCGATTCCTGTTCCCGACCATCGACCGCCCCGAGTCCTTCAGCCACGTCGTGCCCATTCACACGTTGGGGCTTCGCCTGCAAGGCCAAAACCTCGGCGCCCTCAAGTTTGGCTACGACGTCGTGCTCGGCAACGGCCTGAGTTCCAACGACAGGGGCGACCAGGATTTGCAGAAGTCGCTGACGGCAGCTTGGCACGTCAAGCCGTTCTCCGGCGATTGGGAAGGGTCGCGAATCGGCATGGGGTACTACCGCGACGTCATTCAGGACAACCACATAGGTTCCCACGGGGGCCACGGCGGATCCCACCGACCTGAGGAGGTCTATGCTGGAGACGTCGACCACCAAGTGATGAGCGTGAGCGCATGGCTCGCCAATTCCAAGATGGAATTCTTGTACGAATACTCTGTGAGCCTGAACAGCTACCCCGACTCGGCCGACGCGGCGGAATCGACCTCGCACATGTCCTACCTCTACGCCGGGTACAAGCTCCCCAGCGAAACGGACGTGATCTACGGCCTCATGGATTACGTGGTGATTCCACAAGAGGAGTTGCATTTAATGCCTCAGCAGCTGTCCAAATACGGACTGGGGTGGCGACATGAGTTCAGCTCGTTCGTGCATTCGAAATTTCAGCTTGAGCGCTACACGGGAAACCGCGACGATTTGATGATGCCGCTCGACAAGTGGGAAGTGAAGGTTCAACTCGCATACCGATTCTGAGATGAGAGCTGCAACCGTTTTTCTGGGGCTGGCCTTTTCGTTGCTGAGCGCCGCAGCCCAAACCTTCCCAGCCGACGCCACCGTCGTCGCCAACAACCCTGGAGTGAGGTCGCTGACCGAAGCCCAGGTGCGGGCGTACATGCGGGCCGAGCAAGGCCGTTGGCAAGTCGGGGAAAAGCAGTCCGTCACGGTCGTGCTTCACTCCACGTCGCCCGTCACCGCCGAACAGTGCGCGAAAACCGCACGCTTCACCGTCAATTCCGACCGTCCTGCGACGTTGCAGAAGTACTGGTTGGGGCTGGTCTTTGAAGGCCGCGCCGCACCTCCGGTGTTCGTCAAAAGCGAGGAAGAACTGATTGCCGTGGTGCGCCGCACGCCAGGCGCCATCGGGTTGGTTTACGGCACGCCTGTGCCGGCAGATTTGAAGGTCGAAGTCACGCCCTGATGAGCTGGAATTCAATTGTGGTCCGGATTTGGGTGCCTTTCTTGGCGTCCGCATTGACCCTGTTGTATTTCCTGGCCGTGCACGTCCCCAACCTGCAGCAGAAAACCCTTCGGAAGTTTTACCTCGAAAAACTCCAAATCGAAGCCGAGGCTCTGGGCAACGTGGTCAAGCAATCCTTGGACAAGGAAGACTTTGTCATGTTGGCCGACTTGACGCAGATGTACCGGGACTCGAGCAACGCCAGCCGGCTCGCCGAGGCCGCCGTGTTTTCCGAGGACGAGTTTGGAACGTCGGTGTTCGGGGTGCTGGGCAGCTGGTCCGACCCGGATCATTTGACCACCTTGATGGACGAAGACGTGTCGTTGGAGCGCATCGCCGAAGTGGTGAAGTGGGAGGGAAGTTTGCCCGCGGAGAAAGAGGCGTTTCTCCATGAAAACCAAATCCCCAACATCAGCTTCGGCGAGTTCAAGGTCTTGATGGACACCTCGTTGCTCTACACCAAGAGCTACATCTCAGAGGCGGATTTGGCCGTCACCTTCGTGGCGGTGGGAGACAAGGCGGCGTTCGAAGCCGAGTTGGCAGACCTGCGGGATCCGTTTTTCATTTTGCAAACGTTTTTGGCCTTGGGCGCCATTGCCTTGTTCTACTACCTCGCGTTCCACATCTCGCGGCCCATCGTTGGCGTGGCTGCGGTGGCGGAAGAGATGAGGCAGGGCAATTTTGAGGTGGAGATTGAGGAGGTAAGCTCCCTCAACGAAATGGGGGCGTTGACACACGCCCTTCGCGAGCTTCGAGACGATTTGTTGAAGAAGCGCCGAGAAAACAACGAGCTCACCAACGACATGGAGCGGAAAATCGTGGAGCGCACGGAGCAATTGGAGGTGGCGCTTCAAGCCAAAGACGAGTTCCTGAGCACGATGTCGCACGAAATTCGGACGCCGCTCCATTCGCTCATCGCCATCGCCGACATGCTCCGAAGGGAGGAAGACCATGGGCAGCGAGAGGATTTGCTCAAGTCGCTGAGCACGTCGTCGAAGCAGCTTTTGGCCTTGATCAACGACATTTTGGACTTCTCGAAAATCAGTGCGGGAAAGCTCGAGCTGCATTTGGAACCCGTCCCGCTTCGGCAGTTTTTCGAAGAATTGTCGGCGCCGTTTGAGGTGTCGGTGAAGCCCGGAGTGGAGTTCGTTAAGTCGTGGCCCGACCGGCTCGAAAACCGCGTTGTGGAGGCGGATGCCATGCGCTTGTCCCAAATCCTGCACAACCTCCTTTCCAACGCCTTCAAGTTTACAGAGCAAGGCGAGGTCATCCTCGGGGTTCGTTGCAAGGAGGTGGACCTCGAGGGAAGGCCTGCCGTCGGGTTGGAGGTGCAAGTGGTCGACACAGGCGTCGGAATCGCTCCGGAAAACGTAGACGACATCTTGAAGGCCTTCACGCAAGAGAACTCGTCGATCAGCCGAAAGTTTGGCGGAACGGGACTCGGGCTGAGCATCGTCAACCGTTTGCTGCATTTGATGGGCAGTGAGCTGGAGGTGCAGAGCACGTTGGGGCAGGGGTCGATGTTTGGGTTTTACCTGAAGTTGCCGCTCACCCAACAAGTCACGGCAGTTTCGAAGGACAGCAACGAGGAGGTGGCCGTGTCGCTTGACCAGCTTCGGTTGCTGTACGTGGAGGACATGGAACCCAACCGCTTCGTGATGAAGGCCATGGTAAAGCCTTGGTCCGTGCAATTGGACATGGCGGAAAGCGGGCAACGGGCCGTGGAATTGGTTGCCGAGAAGGAGTACGACCTCGTGCTCATGGACATCCAAATGCCTGAGATGGATGGCGTGGAAACCCTCCGTCAAATCCGTTCCCGGTTGGGCACTGCCTGGAAGACCCCCGTGGTGGCTTTCACAGCGCACGCCCAAGACAAGGAGGCCAAGAAATACAAAGCGGAGGGCTTTGCGGACGTGTTGACCAAACCCACAGGGCCTGACGCCCTCAAATCCTTCCTCCACCAATTCGTTGTGAATAAGTGATTTGAAAGGAGTTACATGGCGTAGTTGTCGCGGCTACGTTTGTGTCATGAACCTTTCACAATCGCTTTTGCCCACCCTTTTGGCGCTCTGCGTCATTGGCGTGTTGGCCGTTGTGGCCGTCAACGCTGCAGGTTGATTTGACGGACGCAGGCGATCCCTGCGGCCTCTTTCGTGTGCACAACTCCTGCCATTCAAGCGGGTGAGTGGAACGTCTGTCCCGTAGCTTTTAGGCATGAACACGTTTTTTCGACGGACTTTTCATACGGCCGCTGCCTTGGTTGCCATTCTGACCTGGGCTTGCCTTGCACCGGCCTCGTTCCATGCCCAAACTCCGACTTCCGCCATTTCCGGAACGGTCCTGGACGCCGAAGCGCGCTATCCGTTGATGGGAGCGACTGTGCAGCTGCTTACGGTCACGGACGTGGTGACGTCGGCTGATTTGGACGGGCGCTTTCGGATGGAGGCGGTTCCGGTGGGTCGCCACGCGCTGAAGGTTTCGTTCATGGGGTACGAGCCCAGGGTGCTGGAAGGGATTGTGGTGACGAGCGGACGTCCCGTCGTGCTCACCGTCGAGCTTCAGGAAAGCGTGGTTGCGATCCAGGCCGCGGAAGTCACGGCGACCCAAGAAGGCGAGGTCATGAACGAGATGGCGACGGTAAGTGCCCGTGCGTTCACGGTCGAGGAAACGGACCGGTACGCGGGTTCTCGGGGAGACCCTGCTCGCATGGCCAGCAACTTCGCGGGCGTCCAGGGTGCGGACGACTCCAGAAACGACATCGTGGTTCGTGGGAACAGCCCGAGTGGCGTGCTGTGGCGCGTCGAAGGCGTCGACTTGCCCAACCCCAACCACTTTTCGGTGCCCGGAACCGGCGGAGGACCTGTCGCGATTGTCAACAACAAGACGCTCGCCAACTCGGACTTCTTTACGGCGGCGTTTCCGGCGGAGTTTGGGAACAGCACGGCCGCGGTCTTTGATTTGCGGCTCCGAAACGGGAGCCAAGACCAATGGCACGGGAGCGGCCAGCTCGGCTTCCTCGGCACGGAGGTCTTGGCGGAAGGTCCCCTCAACCGAGAAAAGCGCTCCAGCCTCCTCATCAACTACCGGTACTCGACCGCCGTGATCTTCTCGGCGCTGGGCATCGACATCGGCACGAGCGCGGTTCCGAAGTACCAGGACGGTTCCTTCAAACTTCACGTTCCCACGAGTGGGGGAGGCGCGTTGTCGGTTTGGGGTCTGGGAGGAAACAGCAGCGTGGACATCCTCATCTCCGACCAAGTGCGGCCTGAGAGGAACATTTACGGCGACAATGACCGCGACCAGTATTTCCGAACAGGCATGGGCATCGTCGGCGCGACCTACACCAAGCCGGTCAACGAGCGCACGTACGTCAAGACGACACTCGCCCTGAGCCGCGATTGGCAGGACAGCCGCCACGAATTCGTGACGCGCGACCTGAACGCATCCGAAGCCGACACGTTTTTCGCCAACGTGGCCACCCAGCCCCTGATGGGCTACCTGTTCGACAAGAAGCGCGTTTCGCTTGCCGCACATGCCAACCGCAAGCTGGAGGTGGACAAGGGGATGGCGACGCTGCGGTTTGGGGTGAATGCGGACGCGATGTTTTGGGCGTTCAACGACAGCATCCGGCCCTTTGTGTGGCAGCCGGAGCCCAACATGGTGGACAGCACGCTGACCTTAGGCGACTTCGGGCGTCGGTGGGATGCGAACATGACGTCGCTGCTTCTTCAGCCGTTTGCCCAAATCAAGTGGCGCCCCTCCGAGCCCTGGACGGTGACCGCCGGCCTCCACGCCATGATGGACACGCGCAGCGGCGCGACCTCGCTGTTCGAACCTCGTGTCGGCGCGCAATACGTCACGGCCGGCGGCACGGCTTGGTCGTTTGGCACCGGACTTCACAGCCAAATGCAGACGCCGTACCTCTACGCTTCCTCTCCTGGACCCGACCCGCTCGCGCTTCCCGGTCCGGACAGCCGCCTCCCGCTGGCGATGCCCAACCAGAACATGGGCTTTACCCAAAGCCTTCACACGGTCCTGGGCATGTCCCGCCGCCTCGGTTCGCTCTGGTCGATGAAGGCCGAGATCTATTGGCAGGAACTCTCCAACATCCCGGTCGCCGACCTGTCGACGGCTTGGGGGATGTCCAATACCAGCTACTCCCTAATCAACGCTGGCGGCGGATTCTCGCGCCTGTTTCCCGACACGCTCGTGAACGAGGGCCGAGGCCGCAACAAAGGCGTCGAGCTCACCCTCGCAAGGGCGTTCCGCGAGGGCTGGTTTGTCTTGTTCACAGGAAGCCTCTTCGACGCCCAGTACTCCGGTGCGGACGGCGTCTACCGCAACACCGACTTCAACGGACGGTACGCCTGGAACGCCCTCGCCAGCAAGGAATGGAAATTCGGCACGTCGATGAGCCTCGTCACCGGTGCCAAATGCACCATGGTCGGCGGCCGATGGTACGGCGAAGTCGACGAAGCACAGAGTTTGATTCAGCGCGAGCTCGTGTGGGACGACGCCACGAGAAACACCAAGCAGTTCGACGACTACTTCCGCTTTGACCTGAAGACCAACCTCACGTGGAACCGACCGTCGACCACCCACGAGCTCGGCATCGACTGGGTGAACATCCTTGACACGGAGAACGTCCTGAAGCTCACGTACGCGCCGGACGACGCCTCTTCTGACGACCCCAACTACAGCCCGGTCCGCGAGGAATACCAACTCGGCCGCCTGCCCATCTTCTTCTACCGTGTCGACTTCTGAGTCGCATCTGACTTAGCTATTGCATATGGAATTTTGCGAAAATCGGAGGAATTTCGAGGGTTCAAGTCATTGAATCCCTCAATACGCCAACTACCTTACCCGCAAACCTTTCGACATGCGCTCAAACCTCGACATTTTGGACCGCGCCTGGGACGCCCTCAAAGGAAAGTGGCTGCTGGCCATCGGACTCTCCCTGCTGCATGGGGTGATTACTGCGGTGCTTGGCAACGTTGGTTTTGGCCTGGGATCGTTGGCGTTGAGCGGAGCGCTGGCGTTTGGCTTCAACCGCACCATGGTGCAGATCTACCGAGGCCAAACCCCCGCGATCGAAACCTACTTCGACGGCTTCCGCAACTACTTGCCGACGCTGATTTTGACCCTTCTGGTCGGGGTAATTGTGGTGGTCGGGCTGGTGTTGCTCATCGTTCCTGGAATCCTCGCGGCCATTGGACTTTCGCAGGCATTCTATGTGCTTCAGGACCGCCCTGATCTCGGCGCCGAAGGAGCACTTCGGGAGAGCTGGCGATTGACCTGGACCAACGGCCGGATGTGGAAGGTGCTTCTGATGGGCTTCCTCCTGATGTTCGTGATGCTCGGAGGGATGCTTGCTTTGGGTGTGGGCGTCTTCTTTGCCATTCCGCTGATCAGCGTGGCAGGCGCAGGGCTGTATGAGGAACTCAAGGACGGCGTGGCATTTTCAGCGGAAGACGTTCAATTCGTCTAACCCGTGTTTAGGTGGGAAAACAGCAGATGCCTCTCCCTCACAAGTTGCAAGGCCCTCCGAAGACGTTCAGCAAGTTGAGGAAGTCGAGGGTGTTGAGCGCCCCGTCGCCGTTGAGGTCGAAGTAGCGGGGGTTGAGGTTTCCAAGCCCGTTGCCAGGGCCGAGCGTGGCAGGAGCAGGGAGGCAAAGGTCGACTTGCTCGTTCGCGGTGTACGTCGCGTAGGTGCCGGCTCCGCAGGGCGAGGGAGGCATGCCCGGGTCTTGGCCACGCACCACCCAAAAGCGGTACAGATCGGTGATGTCCATCCAGCCAGACGCGTCGAAGTCGAGGTGGCACGGATCCAAGGTGAACATGTCACCGACCTCGCCGAGCCACGCCTCCAATTCGCACTGCCCTGTTTCCACATCAAACCACGTTCCGTTGGTGCAATGGTAGTTGCACAGAGCGTTGTCGCCGTTGGTCGCATCGGGGTCGTAGTTGAACGCATCCTGGTCCAAGCAGCCTTGAATGGATTCGGTGGCGATGGGAAGGAGTCCGCGGAATTCGTCGGTTTGGACTCCGTTCTGGAACACCTGAATCTGAAGCTGACCGGAGACTTCGCCTGCCGTTGTCAGCTGCGCCACGAGCACGCGGAGGTCCTCGCCGGCGAAGGCGGGGTGGGTTGCGGCATTCTCGATTCCTGGAAAGGGCGTGTACCAAGCTCCACCTTGGGTGTCGTCCACCGTCACGCTGTTTCCGTAGCCGTCTTGGTCGAACTCCGCAGTCGGGTCAATGGATCCCCAAATGGTCGAGGGGTGAGTGGCGGACGGGTACGTGGAATCGTCCGGTCCAATCGTGAGAAAGCTGTCAAAAGCCACCTCGGGGCTGAACGAGAAAAAGGCCGGATTCAGACTCGAGGCGTTCCATCCTGAAACGAACGGGGAATTGAACCACGCGGGAGTGGCCGTGGAGTTCAACACCAACGGGTTGCTGTCGTCGCCGGAACAGGAACTCACGTAATCGAGCGGGCTCAGGCAGTTGACGTACAGCCGGTAGGTGGTCATGCCGTCGAGCTCTCCGCCCGAATGGGTGACGACCTCTTCGAGTTCGAGCCAGTAGCCCAAAGGGAGGGGAGGCAAATTCCGGCTCAAGTCGGGCTGCGCGTAGGCGCTGAGGTACCCCACGAGCAACGCGCCCACCCAGGCGGCGCGGTAGAGCCACGAAGATTCGAGGCCAGTGCTGAATTCTTTCGTCCAGTTCATGCCCCCGCCTACGAGAAAGGGCGTCTTGGGGTTACGACGTACGTCCAGCCTTCAGCCTCACATCGCCGAGCTGAAGAACACCGCGTTCGCAAAAAACTTGTGTCCGTCCTTCCAGAACGCCCGGAACAAAACGTTGTCCGCGAGGTAAATGACGTGCCCACGACCCAGGTCGTGGACCCCGAAGCTGAGGCTTTCCCGAAGTTGGCTGTTCGCCCGCGTACCGGCAAACCCGCTGACGGGCTCGGGAGAGGCCCCGAGGGTGCCGACGTTGTGGCCGCCTTCGAGGTGGGCGTAGCGGCTTCCTGACGTCTTGATGCTCCAGTACCCGTCTCCGTAGCCGTAGGCGAGGGGGTGGGTGGCGTCGAGTTCCACCCGATACACCGCACCAGGAATGTCGCTCCGGATGCCGTTGCGTTCCGACAAGGCGTACGGCGCGTACCGGTCGGCGGCAGAATGAGCTTCGCGTTCGTCACGGCGCTCCGCCTTGTCTTGGTCGTCGCTGTACCGAGACAGCCCCCATTCCTCCAAGCCGAGGTTGCACGACGACCCGACGGCGACCAGCCGTCCTCCGTCGCGGATCCAGGAGGTGATTTGGGCTTTTTCGTCGTCATCCACGTCGTACCATCCGCGGGGAAGCACCACCACGTCGTAGTCGTCCCAATCCAACCGGTCGAGGCCGCGCACCGCCGTCATCGGGTACCCCCAAACCTCTTCAAACGTAAACCAAACCTCGCCAAAGCTCAGCGACGACACGGCATCGCCCATCACCACGGCCACGCGCGGGGCAGGAATGTGGGCCACGTCGTAGGCGCCCAAGTCCGGTCCCGACGTCACCATGCCGCTTTCCAACCGCGCCACGCGCATCCCAGGTACATCCGACGCGAGCGCCGAGAGGCGCTCCTCCATTTCAGGCCACAGCGCTTCGTTGTTTCGCCGGGTCACCACCAAGGATCCGCGCGCGTAAGTAGCGTCTTCGACGACGATGTCACGCTTGGCAAGCCTCACGGTCGCGCCGTCGCGGAGCAAGGCCGCCAGCACAGGGGTCCCGAGGTCGGTCTTGTAATCGAGCACGTAGGCGTAGGCGACGCCGTCGCCTGCCAAATCGAGCGAGACCGCTTCCGGCGCCCACGCTTTGGTGGAGGGCATCGTGCTCGTCAAGGCGTACGCTTCGAGGCCGTAGGCGTACGGCAACGCCCACGTGGTGATGTCGTAGGTCAGGCTGTCGCTCAGCTCTGGATCCGGATCCATGAACACTTGGAGCAAGCCCGATTGCGGTTGACGGGCGTCGACAATCAGGTCACCTTCGGCGACGCTGACCTTTTTCGTTCGCATGTCGTCGTAAGCCAAGCCGGTGGCCTTCGTCGCCGTCGAAGCCGCTCCGTAGGCGATGCCGTTGGCGTCCAAGAGTTGGGTCAGCCAGGCGAGTTTGGCAGGGTCGTTCGAGGCCGGCACCACGTACCCGGTGTAAGGCCCCCACGGTTCCTCGAGGTTGCGGCGGTGGAAGGCAGAGAATTCCTTGAGCATGCGGTCGGCGTGCATGCCCGCTGCCTCCACGGTCGACAGTCCGCTTTCCGTGTGGTTTTGGATGCGGTAGGCCAGGGTCAAGGTGTCGCCAACCGCCGTTTCCACCGCTCGACCTGCGCGGCCGCTTCCCCCTTGTTCGTAGGTCATGCCTACGGCTCCTTGGAACATGGGCCACGTGTCCCCGTAGGAGGGGTAGAGCAGGTCAAACACCTCGCGCGTGAAGTACAAGGCGCCGCGTTGGTCGAAGTACTTGGCGTTGTTGGACCCAATGTGTCCTTGGCATTCGCGCTGCCAAGGCGAGATGATCTTGTGGTACGGCTCCGCGGCGGGGGCGAAGTAATACGGGCTGTTGACGCCTTGCTCGTGGAAATCGACGTGAACCTGAGGCATCCACTGACGGTAAAAAGCGGTCCGTGCTTGCGTCTCCCGCTGAGTCTGCCAGGCCAAATCCCGGTTCATGTCAAAGAGGTAGTGGTTCGGACGCCCCCCTGGCCACGGCTCGTCGTGTTCCCACGCAGCGGGATCCGCGTTGGGACGGGGCGCAGTCGACCGGTCCTGGAAATGCACGTACCGATCCCGACCGTCCGGGTTCACGCACGGGTCCATCACCACGACCGTGCGTTCGAGAAGCGAGGCGTGCGTGGTGGCCAGAGCTTCAATCGTCGCCATGGCGGCTTCTGTGCAGACGGCTTCGTTGCCGTGCACGTTGTAGCTCAGGTACACCCAAACCACCCGATCCCCGGAGTCCACTCCTTCGTTCACGCGACGCGCGTTGTCCGCGCGCAGCTGGTCGAGCTTGGCCATGTTTTCTTCCGACGACATGACAAGGCCGAGAAGGGGCCGCCCCTCTGAAGTTTCCCCGAAGCGTGTGAGCTGCCAGTGTGGGACCGTCGATGCCATGTGCTCCACGTAGTCAACGACGGCGTGGTGCCGGGTAAAGCGTTCACCAAGTTCGTGTCCGAGAAGAGCGGAAGGCTGGGTTTGCCCGTAAGCCACGATCGCGGCGAAAGTGAGCGATGCGGAGGCGAGGATCCGCTTCAGAAGAGGGGTTGTCATGGCTCAAATATCGCATGGAACTCCCTCAGAATGCACAACATATAATTCTATGTAAAAAAGAATCCTGTATTTATGTAACCTGTTGGGAAGTGAATCCGTTCACATACTCAAGCAAACTCCACAACGCATTCACAACAAACAACACGTACCATGAACACACTTATTCAATTCTACTTCGCGACGGGCCTGGTTTGGTCAACCTACTGGGCGGCACGAATCGCATTGACTGGTGTTCAAAAGCTTGCGATTCAAAAAGCCTCGTGATCGGTGCTTCCAGGGCATTTTTGGCTTGAGAGAGGTGTCCTGGGAGGCCGTTTAGGGTGAAAATCGAAGAATGAATGGAGGATTGAAGTACTGATTTCGAGTGGCTTGAGCGAAGAACTGCGCGAAAATGGCGGCCCAAGGCCGCCATTTTTAATGCGCTGAAAATCAACAACGACGGGGGGTAGAGGGGGATATTCACGAGGCAATGTTCATGGATTCGTAAGGTGTCCAAAGAACACGTTTGTCATTCGTGCCAGATTTGCAGCAGTCCAAACCTCAAAACCCTTACATCATGGACAATGTGTTCAAATTCATGGGCGGCTTCTTTTCTAGCCTTACCCAACTCTTGATCGGTTTTGCTGCGCTCGCAGTAGTGACTGAAGTGGTCTTCGGAGCAGAGATGTTCCCAGGCATGACGGTGGTCGACAACCTTACGTCGCTCATCACCACCCTAGGAAACGGTGGATTCGTGGGTCTCGTGGCCCTTCTGATCCTCTGGAATATTCTCACGAAGAAGTAAGTGATTTAGTGGAAGACGCGGTTGCTAAACGAAAGTGACCGCGTCTTCGCTTTCACGCATTTGTTCCCCTAGAACCAAACCCCATGGAAAAGCAAATCACCGCAGCAGCCCTCGTGCTGAGCATTGCAGGGTTGGGCTACCTCAAAGCGCAACAAATGGAGCGCATGGAGGCGCAAGCGGAATTGGATGCCGCAGCCGCGGTTTTGGCCGCGGAAGAAGCAGAAGCCGCTGCGGACGAAGCCAGCCGTGTTCAATTTGAAGTCCCCCACGACCGCGACGTCGAGACGTCCAACGTGGACATCGTCTTGGACGGCGTTGCCTCGTTTGACGCGGAGAGCGATTCGTTGTCGTTCTCTTGGGTCCAAACCGAAGGCACCCCCGTGGCGTTGTCGGAAGACGCCCCGGGACGGTCTTCGTTCCGTGCCACCCCAGGCAAGTACACCTTCGAGTTGACGGTCACGGACGCCTACGGTGAATCGGCAAGCCAGGAGGCGCGCGTGGCGGTTCAGCCCGAGCCCAACTCGGCACCGGAGGTTCACGTTTCGGTCTACGCTCAAACGAACCCGACCGAAGAATAACGCATTCTCAAGAACTCGTAGAACAGGTTCTTTCAATCAGAGGAACGCGCCCAGGGATGGGCGCGTTTTTTTTATGCCCGTCGCCGCGGCTTGAAGCATCTTTGTGCCATGGCCATTCGTGAGCACGTGCTGGAGGCGTCAGACTTTTTGACCGCGCTGCGGGAGGGAGGCACGGTGCTTGATGTGCGAAGTCCGAGCGAATTCGCTCAGGGCCACCTTCCTGGATCCACGTCCTTTCCGCTGTTTTCAGACGAGGAGCGCGCCGTCGTGGGGACGACCTACAAGCAGGTGGGGAAGGCCGAGGCCATCGACCAAGGATTGGGGATGGTGGGCCCCAAACTCCAGGCGCTCGCGGCCCACGCGCGTGACATTTTTGAGGCTCAGGAAAGCCGCAAGCCGCTGCTGATCTGTTGTTGGCGCGGCGGAATGCGTTCGGGTAGTGTCGATTGGCTGTTGCGTACCGCTGAAATCCCCACGGCGCGGTGCGACGGGGGGTACAAGGCGTGCCGCGCTTTGTTCAACGAGGCTTTGGAGTGTCCCAGGCCTTACGTGGTGGTCGGCGGCATGACGGGTTCTGCGAAGACCGACGTGCTTCATGCCTTGGCAGAAAAGGGCGAGGCGGTGGTGGATTTGGAAGGCATGGCCCGGCACTTTGGGTCCGCTTTTGGCAACCTCGACGATCATGCCCAGCCGAGCACGGAGCAATTCGCCAACGATTTGGCCTGGCAGCTGATGAGGCTTGACGTTGAGGGAGGCGTGATGGGCCCTCGGCCGATTTGGGTTGAGAACGAGAGCCGTCAGATTGGACGGGTTCACGTGCCGGAGATGTTTCACAAACACCTTCGTCAAGCGCCCGTGCTTGAGCTGGAGCGCACGGAGGTGGATCGCGTGAATCACCTTCTCGGCATGTACGGCGACGCGTCCCGGGCTTCGCTGGTGGAGGCCTTCCAGCGCATTCGAACCAAACTCGGAGGGCAGCACGCGCAGGCGGCTGTGGCCCATGTGGAGGACGGTGATTTGGCTTCCGCCGCGCGATTGGCCCTCGTGTATTACGACAAAACGTACCGCCACGGATTGGACGGACGCGACAGAACGCGTGCCGTCGACGGCCGTGGCCTCAACCCGGAGGAGACAGCCTCTCGCTGCCTCGACTCCCACAACGCTTGGAACCCATGGAACCTACCTCGGACGTCAAACTGACGCAGTACTCTCACGGCGCCGGTTGCGGCTGCAAAATTGCGCCCGCCGTGCTGCACAACATGTTGGGTGGCATGAAGGCCGGCCCGCATCACCCGACCTTGCTCGTCGGCAACGACACCAAGGACGACGCCGCGGTGGTGGACTTGGGGGACGGCACAGCCGTCATCAGCACCACTGATTTCTTCATGCCCATTGTGGACGACCCGCACACGTTTGGCCGAATCGCTGCGGCCAACGCCATCAGCGACATTTACGCTATGGGGGGCACGCCCCTCGTGGCCATTGCCATCTTTGGTTGGCCCATTGACAAGTTGAGCGAGGACGTGGCGGGGCAAGTTTTGGAAGGGGGGCGCAGCATCTGCGAAGAGGCGGGCATTCCCTTGGCGGGAGGGCACAGCATTGATTGTCCGGAGCCGATTTTTGGGCTGGCCGTCACGGGCCGCGTGCCGATCGAGCACCTTCAAAAAAACGCTGCCGCCTGCCCAGGAGACGTTCTTTTCCTGACCAAGCCGCTTGGCGTGGGGATCGTGACCACGACCCAAAAGCGCGGCAACGTTCACCCCGCCCACCTTGCCGCTGCCGTGCATTCGATGCAATCCCTGAACGTCGTCGGGGAGGAATTGTCTGCCATGGTGGGCGTGCATGCGATGACGGACGTCACGGGGTTTGGGCTCATGGGACACCTGCTCGAAATGTGTCAGGGGAGTGGCACCCGCGCGGAGGTGTGGGGCGACCAAGTCCAAACCTTCGAAGGCGTCCCCGAATACCACGCTCAGGGCATGGTCCCCGGAGGCGCCCGGCGCAATTACGCCAGCTACGGCCAGCACCTCGACCTTCCCGAGGGCTACCTTCGCGACCTCTTGTGCGACCCCCAAACGTCGGGCGGCCTCCTCGTCGCGGTGGCGCCAGAACATGCCGACGCCGTTGCCGCATTGCTGCACGAACGCGGGTTGCCCTCCCGCCCCGTAGGACGCATGAAGTTCGCGGAAGAGTCTCAGGACGAAGGCGCCCCGACAGTCACGTACCGACCGTCCTCAAGCTGAGGCCGCGCGCAATTGCGCCGGCGCCCAATGGTCCAGCAGCACCATGTGGGGCACTGTGCCGGCCAACAGCACGGCCCACGCCCAGCGAACGTCGATCCATCCGGCGTACGCGGCCCATACGGCTGCCAAACAACCTCCCAAGGCCACGAGTGTGAAAGGCACGGCAAGCAAGTAGTACGACCAGAACGATTGGGCCACTTTTTGGTGGTAAAGGAATTCGCCCCGCCACGAGTCGGCCGCGTGTCCCAGGCAGAAATACGCGGTGAACGCCCACAGCAGCTCAGCGCTGGAGGCCAGCATCCACATGGCCACAACCCAAGACGCCTCCCTCAAGAGGCGCATGCTCATGCGGCGGCTGTTGGGCGCGCGGTTCCAAGCGATTGCAGCCGCCACTGTCCAAACAAGCTTCATCCAAGCTGTGCCGTGTTCCAGGATTCCGAGCAGGTGCGTGGCGTTGGTTTCAGGAAGCCAAACGCGGAGGATCTCGAGCGACGCCGCACTCTGGGTGCCGAGCAGGGTGCCAAGAAGCACGGCACCCAGCGCAAACCCGCGCAGCCGGTCCAACCACTCCTCGGTACGTACTTCCACGTGGCTCTGCCCAAAGTGCCAGGCGGCCAGCGCCAAAAACGCCCACGTCGCGGCCGCCGGGGCCACGACCATGAGTCCGACAAACGCGGCTAAGCCGAGGAGGTAAGGCATCACAAATCGCCACGGCGCGCCCCGTTCCTTCCGTCCCATGGCGTGGTGGTACGTGATGTGGTCCACGGCACCGTGAGGCAGCCCGAGCGCCACAAAAAGCACCGCAGAAATCGCCCACGTCCACACGGAGTCGGTGTGCATCCAGGGCCCGATGACGGCGCAGAGAATCACGAGGCTGGGGGCAAACCAGCGGTGGCTGAGGTAGGGAAGGGCGGCATTCATGGTTTCAGTCAGTCAGTCAGTCAGTCAGTTCGTTCGTCGAAGTCAGTCAAAGTGAAGGTGTTGTATTTAATTCAACGGGAAAGTTGGTCCAGGGTTGTTTCCAAGCTCAAGAAAAATCCTGGCCGGAGACCTTGGAGAAGAGAAAGGGCCGGAAACGCTTTGTTTCCGGCCCTTCACAGGTCACGATTTCAGGGGTGAGGGTACAGGCGATTACTTGTCGCTGCTCACAGCGAGAGAGTAAATCACCAATCCGAAACCGATTTTGTTGATGGCGTCACCGATGTTGTAGACGACGTCCATGTTCAATGGCAGTGCGTCCAAGAAGTCGTACCAGCCGTCCGTGCCGATCATGTAGCCGAGTGGGTAGATGCCCCAACCGATCAACACAAACTTGCAGAGAATGCCGTGTGCCTTTTGGACTGCAGGGCTAGAAGCGTTGGCCAATTGCTTGGCTTCGCCTGCCATGACGAGGTACACAATGTAGAAGTACGCCAATCCTGAGATGAGACCCCAAACAGCAGGGCCCATGCCCGTCGTGTACACGGCTTCGCCGAAGTACCCGGTCACGAGCATCACCACAGAAGCAAAGATCAACTTCCACAAGAGGTCGGTCTTGGCGCCAGCGGCTTTCAAGATGAGGTAGAACTCCACGCACATCAGAGGCACGGTGAGCGTCCAGTCCACGTAGCGGAAGAACGTTGGTGATTCACCGACGACTGCCCAGTAGTCGCGCATGTAGTAATAGTGAACGGCAGCGATGAAGGTGATCAAGCCGCTCACGAGAAGTGAGGTTTTCCACTTGCCTTCCACGGAGCTCATGGAAAGGAAGAAGAACGCAGACGCAGCCATCATGGCCATGCAGCCCACGAAGAAAGTAAAGCCGACGTAGTCGTCCGAGGCCATGGCCTGAACCGTCGAGAGAATGGTAGAAATCATAACTTAAGTTTTGATGAGAACATAGAAATGTGTCCTGTGAACACACCACTAACCTCTGGACGTGACGATTGTTCAATCCATTTTCACTTTTGTTTGCAAGGCGATTGCACTTTGCACCCCAATTCGCTCTGTTTGTGCCTCTTTCAGGCATAAAAAGATATTCATTGTCAACGAATTAACGCGTACTTGAGACTGCCGTCAATTCGTTTCGCGCAACAACGAATGCAGTTTGTGCGTGGGCATTCCCATCACGGTGTAGAAGGACCCGTCGAGCTTTGTGACGCCGACCAGGCCCATGACATCTTGTACGCCATACGCACCTGCTTTGTCCATGGGAGAGCCTGTGGCGACGTACGATTGAATGAACGCTTCGGAGAGTTCGGCAAACGTCACCTTGCACAAATCCAAGGCGCATCGCGTGCCGTGGGTCAGCGTGGTGACGGCCACGGCCGAAGCCACGGTGTGGGTTTTGCCGCTCAGTGCACGGAGCATCTTGCACGCGTGCGTTTCGTCCTCGGGCTTTTCGAGCACACGGCCGTCGAGGACGACCGTGGTGTCGCCGGTGATCAAAACGTCGTCTCCGGAAAGCACGTCAAGGTAGGCCTCGGCTTTTTTGCGGGTTACAAACTCGGCCACGCCGGGCCCTTCGACTTCGGGAGGCCACGATTCGTCCACGTCGCGAGACATGCATTCCACGTCAAGGCCCAGCAATCCCATCAATTCACGGCGTCGGGGACTCTGGCTCGCAAGCACGATGCGACGTCCTTCGAGGTGGGGGTAGAGGTGGGGCATGCCAATGTGGGGTTTCCGTGCAAAAGTAGCGTTCACGCCAAGGGCGCTTCTGAAAAGGAGGGCAATACCTTTGCGGCCATGCAGGAGAGCATCTTGATCTTGGATTTTGGGTCGCAGTACACCCAACTCATTGCGCGCCGGGTGCGTGAACTGAACGTCTATTCTGAAATCATTCCTTGGCATGCCTTTGACGGTTTGCCGGAAGGGTGCAAAGGCGTGGTGCTTTCAGGCAGTCCCCACAGCGTAAGGGACGAGAACGCACCTCAGCCTGATTTGACCGGCATCGTGGGGCACGTTCCGCTGCTTGGGGTGTGCTACGGGGCACAGTATTTGGCTTCCCAAAACGGCGGCAAGGTCGAAGCCAGCGACTCCCGCGAATACGGCCGTGCCAACCTCGCCTCGCTCAACAGCAGCGACCCCTTGCTTGCGGGCATGACCCAGGGATCTCAGGTTTGGATGAGCCACGGCGACACGATCCTGGACATCGGGGACGGGTTTGAGACGCTGTGCAGCACTTCGGATGTGAAGTACGCGGGCTTCCGCGCGACGGGTCAGGACGTTTGGGGCATTCAATTCCACCCGGAAGTGTGGCACAGCACGGAAGGCCCCATCCTTCTGAAAAACTTCGTCATGGGCATTTGCGGGTGCGACGGTGCCTGGACGCCGGACAACTTCGTGGAGGCGACCGTCGCGGACCTGCAGGCCAAGATTGGTCCCGACGACCGCGTGATCCTCGGGCTCAGCGGAGGCGTGGATTCCACGGTGGCTGCGGAGTTGCTCAACCGCGCGATCGGCGACCGGTTGCATTGCATCTTCGTCGACAACGGGTTGTTGCGGAAGAACGAATTCGAGCAAGTCCTAGAGGACTACCAAGACATGGGGCTCAACGTGCGCGGCGTGCGTGCGGGAGATCAATTTTTGGCAGCCCTCGCCGGGGAATCGGATCCCGAAACGAAGCGCAAGGCGATCGGACGTGTTTTCATCGAGGTTTTCGACGAGGCGTCTCACCAAGTGGAAGGGGCGAAGTGGCTTGGCCAAGGAACGATTTACCCGGACGTCATTGAATCGGTGAGTGCGACGGGCGGACCCTCGGCCACCATCAAGAGTCACCACAACGTGGGAGGGTTGCCGGATTTCATGAAGCTCGAAATGGTTGAGCCGTTGCGCTTGCTCTTCAAAGACGAGGTGCGCCGCGTCGGACGGGCCATGAACATCAAGGAGCGCATCTTGGGGCGGCACCCGTTCCCGGGACCGGGATTGGCGATTCGCATTTTGGGCGACATCACGGCCGAGAAAGTGCGTGTGCTTCAAGAGGTGGATCACATTTGGGTTCAAGGCCTCAAGGACGCGGGATTGTACGACGACGTGTGGCAGGCCGGCGCCATTTTGCTGCCCGTTCAAAGCGTGGGCGTCATGGGCGACGAACGGACGTACGAAAACGCCGTGGCCTTGCGCGCAGTGAGCAGCACCGACGGCATGACGGCCGACTGGTGCCATCTGCCTTATGATTTCTTGGCCAAGGTGAGCAACGACATCATCAACAAAGTCCGCGGGGTGAACCGGGTTGTTTACGACATTAGCTCCAAGCCCCCTGCCACCATCGAATGGGAATGATCGCCTCACACGCAAACACGGTGTATCGCAATTGCGTTGCGACGGTGCTTGGGGCGACGATGTTTGCGGCGGGGTTAGGGGCTTCTTCGCCCGCTGCCGCGCAAGATGGTTGGGGCGATTCCGTCTCGAAGGTGGACACATTGGAGGTCCTGGTTTTGCTGCCGTTTGGCTTGCAAGTGGACACGTTGCCTGGAGGTTTTTTGCCGCGTAAGGCCGGACGCTTGCGCGAAATCGCCATGGAAAGCCTGCATGGGGTGGAGGCCGCCGCACGAGAATTGGCCCATGCCGGGTTGCCCGTTCGGTTGAACGTGGTGGACGAGGTTCCCGATTCGTTGGGAAAGCCTCAGGTCGGCAATTTGGACATTGCTCGGTGCGACCTGGTGTTGGGGCCGTTGATGCGTGAAAACTTGGGGGTGGTTGCGCCTAAAGTGGATCGGTTCGGTCGCGAACAACTCTTGCTGACGGAACAGCCTGAGTTTTACGTGGCTCGGGGTCCTGGCGTTCGCCAATGCGTGGCCTCTGAGCTTGCGGCCGCTGAAAACATGGCGCGTTGGGTGGCCGCCAAGCACGACACCGACAACGTCGTGCTGGTGGTGACAGGGGCGAGCGAAGCGGCTTTGGAGAGCCGTTTTGAAGAGGTCTTCAACGCGGCACAACGGGCGAAGTGGCACTCTCCGATGGACTCTTTGAGGCACCCCGTTCTGGACACGGTTGTTGGAAATCCCCGTTCCGTGGGGGCGCTGGCGTTGCACGTCACGCCGTACGAACGCAACGTGGTCGTCTCCATGGCGGGCCGGTCTGCGCGTTCGATGTGGGCAGCCCTGCAAACGGAACTCCAAATGAACGACAGCTCGGATTTTGTGCTGTTTGCCCACCCCGAGCTCGCTGAAATGCCCTTTGTCGAGGGCGAATTGATGGAGCGATGGCGTTTGACCTTGCCGCAAACGGGCAAGGTGCAATGGGCAGATTCGACGCGGCACGAGAGCTTGCAAAGTTACCGGCTGCGAATGGGGACAGAGCCCCAGAAATACGCAGCTTTGGCGCACGATGCCCTGATTGACGCCGGGGTGCGACGTGAACCTTGGTTGGGCCATGCGGTTCAAACTTGGGCGAGTCCGTTGGTTTGGGCTCAGCAAGACTCCTCGGAAGAATGGATGAACGAGGCTTGGACGCTGTCGCGGTTTGCCGATTTGCAGTGGGCCAGCTTGGACACGTTGCCTGAGTTGCTGCCCTTCGTTCCCCGCTTGTTCTACGACGAAGAGGAGAACGTCATTCCGGTGCCACCCGCCTACCGCTCCCTTTTCCCGGAGGAATACCCCAACGACTGAATCCTTGGAAACCGACGACGATTTGCAACGCTGGCGAGACGCATTGGCAGAGGATTTCAGAAGCCTTCAAGACCTCATTTGTTCGGGGCTTGAAGAGGTGGAAAGGGCGCACGGCGGAGCGTCGTTTGTGGAGGACGCCTGGAAGCGTCCCGGCGGCGGCGGCGGGCGCACCCGCGTACTGACTTCGGGTGCCGTTTGGGAACGGGGTGGCGTCAATTTCAGCGAAGTCGAAGGGCAGGCCTCCCAAGCGCTGAAGGCTCAAATGAACACCACTGCGGACCGGTTTTGGGCTGCGGGCGTGAGTTTGGTGCTCCACCCGGCCAACCCACACGTGCCCATTGTGCACATGAACGTGCGTCATTTCGCACTGAGCGACGGGACGTGCTGGTTTGGCGGAGGCATTGACTTGACGCCTCACTACGTCAACGTGGAAGAGGCCACGCAATTTCACCGCGTCCTTCGCGGGGTGTGTGAAGTGCACCCGTGCGGTCGGTACGAGGAATTCAAAGCGGAGGCTGACCGGTACTTCTTTCTTCCGCACCGGAAAGAAACGCGAGGTGTGGGAGGAATTTTCTTCGATCACTTGGGACGCGAAGGCGCGAGCCGCGAAGAGCTTGATTCCTTGAAGGCGTTCGTTCTCGATGTGGGAAAGGCGTTTTTGCCCGCGTACCTGCCGATTGTGAAAGCCAACGTGGGCAGGCCATTCGAGAACTCAGAGCGCGATTGGCAACTGCACCGGCGCGGGCGGTACGCCGAATTCAATTTGGTGTGGGATCGGGGGACGCGGTTTGGCCTTGTGTCCAACGGCCGCACGGAGAGCATCCTGATGAGCCTGCCTCCGGAAGTGAAGTGGACGTACGACCACCAGCCTGGAGAGCGTGAACGCGCAACCCTGAATTGGCTGAGGCAGGGCGTGGACTGGGCAGGTTCACCGAGTTAGCCGGCACAAGCCCGAGCCTTTCAATCAAAGGCGGTTGTCGATCAGGTCGACTCCCGGGTGCTTTTCTGCGGGAAACGTAAACATTCCGGGCACGACGTTCAACGTCGTCGAGAAAGAAGTCACCGTGTAAGTCACATCGCTTCCTTCACGTCCCTTCATCACGATCCGGACAATTTCAAGGGCTTTGTCGTCGAGGTAGAGTTGCATCGTGTGGAAGGGCTTGTCCTCTCCGGCGTACAAATTGATGTGCGCACAATCGCGGCCTGACACGGCGGCGCGCCCGATCCACTCGCGGCGAAAATCCTCCTCCCAAACCGTGAAGAGCTTGGCGGGATCCATGCCCTCCTCCTTCATGGTCTCGGTGTCGTCCACATAGCACTCGTTCATTTCAGGCTCAAATGTCCAAACCGTCTCTCCGTCGCAGTAGATCACGTAATCCCCGAGGTCGAGGTGGAAGCGGTCGCCTTCGATTTGGACCACGCCTTCTTGCGTGAGCTCGAAATCGTTCTTCAAGTCCACCAACGTGCTGGTGTACGCAATTTCGTACGCTTTGTAGGTTTTGCCCTTGTCGCTCAACTTGGTGAGCAGCGCATCTGCATCTTGGGCAAGAGCAGGGGAGGAGAGGAGGGTGCCTGCGGCGAGGCTGAGGAAAAGGGACGTCGTTCTGCGCATGATGCAAATTTACTCGGTTGTGGTCGAGCTGGATTGCAACAATTGTTCCAAACTTGCTTCGTCGGGCACAAGCACCTTTCGCGCTTTGCTGCCTTCGAAGGGGCCAATGATGCCGGCGGTCTCCAGTTGGTCGATCAAGCGCCCTGCGCGGTTGTATCCAAGCTTGAGCTTGCGCTGAAGCAACGACGTCGATCCTTGCTGGTGCATCACCAAGACTCGGGCGGCATCTTCAAACATGGGGTCGCGCTCGTCGTCGTCAAGCGACCCGGAAGACTCGCTGGCTTCCGCAGGCGGTGGCGGCAATTCGTACGGGGTCGGGTAGCCTTGCTGGGAGCCGATGAATTCACAGATGTCTTCCACTTCAGGGGTGTCGACAAACCCGCATTGCAAACGAATGAGGTCGTTGCCCGTGCTCATCAGCATGTCCCCGCGGCCGATGAGTTGGTCGGCGCCTCCCGCGTCGAGGATGGTTCGGGAGTCGATTTTCGAGGTCACCCGGAACGCCACCCGTGCCGGGAAGTTCGCCTTGATCGTGCCCGTGATGATGTTGACCGAGGGGCGCTGCGTGGCGATGATCAAGTGAATGCCGATTGCCCGCGCAAGCTGGGCCAATCGCGCGATGGGTGTTTCCACCTCCTTGCCCGCCGTCATGATCAAGTCCGCGAATTCGTCCACGACAAGCACGATGTACGGCATGTAGTGGTGCCCGTTGCGGTGCAAGTCGGACCCGTTGTCGGGGTGCCCCACTGCCGCTCCTGGAATGATCTTGCGCTTGATGAACTTGGCATTGTACTCCTTCAGGTTCCGGCATTGCGCCGCCTTGAGCAATTCGTACCGGTGGTCCATCTCCACGCAGAGGCTGTTCAGCGTGGAAACCACCTTCGACGTGTCGGTGATGATGGCGTCCTCGCTGTCGGGAAGTTGCGCGAGGTAGTGACGCACAATCTTGTTGTAGAGCGTCAGTTCCACCTTCTTGGGGTCTACCAGGACAAACTTCAGCTGCGACGGATGTTTCCGGTACAGCATGCTTACGAGCATGGCGTTAAGTCCGACCGACTTTCCTTGGCCAGTGGCACCTGCCATCAGCAAGTGCGGCATCTTGGCCATGTCAAAGACGTAGGTCTCGTTGCTGATGGTTTTGCCCAAGGCGATGGGAAGTGCCGCGTCGGAGTTTTGGAATTTGTCGCTGGCGATGAGTGTACGCATGCTCACCACGTCCGGATTCGAATTGGGAACTTCAATGCCGATGGTTCCCTTTCCAGGAATGGGGGCAATGATGCGGATCCCCAGGGCCGCAAGGCTCAGGGCGATGTCGTCTTCGAGGTTCTTGATCTTGCTGATCCGAATGCCCGGTGCGGGCACAATTTCGTAGAGCGTCACGGTGGGTCCGACTTCAGCTGTGATTTTGCTGACTTCGATGTTGAAGTTTGCCAGGGTGCGAAGGATGTTCTCCTTGTTCTGTTGCAATTCCTCGTCTGTCACGCGGTTTTTGCCGTCGCCGTGGTTCTCGAGTTTGTCCAAGTGGGGGAGTTGGAATCGGCCCAAATCCAATGTCGGGTCGTATTCCTCCCCAAATTCTTCGGCCAAGTCCTCCAGTTCTTCGCTGCTCAGCGTTTCCTCCTCTTGAACTTCTTTCACCTCAAACTCCACGTCGCCCTCCACGTCGCCCTCCTCGTCTTGTTCACCCGGAGTGGGTGGGGCAGGGGTAGCCTCGGCCTGTGCAGGTTCGTCCGCGACCGGCGCCTCGACTTCAGGGGCGGTCGCGTTGGGCTCGGGCTGCGGGTCTGGCACCGCCTCTGCTGCGGGCGACACTTCAAACGGGACGTCTTCCTCCACCTCACTTGGCTCGTCCTTCGGAAGAAGAACGTTGCCTGTCGCAGCGGCGGCGACGGCGTTGGAGGCGACAAAATCATCCCCGGAAGCGGCCTCTTTCACGGCAGCCTCGTCCAGGGCATCCTCCTCCATCATGGTCTCTTCCGAGGATTTGAACCACGCACCAAGGCGTTGTCCCAATCGGTTCCAAAGCGCGGGGGTGTTGAAGGCAAGCATGATGCCTATTGTCAACATCAAAAACAGCGACGACCCGAGTGCACCTCCCCAATGCAGGGACTGCCCGAGCAGCCACAAGCCCGCGGCACCCGTCACGTGATCGTTGAGTGCGCTGACCGCGGTTTGGTTGGCCTCTGGAGCGGTGTGCGTCAAAAAGGCGAGCGCCCAGGGCACGAACATGGCAAGAAACGCGGAAAGGCGCAGGGTTTTGGCCAAGGGCAAGAAAGGGCGATCCGTCAGCCACCGCAAACCCAACAGCCCAAGGAGAAAAGGGATGCTGAGTGCGCCTACGCCCAGACCTTGACGGGCGAGGAAGAATCCGATGTGTGCGCCAAGGCTTCCAAGCACGTTGTGGTACGCTTCCAATTCGTCGGTGACGCCTTCGTTTTGAAGGATCCGAATGTCCAAGCTCCCGGTGAAAAACGACGACACCACGGCCAAGGCAAACACCAAGGCCAGGCCCAGAGACACCAATCCCGCTACCGAACGTGTCCGTTCATCCTGCCACGTCTCGCGAGCCTGAGAAAACAATGTGAAGTTCCACTTGGAGTCAGGTTGGGCCTTGGGCGCCCGCTTTTTGCGCTTGGATGAGGCGCCTTTGTCCCCAGAGGAGGCCTCGGTATCTTTGAGAAGGATGTTCTTTGCCATGGATTCTACGAATCTAAACGCCCTTGAAACGTGGGAATTGTGGGTCCCAAAGGCTTCTTCACGCGGGGGTGTGCAAAAGGCGTTGTTCGAATTGCGGGAATTCGCTATCTTTGCGACCCAATTCTTGAAACCATGGCGAAGAAAGGAAACCGCGTTCAGGTGATTTTGGAATGCACGGAGCACAAAGAATCCGGCATGCCAGGCACGTCTCGTTACGTCACCACGAAGAACCGCAAGAACACTCCAGACCGCATGGAGATCAAAAAGTTCAACCCCGTACTTCGCAAGTACACGATGCACAAAGAGATTAAGTAATTGGACCTAACCCTCTGACAACAAGAAAGCATGGCTAAGAAGACAGTGGCATCGCTGCAGACCGGAGGAGGTCGACAGCACACGAAAGTGATTAAGATGGTGCGCAGCCCTAAAACGGGAGCGTACATGTTCAAAGAAGAGGTGGTGCACAACGACGACGTGAAAGCCTGGTTCGACAAGAACTGATTCACGAGTACGCCTCAAACGCATTACGGATGGGCTGGTTTCCTCGTGAATCCGGCCCATTTTTTTGTCAAACCACCTCACACCAACGCGCCTGATGGGATTTTTCAAGCGGCTATTTGGACAGGAAAAAAAGGAATCGCTCGACCAGGGCTTGGCCAAGTCCAAGCAGTCGGTCATGGAGCGAATTTCCCGAGTGTTCACCGGGCGTCGTCGCATTGACGATGACTTGATGGATGAGTTGGAGGAGGCGCTCATTCTTTCCGACGTGGGGGTAGACACCACGGAAGCGGTCCTCGATCGCCTGCGGAAGCGCGCCACGTGGGAGGCCTACGTGGACCAGCAGGAGCTCATGACAATGCTCCGCGAGGAAGTCCTCGGTTTGATCACGCGGGACGCGGGAAGTGCAACCTCGGACTCGACGGCCTACGAAGTGCCTCGCGGAAACGGGCCTCACGTCATTTTGGTGGTGGGGGTCAACGGCGTGGGCAAAACGACTTCGATTGCGAAGCTTGCCCACCGCTACAAGTCCCAAGGATTGAAAGTGATGCTCGGCGCGGCAGACACGTTCAGGGCTGCGGCCGTCGACCAGTTGAAGGTGTGGGGAGAGCGCGTGGGGGTGGACGTTGTGGCGCAAGGCATGGGGGCGGATCCGGCAGCAGTGGCGTTTGACACCCTTCAGTCGGCGACAGCCGCCCAGGCCGATTTGGTGATCATTGACACCGCCGGACGCTTGCACAACAAGGTCAACTTGATGAACGAGTTGGGCAAAATCAAGCGGGTGATGGCGAAGCAGATTCCAGATGCGCCGCACGAAGTGTGGTTGGTCCTGGACGGTTCGACAGGCCAAAACGCGCTCGAACAAGCCAAGAGATTCACCGAGGTCACCGACGTGACAGGCCTGGTGCTCACCAAGCTCGACGGCACGGCAAAGGGCGGGGTGGTTCTTGCCATCTCCGACCAACTGAACGTTCCGGTCCGGTTTGTGGGCGTGGGCGAAAAAATGGAGGACTTGCAGGAATTTCACCCGATGGAGTTTGTCGACAGCTTGCTTCCCCAATCTTTGGATGCAGAATCATGAGAGCACGTTCCTACAAGCCACGCAAGGTCAACGTGGTGACCCTCGGGTGCGCCAAGAACCTGTTTGACAGCGAAGTCATGATGGCCCAATTGCGGGCCAACGACTTTGAGGTCGAGCACGAAGCGAAGCAAGACGACAGCGGCATTGTCATTGTCAATACGTGCGGTTTCATTGAAGCGGCGAAGCAGGAAAGCATCGACACCATTTTCAGGTTCGCTCAGGCCAAGGCAGAGGGCCAGCTTGAGCGCGTGTACGTGACGGGATGCCTCTCGGAGCGCTACAAGGAAGAGCTTGCGGACGGCATCCCCGAGGTGGACGATTGGTTTGGCACCCGCGATTTGCCGCGCCTGCTCAAGACGTTGCGTGCCGATTACAAAAAGGAGCTCGTGGGCGAGCGCTTGCTCACGACACCCGCGCACTACGCCTACCTGAAAATCGCGGAAGGGTGCGACCGGCCCTGTGCGTTTTGTGCGATTCCGCTGATGCGCGGGAAGCACCGCTCCACTCCCATGGAAGAGCTGGTTTCCCAGGCCAAGGGGCTCGCCAAACAAGGGGTGTCAGAAATCATCCTCATCGCGCAGGACTTGACCTACTACGGACTGGACCTGTACCGCGAGCGGAAGCTCGCCGAACTTGTACGGCGCCTCAGCGACGTGGAAGGAATCGAGTGGATTCGCCTGCACTACGCCTTCCCGAGCGGATTTCCGATGGACGTCCTCGACGTGATGGCCGAGCGGAGCAACGTGTGCAATTACCTCGACATGCCGCTTCAGCACGGCACCGACGAGATGTTGAAGGCCATGCGTCGAGGCATCACGGAGGCCAAAACCGACGCGCTGATCGACGCCATTCGGCAACGGATTCCGGACATCGCGATCCGGACCACTTTGATCTGCGGTTTTCCCGGCGAGACGGAAGCCCATTTCGAGCACCTGCAAGGGTGGGTGGAGCGGATGAGGTTCGATCGTTTGGGCTGTTTCACGTACAGCCACGAGGAGAACACGCACGCCTACACTTTGGCGGACGACGTGCCTGAGGAGGTGAAGCGCGCACGGGTTGAGCGCATCATGGACATTCAGGCCGGGATCAGCGAGGAACTCAACGTGGCTCGAATCGGCAGCGTGGAGCGCGTTCTCATCGACCGACATGAAGACGGGTTGTGGGTGGGGCGGACCCAATACGACAGCCCTGACGTGGACAACGAAGTGCGTATCGCTCATGACGGACACCTGCGTGTTGGCGATTTTGTCACGGCGAAGATCACCGGGGCATCTGCGTTTGACCTTGACGCTCACTTGGTGGATTGATGTCCGATTCTCGCACATACCCTGTCATGGAGCGCTTTCCCACGTTGCAAGGGGAAGGGGCTTGGACGGGCCACGCGGCTTGGTTCATCCGTCTCGGGGGATGCGACGTGGGATGTGCGTGGTGCGACGTGAAGGAAAGCTGGCCCTTGGAGGCACATCCTCAAATCGACGTCGCCACGCTCGTCCGCGAAGCAGCGGAATCGGGATTGCCTCGGGTGGTTGTGACCGGCGGAGAGCCGTGCATGTACGACCTCACGAGCTTGACCTCGGCTCTGCATGCGGCAGGGCTCGCAACGCACCTCGAAACAAGTGGTGCGCACCCGTCCTCGGGAGATTGGGATTGGGTGACCTTGAGCCCCAAAAAGTTCAAACCCTGCCTCGAAGAGTGGTACGCCAAGGCGGACGAGTTGAAGGTGGTTGTGGTGAACACCCACGACTTGGCTTGGGCGGAAGAACACGCTTCACAACTCGCCCCCGGAACGGCCCAGTTCCTTCAGCCAGAGTGGGACCGACGGGAAGAAGTGATGGAACGCGTTTTGGCCCGCATCCAAGAAGCGCCTCAATGGCGGCTGTCCTTGCAAACGCACAAGTTTATTGGTCTCCCTTGAAGGAGACATGAACGTGGCTTGAGCTCGGCTTGGCCTGGCAACAGAGCACCCAACCTTTCTTGCGTTCCTCCCGCGTCAACGCGTAGGCGTGATCCACCGTCACTTCGCCGTCCACAACTTCCGATCGGCAGCTGCCGCAGACGCCTCCACGACATGAAAACGGGGCGTCCAGTCCACGATCGACGATGGCTTCAATCAGGGATTCTTCGTTGGGCTGGTACGTGAATTCGATCGATTTGCCTCGGTATTCGGCCGTCACTTCGCAGGAGGGGATGACGGGCGCCTCCATGTGTGGAGGGTGGTGAAAGTCTTCGTATCGAATGTCTTGAGGAGCCACGCCGCACAGGTCCAAACCACGCAACACGTCTTCCTTCATGCTCGCGGGCCCCGACAAAAGCACTTTCTTAGGCAATGAAGTGGTGATGGAGTCCCACAGGAGCATGGTCTTGCTTGCGGTGATGCGGCCGTTGTGCAAGTCGTCGTCGCAACTTCCGTCGGTCAAAATGTGCACCACGCGAACCCGAGGGTGTTTCGCCAGCGTTTCCAGCTCGTCGCGAAGCAGAATGTCTGCGATGCTCGTGTTTCCGAAAAACAGCGTCACTTCGTGGTCGTGTTCGGAAGCCAGAAGGTGCTGCATCACGCTAAAGAGCGGGGTGATTCCCGTTCCGGCTGCGAGCATCACGAAATGCGCAGGTTGGTCGTTCCACGATTCAGGAAAGAGTCTGCCTTTGGGCGGGTAGGCCATGATTTGCATCCCTTCCTTGAACTGCCGATTGACAAAGGCGCTCCCGCGCGACCCTCCCGTCTCTTTGACCAAGACTTGAGGATAACGGTCGGAAGGGCCTTGCACCAAACTGTAAGACCGGTGGAGCACCGGGTCGCCGCAGGGAAGGCAAAACGTCAGGTAACCTCCGGGCACGTAGTCCCAATCAGGGGCATGCGCACCCGGGTCGAGCGTGACACGCACGGCGACCGGGCTCAAGCGCTCAATGCGCTTGACGGTAATGGTGGTGGGGGTGCCCATGGCTGTCGTAACCATGGAACAAACGATTGTGAATTGGGTTCAAAACACGTCTCCTTCCCTCGGTGAGTCGCGTATTCTGGTGCCTGGAATGCGGAAAACTCAAGGCCGTTGGCCTGTGGCCCACTCGCCGAGACTGGGCGGAGCTATGTGGTAGCGACCCACAAATTCCTCGCGAGTAAGCAACGGCAAATCGACGGGCGGTACGAACATCTTCTCTTTCGCGCCCCCCGGGGCAAAATCAGCCGGGTCGAGGGCTTCGAACTGCACGTTGCGGACCAGGTACGTGCACCCTTCACCGCAAGGAACCTCGCTTTCCTGATGGACGCGGGATGGGTAGGGGGGCGGAAGCACGAGTTGTCCTTCAGCATTGACTTCGGCGCGCGGCAGCCGTTCGTCCGACTCGAAGACCAGTCCGACTCGCTCGCCGTTCCATGGGAACACTTTCACCACGCTTTGTCCGAGGAAGTAGGTCACGAGGGATGCGTCGGGGCTGTTGTCGTTTTCAGGCCACTCGGAGATTTTCAACCTTTCCCCGTCGGCGACGATTTCCGTTCGCCCTGAGAAATAACTGTTGTGGTCCTTTGGAAAACCGTCCAGCACCCAGGCGCCGGCCTGAGCGAAAAGGTCACCTGAGGCCGTGCTCATGGCGGACAAAAACAGGACGAGGCGCGCGAGTCGAGTCATGCCCTTAGACGTTCAACAACGATGCCAATTTTGCCCTCACTTTTTCTGCAGAGGGCAACACAGCCGCTTCCAGGTTCTCGTTGAGCGGAATCGCCGGCAAGTCCATGCTTCCGAGCACTTCCGGTGCCGCATCGAGGTCGCGAAAGCAGCGCGTCGCAATGTGGCCCGCCAAGGCTTGGGCGAAGCTGTGAGCAACAGGTTCTTCTGTGAGCACCAAACAACGGTTGGTCCGGGCGACGCTGGCTTCGATGGCTTCGTAATCTACGGGTTGGATGGTGCGGAGGTCGACGAGTTCGATGCGTCCGGGATAGGCCTTGGCCGCCTCCTGCGCCCAATGGACTCCGCGTCCGTAGGTCACCACGGTGACGGCACTTTCGCGTTCGAGCACGGCGTCGTCCGCGGCCAACACGACACGTGCCTTGCCGAGTGGGACGCGGTATTCGCGGTCCGGTTCGACGACTTTGGCCGACTCGGTGCCAGGAATCTTGGACCAGTACAGGCCTTTGTGTTCAAGGACGACCACCGGGTTGGGGTCTTCGAAGGCCGCCTTGAGCAGGCCTTTGAGGTCCGCGCCGTTTGAGGGGTAGGCCACTTTGACGCCTCGAATGTTGGCCAGGACCGACTCGATGCTGGAGCTGTGGTACGGCCCACCGCTTCCGTAGGCGCCGATGGGCACGCGGATCAAACTGTGAACCGGCCATTGCCCGTTGCTCAGCATGTAGCTCCGGCTCAATTCCGTGAACAGTTGGTTCAGTCCGGGCCAGAGGTAGTCCGCAAACTGAACCTCCACAATGGGCCTGCAACCAGTGGCGCTCATTCCGACTGTGGAACCGAGGATGAAGGCTTCTTGGATGGGGGTGTTGAAGACGCGGTGGTCGCCGAATTTTTGGCCCAAGGTGGCCGCTTCCCGAAACACGCCGCCCAGCCGTGCGCCCACGTCTTGCCCGTACAACAGGGCTTCCGGATGGTCCTCCATGATTTCTTGCATGGCGTGGAGCGCGCAGTCCACCATCAAGGTCACCTCGCCGTTGGGGTCGTGGCGTTGGCCGCGTTCTTCGGTGACGGAGGTGGGGGCGTAGCGGTGAGGCAAAAGGTCTTCCGCTGAGGGGTCGTCTGCACCACGAGCGGCATCGAAGGCCTCCTGCACTGCAGCGTCGATTTTGGCATGAAGCAAGTCCAAATCCGCGCGGTCCATGCCTGATTCAATCAGCTGGGCTTCAAGCAGGGGAAGGGGATCGCGTTCGGCGGCTTCTTTCAAATCGTCTCGGTAAAATTCCCGTCGCACCCCGCTTGTGTGGTGGCCCAACAAGGGGACGCTGGCGTGGACGAGGAAGGGGCGCTGTTCTTGTCGAGCGGTGCCGATGGCGCGCGCCATGGCCTTGTGACACGCCTCCCAATCGGTGCCGTCCACCGACACAACTTCAATGCCTGGGAACGCCTTCGCAAAGGTGGTTGCATCGCCAAAACGCACTTCCGAACTGTGCGCGCTGATGTCCCATTCGTTGTCTTGAACAAGCCATACCATGGGAAGCTTTCGCAAGGCGGTCATGTGAAAGGCCTCCGCCACTTCGCCTTCGGTCATTGCCGCGTCCCCAATGCTGCAGAACGAAATTCCCGGTTCGTCGTCCACGCCGCTCACGCCGGCTTGCTTGCCGTCTTGTACGGCTTGGGATTCGAGGTCCATTTGGCCCAAGTACTGAAGCCCCATGGCCGCGCCCGCTGCAGGGATGGCTTGCATTCCCGTGGCAGAACTTTGGTGCGGAATCTTGGGTTGGCCGGGCCGATTCAGGCTGGGGTGGCTGTAATACGTTCGGCCGCCGGAGAAGGGGTCGTCTTTTTTGGCAAAAAGCTGCAGCATGAGCTCCTGCGGCGTCAGTCCCATGGCCAAAAGCAGGCTGTCGTCGCGGTAATAGCAACTCACGTAATCCTGAGGGCGAAGCAACTGGCCTGCGGCAATTTGAATGACCTCGTGGCCGCGTGAACACGCGTGGACGTACTTGGCGGTGAGTCGAGCGTGCTCCTCGTACAGGTCCGACATGGCTCGTGCCGTGCGCGCCGTGGTGTACGCTTGAAGCAGCCCTGTGGATGCGGTCGATTTCGCAGGTTGGGGCATGACCCAAAGATAGGGGGAGGGGTGCCCACTTCCCGACGTGCCCGTGCTACCTTCGTGCGGTGGCACTTCAATTTGAGAAATGGGAAGGAACGGGCAACGATTTCGTGCTCGTGGACGGCCGGACTTCAGGCCGGCTTCCGTCCGACTGGGCCAATGAGGAGGTTGCCGCGCTTTGCGACCGACAACATGGTGTGGGTGCCGACGGCGTGCTGGTGGTGTCCGTTGACGACGCCGAAGAATTGCACGTCGACTTCCGAAACCCCGACGGCAGCCGGTCGTTTTGCGGCAACGGGACAAGGAGTGCCGTGGCGTGGGCGTTTGGCGAAGGGTTGGTGGGACGCGATTCGGTGGTGCATGCGGTCGACGGCACCCATCAAGGACGGGTCGGCGAGGACGGAGTGCCGGGCGTCACCATGAACGTAGCCGCTTGGCCTCAGGAGATGCCTCCCCAGTTTCCCGGGGCGAACGGTGCTGCGTTTTTGGACACCGGTTCGCCGCACCACGTCGAGTGGTTGCCGAGCTTGGAGGCGCTCGACCGTCTTGACCTTGCCGCTGCCGGTCCGACGGTGCGCAACCATTCTCGGTACGCTCCTGGCGGCTGCAACGTCAACGCCGTGGCCGTCACGAAGTCGGGATTGGCCATCCGTACGTTTGAGCGGGGCGTCGAGGCCGAGACCTTGAGTTGCGGCACGGGTGTGGTGGCCGCGTCGCTTGCAGACATCGCCCGTTGCGATCCCGTGCCGGGAAGCCACAAGCGCACGGTGGCAGCGCGCGGCGGCGACCTCGTTGTTCACGCCCAACTCGACGACACGAAAAGGTTCTCCAACGTGTGGTTGTTCGGTGCTGCTCGACGCATGTTCACGGGAACTTGGCTTTGGGCTTTGGCGGTTTTCGCAGGGTTGGGCAACGAAGTGCTGGCGACGGATTTGGCCGGGCGCTTGACCGAGGACGCACAGGCTTCCGTGCTGACGGCAAGTCCGGGCGAAGACCTGTACGCGGCGTTTGGCCACACGGCCATTCGCATCTTCGATCCGGGATCTCGCTCTGACTGGGTGTTCAACTACGGTACGTTCGTGGTGGACGACGGTTTCTACGTTCGGTTCGTGCGGGGGAGGATGGACTACCGTTTGGGCGTTGAGCCCTACGGCCGGTTCCAAAACACGTACCTCCGTCAGGGCCGGGCGCTCCACGAACAGGTCCTGAATTTGGCGCCGGAGGACGTTCGCGCCTTGGCCGAGTACCTCGAGTGGAACGCGCAGCCTGAAAACGCCACGTATGCCTACGATTTCTTCCGGGACAACTGCGCAACGAAGGTGATTGCGGTGCTCCAAGAAGTCTTCGGTTCAAGGTTTGACGCCGGATGCACGCCAACGGACAGCACGTACCTCGAAGCGCTCCGGCCTTACACTTCGGGCCAACCTTGGTCCGCGTGGGGCATGGAACTGATTCTGGGAGCGGAGGCCTCCACAACCATGACACTGTGCGGGCACGCGTTTTTGCCGGACGTGTTGGCCCACCAACTCGAATTCATGACGCTCGACGGCGAGCCTCTCGCGTTTCCCCGCGAAATCGTGTTTCCACACGAAGGCACCTGGCATGCGGGAATTCCGGCAGGGCAACCCGGTCGAAATGCACCTGCACGTGCCACCTGGCTTTGGGCGGCCCTCCTCGCGATTTTGTGGCGTTTCGACAACGGGAAATCACGGACCATGTCGACAGCGGCCAAGGTCGCGAGAGGCCTCACTGCGGTCTCTGGACTGGTGTTGTCGTTGCTGTTTGTTTCGATGATGCTCTTCACGGATCACAACGACACGTGGTGGAATGCCGACGTGATTTGGACGGCGGGCGGCGCCTTGGTGCTTGTGCCTGCGAACCGCCGATGGACCCTTCGAGTTGCTCAGTTGTGGACGGTGCTGGCGGTCGTTTCGGTGCTGGTTGTTCCGATTTGGAGGTCGCATTTGCATGGGATTGAGGCGTTGGTTTGGCCGACTTTAGGCGCATGTGCAGCGACGGTGATTTCTGTGTGGACATCCCTTCGCCAGACCCCGTGAATCCAGATTGACCTCAGTGTAACTTGCCATGGAATCTTCCTCCTCATGAACGTCTCCAACTTTCACTTGATCCTTGGCGTAGTTCTCCTGTTGACGGCGGTCGCCTGCGCCAACCCGGTGTCGTGGGAAAACGACATCCACATTCCGTTGCTCGACGACCGCGTGGATTGGTCGGACGTGGTGCCGGACTCCCTGTACGAGTCCGACGTGGAGGGCGGTCCCGCCCATTTCGTGCTGGTTGACACCCTGGACGGCTGGGACTGGAGCGAATGGGCCCAGTTGCCGGACACCACGGTGGAGATTCGCTACGACGGTGAAGGTGTTTTGGAAAACGGGCTTCCCGTCACGTCCCAAACCACGGTGGTGGGCACCCAAGACGTCCTCGACATTGAATTGAACCAGCCGGAGGGACTTGCGCTGACGGATGCCTTGGTCAGCAGCGGCACGGTGGGCATTGAGGTCAAGCACAGCTTGCAGTGCGAGGTGGCGATGTTGTTCCAGTTCCCTGGAATTTTGGTCGAGGGGAACCCTTTGGAGTTTTCGCTTGAATTGCCTCCCGCGACGGAAACGGTTCCGGGCGAGGATTCACAGCTCGTTGAATTGACGGGTGCAGAATTTGACTTTGCCGCCGTGTCGGGGTTTGATTCCAACGCGCTTGCTGTCAACGTCGCAGCAGTTTCCGGGGAAGTGACCACCCCGGAAGGCATCTACATCATCACAGCGACCGACAGCCTGGCCATCTCTCTGACGTTTCAGGATTTGAAGGTGGAGGAGCTGGGAGGTTACTTCGGTCAACTGACTGAATCCACCTCCGCAGACGTCGCCTTGTTGGACACGGTGCCGCTTCCGGAGCCTGTGATTGATTTGGAAGGGACAACCGCGGCATTGCACTTCACCAACACTGTCGGGGCGGACCTCCGGCTGTACTTGGACACCCTGCAGTTTGACGAGAACTTGGTGGAAGGCGATTTGATTGCAGGTCACGACATACCCCGGGCGACATGGAACAACGGCGTCCCCACTCCCTCGGAGTGGAGCCTCGACTTGGGGTCGCCGGGCTCCAATTTTTTAAGCATGATTGAGATGTTCCCACGCTCCTTGCACGTGGCGGGTCGCATGATGCTCAACCCGTTCGACACCCAAGACTTGTTGATGGACCGCTGGAACGTCAACTACCCGCCCACGTTTTGGTACGAATTGCGGGTTCCTCTGAAGCTGGGGGTAAACGGGGTCGTGCTGCGCGATTCGTTTGACTTGGAGGGGCTGGAAGATTTCCCACAATTCGAGGGCCACTTGCACCTGGATTTTGAAAGCTCCTTTCCGGTGGAGGTAACTGGAACGGTGGCGTTTGACCGGTTGGACGGGGTGCTGTACCAAGACACGTTGGTCCTTCCGCCAGGCAGCGTGCCCAACGGCACGTTGGGCGAGGCCACCTTGAGCATTCCTCTAAACGCGGACATGGCGCTGCCCGGAGGTCAGGTTGAAGTGGAGCTTCGCGTAAATACTTACGGAGCGCAACCGTTTACTGGTCACGAGGGCATCCGGATTCAAGGTCGGTTGGAAGGAACCCAAATCATCGAGGTCGAATGAAGCATTTCTCGACTTCGTTGCGTTGTGTGCTCGCGGGATGGCTGGCGTCCGTTGCATGTGTTTCCTCGCTGCATGCCCAGAGCCTCGTCGCCAATTTGACGCCTCCTTCGGAACGTGGGATGGCGTCGTTCGAGGTTTGGGCGAACCAGCGCAGCAACGCTTTGTCCTCCGATTTCTTGTACACCTTCCAAACGGGCGGCTTCTTGTCGCGCGCGTTTTTCGATGAGGCGCTCGCAGCGCATCCCTTGGTGGGCGGCATGGGCGTTCAGGCCGGTTGGGCCAAACGCGGATCCACCCGCCCCCTCGGCGACGGCCCCTGGGCGGTGACGGGTTCGTTGGGAAGCGAAGTGTTGGTGAGCACCCTGTGGCGACGTGACTTGTTCGAGTTGGCGTTCCTTGGCAATGCCGGGCACACGGGACGCGTCGACGTCTTCAGCGGCACCGGCATGCGCGTCGGGGCATTCAACCGCCTCTCCCTGGGAATGGAGCACGTGGAAACGAGGCAGCGCCTGGAGTTGTCAGTGGTGCAGCGTGTGGCGGGCGTGGAATGGGGAATTCCCAACGGCAGCTTTTGGGTCTCCGAAGGTGTGGACAGCATGGAGGTCAACATGCAGGCCTACGGCCTGGCGAGCTTGGACCGGTTTCCCGACACGTCCGGGGTTCAGTTTAATCACGTCCTTCCGGCCTACGGAGTGGGGGTCAGCGGCTCGTTGCCGTTGACTTCGGATTTGTTTCCGTTGCAGTTCCTCGTCGACTTCCAAGATGTCGGCGTCATGTGGGAACCTGCGGGCGGCTTGGTTGCCGCAGTCGATACGGGGTTTGTGACGTCTGGATTGCGCGTGCCTTTTTCCTCCTACTTCACAGAGGGCAGTTCCGACAACGAGGACGGCATCACCTGGCAAGACATCGTGGACGGAACCACGGGGATTGACCCTGACAGCCTTTACTTCGTCAGCGACAGCGCCCTCGGGCGAATGCTGATGTTGCCTACCAAAATTCACGCGCAGTTGAGTTGGTGGCCAACGCCCGACCTGCAAGTTCGGGCTCAGGCCCGCGCCGGAAGCTGGATGCCCGAGCCTCAATTCACAGTGGGTGTGGGGTGGATCCCGACGAAGCGTTTGGCGTTTGGGTTGGATTACCGCACGGGAGGATGGGGCGGTGCTCGCCCGGTGACCTGGTTTGAATTGCGGGTGACCAAGAAACGCATACTGTCCATTGAGGTGGACGATCCACTGGGGTGGATGTGGGGCTCGGAACAAGCGGTCAACACCTACGGCCGCGGCGTGCGCGTCTCCTTGAAGCGCCTGCCGGGAGCGGGTTGGACGCGGTTCATGGGGTTGCCCAGCCGTGACCTTCGCAGCCCCGCTCCGGTGAAACAAACCCAACTGCCCCAAACCAGTTCCCGTCCATGAACACCGCTCACACCCCGTTGCATGTCCTCGCCGGCCCTTGTGCCGTCGAAAGTTTGGAAACCACGATGACCGTCGCCCGGGAGGTCAAGCACGTGTGCGACAAGTTGGGCTTACCCTTCCACGTCAAGGCCAGCTACCGCAAAGCCAACCGCACCCGACTTGATTCCTTCACGGGCATCGGCGACCGCGAGGCCCTCGAAGTGCTTGCCCAAGTCAAATCCGACCTCGGCGTGGGCATCGTCACGGACATCCACCTTCCCGAGGAAGCAGCCACGGCTGCCGAGGTGGCCGACGTGCTCCAAATCCCGGCCTTCCTCTGCCGGCAAACAGATCTCCTTGTCGCCGCTGCGCGCACCGGCCGGATCGTCAACGTCAAGAAGGGCCAATTCATGGCCCCGACGTCCATGAAGCACGCGGTGGACAAGATCCGCGAGTCCGGAAACAACCACATCTGGCTCACCGAGCGCGGGACCATGCACGGGTACGGCGACCTGGTGGTGGACATGCGCGGCCTCTCGGAGATGCGTGTCTTTGCGCCCACCTTCATGGACTTGACGCACAGCCTTCAGCAACCCAACCAAGCCAGTGGGGTGACGGGAGGGCGTCCCCAACTCATCGCGACCCTTGCTCGTGCCGCCGTTGCAGCGGGTGTTGACGGCGTGTTCATTGAAACCCACCCCGATCCTTCCAAGGCGTTGAGTGACGGCGCCAACATGCTTCCCCTCGATCAGTTGGAAGGCTTGCTGACCACGCTCGCAAGCCTTCACGAATGGCGCCAAGCCCATGCGTGACCTTCGTGTGCTCGGGGCCACAACGGTGTGCGCCGTGCTCCTGGGAGCATGCGCCGCCCTGCCTGGCTCCACAACCGCCACCACCGTGGGATTCGAGGTTCTTGAGTTCACTCGCCAAGCCCAATTCCCAGGCGTTGAGTCCAACCTCTACGCCACCGAAGTGCACCGAGTCAAACTCAGTGGCAACTTCACAGAGGGGGCGCAGCGGTTTGAGCTTTGGGTCGATTCGGTGGCCTTGCCGGTTCGTCTCGTCCAAAACAAATCTGGCATGGCGATGGACATGGCGCCAGGACGACGGTTGGATGTGCGCTTTGCCTCGAACCGTCACATGTATCGCCAAGGCACCTCCGGTGCGATGGTGCTGCCCCAGGAGACCTACCGTCTGACCGGCAAGATGCTGGAAGGGGGAGAAGCTTGGTTTGTGTTCTCGGACCGGTGGGGCAACGAAACGCGCTGGAACCTCGGTGCTCCTTCCGTGTTGCCCAACCTGTATGCTCCTTGAACCTCCTTCTTGCATGAAAAACTTCGTCACACTTTGTGTGCTTGATATCCCTGTTTTGCGCCGTTTTGGCCCAAATCGAGGAGGGTCAAGAATCCTGGACCGTGGTTGAGACCATGCCCGTGTGGGGAACGTGTCCAGAAAGCGCCGGTGAAGGATATGCCGAGGTTGTAGGTTGGCATGGAGAAATGTTTAATGCGGCTAACTTGTCGAATCTGATAGAATTCAGAATGTTTTCATCAACCAGTCACACAGCGGCGGATTTTGCCCGTCAAGTGGATTGATCGAATGCGGGGCAAAGCCGCAACAGGCTTTGTTTGCGGACTTCTTGGAAGGATGCAAACAAACCACCTATCTTTGCCGTCCGTTTCAGCAGCGGCTGAAGGAACGCGGAACATTCAATGGGGGTATAGCTCAGCTGGCTAGAGCGCTTGCATGGCATGCAAGAGGTCCGGGGTTCGAATCCCCGTATCTCCACCAACAGCCCGCTACGGGAAGAGGTTTTTGGCTCCGTAGTACAATGGATAGTGCGTGGGTTTCCGGTACCCAAAATCTAGGTTCGATTCCTAGCGGAGCTACTTTCTCTTTCAACCCTGATTCACCTCGAATCGGGGTTTTTTGAATGACGGTACATAACGCCGTATCTTGATGCTCGTTTCAGCTTAATGGCCATGAAGATTTACCTGCACTCGCTAGTCCTTTTTTCAGCTAGTTGCGCGATTTCAGCGCATGCCCAAACGAACGGCCCTTCGAGCGCGGTGCGTTGGGAGCAGGGTGCCGCCTGGCTTCCTGACGGAAGCATTGACGACAGTCCTGGCGCCGGTCCGGTGAACGGCATCATTCGATGCGGGAGTGCCGCCGAGACGCAAAGTCAGGTCGATCCAACCGCCGTTTACGATCCAGAAGTATTTGAGATTGTGGTTCCGAGCTTCGGGTGTGTCAACCCGAGTTCCGGAGAGGAGGTATCTGTGTTGGCGCCTACGGTGGGGGAGCCGGTGATTTGGATGAATTTCGACGTTCGCGCCTACTCGGGGGTCTACGAGATTCAAATCAACGACAACAGCGGGGACGCCATTGGGTGGGCCTTGTATGCCTCCACCGCCCCAACAAGCGGGGTGACCCAAAACCCAGAGACGGGAGAATGGCTGAGTGGGGATGCAAGTGAATTGATGTTCTTGTCGTGCGGCATAGAGAGTTCCGCGTCTTGGAACGCCTTGCCCGTGCCGCAATTCAACGTTCCGACCAATTGCTACCTCGCCATTTGGGACCAAGATGCGGACGGCGACCTGGGCTTGTCCAATTTCAAGGCTCGGTTCGGATGCGGAGACAGCGGTGCCTTGCTCTGTTCGGTGGCCATTTCTGAGGTCCTCACCACGTGCGAGAATGGCAATGTCCAGGCGGAGATTTCGATTGAAGGGGTGAACGGGTTGTACCAAGTCATTGCTCCAACAGCCCAAGTTTTGAATGGAGGTGAGGGAGTGTGTTTGGGTGCAGTCGGGTCGGCCGAAGGAATCGAAGGATCCTACACCTTGGTGTTCGACTCCGGGGAAGATGTGGTCTTCGAGGTGATGGCCGACGTGAACGCCACCGCATGCACGGTGGCCCCCAATGCTTCCGATTGTCTGGCGTCGTTCAGTGCACCGGGCGTGGAGTGCCCCGTTCCGGGATGCACCGATGCCTGCGCCTGCAACTTTAGCGCCGAGGCCAACGAGGACGACGGAACCTGCAGTTATGCGTGCCACGGCTGCATTTACGCCACGGCCATCAATTACGACCCTTCTGCATTGCTTGACGACGGAAGTTGTGTTTTTTCAGGGTGCATGCATTCGGACTGCTACACGTACGATCCCCTCGCCACTTTCCAAGCCGAGGGCACCTGCGACAATCCGTCTGGGTTTGGCGATTTCAACAGCGACGGGGCGGTTTCTGTCAGTGACATCACGAGCATGTTGCAGGCCTTCATGTCGGAAGGGCCAGGATGGTCCGACATTGTTTGGGTGGTGGACGCGTGTGAAGGCATTTCTGTCGACGAAACAGGAACGGCAGCGGTGCCTGACGCGGACGACCCTTGTGCCGGCTCAGGTTGCATGTACGCCCAAGCGATCAATTACAATCCCCTCGCGTCACGCGATGCGGGGTACTGTCAGTTCGCAGGTTGCACCGACGTCACAGCGTTCAATTATTCGCCTCATGCCAACCTCGAAGACGGTTCATGCGCGTTTCAATGGTGCCCGGACTTCACCGGCAACGGGGCCGTTCAAGTGAACGATTTCATGTCGTTGCTCAGCGTGTTTGGCCTGACGTACGGTCCCAACTGAGTGGGTTCAGTTGTTGACGTCGTATTGTCCTGACGCGGTTTCGTACTGCTCAAAAATTTGCATGTATTGCCCTCCCAGGATGGAAGTGGCAATCCCAGAGCTTTGATTCAGCAACCCGCCGGAAACTGAGGAACGGTCGCCCGACGCGGTGTTGGAGTGTCCCCCTGAAATGCAGCTGTGCGTTCCCGTAGCTCGGTTGTCCAACCCGCCTAAAATGGCGCTGAAGGATCCAGTTGCGAAGCTGCTTTGGCCGGAGAAAAGGGAAGCCCCTTGCCCAAGAGCCGAGTTGTTGTAACCGCCTACAAAAGCGCCGTTGGCTTCGTACGTGTGTCCGGCCCCGAGAATGAGGTTGTGCGAGCCTGTTCGGACTTCGCCGTCGACGATGTCTCCCGTTTGGTCGTGATGGCCGCCCTCGGATTCGTTGTATCCGAGAATGAGGTTTCCTAACCCGTTGCTCTCGCCGTAGGTCGCTTCTTCGCCGTTGGTGATTTGCAGGTTCATTTCAGCCAATTCCCACGTGCTGTTGGCTTCGTTGAACGAAGAGCGTTCGGCCACGGGAACCAGCGGCAGTAGGGGAGACAAGGACGAGAGCGCAGCCTGATAAACCGCGAGGGACTGTTGCAATTCAATGAGGGTGACCTGCTGTGCCAACACCGTGGAAGCGAGTGCAGTCAAGACGTTTTGGAGCGACATGGGGTCCAAATCTTCCCCGTTGTCGTAGAACCCGATGGGATTCCCGAAGTAAATAAGAAAAGGCAAGAGGTCGCCTGCGCCGACGTCGCCTGAATGGTCTTCGTCCGGATTGTAAGGAAACTGAATGGCGGCGGCGTCTTCTGCCACGGCCTCGATTACGTCGATTTGCGCACGGATTTCACGGGGGCTCAAGAACACGAACAGGGCAAAAAGCACCGCAAGAAGAGGGGACTTTTTCATGGTTGGAAGGCTTTGGTTGCACTGAATATATGACATAATAAATGCAGGAGCAAGTGCAGATTGAAAGGGATGAAAAGGCCTTTCACCAGGGGATTTTGTTTTTACTTTGAGGATGATGCATTGCACCGCTCCTTTTCTCGAATCCCTGACCCAAGGATTTTGGTGGGCCTTTGTCTTGATGTTGGGAGGCGCTGCAATCTGGTTTTTTCGTCTGCTGATCCAGCAAAAGCGAGTGGGGAATGAGGATTGGAAGTCCCAATTGGACATCATTGAATATTTCTCTCAAAGCGTCTTTCGTCAAAACACCCCCGAGGACGTCTTGTGGGACATTGCCTCGTCCTGCATTGAAAAGCTGGGGTTGGAGGATTGCGTCATCTACCTGAAAGATGCTCGTCGTGAGGTTTGGGTCCAAAAGG
>JBMZHG010000003.1:69585-71381 GCA_049616325.1 Flavobacteriales bacterium | reverse complement strand
TGGCCCCAAAAACGTAGATTACCGCTCCATTCATGAGCCGATGGAATTGCGGTTTGGCCAAGGAGTTGTCGGACGTGTGGGCCAAACAGGGGTGGCGGAAATCGTCCAAGACACGTCCCAAGATCCCGATTACGTGGTGGACGACGCACGGCGGGGAAGTGAAATGGCGGTGCCCATTTTGTGTGACGGCGAGGTGATTGGGGTCATCGACAGCGAACACTCGCTGCCCGATTTTTACAAGCCCTTCCACCTGCGGGTGATGATGAACATCGCCAACATCTGCGGCCAAAAAATCGGCCGATCGTTGGGCGAGCAACGCGTCGAGGAGTTTGCCAAGTTTTTCGAGCTCAACCCCAATCCTGTGGCGCGAATTCAGTTGGACGGTCAGGTGCTCTTGGCCAACGCAGCTGCCACGCAAGCGTTTGGTGAGGACTGCGCGGAGGGGCGTTTTCTCCCGGCAACGCATCCGTTGCGGGAATGGATCGAGTTTCATGAAAAGGGAGGAGAGGCGGTGTTGACCCAGCGCCTCGCCGTGGGACAGGGTTGGTATCAAGTCACGCTGTCGCGCCAAGAGGGCAAGTCGCACCTCGAAGTCTACGCTGTCGACGTTTCTGAGGTGGAGTTGGCGCGGTCCCGCGCAGCCGAGGCAGAGCGCCACAAAGCCGATTTCTTGTCCGTCATGAGCCACGAAATCAGGACGCCCCTGAACGCGATTTTGGGCCTCATTGAATTGCTCAACCGGGGTGAGTCGGACGAAGAAAGTCGGAAGTCCCACCTGTCCTACATGGAATTTGCGGGCAAACACCTTCAGGGACTTTTGACGGACGTGTTGGATTTGGACCGATTGGATCGGGGCAAGGCGGCGCCTCACCTCAAGACCTTCGCACCTCGCGAACTGTTCAAGCGCGTGGTGAACAGTTTTCTGAATCGGGCCGAGGCGACGAAAAACGCCCTCACGCTGGTCGTACAAGACGACGTCCCTGCCTTGCTCAAAGGGGACATGGGGTGGATCACGCAAATGGTCAACAATTTGGTGGCCAACGCCTTGAAGTTCACGGACGGGGGGGAGGTGCGCGTTGAAGTGCTTTGGAAGGACGCCCACCTGGCGATTGAGGTGAGCGACACGGGCAAGGGCATTTCACCGGACGATTTGGGACGAATCTTGGAGCCCTTTGAACAAGCCCAAAAAGACGAAGTCAACGTGGCCAACGAAGGGGTGGGACTGGGTTTGGCCATCACCAAAAAGCTGGTGGACTTGCACGGTGGAACGCTGGACGTCACGACAGAATTGGGGGTGGGCTCGACGTTCAAAGTTCAACTTCCGCTTCCAATCGGCACTTCGGATGGCACGGAAGAGTCGAACGATGCGCCTTTCTCCGGCCAGACCATTCCTGAAGATCCCATCTTGATTGTGGACGACAACGAATTGAATGTGTTGGTCGCCCAACGCATGGTGGCCAATTGGGGGTACAACGTCTTGACCGCTCAGAATTCGGACGAGGCCGAGAGGCAGCTCCGAGAGGCGACGCCCTTTCTCGTGTTGCTCGACATCCACATGCCCGGGCGGGATGGGTTCCAAACAGTCGAGGATTGGCGGTCGGAGGGCAGTCCATGGAAATCGATGCCAGTCGTGGGCTTGACGGCGGACGCCGAGAGCCGAACGAGGCAAAGGGCGCTTGAAGCAGGGATGGACGACGTCGTGGTGAAGCCGTTCAACCCACCGCATTTGAGGTCCGTGATTGAATACCACGCGGTTCACGGGAGAGGCGACCGCGCCTGATGCCACGCCGCTGGCC
>JBMZHG010000003.1:0-69575 GCA_049616325.1 Flavobacteriales bacterium | reverse complement strand
ACCGAAAACCATGCCTCTTGAATTGGCAACGCGAAGAACCGTTCTGGCTTGCTTGGCTTGGACATGGATGTGGTGCTCAGCTCAGGTGGAGTCGTGTCAAGATTTGGCCGGCATCGACTTTGGCGAGTGCGACATGGTGTTGGGAATTGCCCAGGTGAACGGGGTTTGCACCTGGCTTTCGGGATGCGGGTGGGTGGTGGATGGGGTGGATTATTCGCCAGCCTTTTTTGAGGATGAGCCCACCTGCACCATGTGCAACGAAGTTCCGCCTGAGTGCGGGTTGCAATTGCTTGTCAGCTCCTCTGACGGCATGTGGTACACGTTCGAGGCCATCGACGTTCCTGAAGGAGTGGAACTTGAATGGTACATCGACAACTTTCTAGCCCAAACCGGCGGCCTCACCTTCCAGGCCGGGTTTGACTTCAACCCCAATTGGTCGGTATGCGTGCAGTATTGGAGTGATCCGTGCGGCGGGTTGGTGGAGCAGTGCTACTCCAATTTGGAGGGTGTTGCGCTGTGCACGGACGTTGGCAACGTGGACTTCGGGCTGTGTGCCATGGCCCTCGGAGTCGCTCGCGTGGACGGGTCTTGCCAATTCGTAAGCGGTTGCGGAACGTACGTGGGCGGGGTCAATTACGCGGGAGCGTTTTTTGAGTCCCTCGAGGAGTGCATCCTCGGGTGCGCACAGGAATGCGTCGACCCGCAGTTGCTGGAGCTTGGGGCCACGGTGGACTGCCTCGCGATTTACCAACCCGTGTGTGGATGCAACGGAGTGACCTACGGCAACGAATGCGAAGCCATGTTTTACGGAGGGGTCACCTCGTGGACTTCCGGGGTGTGCGGGGAGCCCGGAGGTCCCGTGCTCGGGTGCACCTACCCGCTGGCGTGCAACTACAGCCCGTTGGCAGAGACGGACGACGGCTCCTGCGTGTTTCCACCTTATGGATGTGCCTTTGGGGAAGGTGCGGGATGCACCTACCCTGAGGCATTCAATTACACACCGAGCGCCTTGGTCGACGACGGATCGTGCGAGTTTGGTTTCACGGCCCCGTGTTGGGGAGACTTGGACGGCGACGGTTCGGTAGGGGTCCCGGATTTGTTGCAGATGTTGTCGGCGTTTGGAGCCACATGCGGGGGGTAGGTTACCTTTGGAACACACCATGTCAACCATGAAATATCTCTTGACCTGGGCCGCTTGCGTGGCCCTCCTCGCAGGGTGCTCCTCCAACGGGGCGCCTGACTCATTGGACAACACAGTCCCCCTGGAACGGCAGCAAAAAGTGTATCGCGAGTTGCGTGGGGCCATGAAGCAAGCCGGAAAGGAAGCTTTGGATGCCTATCCGAAGACAGGCACACCGGAGGGCGGGGCGGAAGAATTCCGGGCCATGCAGGACAGCTTGCGCACCACCTACTGGCAACTTGTGTGCGACACCAACCAAGTTGCGCGGAACTACGGCGACTCGATTTGGACGAAGGGCGTTAAAGAAAAGTGGCCTGCCGAGCTGAAGTAAAGGTGTCGGGCATTCGTGCCTGAAAAGCGGCCGGGGTGGAGTGACCAAGGCGGGTGGAGGCAAGATGGGTCGTACATTTTCACCCATGAAGTTTTCTCCTCGCGTTTTGCTGCTTGCCACGTGCTGCGGCTTTCTGTCGGGCACCTTGGCCCAAACCCCTGACTTTGTCTTTGACCCTTGGGACGTTCGCTTGGATTCGGAACCGTGGTCCGTTGACGCGGAGGGGCAACGGATCTTCCGCCAAGCGGCGCCTTGGCAGAACTCAGGACCGAGCGCCGCGGGCTGGGCCGTCATGAGCCACGAGGACCGGGCGGTTCCCTCGCGCATGTGGGGAGCCGGGGTGTCGTTTGAGGCCAACGCCCCCCTTGAGCGGGCAACGGCGGCGTGGAGCTGGGCGCTCGGCAACTTTGGCTGGACGCCGGACTTGGTGGGCGAGGTGCACGTGGCTCGAGGAGCGAAGCACGAGCGTGTTTTTGCTCAGCAGCAGCTTGAAGGGCTTCCCGTTCTCGGAGCCAAGTTTCAGGCCAAATTCCACGGCGCCTCCCTCGTGCTCGTCTCCAGCGACTGGTGGCCGACGTTGACGCCTGCCCTTGTCGGGGACGGGGTCAGCCAGGAAAGCGTGTTGGCCCAGTTGGAGTTGGACATGGCCACGGGGGCTGCCCCCGGAAATGTCGGAACCACCTACGTATCGGATTTTGAGGCGCACGATTTGGGCATGGCGTGGTTGCCGGTGCTTCAAGAATCGGAAGACGGTGCAGGCTGGTTCGCTCATCCGGTGTGGCAAGTGGAGGTCACGGGGCGTCGCGGCGTCCTGCCTGTGAGGTACCTGACCTGGGTGGACATGACCGACGGCGCTGTGGTGCAGCGCACCAACCAAGTCATGCACGAGGCGCCGGAAAACGAACCCCGACGGATGGGGCAAGTTCCCCCCAACGTGTTTGGCCAAGTCAAGGCTTCGGCCCACCCGTCTTATCCCTACGAAGATCCCCAGACCCTTGCGATGCCTCACCTCGAGCTGCCTCTCGGAAGCGTGACGTATTTCACCGACACGGCGGGCGTGTTCAACAGCGCTGAGACAGGCGACATCGAAGACGTGACGTTGCAGTTGAAAGGGTTGTTCGCCACGGTGTACACGGGCGGCGTGACTCCGTCTTCGACCGTCACGTTCGTGGAAGGATACAACTCGTTGTCTGCCCCAGGTAACACGAAAGAAGCCAGTGCCTACCGAAGCACCAACCTCATTCACGACCACATGCGGTCGTGGTTGCCCGAGTTTTCGGATTTGGATTGGAGCATGCCAGTGAACGTCGACGTGACAGGGGAGTGCAACGCCTTTTACGACGGAGGCAGCATCAACTTCTTTGACCAGGGCGGAGGATGCAACCCGACTTCGTTGATTGCCGACGTGGTGTACCACGAATACGGGCACGCCATCAACGATTGGTTCTATCAGTCGTACTTCTACGGATTCAACAACGGGGCAATGAACGAGGGGTACGCCGATTTTTGGGCCATGTCGCTGGCCGACATTGCCGAGATTGGCAAGGGGTTCTACATCGACAACAACGACGGCATTCGCAGGTACGACGTGGATCCCAAAGTGTATCCCGAGGACATCGTTGGCGAGGTGCACGCGGACGGAGAAATCATCTGTGGTGCGTGGTACGACACGCATTTGTTGCTCGGCGGAGACTGGGAGCTGACGATGCCACTCTTCGTGGACGCCTTCCCAGGGTTGCAAGCCACGGTGAGCAACGGACAGGAGGGGCAGGCGTTCACGGACGTCCTGTTGGATGCGTTGCAAGCCGACGACGACGACGACGACCTGATGAACGGCACGCCCAACGCCGCAGCCATCATCGAGGGGTTTGCCCTTCACGGCATCACCCTGTTCAGCTACGTGGACCTCGAGCACGAACCGGTGGAATTTGCCGTGGCGGAATCGGAGGTCCTGATTGAAGCCGAAGCCGACATCAATTTTCCGTACGTGGTCTATTTCGAAGCGGCGCGATTGCATTACCGGACGTCGCCAAACGACCCTTACACGGTGGTCAACATGGAACAAGACGGGGACCTGTTCACTTACAGCATTCCTGGCGTTCCCGCAGGCACCGTGGTGGACTATTACCTCGACATCCTCGACGCGTTTGACGGGGTCAGCGCCACGACGCCCACGGCCGCCAATAAGCCTGTCAACGGCAACTTGCCGCATTACGTGTTGGTGGGGGTTGAGCCTGTCCTGATCAACGATTTGGACGAATATTCCGAGTTTGGGTATTGGGACATGGACTTGCCAACAGACAACGCGACGACAGGTGCTTGGGAAGAGGCCATTCCGGTAGGCTCGATGGGAGACCAAACCGATCTCACCACCGTTGTGGCGCCGTTGCAGGACCACACAGAGGGGCTCTACGGATTCGCTTACGTGACAGGCTTGAATCCGCCACTCGGCTCCGGCATCGGCGAAAACGACGTCGACGGCGGCCACACGACGCTTGTGTCGCCCGTGATTGATTTGACGCCCTACGAAAATCCGGTGCTGGCGTATTGGCGTTGGTACACGAATGCACCTGCCTCAGGGGCCAACCCGGCCTCGGATTGGTGGCAGGTCGAGGTTTCCAACGACGGAGGCAACACGTGGCAGTACCTCGAAAACACCTCGCAACAGGACATTTCGTGGCGCCGTAAGGCGTTCCGGGTGTCGGACGTCTTGGAACCGAGCGAGACGTTCCAAATTCGATTCATCGCGTCGGACAGCACGACCGTGGGGGAATACCTCGACGGCGGGAGCCTGGTCGAAGCGGCGGTGGACGACGTGGTGCTGTACGATTTGGCTTCGGGTCAATCCGTGAGAGACGAGACACGGGCGAAGGTCACAGCCATGCCCAACCCCGCTTCAGGGACGTTGCTCTTGGACGGTTGGATGCCGTCGAGCACGGTGCGGGTTTGGGACGTGGAAGGCCGCGAAATGTTGTCTCGTCGCGCCAACGGCTCAGGACAACTCCAGGTGGACGTCTCCACTTGGCCGCGGGGCCTGTACGTCGCTTCGGGTTGGGACCGGAATTTGGGCAAGGCCCAAGTCAAGTTCGAAGCCCAAGACTGATCCTTCGGCTCCTCGCGAGCCACGCCAACGTCAAACGTCTTCAGAGGCCGACTCCGGAATCCAACCCACGTTGCCGTTGTCAAGTTGGATTTCCGACCACCCGTTGGTGCGGTCGAGGATGCAGGCGCGCGCCCCTTCGTGAAGCTGAAACAACACGGTGCCGGAGTTGGAAGGCGTGCTCAACACGTCCACACGGTCGGAAAGGATCACGAGCTGGCTCGGCGTTTGAAGTTGCTTGCGGCTCTCACGCGCCCCCCACATGCCGACGACACCCAAGGCTAGACAGGCCGCGCCAAGAAAAGCCAGCGTAGCACGAGAATCTCGGCTTGACTTGCGCCATCGGACGCTCCAAATCACCCAGCCGAGGGTCCACCAAAAGAGCGCCCAAATGACCCATCCCCGAAGTCGTCCAGGCCCCACCCAGGAGGCCAGCCAACTAGCAAGGCCGATGTCTGGAATGGGGGTGATTCGGTCGACGATTTTGGACTTGAGCAGCGTGAGGTTGGCTTCCAGGTTGTCGTTCGAGGGGTCCAATTCGGCGGCACGTTCGTAATGCAGCCTCGCCTTGCCAAGGAGCCCCAATTTGAACGCAGCGTTTCCGGCATTGAACTCCGTTTCAAAGTGGCGGTGATCGGCTAGCAGTGCTTCGTATTGATCCAGGGCAGCTTGGAATTCTCCTCGTTCGTACGTTGCGTTGGCCGAATCAAAGGCGGCGGTCAATTGCAGTGCCTGCCCTTGGCCAACGAGGGCGGTTGCCGTCAGCGCGCTGGCGACGAGTGAAGTGCGTAGAATTCTCACGAGTTCCATGTGGCTTCCGTGGTTTCAGCTAGAGTCAACAACTGGTGGGACAGTTCGGACAAGTCGCCTGAGGAGGCGCCGTACCTGACCATCTCGCACGAGACCCACATTTGGTCCCACTTTTCAGCGAGAGTGGCGTCGAATTTGAGAAGGGCCATACGCACCGCATCTCGGGTCAGTTGGGACCGCTCCCAACCCAATTTGGCCATGAGGTACTGCTCCATCGTTTCGCCGAGCACTTCAGGCGTCAGTGCCTCCGGGTTGCTCAGTGCGCGTTGAAGCACCCTCAAGGCTCTCTTCCGGCGCGTCCCCTTGGCGTCCTGAGATTCGCGACGTCGAGCACGCCTTGCCGCCGCAAATCCGGCATACGTCAGCGGACTCGCAAGAAAGGCCAAGCTCAACCCCCATTGGGCCCAAGCCGGCGGGGACTTGGGAAGAAACCGGCTGGATGAAGTCAGAATGTGGCGAACATCCCGATTCAGGACTTGGACGTCTTGTTGGTGGGTGAAGGTCATTCCGGCCGATCCGCCTCCTGCTCCGTTGCCGTCTCGGGACACATGCAATTTGATTCCTGGAGCTCGGCTCGTCACGTGTTGCGCCGTCAAGGGATCGAATGACGTTGCCTCAAATGCGGGCATCTGGTAATCCCCAGGCGCACGTGGTATGGCCACGTACTTGAACTTGCGCGTGCCCGACTCGCCGCGGGCGGTGATTGAAATGTTGTCCTCCACTTCAGGGTCAAAAACCTCGAATTCAGCCGGCCACGCCAATGCCGGTTCTCGCAAAAACTTCAGGTTTCCGATGCCGCGAAAGGTGATTTCAAGGGTGACCGCCTCGTTGGCGGAGATGCTGTCGGAAGAGATGCGCTGTTCGACCGCGAGGTTGGCAAACGTCCCGAGAGAATTCGAAGGGGCGGCTTCGGGAAGAGGAAGCACTTCAATTTCGACTGGATCGCACGTGGCCTGGATTTCACGCCCCTCAAAAAAGTTGATGCGCAAGTACCCGTTCAGCGTGAAATCGTCCAGCACAAGTTTGCCGGTTTGTTGCGGGAAGGCCACGATCTGACGGACGGTGGCGACGTTGTACCGCTTGCCGTTGATCAATTGAGGTTCCCATCGTGCCTCGGGGGCGGCGATGGTTTCTTTCCAAAACCCCTCCAATTCTGGAATGTCGTAATTCCGAACGTCCAGGTTGTTGTAGCGGTTGTAGATCTTGTACGAAAGCACGAGCGGTTCCCCGAGGTACACGGTGCGTTTGCTGGGTTCGATCGAGGTGACCAAATCGCGGTTCACTTCGCGCTTGGCCGAGGACGTTCGGTTCGGGAGGTTGCCACCGGACGTGGCAGCGCCGTTGACCAAAATCCGAATCGAATTGCTTTGCAATTTCCCTTTGTTGGTGTTCCAGGTCAGGGTCGGAACGACAACCTCTTTGCTGTCGGTCACGACGTATCCGTAGGTGTAGCGCTGCTCCGAGGTCGTGACGCCATTCACCCACTGGGTGCTGTTCGACGTGCTCGGCCCCATGCGCCATTCCAGGCCGGGGATTTTGGGGGGGTCGATTTCTTTGACTTTGCAGTTGACGAAGGTCACCGCCAAGCGGAGCACGTCCCCTCGGTTGACGTTGGTCGAATTTACCGTCACCTCCACCGATGCCTCTTGCGCTGACACGCTAAACACGCAGCCCAGGCCCCAGAATAGGCAAGCAAGGATGCGCAGTTGCATGAAGGTGGTCGGGAGCGAGGTTGTCATGGGTTACCAGTCTTTTTCAGGAGTGACTTTTTTTCCATTGCCGTTGCGCTTGGCCTGTGCAGCACGCAATTTCGCTTGCACTTCGGCTTCCTGTCTCTCCAAACTTTCCAAAATGCGTTCCATATCCGCGCGGCTGATTTGGCCCTCCTTCGGCTGGTCGCCTTGTTCGCCTTGTTCGCCCTGAGCGTCCTGTTCGCCTTGCTCACCCTGGTCGCCCTGGTCGCTCTGTTCGCCCTGTTCGCCTTGTTCGCCCTGCTCGTCTTGTTCGCCCTGTTCGCCCTGTTCGCCCTGCTCACCTTGTTCGCCCTGCTCGTCTTGTTCGCCCTGCTCACCTTGTTCGCCCTGCTCACCTTGCTCGTCCTTTTCGCCCTGCTCGCCCTGTTCGCCTTGCTGTTCTTGTTGCTGTTGTTGGAGCCTTCGCGCAAGTGCCATGTTGTGGCGGGCGTCGTCGTTGGTCGGGTTCAAGCGCAACGTGGACTTGGCGTGTTCGATGGCCGTGGAGGCGTCGCCTTGAAGCAAGGCCGAGAGGGAGGCGTTGTAATGGGCCTGCTCTTGCAGGTTGCGGTCTTTCGAAAGCTCGAGGCTTTTGTTCAAGGCTGCGGCCGCTGCTTCGGCGTCCCCTGAAGCCAGGTAGGCGCAACCTTGGTTGTACAAGGCCAGGGCCGCCTGGTCGGGTGACATGGCCCCCTTTCCGAAATCGGCGGCGGATTCTTCGTGTTGCCCTGCAAGGAATGCCTCCGTGCCTTCCACAAGGGGGGCCTTGGTCTCGAGGGAGGACTGGGCAAAAGCAGGCCCGGACGTCGATGCCAACGACACCCAAAAGCCGAGGGCGAGGATTCTTCGTGTCACGCGTTTGGGCAGAAGCGTTTCGAGGAGCAAAAGCAAAGCAGCCACGATGAGCCACGGCATCAGGTGGTGTTCGTAGTCCACGTAACTCACGGAAGAAATGTTGGCCGTTTCCAGCTGGGCCTTGAATTGCAGCAGAGGGGTCAGTTCAACAAATCCTTTCGAGGCTCGAGTGTAGGTTCCACCGCCGGCTTGTGCAGCTTCAATCAGGGTGGCCTCGTCGAGGCGAGAAACCACAGGCTGACCGTCGACGTCCGTTCTGAATCCCGAAGGCCGGCCACGGGCATCGAGCACCGGAATGGGGCTGCCTTCGAGGGTGGCCAGTCCGAGGAAGTGCACAGAAGCCCCTGCGCCTGAGACTTCACCAGCCGCGGCGATGGCGTCGTCTTCGTGGTTTTCCCCGTCGGTCAACACCACGATCACGCGAGAAGCCTCGCTGTTTTCATCGAAGCCTGTCCAGCACGTCTGGATGGCTCGTCCCACTGCCGTCCCCTGGGTCGGAACCATGCCCGGGTCTACGCTTTCCAGGAACATCTTGACCGCTTCGACGTCCGTGGTGAGTGGACATTGAACGTACGCGTCTCCCGCAAAAACCACAAGCCCCACTCGGTCCCCAGACGTGGAAGACACGAGGCGCTCAACCGTGCGTTGCGCCAAATCCAATCTTGGCATTCCCACATCTTCCGCAAGCATGCTGTTGCTCACATCCAGAGCCACCATCACGTCCACTCCTTCGGCTTCCACTTCTTCAAGTCGGCTGCCCATTTTGGGGTCAAGCCACGCCACGACCAACGCACCCACCGCAAGTCGCAGGAGCAAGAACTTCCAAGTTGGCAGGAAGATGCGGTAACCGGGAAGCACCGAGTCGATCCGTCCGGCGTCTCCCAAGTGTTGAATGGCCTTGTGGCGCCACCTCAAATGGCCCGCCATCAGAAGCGACAACAAGCCGGTGAACGTCAGAACAGGCCAGTGTTCCATGCGGTGCAACGTCAAACTTGGCACGGCCGCCTTAGCCGTCCACCAGGCTGCGGCTGCACCAGCCCAAAACAGGAACTCCAAAAACAGGAGCAACCCCAGCGCAGGTCGAATGGAAGGCCAGGATTTCATTCGGCCAGGGATTTGAGGAGGGTCATCTGCAGCAAAAACGAAATCACCAATGAAAGTGCTGCCACGGCAACCCACGGACCAGAAGCCTCGGTTTTCCGTTGGTAACGCAGCACGTTGAATTGGGTCTTTTCCAGGACGTCAATTTCGTTGTAGATCTCTTTCAGTTTGTCGGCGTTGGTGGCTCGGAAATAACGCCCCCCGGTGAGGTCAGAGATCCCTTGGAGAACTTCTTCGTCAATGCGCACATCCACCCAGTCGTATTGGTACGTGCCGTCGGGACGAATGGCCACCGGGCTCTTAGCCTTGCCGACTGTCCCGACGCCAATGGTGTAGACTCGGATGCCGTTGAGCTTGGCCAGCTGTGCCGCATCCATGGGTTCGATTTGTCCTGCGTTGTTCTCCCCGTCGGTCAACAACACAATGACCTTGCTGACGGCTTGCGAGTCCCTCAATCGGTTGACCGCGACGGCCAGTCCGGTGCCAATGGCCGTGCCGCCTTGAAGTCGTCCTGTTTCGAGGCCGGCAAGGCCGTTTTTAACCACGATGTGGTCCGATGTGATGGGAACCTGAGTGAAGGCTTCGCCCTCGTAGGCCACCACGCCAATGCGGTCAAAGGGCCGGCTGTCCACGAAATTGATGGCGACTTCCTTGGCACTTTCCAGCCTGTTGGGACGAAAATCCCGCGACAACATGGAAGCGCTGAGGTCCATGGTCAGCAGGAGATCGATTCCCTCGCGGGTCATGTTTTCGATTGTGGAGGACGTTTGGGGGCGGAACAACGCCACTGTGAGGCACAACAGCCCAGCTGTCCGAAGCGCAGCGGGAATTTCCATCCACAGCGAAGGCAAGTGCGACGACTTTGCCTGGTTTTCCTGCACGTGCAATTCCGAATCCGACCAAAACAATTCTTGAGAACGGTAAGGTCCTTTGGGAAGGGCGCGAAGAAGCACATGCACCACGACCGTTGAAATGCCAAGCCACCCCCAAGACGAGCTCCATTCAACGCCGCCTTGAAACGCGAGGAATCCGCTCAGCACGGCACCCCCGAACAGGAGGTGGGGAAGCACAGGTGCTCCCCAGGACCACAACTGCGAATCAACCTTCTTCATGGGAGTCAGGCTGGGTTTCACGAACGAACTCGAGGTACGCCTCGATCGCGGCACGATGCGCCATGTCAGGCAAATTGCCTTTGGCAAACTTCACCGAATCTGCTTGGTTCAGTGCCTGCGTCAGGCGTGAGTGCCAGGCTTGAGGCACGGAGGACAACGGAAGGAGTGACTCAATCTCGCCTGTGGTGCGCTCTGCAGCAGGAAGCCCAAACGCCCCTTCGAGGTAGTGCCTCACGACCAGCGAGGCTTGCGCTTGCGTTTCTTTCGCCTGACCTCGCGCCCAACCTTCTTCAATCAGAAGGCGTTCAAGCTCCCGCAAGGCGACGATGTGAGGCAATTCTGCTTGGGGAAGAGGGGCTTCCAGGCCCTCAGGGGACGGGGAGCGCTTGAGACGTTGAACGAGCCAAACTCCGGCGGAGATGACAGCTGCCAGAAACAGGAGGTAGGCCATCCAATGCCCGTGGCGCTGAATCTGCTCCCAGAGCGTCCAATGGACGGCCACAATGTCGGCGGGGGGACGAGGCTGTGCGTCTTCCTCCAAGGCAGGCGCAAGGACCTGAATCAAGATCGGGGTGGTGCGATGCGGGCCAAATTGCGCCGGAGGCATGACCACAAATCCGGAGTCCCATCGGGTCAGTCGCCACGTTTTTTGGAGCAGGATGTCGCCTGACGAGCCCAAAGGGGCTTGAAGTGTGTCGATTGGCAACGAGGTCAACACTTCGAAGCCGCCGTCGGTGGTGTCCGTCCACGCGGGCCAAGAAGTGCTGTCCGCTTCTCCGGCACGCAGGGCTTCCAGGGACAGAACCCAAGATGCAGTCAGTTCCAAGGGTTCGCCCCACTGGATGCGGTTGGTGTCCACCGACCATTCGACTTGGGCGGCTGCGGTCAGCCCCAACCCCCACAGGAGGAAGCCAAGCAGGGACGACTTGGGGCGGAACTCAGCTGCGGGCATGGAAAACGCGTAAGAGAGGTTGTACCAGCGACCCTTCGGTCGACACGGTGGCGAAGTCCATCCCGGAGCGGGCCATGAGTTTGGTCAATTCTTCCTTGTGGTCTTTTCCTCGACGAACCCAAGCGCGCTGCACATTTCGCGCGGAGGTGTTGCGCCAGCTTGATTTGCCGGTTTCTGGATCTTCAATGCGCATCCACCCAAGCGAGGGCAGGGAACGGTTGAGTGGGTCGTCGACGTGAAGGGCAACCAAGTCGTGACGCCGCCCGACCCGTTTGAGAATTGTTTCCAACTCGCCCTGTTGGGAAACCCCTTTGAAGTCCGACATGAGAAAAGCCACAGTGCGCTTGCGCATGGCGGTCGAAAAGTGGGTCAGCGCCTTGACCACATCGCTGCCTTTGCCTTCAGGTTGACAGTCCAAAATGTCCCTGACGATTCGCAACACGTGAGGCCGACCCTTTCCGGGCGGAATGAACTTTTCAATTCGGTCGGTGAAGAGGATGGCGCCCACCTTGTCGTTGTTGCCTATGGCGCTGAAGGCCAAAATTGCGGTAAGCTCGGTCAACAAGTCCATTTGGGTTCGTTCCCGCGTGCCGCCATGCACCGAGGCGCTGACGTCCACCAGCAGAAACACCGTCAATTCGCGTTCTTCTTCGAACACTTTGACGTGGGGAACGCCGGTCCGTGCGGTCACGTTCCAATCGATGGTCCTCACCTCGTCACCCGCCTGGTATTCGCGGTTTTCGCTGAACGCCATGCCACGGCCTTTGAAGGCACTGTGGTATTCCCCCGCAAAAATGCGGTCGCTCAATCCGCGCGTGGTGATTTCCACGCGCCGAACACGTTTCAGAAGTTCAGCAGCGTCCATGGCCTGTCGATCAACCTCAGGGGACTTCGACGTGATCCATGAGTTCCGTCAAGATTTGGGCGGAACTGATGTTTTCGGCGTCGGCTTCGAACGTGGTGCCAATGCGGTGACGCATGACGTCCATGGCGACAGCACGAACGTCCTCGGGGGTCACAAACCCTCTGTGCTTTAAAAAGGCGTGGGCCTTGGAGGCAAGCCCCAGACCAATGCTGGCCCGAGGCGAGGCCCCAAAAGAAATGAGGTCTTTGAGGTGGCCCAGCCCGCAATCCTCCGGGTTCCGGGTCGCGAACACCAAGTCCACGATGTACCGTTCGATTTTCTCGTCCATGTAGATTGAACGCACCAATTCCCGGGCCTCCAAAATGTCTTGTCCGCTTACCACGCGCTGAGGTTGAGGCAGCCCACCTTCTTGGAGGTTTGCGCGCACAATGGCACGTTCTTCTTCCTTCGTGGGGTAACCAATGACCACCTTCAGCAGGAAGCGGTCCACTTGCGCTTCCGGCAGGGGGTAGGTGCCTTCTTGTTCCACGGGGTTTTGCGTGGCCAAGACCAAAAACGGTTTCGGAAGCTCGTGCGTCTCGCCACCGATGGTCACTTGCCGCTCCTGCATGGCTTCAAGCAAAGCGCTTTGGACTTTGGCCGGGGCACGGTTGATTTCATCGGCCAAAACGAAGTTGGCGAAAATCGGGCCCTTTTTGACCGTGAATTCCTGGGACTGTTGATTGTACACGAGCGTGCCAACGACGTCGGCCGGGAGCAAGTCGGGAGTGAACTGGATGCGGCTGAAGGCTCCTGCAACGGTGTCGCTGAGGCTTTTGATCGCCAAGGTTTTGGCCAAGCCTGGGACGCCTTCCAAGAGCACGTGCCCGTTGGCCAACAGCCCAATCAGAAGGCGGTCCACCATCCCGGTTTGGCCTACAATCGCGCGGCTCATCTCCGAGCGAATGGCATCCACGAAAACGCTTTTCTCTGCAATCCGAGCGTTCAAGGCTTGGATGTCTGGAGCACCGCTTCCGTTCGCCGCCGCAGTTGGCGCGGCAGCGGGCGCGGGAATGGGGTTTGAGAGGTCCAAAGAGTCCATGACACGCGAAGATATCGGACGAGGTAGGGGCTTGAGGAACGCGGTTCTTAAAATTGTGTGAATAGCGCGTGGGAAACCTTTCAAGATCGCGTTTGGCTCGGCGGGGATGTTTGACGGATTTTGGCCCCCATGCTTCTTTCTGACGTCCTCTCCAACGTGGCTGATTTCCACACCGCCTTCGGCATTCCCAACGCCCAACATCCACACGCTCAGCTCACGAGAGAGGAGGCAGAGTTGCGTCACCGGCTGATGGCAGAGGAGAACGACGAGTACCTCGAAGCGGCGTGCAACGGGGACATGGTTGAAGTGGCTGACGCGTTGGGCGACCAGCTTTACATCTTGGCTGGCACGATGATGCGTCACGGCATGCAAGACGTCATCGCGAGCGTGTTTCGTCAGATTCAGGCCAGCAACATGTCCAAGCTTGGGCCAAACGGCGAACCCCTCCTTCGCGAAGACGGCAAGGTCATGAAAGGCCCCAATTATTTCCGTCCCAACATTGGTGCGATTTTGGAATCGCACCTCGCTCGAAGTCAGGGCGAACCGACAGCCGAGCCCCGGGTGGAACGTCTTGCTTGGAGTGTTTCCAACGACGTCCAGGTAGACCGACTGGCGCATTCGGAAACGGTGGAGGCAACCCGCGAGGCACTCACGGCCGTTTGAGGTGAGGGGTTCAACTGCTCAGGTTCGTTGGCTTAACCGGCAATTTGAGAAGGCCAAGGCAGGCCACACATCGTGGTTAAGCCGAGCGATGCAGGAGGTGATTCCGTTCAACCGTCCCCACCGTTTGCGTGTGACCAAGGTGAGTGAGGAAGAATGCGTTGTGGTCTTGCCGCGAAGACGCAGGAATTTGAATCACCTCGGCACAATGCATGCCTGCGCCCTTGCGACAGCTGCGGAATACGCCTCGGGTCTCACGGTGCTGAGCGTTCTTGGCATCGGAGGATCGCGGTTGATCATGTCCAACCTGAACATGACCTACGTCCGTCGTGCCGAGTCGGAGTGCCAGGCTCATGCGTTCATGTCGGAAGAGGCGCGGGGTGAATTGCACGAGGCCTTGAGCAAGGAAGGGAAGGCTTCATTTGTCCTCGATTCCCGCGTGTTGGATGCGGAAGGAGAGGTGGTGGCCAAGGCAGAAATCACGTGGCACGTCAAGCTGCTGGGCGTGTGAAAAGCGACTGCGCCGAAAAAAAAATGTTCTTGGCGAGGTCATTCTGGAAAAAAATGAATCATGTTTGCTCCGCCTTAGCGATGTGCAAGGCCCTCAGCATCATGTCACGCGCCCTCGATTTTGCCCACGAAGAATCGCTTCTCTGGAAGCGGGCACGCCGCAACGCGGCCCGTCGAGCCTTCGCGCGACGGCTCTGAATTCAACGTTGAAATGACGGCGAGTTCTCGGTGAACTCTAATTCATTCTTTTGTTGAATATATTGAGTCTAATGCATTGAAAACAAAATATATTGACCTCATTGACCAGAGTTTTGACTGGCCTCAAGAGGAATTCCAATTGAGCGAGGGGGAGCTCGCATTTCACGGCATCCCGATGATGCACTTGGTGGAAGAGTTTGGTACCCCACTCCGCATCACCTACTTGCCGATCATCGGGAAGAACATCGGCCGCGCACAAGGGTGGTTCAAGTCGGCCGCAGACAAGGTTGGATTCGCAGGGAACTACCGTTATTGTTACGTCACCAAGAGCAACCATTTTCAGCACGTCACCAAGGAGGTGTTGAAGCACGGAGCGTTGATTGAGACATCGTCGGCGTACGATTTGGACATCGTTGATTACCTCGTCCGAAGCGGAGACATGCGGGCGGAGGCTCAGGTGATTTGCAACGGCTTCAAGACGGACACCTACATGGCGCGCATGTTGGAGCTCCGTGAAGCAGGCTTGGAGGGGTTGACTCCAGTCATCGACAACCTCGACGAGTGGAAGCGACTCAGCGCAAACACGACCCGACCCATGGACATCGGCATCCGAATTGCGACCGAGGAAGAGCCCAAATTCGCGTTCTACACTTCGCGTTTGGGACTTGGCTACAACCGCATCGCGCCGTTGTACAAAGAGGCCATCAAGGACCATCCGTTTTTGACGTTGCGCATGCTCCACTTTTTCGTGAACACGGGCATTCGCGACACGGCCTACTATTGGAACGAATTGAACAAGGCGTTGGATTTGTACGTGGCACTCCGTCAAATCTGCCCCACGCTTACGGCGCTGAACATTGGCGGCGGACTTCCGACCAAAAACAGCCTGGCGTTTGAGTACGATTACGCGTACATGTTTGAGGCCATCCTCGAGCAAGTCGCCATGCGCTGCAACGCTGCAGGGGTTCCTCATCCGGACATCTTCACCGAGTTTGGGTCGTTCACGGTAGGCGAATCGGGAGCCACCTTGTTCAAGGTGCTTCACCAAAAACGCCAGAACGACCGCGAGCGCTGGAACATGATCGACTCGTCCTTCATGACCACGCTTCCGGATTCGTGGGCGGTCAACCACCGGTTCCTCATGCTCCCCCTCAACCGGTGGATGGACCCGTACGAACGCGTCTTCCTCGGGGGGTTGACGTGCGACAGCGACGACTACTACAACTCGGAGCAGCACCTCAATGCCATCTACCTTCCCACGTTCAAGGAGAACGACCCGATTTACCTGGGCTTTTTCCACACAGGTGCCTACCAGGACAACATTGGAGGGCACGGAGGCGTGCACCACTGCTTGATGCCCGGCCTTCGTCACATTTTGATCGACGACACGGAAGAGGGCGGTTTTGAATGTCGGGAGTTTTGTCCTGCTCAACCTTCTGAACAAGTCTTGTCTTTGTTGGGTTACGCTGCTCCCGCAGCCCAAACTGAACTGCCATGATTGAATTTTCTTCCCCAGGCGCGCGCGTGTATTCCGACCTCCCTGAGGCTCAGGTGAACTTCGCGGATGCCCGTGTTGCGATCCTGCCTGTGCCCTACGACGGAACCAGCACGTGGGGCAAGGGAGCGGACCGCGGTCCGAAGGCTTTGCTCGACGCCACAGACAACATGGAGGTCTACGACATCGAGACCGGAACCGAGGTTCACCGCGAGGGGATCTGGGTGTCCCCAGACATCACGGAGGACGGCTCGCCTGAGGCGATGACAGCTTCGGTTCGTGAAGCCGTGTCGCAGATGCTCGACGCAGGCAAGATGCCTTTCGTTCTTGGCGGAGAGCACAGCGTGAGCATTGGCGCCATCCAAGCATGCCATGCGGTTCACCCCGATTTGGCGGTGCTTCACATCGACGCCCATGCGGACTTGCGCCCGAGTTACCACGGTTCGGAGTGCAACCACGCATGTGCCGTTCACTGGGCCTCTCGGAATTGCACGCTCGTTCAGGTGGGCATCCGGAGCATGGATGCTTCGGAACGCGAGTTCATTCAGTCCGGATGCTTGTTCACCGGGGACGATTGCCATCTCCGCCCGGACGAAGATTGGATGTCGGAAGCGTTGGCGGCTCTCGGAAAGCGCGGCGTGCCGCTTTACGTCACCGTGGACCTCGATGCGTTTGACCCTGCCTTTGTCCCGCACACCGGGACACCGGAGCCAGGCGGCCTGACGTGGCATCAGGTCACCGGCCTCATCCGCCTCGCCTCGCAACACGGCAACGTGGTTGGGATGGACGTGGTGGAGCTCGCCGCCAACGAACACAGCGCTCCGAGCGATTTTCTTGCGGCCAAACTGGTCTACAAAATGCTGACATACGCCTTGATCCCAACTCCTTTGTCATGAACTCAACAGGATTTTTGCGCCCCTTCATGGCGCGCCACTACAACCACTTCAACGCCGCGGTTGTCGAAGATGCGGCCAAGGGTTACGAAGCTCATTTGACCGCCGGAGGCAAGATGTTGGTTACCCTCGCCGGTGCCATGAGCACTGCGGAGTTAGGGAAGAGCCTGGCCGAAATGATTCGTCAGGACAAGGTCCACGCCATTTCATGCACGGGCGCGAACCTCGAGGAAGATGTGATGAACCTCGTGGCGCACACCCACTACGCTCGCGTTCCGCATTACCGCGATTTGACGCCCGAGCAAGAGCAGGAATTGCTCGACCGGGGCATGAATCGAGTCACGGACACGTGCATTCCTGAAGAGGAAGCGTTTCGGAGGTTGGAAGGGGTGATGGAGGATTTGTGGCAGAAGGCTGAGGCGGAAGGTCGTCGTCACTTTCCACACGAGTGGTTCTACCAGGCGATTCAATCTGGGGCGTTGGAGGAATTCTACGAGATTGACCCCAAGGACAGCTGGATGGTGGCTGCTGCAGAAAAGAACCTGCCGATGGTCGTGCCCGGTTGGGAAGACAGCACCTTGGGCAACATTTTCGCTGCCCACTGTTTGGTGGGCGACGTGGCCCCAAGCACGACCAAAAGCGGCATTGAGTACATGACTTGGTTGGCCGATTGGTACACCGAAGAGACGAAGGATTCGTCCATCGGGTTTTTCCAAATCGGAGGAGGGATTGCAGGGGATTTCCCCATTTGTGTGGTGCCCATGTTGCACCAAGATTTGGAGCGCGACGAAGTGCCGCTTTGGGCTTATTTCTGCCAAATCTCCGACTCCACCACCAGCTTCGGATCGTACAGCGGTGCGGTTCCCAACGAGAAGATCACTTGGGGAAAACTCGGTGTAAAAACCCCGAAGTACATCATTGAGAGCGACGCGACAATTGTTGCTCCTTTGGTGTTCGGTTGGCTTTTGGATTGGTAATCAAACACGAACGTGCCATGAAACGAGTGATCAAGAACTACAACACCATTGAGGCGCATCACATCGCGCTCATTGAAGAGTCTTATCCTTTGGGGATCAGTCAGGAGGACATCATTTCGCTGCGAATGCCTGACGGCAAGTATTTGTCGTGTCTCGAGGTCAAAACCGACGACACCGTCTACCTCTTTCGAATGGACGGCGGTATGATTCAGATGCTTGAGGAGGAGACGGGCGAGGACTTCTCCATCGACGGCGACGACTTGGACCTCGAAAGCGACAACAGCAGCGGTGGAAAGGGGAGCGACGACGACGACTCGGACAGCTGGAACGACTGAGGTCGGAGGGACGCAAAAGGAGGCGCGGGGCCGCTTATCTTTGGGGGCCTGAACAAATCCTCATGATTGCAATCACCCTGCCCGACGGAACCGTCAAAGAAGTATCTGAAGGAACCACGTCCCTCGATGTGGCCACTTCCATCAGCGAAGGCTTGGCACGCAACGTCTTGGCCGCAGAGGTGAACGGCGAGGTTTGGGATCCCCAGCGTCCGTTGATTGGCGATTGCAGCCTGAAACTGCTGACGTCGCGTGACGAGCAGGGCATGACCACGTTGTGGCACAGCTCAGCGCACCTGATGGCCGAGGCGCTCGAGGCGTTGTACCCCGGCATCAAGTTTTGGGTAGGCCCTCCCGTCGAAAACGGGTTTTACTACGACGTCGACTTTGGCAATCACACCTTCACGGAAGGAGATGTTCCTGCGGTAGAAAAGAAGATGCTTGAATTGGCCAAGGCCAAAAACCCCTTCGTGCGAAGGGAAATGTCGAAGGCGGATGCGGTCAAGTATTTCGAGGAGAAGGGCGACGAGTACAAACTCGACCTGCTCGAAAACCTCGAAGACGGCACCATCACGTTTTACACCCAAGGCGACTTCACGGACTTGTGCCGGGGGCCGCACATTCCCCACACCGGACATGTCAAAGCGGCCAAAATCATGGCCATTGCTGGGGCTTACTGGAAGGGTGACGAGACTCAGAAGCAACTCACCCGTGTCTACGGGGTGACCTTCACCAAAAAGAGCGAACTGGCTGAGCACCTGGAGTTGTTGGAGCAGGCTCGTGCGCGGGATCACCGCAAGCTTGGCAAGGAACTCGACCTCTTCCACTTTTCGGAAAAGGTGGGGCAGGGGTTGCCGCTTTGGTTGCCCAAGGGAGCGGACCTTCGCATGCGGTTGGAAAACTTCCTGAAGGAAGCCCAGCGCAAGTCAGGCTACGAACCGGTCATCACGCCTCACATCGGGAACAAAGAGCTCTACGTGACTTCGGGTCACTACGCCAAATACGGCGAAGACAGCTTCCAGCCCATCCACACGCCAGCCGAAGGGGAGGAGTACCTCCTGAAGCCGATGAACTGTCCGCACCACTGCGAGATTTTCAAGGCGCGGCCTCGGTCGTACCGCGATTTGCCGGTTCGTTTGGCGGAGTTTGGGACGGTGTACCGCTACGAGCAGAGCGGCGAGCTCCACGGCTTGACCCGAGTGCGCGGGTTCACGCAAGACGACGCACACATTTTCTGCACGCAAGACCAGGTGAAGGAAGAGGTTGGCAAGGTCATTGACCTCGTGTTGTACATCTTCAAGACGTTGGATTTCCAAAACTTCGTCGCCCAGGTTAGCCTTCGTGACCCGGACAACCCCGACAAGTACATCGGGGGCCAAGAAAACTGGGACAAAGCCGAGAAGGCCATCCAGGAGGTGGCGGAAGAAAAGGGGCTCGAGACGGTCGTGGAGCTGGGCGAGGCGGCGTTCTACGGACCGAAGTTGGATTTCATGGTTCGCGACGCGATTGGCCGCCGTTGGCAGCTGGGCACGGTGCAGATTGACTACAACCTGCCCGAGCGGTTCGAGCTGGAATACGTCGGTGCCGACAACGGGAAGCACCGTCCGGTGATGATTCACCGTGCGCCGTTTGGCTCTATGGAGCGATTCGTGGCCATCCTCATCGAGCACTGTGCTGGAAAGTTCCCGCTTTGGCTCACTCCGGAACAGGCGCGAATCCTTCCCATCAGCGACCGTTTCAACGATTACGCTGAAAAGCTTTCAAAAGTGCTTGAAAATGGCGATATTCGCGCCCTCGTAGACGCGCGGTCAGAAAAGGTCGGCAAGAAAATCCGCGAAGCGGAGCTTGACAAAGTGCCTTACATGCTGATTGTCGGGGAAAACGAGGCTGCTGAAGGATCCGTCTCGGTGCGCAAGCAAGGAGAAGGAGACTTAGGCAGCGTCAGTGTCGAAGCCTTTGCGGAACGCGTTCAGCGTGAAGTGGCCGAGATGCTGGCGAACAACATTTGAGTTTTACTAAACAACACAGTCATCGCAATACGTAGAAGAAGGACCGGCTTTCGAGGCAGGGTCATCAAAGAAGATCCACACAGGATCAACGAGAAAATCACGGTCGACAGCGTCCGCCTCGTAGGCGACAACGTGGAACCGGCCATCATGAAGACCAATGCCGCCCTGGCCGTGGCTCGGGAGATGGAACTCGATTTGGTGGAAATCAGCCCCAACGCAGATCCCCCCGTGTGTCGGATCATCGATTACCGCAAATTCCTCTACGCACAAAAGAAGAAGCAAAAAGAAATCAAGGCCAACCAAGCCAAGGTCTCGGTGAAGGAAATCCGGTTTGGACCCAACACCGACGAGCACGACTTCCAGTTCAAGCTGAAGCACGCTCGCAAGTTCTTGGAGGAGGGCTCGAAGGTGAAAGCCTACGTGTTCTTCCGTGGCCGTACGATTGTCTTCAAGGAGCGCGGCGAAATCCTCCTCCTGAAGTTTGCTCAAGAGCTCGAAGATTTGGGCGCCTTGGAGCAAATGCCCAAACTGGAAGGCAAGCGGATGACCGTGATGTTTAATCCGAAGAAGAAATAACCCACCACTTAAAAAATCCGAGGCCATGCCGAAGATGAAAACCAAATCCAGCGCCAAGAAGCGTTTCAAGCTGACGGGAACTGGCAAAATCAAGCGCAAGCACGCCTTCAAGAGTCACATCTTGACGAAGAAGGGAACCAAGCAGAAGCGCAACCTCACGCACGCTACCACCGTCGACAAGGCGGACGTGCCCAACATCAAGCGTCAATTGCTCGTCTGATCGACGTGCACCTGACACTGGTTTGTTTTACCCGGTGTTTGGCTTTCCAAGTGTGAGCATCAGCTGACCGCCAACCACCAAACAAGAACACAGAAATGCCAAGATCAAAAAACTCAGTGGCCTCACGCGCACGTCGTAAGAAGGTCCTTAAAATGGCCAAAGGGTACTACGGTGCCCGGAAGAACGTTTGGACGGTCGCCAAGAACGCCGTCGAAAAAGGCCTCCAGTACGCTTACGTCGGACGCAAGCTCCGCAAGCGTCAATTCCGCAGCTTGTGGATTCAGCGCATTAACGCGGGTGCACGCCAATACGGCATGTCCTACAGCGCATTCATGGGTCAGTTGTCCAAGTCGGGCATCGAACTCAACCGCAAGGTCCTCGCAGACCTCGCCATGAACCACCCCGACGCCTTCAAGGCCGTGGTGGATCAGATCAAGAAATAAGACATCAACACCTGTGGTGGGTGTACAAGAAGGGCGGTCCACTCGGGACCGCCCTTTTTTTGTGTTCGACGCGGAGGCAGGACTCACATGAATTGTGAATTGCGTAAGAATCACCGTTCCAAGACGCGCTGCAAGGCCAACGCCGCTGCGGTGTAGTCGGGTTTGAGTCTGAGGGCTTCCCGGTAGTCCAATTCTGCTTGGACCTTGTCATTCAAGCTCTCGTAAGCCAACCCTCGGTTGAAGAAGGCTTGGTGGTAGTAAGGAAGAGCCTCGATGGCGCGTGAAAAATGCGTCGCTGCGCTGTCGTACGCCTGAAGGTATTCCAAATGAATGTACCCGCAGTTGAATGCGGCGGCAGCGTTGCTTGGGTCGAGGTCCAGAATGCTGCGGTACAAGTCCAAAGCTCGGTCGAGGAATTGCCTCGTGGTCGGTTGCCGTTCTTGAAGGAAGTATGCCAAGTTGTAGCGGGCCTCCACGCTGCGCGGGTTCAATTCCATGGCCGTGCGGTAGTACCCGAGGGCCAACGTGTCGTTGTCCGCGGCGTACGCCATCCCCAGTGCGATGAAGCCGTCGAAAAAGTTGGGGTTGACCTCCACGGCGGTTTGGAACGAGCTTTTGGCGTTCTCGGCATTTCCCTGTTCGCGGTAGATCATGCCTTTCATCCAGTACGCTTCGTGGCTGAGGGGGGATTTGCGCAACACGTCGTTCAACCGGTCAAACGCTTCGGGGTACTGACGCAAATGAATGTGCATTTCTGCGCGTCGCAACAGGCATGGAATGTGATCTGGCGCAACGTCAAGGCAGGCGTCCAGGTGTTCAACGCACGGTTCAAAGGCTTGCGTCAAATACAGCGCATCTGCCTTGGCAGACCAGGCCGGTGCATACGTGGAGTCGGCTTCCAGTGCGAGGTTGAGGTCGAGCAGCCCTTCCGTGACGCGGCCGTTTCGAAGGTGCCAAGCCGCTCGGTCAACGTACCGTGAAGGGTCGGAAGGCGCCGCAACGATGTGGTCGCTCCAGTGCTGAGCGCTGTCCAAGAGGACGGAAGATCCAGCGTTCGCGTCAAGGGCAGGCTCGGCGGGCTGGCATCCAAGAAAAGTCAAAGCGAGGAGGCCCAAGGCCGCCCCGCTTTGACAAAGGGAATTCAAGAAGAAACTCCGATGGGGTCTCATGCAAAGGCCTCTTCTGGAGCTGCCTGTTCTTCGGCGGCTTTGGTAGGTTGAACGGCCTCTTTGATTTTGTTCTCCAGCTCGTCCATCAACTCGGGGTTGTCCTCGAGCAGGTTCTTTACGGCGTCTCGACCTTGGCCCAACTTGGTGTCCCCGTAAGAGAACCACGACCCGCTCTTCTTCACGATGCCGTGATCGACGCCGAGGTCAATGATTTCTCCTGTCTTGGAGATTCCCTGGCCGTACATGATGTCAAATTCCGCACGACGGAAGGGCGGGGCCACCTTGTTCTTGACGATTTTGACCTTGGTCCGGTTTCCGTTGACCGTGTCGCCGTCTTTGATTTGGGTGGATCGACGAATGTCCAGGCGCACAGAGGAGTAAAACTTCAGCGCGTTTCCACCGGTTGTGGTTTCCGGGTTGCCGAACATGACGCCAATCTTTTCGCGAAGCTGGTTGATGAAGATGCAGCAGCAGCCGGTCTTGCTGATGGTGCCTGTGAGCTTGCGCAAGGCCTTGGACATCAAACGCGCTTGAAGGCCTACGGAGCTGTCCGACATCTCGCCTTCGATTTCCGCACGCGGTGTCAGGGCGGCAACCGAATCGATGACGATGAGGTCGATCGCGCCGGACCGGATCAGGTTGTCTGCGATTTCGAGAGCTTGCTCTCCGTTGTCGGGTTGCGAGATCAGGAGGTTCTCGGTGTCGACACCGAGGTTTTCAGCGTAGAACTTATCGAATGCGTGCTCCGCGTCCACCATGGCACAAATGCCTCCCGCTTTTTGGCATTCTGCGATGGCGTGGACGGCCAACGTCGTCTTGCCGGAAGATTCGGGGCCGTAGATTTCAACGACTCGACCTTTGGGGTACCCGCCAATGCCGAGGGCCAAATCCAGAGTCAAGCTTCCGCTTGGGATGACGTCCACTTTTTCGACCGCCTCGTCACCGAGTTTCATCACGGTGCCCTTTCCGTACGTCTTGTCCAGTCGATCCATCGTCAACTGGAGGGCTTTCAGTTTGTCTGCGTTTACAGCCATGTCAATTGGTTTTGAGCGAAGGTATTTGAGTGACTCCGTAATGGACTTACGGAGAGGGGGGTGTTTTGTCCACGTTTGACAAAAAACAATGAACGACGCCTGTTTAAAGCCTTCACGACGCCGGGTGCAGGATTTCTTCTGCGTGGGCTTTGACCTTGGGCTTGGCGATCACGTGTTCAAGCGTGCCGTTCTCGTCGATGACGAAGGTGGTGCGGTGCGTGCCGTCGAATTCGCGGCCCATGAACTTTTTAGGCCCCCAAACGCCGTACGCGTGGTGCACGCTCAGTTCCTCGTCGCACAAGAGATCGAACTTCAGACTGTACTTGTCGATGAACTTGTGGTGAGACTTGGCGGGGTCCTTGCTCACACCGAGAACTTTGTATCCGGCACGGGCGAGGGCATCGAGGTTTTCGTTGAGGTTGCAGGCCTGGGAGGTGCAACCGGGCGTGTTGTCCTTGGGGTAGAAGTAGAGAACCAACTTGGAGCCCTTGAATTCATCGAGGGTGCGGAGGTTGCCGTTTTGGTCTGGGGCGGAGAACGCGGGAGCCTTGTCGCCGGCCTTCAGGGGAGAAAGAGAAGTTGCCATGATTCAAAGAACACACGGAAGCCTGCGAGGTTTGCCAACTCTGCGTCCTAATTTTCCCCTCCGTGTCCACAACCGCGTCTACAACCCCAACCTTTGTCGAGGTGGTGGTGCCTTTGGCGCTGCCCAAATCCCTGACCTACGCATGGAATTCAACCTTCGAACCCCACGTGGGCACGCGGGTGGTGGTTCCGTTGGGCAACAAGAAGTGGACCGGGGTGGTTTGGGAGGTGCATCAAAAGGCGCCCACCGGGTACGTGGCGAAAGAAGTTGAGGCAGTCGTGGACGATGCGCCCGTTTTGACTGCAGCTCAACGCGACATGTTTTCTTGGATGGCCGAGCACTACATGTGTTCGTTGGGTGAGATGGTGAGTGCGGCCTTGCCCGCCGGAATGAAATTGGAAAGCACGACGAGCATTGTGTTGCACCCGGACGCCGAAAACGCCTCGGAAGCGGGTCTCGACGACGGCGCAATGTTGCTGCTTGACGCCCTGCACGTGCGGGAAGAACTGAGCCTGCGAGCGTGTGCGGATTTGTTGGGCGTGAAACATCCGCAACGTGCGATTCGGACGCTGATTCAGCGAGGGCTGGCCTTGGCCAAAGAGGAGTTGGCCGAACGTGTGAAGCCTCAAAAAGTGGCGTGGGTTCACGTGGCGGAGGGGGTGACGGAGGAGGAGCTCTCGGAAGCCCTCGCATGGGCAGGGGTGAAGGCCGTGGCCATGGAACGCTTGTTGCTGACGGTGGTCGAAGCGGGTGAGTTGCCTAAAATTCAAGCCCAAAAGCGAAGCCGCACCGACGCCTCCACGGTCCAGAAATGGGTGGAGCGCGGCATCCTCGAAGTGGAGGAACGGGACCCCGTGCGTCCCAGCCATCCCGGCACTGCCAGCCTCCCCGTGCTGTCCGAAGCCCAAGCGAAGGCGTACAATCAGGTGCATGCCGGGCTGGTTTCGCGAAAGCCCGTGTTGCTTCACGGCGTGACGGGTTCAGGGAAGACGGAGATCTACACGCACCTGATTGCCGAAGCGTTGGCGGCCGGCCAACAGGTCCTGTTCCTCGTTCCGGAAATCGCATTGACCACCCAATTGATCGAACGACTGCGCCGGTTTTTTGGTGACGTCGTTCACGTTTACCACAGCCGCTTTTCGGACCGCGAACGTACCGAAACGTGGATGCAGGTGCTCGACCCTCAGGCAGGTCAGCTGATTGTTGGGGCGAGGTCGGCCGTGTTGCTACCGTTGCCCAAGCTCGGCTTGGTGGTCGTGGACGAGGAGCACGAGCCGAGTTTCAAGCAACATGACCCGGCACCTCGCTACCACGCACGCGACGTGACGTTGTGGATGTCGGCCTTGCAGTCCGTGCCGTTGGTCCTCGGTTCCGCCACGCCCTCGGTGGAAACCCAGTGGTTGGGGGAGCACGGCAAGGTCGAGGTGGTTCGCTTGACGGAGCGATTTGGAGGGGCGCTTCTCCCAGAGATTTTCATCGCAGACCTGCGCAAGGAACACAAGCAGCGCAGCATGCGCGGCGGGTTCAGCAAGATGCTTCGCGACGAGATGGAGGCCACGATGAAGGAGGGACGTCAAGTCATTCTGTTCCAAAACCGACGCGGGTACGCGCCTGCGTACCAATGCACTCAATGCGGCCACGCAACGTCGTGCGAAAGGTGCGACATTCCGCTCGTGGTCCACAAGACCCTCGGCGGCTTGCACTGCCACCACTGCGGGTACCACGAGCGTCCCGCGCCCACCTCGTGCATCGCGTGTGGAAGCACCGCCCTGAAAGCCCAAGGCCTCGGGACGGAGCGGATCGAAGAAGAACTCGCCGAGTTGTTCCCCACGGCCCGAGTTGCACGAATGGACCTTGACACGACTCGCAAGAAATCGTCTCACGCCAAGCTCCTCGAAGCCTTCGCAGACCAGGAGTACGACATCCTGGTCGGCACGCAAATGGTCTCGAAGGGCCTCGACTTTGCGCACGTGGGGCTGGTCGGAGTCATGTCCGCGGACCGCATGCTTACGTTCCCCGATTTCCGCTCGTTCGAGCGTGCGTACCAAATGCTGACCCAGGTGGCGGGACGTGCTGGACGGTCGGGGGAGGGGGCACGAGGCAAGGTCGTGATCCAATCGTTCAGCGCCGACCATTGGTTGTTGCACCACGTGGTGGATCACGACCACGAAGCGCTGGTGCGTCGGGAACTTGTGGAGCGCCAGACTTACATGTACCCGCCTTTTGTTCGGATGGTCAGGTTGACGATGAAGCACGGCGACGCCCAGCGCGTCGAGGCTGGTGCAGCCGTCCTTGCTACGCGCCTCCAGCAACGCTTCGGCGAACGCGTCCTCGGTCCGGACACTCCGGCCTTGTCTCGCGTCAACGACCAGCACATCCGGCAAATCACCTTGAAGTTCGAACGGGCCCTCGCGCCCTCGAAGTACCGCCCACTTTTGCAGGCCGACCTTGACGAGTTCGGCGCTGACCCGAGGTGGAAGCGCTTGCGCCTCGCCGTCGACGTCGACCCGGCCTGAGCCTTGGATTCATGGGTTGAACGGTGTGGCTCAGCGCTTTGGGTCGCGCTTCAGCACCGTGCGCCACGACCCAGAATCCGTCCCCGCGGGCTCAAATCGGACCTCGAGAAGAAACGCATCGCGGCTCCACGAGCCGAGCGAATCCCAAGAAACGGGTGTGGTTCCGGCGCCTGAAGAAAGCGAAACCAGGCCGAGTTCGCGTCCCGTCGTGTCCAAGCCTCGGACGGTCCACCGACCTGGCTCGTCGGCGTTCAATGCCAATCCCTCTCCGCTCAAGGAGGCCTCGGCTGCAGGAACAGTCACGGGATCGACGGAGGAGATGTCCAGCAGTGGGCCAAAGTACACCGTGTTGTTGCCGCTGCACGCCACTGCATACGTGTCAAAGAGGGTGTTGACGCTCAGGTCAGCCGGGTTGGACAACGGGGAGCCCTGCACGAGCGTTTCAGCCTCGTAAGTCTCGGGGAATTCTTGGCTTGGGGTGAAGAGGGTGATGCGTTGGGGCGACCACGAACTGACAAGGAGGGCGTCGTACACCCAATCCACGCCGTCGCAGTTGCCGAGCCCCGTGTTCTCAATCAGCACCGTTGTTTCGCCCGTTTCGACAACGACTTGAAGGACGCTGCTGTTTCCGCCCCAATTGACCACCGTGGCCACGCCGTCTTTGACAGTCACGCCGTTGGGCGTGGTGCCGGTGTCGGCGACGAGGGTGGAGTAGGTCATGTTGGAAGGGTCGGTCACGTCCACTTTCAGGAGCCGCCCGGAAGAAAAGTCGCTAATCACGAGGACGTCACCGGCTTCCGTGCTTTCGCTGCCCATTCCATTCAGAAACCCAACGCCCGTAGGCGACAAGGAGCCCAATTCGACTCCCGTGACCACGTCGTAAGCGCGGATGACGTTGTTTTGGATGGCAAACAAGGTGGTTCCGACCACCTCCATGCCGTGCGTGGCTCCACCTGAGCCGAAGGCCGTCCAGGTCTCGCCCAAGTCGTCGGTTGCCAGGATGCTGCTTCCGTTGCTGACCAGCCACCGATCGCTGTTGGGTTCGTATTCCGCAGCCTCGACAGAAGTGGGCGTTTGGGCACAAGCCGAAAGAAGGGGAATGACCCACGCGGCGCAAAAAGTGGCGCCGATCAGGCAAGTGCTGCGAAGAGGCATGCTGAAACGGTTCGTTGGAAAGTTCATGAGGGCTGATTGGAAAGGTTAATCGAGCATGGAAGGCAGAATGGCGAGGCGTTGGTCAAATCGAATCCAATTCAACCCTTCGTCCACGTCAACAACCCAAAGTGAGGAATCCATCAGGCTGACGTTGGGGCTAACGCCCTCGATCCAAAGGCTGTCCAGGCCGTAGGGAGCCACTTCGTATGCACTGCAATCGTGGCATTTCCCCCAATGGTACAAGGTGTACTGGACGTGCGTTTCGCCGGGAGGAACGGCATGCACCGTGTCCTCATACCAACCGACTTGGTGTTCGGCGAGTCGGATTCCTAAAATCAGGGTGTCTGAGGTTGCGTTGGACACGTGGTGGGTAACGTCGGTTGAGCCTTCGCAGGAAGTCAGCACGAGGAAAACCATCCACAGGGGGAGCGCTCGGAATCGTTCACAGAATCGGAGGCAGCGTGATTGCAGAAGGTGGAGGTCACTCATTGGTTTCGGAGGTTGGCGTTTGTGCCCACGTGCGAGCCGCCAAGGCGTAGAACACCGTAAAGATGCCAACCGTTGCAACCCCGTACCACATGGCGCCAGACCAATCGGGCGGAGTGAGCCCCATCTCGTGCGCTTGCTGAGCTGAAACCCCGTCGGTCAAACCGTGTTGGACTTTCCACACGCGGTAGAGTTGGTTTTTCACGAGGGTGATGCTGCCTAGCCCCGTGACGGGCGCGAGCACCAACCACCCTTGGAACCACCTTTCGTAGCGCTCGCGAAACGTCAACTCAACTTTGTCGTTTCCGTCTCTCATGGCGAGGGAACGTTGCGGTGCCCAAAAATCGAGCTTCCGACCCTCACCATGGTGCTGCCTTCCTCGACGGCCACGTTCCAATCGCCACTCATGCCCATGCTCAGCACGCCCCAGGTTCCTCCCCGTGACTCCGCCACCTCGCTTAGCGCCGGCCCGACCTCGCGGTGGAGCGCCGCGAGCTGCGCAAATTCGCGACGCACCTGGTCCGTGTCGTCGGTGAACGTCGCCATGCCCATCAACCCCACGGGACAAAGGTGCGGGTACGCCTCCCACGTCGCCTCGTCCGCCAGGGCCCGCAACTCGTCGCCGCTGAACCCAAACTTCGTGTCTTCTTCCGCCACGTGCATCTGAAGCAGCACGTCCACGGTTCGTCCGAGTTTGGCGGCCTCCCGTTCCAGAACGTCCAGAACCTTGACGCGGTCCACGCCGTGAACGAGGTGCACGAAAGGGAGGAAGTCTTTGATTTTGTTGGTTTGGACGTGGCCAATCATGTGCCATCGAATGTCCTTGGGAAGCCGCTCGGCTTTGCCCACCAATTCTTGCACTCGGTTCTCACCAAAGTCACGCTGCCCCGCCTCGTACGCCGCCATCAAATCCTCGTCGGGTTTGGTCTTGCTCACCGCCACGAGCACGACCTCGCGCCCGGCCTTCCGACCGGCCTCAACAACGTCGCCGCGTACCGCCGTCAACCGCACTTCCACCTCACTCGCTCCGCTCATGCCGTCGCGTTGAATTCGTGGAAGAACAGGGCACTGCGGATCTTGGGCTCCACCCACGTGCTCTTCGGAGGAAGTGTGCCCTCGCGGTCGGCCACCTCTCGAATGTGCCCAAACGGAATGGGGTGAATCAGCACCACCATGCGGTCGGGCTTGGCTTCGGCCCGGGCGACCCATCCGCCTTCCGGTTTTTGGGGCTCGGGAAGGTGCCTCAACCGGTCGTCGTTCCGAGGATCGGTGATGCCCAGCATGCGGTTCAGCAGGTGCACGTTTACCCAATCGGCGTCCGTGGCTTCTGGGCTGCCGGCGTGACGGGTCAAGACCCAGGCTCGACCTTGGAACATCACCACGGCCTGACCGGGCTTGCTTGGCGTCACCTCCAAGTTTTCGACCGCAGCCACATCGCACCCCGTGCATTCGTTCAAGGCCTCGTGAAGCTCGTCGGCGGTCATGCCAACGTTGCGGATTTCTTTGTGGTAGCCCAAGATGGTCAGGTCGCGTTCCGGCACAACGTACGCAAGCATGAGGCCGGCGCCGGGAAGGTCTGGCCTTGCCTCGGCGAGTCGGAGGGAGGAGGCGTAGCGGTGATGACCGTCCGCCAAGTAAATCGTCGCGCAGGCTCCCCACGCCGTCCCCAACCGAGTGCCGACTTCGCTGTCCACGGCCACGCGCCAAATCTCGTGGCGAACGCCGTCCGCCGTCATGAAATCGGTGTGCGCCGCCGCCGACACCACCTCCGCGAGAACCGCATCGGCTTCCGCAGCGGACGGCGTGTCGTCGGGACGTGCACACAGCACCGGCTCAGCGTGGAAGCCCACGTTTTCGAGGAACGAGGCAAACAGCGTTTCGCGCGCTTCCAAGGTCTGTTCGTGCGTTTTCAATCCGCCGTCGGCACAGGCCTTGAGGTCCAGGTTGCACACGACTCCGGTCCAGGAATGCTCCTCCGTCGATTGACGGTACACGTACCATTCTATGCCCGGGGCCTCCATCAACCAGCCGCGGGACTTAAAGTCGTCGTACCCTGCCCGAACCTCCCGGAAAAACTCCGGAGTTCCACGCGGCTCTTCGACCTCGCGGCTGTGGTCCGGGTTGATGACCTGGATGTACGAATAGGGGTTGTGCTTGAGCTTGTCTTGAAGCTCCGCCCGACGGTAGCTTAAGTACGAACGCGACGCCACCAAATGCCCCATGTGCCGCGGTGGAGTGACCGCGGCCAACGGCTGCATCAAGGCGCCCCCGGTGCTCATGCCAGGGCGTTGATTTGGGCTGCGAGTTCGAGGCCGATGCGGTCTTGTGCTTCCGAGGTGGCCGCACCAATGTGCGGCGTCAGGGCCAACTTGGGGTGGGCAAGCACGTCGGCCCGCGGTGCCGGTTCACCCACGAACACGTCCAATCCCGCGCCGGCAATGTGCCCGGAATCGAGTGCTGCGAGGAGCGCGTCTTCGTCCACCGATCCGCCACGTGCCGCATTCGCGAGGAAGGAGCCAGGCTTCATCTTCGCCAGCTCCGCGGCGCCAATGACTGCGCTGCCGTCCGCCTGGGCGGGAACGTGCACGCTCACCATGTCCGAGGTGCTGAGCAACTCGTCGAGGGACAGGCGGGGGCAGTCGACGGTAACGGTTTGGCCTCCCACGGTGACGTGGACGTTGCCGTCGGTCACGAAGGGATCGTGCGCCACCACGTTCATGCCGCAACCCAGCGCGTACGAGGCGAGCGAACGGCCGATGCGGCCGAAGCCCACAATGCCCAGCGTCTTGCCGCGCAACTCCGAGCCTTTGCCGTAGGCCTTTTTCAAGGCCTTGAAGTCGTCCGTGCCGCGGGTGGGCATTCGACGGTTGCTGTCGTGCTGGAAGCGCGCCAAGGCAAACAAGTGCCCCATGACCAACTCTGCCACGCTTTGGGAGGAGGCAGCGGGCGTGTTGAAGACAGTGATGCCGTTGTTTCGGGCGTATTCGACGTCGATGTTGTCCATCCCGACGCCTCCGCGTCCGATGAATTTCAGGTTGGGGCAGGCGTCGATGAGCGGTTGGCGAACCTTGGTCGCAGAGCGAACAAGAATGCCGTCAATGGAGTGTTCGTGAATGAACCCTTCGAGTTGGTCGGCTTCGACAAAGTCGGTGTAAAGAGTGTGTCCAGAATCTCGGAGTGCTTGAGCTCCGGAAGGGCTGATGCCGTCGTTGGCGAGGATGTTCATGTCGTGAAGTTGGGGATTCGAGGAAAGAACAGCTTAGCCTTGGGTGCGTTCAAATTCGCGCATCACGTCGACCAATACCTGGACGCTCTCCAACGGGAGGGCGTTGTACATGGAGGCACGGTAGCCACCCACGCTGCGGTGGCCTTTGAGGCCGTTGATGTTCGCGCCGTTCCACGCCGCGTCGAAATGCGTCGCGAGGCTGTCGTCGTTCAAGCGGAACGTCACGTTCATGTGCGAACGGCTTCCTTCCTTCGCGTGTCCGACAAACAAGGAGTTGCGGTCGATTTCGTCGTACAGAAGTGTGGATTTGGCTTCGTTCTTCGATTGAATGGCCGCCACACCGCCTTGTTCCTTCAACCAACGCAACGTGAGCAGGGTTGTGAACACTGAGAATACCGGCGGGGTGTTGAACATGCTGTCCTTGTCGAGGTGCACCTGCAAGTCGAGGTAGGAGGGGATGTTGCGTCCCGTTTGGCCAAGACGCTCCGTGTCCACGGCGTACATCACTGCACCGGCCGGCCCCATGTTCTTTTGGACTCCTCCGTAGATGAGAGAAAAAGGTTCGGCATCGAACGTGCGGCTCAAAATGTCCGAGCTCATGTCCGCCACCAGCGGGACGTTGCTCTTGGGCATTTCTGCGTACTGCGTCCCAAAAATCGTGTTGTTCGTGGTGATGTGCAGGTAGGCGTTTGCCTCCTCCACGTCACCGACAGCGGGGATGTGGTCGTACGTGCTTTCCTTGGAAGACGTCACCACATTCACGGTACCGGCGTGTTTCGCTTCTTTGATTGCTTTGGCAGACCACGTGCCCGTGTCGGCGTAAGCCGCTTGTTCTCCTTCCGGCAGCATGTTCATCGCTGCGGTCAGAAAGCCCAGGCTAGCGCCTCCTTGCAAGTACAAGATTTCGAAGCGATCCGGCAACTCCAACAACTCCTTTGTCAACGCTCGGCATTCTTCCATGGCGGCCACGAAAGGCTTGCTGCGGTGGGACATCTCGACGAGCGACAAGCCGTGGTTGTCCCACGAGCGAACGGCATCGGAGGCTTGTTGGAGAACTTCAGGAGGCAGGATGCAAGGGCCTGCAGAGTAATTGTGGACTTTCGACATGGCGCCAAAGTTCCCAAATCTTCATGACCTGCCGTCCGATTTTGTTTGGGGAATTATCAGAATATCGGCAGGCACCTTGTTCGCAAATTCAGCGTCCCTCAGCAAAGGCAAGAACCTCCTCGCCAAGAGGGTCAGCTCCGCTGCCGAGCGCAGCCACCAGTTCGCCGTTCTCGTTGACGAGAAACTTGTGGAAGTTCCACCGCACTTTGTGGTCTCCAGCGCCGTTCAGCGACTGCTGAGTCAACCACGCGTAGACTGGATGTTGGTTGTCGCCCTTGACGTCCACTTTGGACATCATTTGGAAACTGACGCCGTAGTTGCGGGTGCAGAACTCCCGAATGTCGTTGGCACTTCCAGGCTCTTGACGTCCAAACTGATTGCACGGAAAACCGAGGATCACCAGGCCTTTGTTCGCGTAGCGCTTGTGAAGTTCTTCGAGGGGTTCGTATTGGGGAGTGTAGCCGCACTTGGAAGCGGTGTTGACAATCAGGACGCGCTTGCCTTGAAGGCTTTCAAATGAAAATGCCTCGCCTTCGAGGGTTTCGGCTTGGAGGTCGTAGAACGAAGTCATGCTGGGAGAGGGGTTGTGCCACGTGGCACCGTTAAACGTGTTCCACGCCACCAACCCTGTGGCGACGAGCACCGCGGCGGCGGTGAGGAGAATGGTAGTGGTCATGTTCATGGATGCTCAACGCCGCGTGGGGCAGAATTGTTCATTGGGTCCACCTTGCGCGGGCTGCACCGGGAAGCCATCGAGCGACGGAAGTTCGGATTTGGGCATCGGGATCCGCCCAGCGGGGAACTGCGAGGCCTGGAGAAGCCACCAAAATCCCCAAAGCCAGGAAGGCCGACAGGGCGGCTTCAAGCCACCAAGAAAAGGCCATTGCACTCATGGACCCGGCCACAACAAAGCCCAAAACCAATCCCGAGGCCAGTGCCCGAAGGACGCGGGCAGGAGTCAGCCTGAGTCGGCTCATGACCCACGCGGTCGTCAAGGCCCACTGAAGGGCAGAGGCGCCCACCACGGCCCACGCCGCCCCGATCATTCCCATGCCTCGATCCAAGGCAACGTACACCCCTGCCGCGACTGCAGCGAAGAAAACCACCTTGATGCCAATGCCGAATCGCAACCCGTCGAGCGCACGCAGGTTGGCGTCTCCCAACTTGGTGAGGGCCCGGAAGGCCACTGCGGCAAACAGGATTTGGACCACGGGCGCAGCCTCGGCAAATCGGTCTCCCAGAAACAGCCAGGTCACGCCTTCGGCTTGCAGCACCAAGGCCGAGGCCAAAGGAACGGTCACAAGGGCAATGAGGTGCATGCCTCGCAAGGTCACTTGGCGCATTTCGTCGAGTTCGTGTTGCAAGGAGGACAAGCCGCTGAACAGCACGCTGTCCCCGAGCTTGCCGAGCACGGTGATGGGTTGTGCCATGAGGTTGACCGCCCGGTCGTAGACTCCTGTTTCGCCGGTGCTCAGTTTCTCGCCCACAAGCCAAACGTCCACCTTCGCTGCAGCGTAGGTCAGCAAATTGAAGGCGGTGCTTCGTAGACCGTAGCCGACCATTTCGCGGATGCGTGAAAAACGGAATCCGTGTCCTACGGGGATGCGGGCATACAACATGTACCCTGCACTCAGGACGGCGTTTTGGACGAGCAAGGCACTGACGTAGGCCCAAACCCCGGCGCCGTTCCACGCCAACACCAACCCCACGCCGAGGTTTCCGACCACCATCCCGGCAAGGGCACAAGCGGTCAGAGCTTTGAAATTCATTTCGCGAATCAACAGGCTCCGCGACACCACACTGAATCCCGAGATCACGAAGCTCAACGAAATCCACCTCAGTACGGGGCGCAAGATGGGCTCGTCGTAATGCAAGGCAATTTTTGGAGCTGCGACGAACATGGCGCAGAAAAACAGAAGGCCCAAAACGGCACTGAACCACCAAGCCGACGACGTATGTTGGGATTTCAGGCCTGCATATTGAACCACCGAGGGGCCGATGCCCACTTGAGCAAAAATCTCCACCACGCCCACGACGATCAGGGCAATGGCCATGATGCCGAAGTCTTCTTCCGTGAGTAGGCCCGCTAGGATGCGGATGTACACGAGCTGAAGGACCACCTGAAGCAGCACGTTGAGGCTTTGCCAACTCAGCGAAGCCCCCCACGAGGGCGTGCGGCCCCCGTCCGTCATCAGCGTGCGATGCTTACGGCGCGACGTTCACGGATGACCGTGATTTTCACCTGACCCGGGTAGGTCATTTCGTTCATGATGCGCTGGCTGATGTCAAACGACAACTGATCGGCCTGATCGTCACTTACCTCATCGCTTTCTACCATGACCCGAAGTTCACGTCCAGCCTGAATGGCGTAGGACTTGGTGACCCCGGGGTATTCAAGCGCGAGATTTTCCAAGTCTCGCAGGCGCTGGATGTACGCTTCGACCATTTCTCGACGTGCACCTGGACGCGCACCGCTGATGGCGTCGCAGATTTGGATGATCGGCGACAGGAGGGAGGTCATTTCGATTTCATCGTGGTGGGCGCCGATGGCGTTCAACACGTCTTCGCGTTCGCCCGCCTTTTCGGCAATCTTCATGCCGAGAAGCGCGTGCGGCAATTCGCTTTCTTCGTCGCTCACCTTTCCAATGTCGTGGAGCAGTCCGGCGCGCTTGGCGGCCTTGGCATCCAAGCCGAGTTCTGCCGCCATCGTGGCGCAGAGGTTTGCGACTTCGCGGCTGTGCTGCAAGAGGTTTTGGCCGTAAGAAGAGCGGTACTTCATCCGCCCAACCATGCGAACGAGTTCGCCTTTGAGGTTGTGAATACCCAGGTCAATGACAGTGCGCTTGCCCGTCTCCGCGATTTCCTCTTCAATCTTCTTGGTGACTTTTTCAACCACTTCCTCGATGCGCGCGGGGTGGATGCGTCCGTCGGTGACGAGTTGGTGGAGGGAGAGGCGCGCGATTTCACGACGCACCGGGTCGAAGCAGCTCAAGATGATGGCTTCCGGCGTGTCGTCCACGATGAACTCGACTCCCGTTGCGGCTTCAAGGGCGCGAATGTTGCGGCCTTCTCGGCCAATGATGCGTCCTTTGACGTCATCGTTCTTGATCTGGAACACCGACACGCTGTTCTCCACGCTGTGTTCGGTTGCAACGCGTTGAATGGTCTGAATGACGATTTTCTTGGCTTCAGAATTGGCGCGTTCCTTGGCCTCGTCAATGATGTCTTGCGCCTGAGAAGCCGCCATGGCGCGAGCCTCGGTCTTGATTTGCTCGACCATCGCAGACTTGGCGTCGTCCGCAGTCATGCCACTCAATTTCTCCAACGCCTCGATGGCTTTGCTGTGGTCGGCCTCGAGATCCTTTTGCTTCTTGTCAAGCGCGTTCAGGCGTTGCTCCACCTTTTCTTGATCTCGTTTCAAGTTGCGCTCGGCGTTTTTGTTCTGGTCGATGGTGCGCTGCAGATTGGACTCGGTTTTTTTGATGCGCTCTTCGCGCTCGTTCAGTTTCCGGTCAAGGTCTTTGCGCTGGTTGGCTTGCTTTTCCTTGAGTTCGATGAATTTCTCTTTGGCCTGGAGGATTTTCTTCTCCTTGACGGATTCTCCGCGCAATTCGGCTTCACGGACAATGCTGTCGGCTTTGCCAGTCAAAACGCGCAAGAACAAAAAATAGCCTGCGCCTCCTCCCAAAAGGAGTCCGGCGGCTGCGGCGAGGATGGGTGACATGGGGTTCGAATTCAGGCCTTGGCCTCAGCTTTGAAGGGCATCTTGAATTCGCTGGAGAAGGAGGTCGACTTCCTCTGTGGGCCAGGGTGGGCCTGCGGCAGGGGTGGGTTGCGAGGTTCCTGAAGTGCGGGACTGCACCGCGATTTGCAGTGCGGCCATGGCCATCAGGTCGATGCGGTCGGAAATGGCATACTGGGACTTGAGTTGCGTGATTTGCGCTTCCACAGCTTCCGCAGCCGCACGCACAACATCCACTTCGTCTGGAGAAAGTGTCAGAGGGTAGGTTCTGCCTCCAAGTTTGATGTCGAGCGTTTCCATGATTTCGTTTCTCAGGTTTTGAGAAGGGCGATGCAAGAGTCGATTTCCTCCACCAGCGCATCCAATTCGTGAGCCGTCAAAGCGGGGGTTGGGGGCGTTGGGGTTGAAAGGGTTAGAGCGGACTGGGCCTCCTGACGAGCCTGCGACAACGCTTCTTCCGCTTGCTTCAATTGCCTTTGGAGCTCGGCGTTTTCCCGTTTCAGGGAGCCTTGCGCCTCCAAGAGACGGTCCACCGCTTCGAGCAGAGGTTGCAGTTGTGAATGAGGTTGCGACATGAATCCAGTTCGTGAACAAAAGTAAGCGAAGCTCCTCAAGAAGGCAGGCAGGTTCGCCCGTAGTTTTGCACCATGATGCGCCAAGCCCTTGTCAACTCCCCGTCGCTGCAAGGTTTTCGACGATTTGTGAAGTGCGTGTCTTTTAACGTGTTGACTTTCATCTCGTTGATTTTTGGTGCTTTGCAGGCATGGGGGCAAGTCGATGTTGAAAATGCCTCGCGAGCAAAGGCGTTTCGAGAGGCCAACGGCTGGGTGGCGCCGTTGCGCTTGACGCCGACGTTGAGCGGCAACTTTGGCGAACTGCGTGGGAACCATTTCCACACCGGAGTGGACCTCAAGACGGGCGGAGTGGAAGGCCACGTGGTGCTTGCGGCAACGGACGGCTGGGTGTCGCGTGTGAAGATGTCGCCGTGGGGCTACGGCAACGCGCTCTACCTCGAGGGCCCTGAAGGCATCACCACCGTGTACGCCCATTTGCAGCGGTTTTCTCCAAAAGTCCAACGCTGGGCGGTCAACCGAACGTACGAAGGAAGGACGTTGGGGCTTGACGCATCCCCGCCTCGAATTGCAGGCCTGAAGTTCAGTGCAGGAGACACGTTGGGTTGGTCGGGAAATTCAGGTGGAAGTGGCGGTCCTCACCTGCACTTCGAGGTTCGCGACACCGGCACCCAGCACCCGCTGAATCCGCTGGACGGCTGGCTTGACAAGGCAGATTCACGTCCACCGCAAGTGCCGGCATTGTGGCTTGAGGGGGCAAGCGGGTTGCAGAAAATTGCGTTTCCCGTGGCGGACACAGTGGAGGTTCCGCTGCGCGTGCGGTTCTCGGCGGAGGCTTACGACTTGCTCGACGGCGCAGGAAACGTGTGTGGCGTGAGGAACTTGGATGCCTTGCTTCTGAACGAATCGGGAGAAGAGGCGGCGGCGTTTGGGTTTGAATTGGAGGAATTGAATTTCGCGGTGAACAAGGACATGAATGCCCACACCTTGTTTCACGTGTGGCAGTCGGAGCGCGACCAAGTGCATCGGCTGCACCGTTTGCCCAGCAACCGACTGGACATTTACCAGACCAAGGGGTCGGACAGTTGGGTGGACTTCGATGAAGGAGAATTGTGCTCGTTGACGTTGGTGGCATGGGATGCGGCGGGAAACGAGACGCGACGGAACGCGATGCTTCGAGCAACCGCCCAAGCGACGGAAGTGGGCACATGGATCCCGAAAGAGTTGATCCGGGGGAAGGCGAGATTTGACGTGCTGCCGGACCGAGCGGGCCAAACCGAAGCGCAGGGCGCAACGTTGTCGTGGCAGGCCGGTACGGTGTTCGAAGCCGCGACATTTGCGTGGGACTGGATCCACGTGGGGTGGCAAGCTCGGTTGGAACCGGTGGACGTTCCGTTGCGCAAAGCGTTCGAGGTACATTGGCCCCTTCCGTCGGCCGAAGGGCAATCGTGGGCTGGATCTTGGGCGGTCATGCCAGGTTCCCCGTGGCCGTCCGACCGTTGGTTGGCTGCACGGATGGCGGACGGGGAGGTCGAGGCCGTCGAAAAAGCGGTGTGGCAGGAATCGCATTGGACCGTCTCCCTTCCGGAAGGGGGAGAATGGACCCTGACTCGAGATACGGTTCCGCCGCGTGTTTTGCCGTATTTCAGCGGAACGCCCTTGGTCGAGGGAGGGGACGCGGTTTGGTATGTGGAAGACCTTCTTGCCGGCGTGGACCAACTGGGCCTGACCCTGAACGGAAAATGGGCGAGGCTGGTTTGGGACCCCAAGCGAAACATGGCCACCTACGAATCGAGCGACGGCGTTCACCCTTCAGGAGAGCCCTGCGTGGTTCGGTTGGTGGTGACGGACGAAGTGGGGAACGAAGCGGTTTGGGAGCGGTCACTGACGTGGCCGTGACGCCACAAGGCTGTAGTCGAGGTAATACAACGCACGGACGGACAGGGAATTCGCAAAGCCGGTGTTAAGCATGCCTTCCCAATTGTCCCAATAGCCGGAAGGCAGGGCGTTGCCGGATTCGTTCAACGTGTTTTTCCACACGACGCTCAGCTCGCTTCCTGGCGAAAAAATCCAGCTGTAGACCAAATCGACGCTCCAAGCATTGTAGTTCACGTCCTCCGGTGACGTGGAGGTGGCCTCGTCAAAATACGTCGACGCCTGCAGGCTGTTTTCCAGGCTTCCGTCGGGCTGGAGTTCAAAGAATTCGTGGTACTCAACAACGCTCCAATAGTGCCGGATGCGTGCCGAAAGGCTCGACATGGGGGTGAAGATGCAGCTCACGTTCAGGACGTGGGTGTGGCTTGTGTTTTCACGTCGCCCAAACAAACTCACCGGCGGGCCGTAATCGTCCTCTACCAATTTGACGTACCCCCGTTCGTTGTGGCGCACTTGCCAACTCCACACGTAGTCGGCGCTCCACCGGTCGCTGAACCGGAAGCGAGGCGCCAACCGCAGAAAAGATTCGTTCCAGTCCGGCACGTCGGCGCGCCAAACGCGCTTGGCAAAGGCATCCAACGCCAGGGCCTTGCGGTAGTCGGTGGAGGTGGCGAAGTCGACGCTCCGCCAGCTAGGCGTGGCAAACGCCAGCCCGTCCAGCCGAGAAGCGAAGAAGTCTTGGCCCTCTCGGGGTTGGCCTTCCACGGTGAACTTGTTGAACCAAAACGTGCGTGACACGGCTGCCCACTCCGCGCTCCACGTCCAGTTGCTGTAACTGCGTGGCGCGTACAGGTGAACGAGTTCGCTTCGAAGGTTCCACCACATCCGGTTGAAGGATCCAAAAGGCTTGTAAATGCCGTATTCCAGGTCGCCCCAAGAAACAATTTCGTTGGGGGCGGCGAGGTAGCCGAGGTCGTTGGGGTTGTATTCTTCCGACTCGCGGTAGTGACCCAACGACCCCCGGAATTGTCCCGAGGTTCGGGCCACATTCAACCCCCATCGGTGCCCTTCCTCGTGAGTCGACGTGTCTCCCTGCGCCATGGTGTTGCGCGCTGCACTTCCTCCCAGCGCCCAGCTGTTGTCCTTGTTTCTGAGGGAGAATTGCGCGCCTTGGACGTACGCATCCCTGCCGTCTTCCGAACGGACAGTGGCTGTGCTAAGCGCCGTGACAAACCCGTTGTTGGGCAGGTTTTGGTCCACCACAGAAACGTTGTACGAGGTCAGGGCATTCTCGCCGTTGGTGGTGTCACGTGCAAAGGCTTGAAAAACCCCAATCCCCGTGCTTGACGCGGTTCGGCCACTGAATTTGGTGGCGTTGAAGAGCTGCCCCTCGGACCCCACGCGCCGGCTGTAAAACAGCCCGCCTTTGTTGAACAGATCCGTGCCTTCAAGGAAAAAAGGACGGTTTTCGTTGAATTGGACTTCGTACGGGCTGAGGTTGAGCACGAGGTTGTCGGTCACCACTTGACCGAAGTCGGGCACGAGGGTCATGTCCACCGTGAACGCGTCGCCGAGTCCCACTTTGGCGTCCATCCCTCCGTTGAAAGGGGTGGCCCAAACCCGGTTTCCCTCGTCGTCGACCGCCGCCGTGGCGTAGGTGCTCACGTACGGAAACAGCGCGATGCGAGGAGGGGTGTCCACCCCTTGAATGCCTCGCAGGATCCCGCCCTGGTTGACCATGCCGTCTTGGGTCGGGTCAAGCGCGTTCCAAACCGACTCTTCTCGGTTCCGCCGAACAATGCGCCAAACATTCATGCCCCAAACCTGCTCTTGTCCGTCCGCGAGTGTCGGCATGCGGAATTGGCTCCAAGGGATGCGAATTTCCGTGGACCAACCGCCTTCGTGAATCCGACTTTCCACTTCCCAAACCCCGTTCCACGCCGAGTCGTCTCCGCCCGAATTCATCAAGAAGTCTGCCATCAACCCACGCGGGGTGGTGGTGAATCCGATGGCGTTGATTCCGTCGTTGTACGGGCTGAACCAGAACCCAAACTCGTCGGAATTTTCCACGTTGTCCCGGACGCTCATTTGTTGGAGAATGGAGTCCGGGGCGGTGTCGTGCATTTGGGCTGCAACGTAGAGAAATTGATCGTCGTACGCCACCCAAAACTCCGTCGCCCACGTCGGACGGCTGTTGGGGGTGGGGCGGCTTTGTGTGAAGTTTCCTGCGGAAGCGCCTTGGCGCCAAACGGCGTCGTCAAGCCTTCCGTCAAGGACGGGAGGGGTGTCCACGCGAAAGGCGGTGGCCACTTGGTTGTTGAGGTTGAACGGGCTTTGGGCAAGGCCGGACGAACTGGCAATTGCCAAAAGCAAAGCGAGGACGTAAGGCGCCAAAAGTCCCCTCCGCCACGTTTTCATCGCCTCGACGCGCAGAATCGACCTCACCTGAAAATGCGTTGTTTGTTCAACCAGGATTGGTAAGCTCGTGCGTTGCGCAAATGTTCGCGGTAGCTCGTGGCAAACCTGTGACGTCCGGTCCCTCCGGGTTCCGCGCACATGTAGAGGTGGCCGTGGGAAGCGGGGTTCAAGACGCTTTGCAGGTACCGAGGGTCCACGAAGCGGATGGGGCCCGGCGGCAAGCCGATGTGGAGGTACGTGTTGTACGGGGAGTCCACCTCTTTGTGCACGTCGAGCACGCGGCGGATGCTGGGGTCGCCTAGGGCAAAAATCAACGTCGGGTCCGCCTGCAACGCCATGCCTTTTTTGAGTCGATTCAGGTAGAGGCCTGCCACGACAGGCGCTTCGTCGAGCACGGCCGTCTCGGCCTGCACGATGGAAGCCAACACCGTCGCTTCACGCGCCGTCAGGCCTTGGGCTCGAGCCGCGGCGACGCGGTCCGAGGTCCACCACGTGTCGTGTTCTCGCAGCAAGCGGGTCACGAGGCCCGGAGCGTCCGTTTCCCACCAAACCTCGTAGGTGTTGGGCACCACCCGCCACATGACGGTGTCGTGCATGAGAAGCGTTGCGATTTCGGCGCTGTCGGCCCAAATGTTCTTCGCGCAGGCTCCAGCAATTGGCCCCACATCACGCCCTGAAGGCACCACCACTCGTGCCGCTTCGCGGTTGCCCGTGACCAACCGCGCCGCACTTTGGCTGACGGCCTCGCCGGCGGGGAAGGCGTACCTGCCGGGCTTCAATCGCCCTTCCCATCCGCGCCACGAAATGTGGTCCAAGACGCGTTGCCCGTCCACGGGAAGCGCCAACGAAAGGGCGTGCATTTGTTCTGCTGCGGGCACGTCAGGAGGAAGTTCCACGGTGAGGTCGGTGGCGCTCCAAGTGCCGCGCACCCAACGCTGAATCCCGAGGTAACCCACAATTCCCCCAACCGTCAACACCACTCCCAAGGCGGCAATTCCTGCTTGGCTGCGTGAAAGGCTCATTCGGTCGACGAAGTTGGGTAGAGGCGTTGAAGGGTGACGACGTCGGACCACGAGCCCTCCGGAAGCCGGATCCAAGACCGCCGCCGCCCCGTCTCCACGAAACCGCATTGAACGAACAGGGCAAGGGAGGCCTCGTGGGTCGCTGGCACTTCGGCGTAGACCTGGTGAAGGCCGAGGTGCTGTTGAACGTACGCGTCGAGCAACGCCAGGCCGGCCCTCGCGTGGCCTTGCCGGCGACAAGAAGGGTCAACGTGGACGGCGACGCCGGCGCGCAACTGCCGGGGGTCAAAGTCGTACAAGTCGACCGCGCCCACGCGTTGCCATGGCTGAGCCACGTCACGTCGGGCGTCGAGCATCCAGCGCAATTGCCGATCGCGGTACAGATCGTGGTTGCCCGAGGCGAAGGAAGTCATGGCTTCCCGGCTGATGGGGAGGACGGTTGCGCCCATCCACCAATCGGCGCTGTCGTTTTCCCACGCACACAGCAACGGGACGTCGCTCGTTTCGAGGGCACGAAGTCGGTGGCGGTCGGAGCTCAACACGCTGCGAAGATAGCCGTACCTTCGCCGTCATGTGGAGAATCGCATTTCCCATTCTGGTCGCCGTCTTTGCGACCAGTTGCACGGTCAACCAAGACCTGATGTTTCGGACGGACGCAGAGTTTGCGTTTGACCCCTTGACCGAGACCAGCAACGAAGCCTACACGTTGGCCCCCAACGATCGGCTGCAATTGCAGCTGTTTTCCAACAACGGACAGCGGTTGATGGCCATGACCGCGGGGTCGGCTGAGGCCAGCCAAGGGGCCAACCTGCTTCAGCAACAGCAGCGGACCATGTTCACATACCGGGTTGAACTTGACGGTTCAGTTGAACTTCCCGAAGTCGGGGCGGTGCAGCTGGCCGGGCTGACCCTGGACGAAGCCGAGCGAAAAATCGAAGAGGCGTACGAAGCCGAATACGTAGATCCCTACGCCATGCTTCAGGTAGTGAACAACCGGGTTTTGGTCTTTCCAGGCGAAGCGGGACAAGCCACCGTGATCACCCTACAAAACCAAAACACTTCTGTCATCGAGGCGTTGGCCCAAGCCGGCGGCATCCGTCAGCGTGGGCGCTCCAAGCAAATCAAACTGATTCGTCAGAAAGGGGAGGACAACATGGTTTACGAAATGGATTTGAGCACGGTGGAGGGGTTGCAAGCTGCCCGAACCATCGTCCAAGCCAACGACATCATCTACGTCGAGTCCAACCCTCAGGTGGTGCGCGAGGTGCTCACCGACGTGTCCCCCGTGGCCCAGTTGATTACGACGTTTACCTCCCTTTACTTGACGTACCAAGTGTTGCTTTCGCAATAAGCCATGGAAGTCCAAACCACACCCATCGACGGTCTGTTGCTGGTGCGTCCCAAGGTGTTTTCAGACGAACGCGGGGCGTTCTCTGAAACGTGGAACCAGCATGCCTTTGACGAGGCGGTGGGGGAGCCGGTGAGGTTTGTTCAGGCCAACGAGAGCTGCTCCAAACAGGGCGTGTTGCGCGGGCTGCATTTTCAAGCCCCTCCGCATGCCCAGGGGAAGCTGGTGCGCGTGGCCCGGGGACGCGTGTTGGACGTGGCCGTGGATTTGCGCGCAGGAAGTCCGACTTACGGCAAACACCATGCGGCAGTCCTCACGTCGGAAAACCGGTGGCAGTTTTGGGTTCCTCCTGGATTTGCTCACGGATTCTTGACGCTCGAGGACGACACGTTGTTTCACTACCTCTGCACGGAAAGGTATCACCCCCAATCGGAGGGGGCATTGCGGTGGGACGACCCGACTTTGGGAATTGAGTGGGGCGTGGAGTCGCCAAGTGTGAGCGACAAGGACGCCGCCGCGAAGGACTTTGCTTCGTTCGAGACGCCGTTTGCACCCTGAACTTATCCCGTGGGTCGTGTTGGAAAGGAACGCGTTGTGCCTCCGAAAAGTCTCGTTTCGCGTGGCAAATTCGGGGCATGCATTGGATTCCTTCTTTTTCTTTCAAAGGCGTGGCAGCAGCGTTGATGTTTGCGGTGGCTGGAGCTTGGTTGAGTTTGCCCACTTCGGCCAACAAAGTGCCGGATTTTGACGTCAGCGCGAAGAAGCACGCGCCTGTGATTTCCCCCACCCTTCCCGCGACCTTGACGTTGTTCGAGGAGCCTGTACCGTTGGAGAGTTTTGGGGTGCGCGAGGCCCTGGACCTCGAGCTCGTCGTGAACACCTACCGGCACAGTTCGACCATTTTGTACCTCAAGCGGGCCTCCCGCTGGTTTCCTGTCATCGAACCGATTTTGGAAGAGGAGGGCGTGCCTTCCGACTTCAAATACCTCGCGGTCATCGAAAGCGGCTTGAGCCAGGTGGTCAGTCCCGCGGGGGCTTCGGGATTTTGGCAATTCATGAAAAAAACGGCACCAGAATACGGGTTGGAGGTTTCAGCCACGGTCGACGAGCGGTACGACGTAGAGAAAGCCACACGCGCTGCGTGCGCTTACTTGAAAGATGCGCACGCGCGCTTCGGAAGTTGGGTCCTCGCAGCCGCGTCCTACAACATGGGCCAATCGGGCGTCGCCAAAGCTTTGGACTCCCAGCACGTTTCAACCTACTGGGACCTCCATTTGAATGCCGAAACCGCGCGGTACGTTTACCGGTTGTTGGCCCTTCGCGAAGTGATGGAGCAGCCTGAGGCGTACGGCTTTCAGCTTGGTCGGGGCGACGTCTACGAGCCGCTCCAGGGCCAAGCCATTGAAGTGACGTCAAGCGTCGAGGATTTGGCCTCGTTCGCCTTGGATCACGGCACCACACTTCGTGAATTGAAGGCTTTCAACCCGTGGCTTCGCAACGACCGACTCGAGGTGGAGGCAGGCAAATCCTACCTCATTCAAATCCCGTCGTAAGCGACCCCAAGGACCAGGGCAAGGCGTTATTCTGCCCAACGGGTGACGTTGATCGCGCTGGTGCGCAAGCGGTTCAAACCTTCCTCTTCAACCACGTAGCCGTCCCGTATCCCTGGTTGCTCCAGGGCCTCTTCCACGTTGAACACGGCTCCGGCGGGCACCCGTGCCGTGTGCAAGGCACGTCTTAAGGCATTGCGTTCCCAGTTGCGGGAAGCCTCCTGAAGCTGCGCCATCAACGCCTCACGGTTTCGGACGCGTCCAGGGTTGCTCGCGAATTCCGAAGTCGAGGCGAGGTGAGGAACATCCAGCACTTCGCACAGTGCTCTGAACTGGGTGTCGCTCCCAACCGCCAAGACCAAGTCTCCGCCCTGGCATGAAACGAGGTCTCCGTACGGGGCGATGTTGGGATGTTCCGAGCCTTGCCTTTGGGGGATGTTGCCGTTGATCAACACGTTGGTGCCTTGGTTGGCCAAGGCGGTCAATCCTGCACCCAAGAGACTCACTTCCGCATACCACCCGCATTGGGTACGCTCGCGCTCATACAGTCCTGCGAGCACTGCGGCACGCATGTGGTGCGACGCCAAAATGTCCATCAGCGCCACCGGCAACCGGGCAGGAGGACGATCGGGGTGGCCGTTCATGGACATGAAACCCGTTTCCGCCTGGATCACCACGTCGTAGGCGAGCCGGTCGGCGTCAAATTCCGTGCCGACGAGCCGAACGTGGACCAACCTCGGAAAGCGTCTCGCCAATTCGTCCGGCAGAAGGCCCATGGCGTCGAGGTCTCGCCATTTCATGTTTTGGAGCAGGACATCCGCGTCCTCCAATTCCCGAAGCAACCAGGATCGGCCCTCGGGCGATTTGAGGTCCATTCGCACCACGCGCTTTCCGGTGTTGGCCGAAGCGTAGTATGCCGAGGTTCGGTCGTTGGGCTCGCCTTTGGAGCGCCACGTCGCGGTCACGTCGCCGATTGGCGCTTCGACTTTGAGCACGTTGGCCCCGCATTCGCCCAAAAACGTCCCGGTCATTGGTCCAGCCAGCACGCTCGACAAATCCAGAACACGCACGTTTTGGAGGGCTCCGTTCATGCCGGGCAAGGTACGCAGCCTCCGACTACGACAACGCAGCTTTGTACGTGTCAATCGCCCGTTGCCGCGCCATTTTGTGGTCCACAATCGGCTCGGGATACGCTGCAGTTCCCCACTCGGGAATCCATTGCTTCACGTACGTGAGTTGCCGATCAAATTTTTCGAGTTGAGACGTCGGGTTGAACACCCGGAAATACGGAGCTGCGTCGCACCCCGACCCCGCAGCCCACTGCCAACCGCCCACGTTGCTCGCCAATTCAAAGTCGAGAAGGTGTTCTGCGAAATGCCGTTCCCCGAGCCTCCAATCCAGCAGCAGGTGTTTGCACAAGAAAGAGGCCACCACCATGCGTACGCGGTTGTGCATGAATCCAGTCTCCAACAATTCACGCATGCCTGCGTCCACCAACGGGTAACCTGTTTTGCCCTGCTTCCAGGCTTCAAAATGCGCATCGTCGTGGCGCCATGGAACTCGGTCGTATTGCGGCTTGAACGCCGCCGTCATGCTGTGCGGAAAAGCGTGCATGATGGCCTGGTAAAAATCACGCCAAATCAATTCCGTCAGCCACTTTTCACTGTGTTCAAACCCCAGTTTCGCCACTTCGCGAATGCTCACCGTCCCAAACCGCAGATGCACACTGAGTCGAGATGTTCCCCGAACGGCAGGGATGTCTCTCGTTTCGGCATAATTCCGCAGGACATCAAGGTCCACCTTGGTGTCGGGTACCGTCACGGCACTCCGCTCAAACCCGAGGTCTTTCAACGACGGGGGGGTGGGAGCAGTCCAAGGAAACAATTTGTCGAGGTGGTCTTCGGAAGCAGCTCGCCGGAGGTTTGCTGGGGTCAAGTTGGCGTGCCAGCGTTTGCTGAATGGGGTAAACACGGTGTACGACGTTCCGTCAGGTTTCAGGACCTCTCCAGGCGCGTGAACCACGTGGTCCGTGGCCAACTTGAAACCCTTGCCAGCCGACTCGAGCAACTCGGACACGGCCTTGTCACGACCTTGGGCATAAGGTTCGTAGTCCTCGTTGGCATGAACCTCCACGAGTTGTTCCATTTGGGCGAGATCGCGAAACAGCTGCTCAGGCGTGCCATGATGCACCAACAAATCGCCGCCGTGGCGTTTTGCCTCCTCGCGGAGGGCACTCACCGTGTCGTGGAGAAAGGTGACGCGTGCGTCGTTTTTGGCGTTGAGTTTGCCCAAGATGTTTTGGTCGAAAACAAAGAGTGCGACCACAGGCAAGCCCGAGGAGAGTGCATTCTCCAACGCCCGGTTGTCGTGCCACCTCAAGTCCCTGCGGAACCAGTGAATGACGAAGGGGGTGTTCAAAGGAAGTAGGGACATGGCAGAAGATTTGGGGCCAAACTTTCGGACAAGGAAACGGCCCACAGTGTGGGCCGCCCTTTTGTTCCATTTGATTGGATCAAAACACCTTACGATCTCGTGAATGTTTTCCATCCACGACCAAGGAACACCGGCAAATGAAAAAGGTTCAGGTCGTCGAACAATTTTTTTTTACCGGTGTTGCTAAGGCATCAATCAAACTCCCTTTTCAACATGAAAAACCTTTTCTCATTTTTTGCGGCAACGCTTTTGACGGCCTTTGTTGGCCAAGCTCAATGCGAAGCCGACCACACGGTCGAAGCAAGCAGTTACCAGTACGCACCTGCCGAGCTCTCCATTGAAGTGGGCGAATCGGTCGCCTTCCTCAACACGGGAGGATTCCACGACGTCAATTTCACCACCAACTCCATCACCATGGAGCCTTTCAACAACCCAGCAGACGTCGGTTCGCTTGCCGCGGTGAACGGAGAAACGGGAGGAGTTTGCATGGGAGTCATCACGTTTGACACCCCAGGCGTGTACAACTACGATTGCAGCATCGGAAACCACGCTGCAGAAGGCATGGTTGCCTCCATCACAGTGAATGCTCCCCCGAGCAACACCGTGGTCGACGTCATCGTAAACAGCCCGGATCACGAGCTTCTCGAAGCTGCGGTGGTCGCAGCAGGGTTGGTGGACGCGTTGAGCGCCGACGGACCTTTCACCGTTTTCGCACCAACGGACGCGGCCATTGGTGCCTTGGCGGAAGCGTTGATGGTCACGGCCGAGGAGTTGTTGGCGCTGGAAGATTTGCCTGCAATTCTGCAATACCACGTGGTTGCTGGAGCAGCCCTGAGCACAGATTTGTCGGACGGCCAAACAATCACAACCCTCCTCGGGGAGGACGTGACGGTGACAATCACCGCCGACGGCGTGTTCATCAACGATGCGCAAGTGACCGCGGCTGACATCCTCGCCGACAACGGTGTGGTGCACGTCATCGATGCGGTGTTGCTGCCACCTGCTCCTGAAACAACAACGGTGGTTGACGTCATCGTAAACAGCCCGGACCACGAGCTTCTCGAGGCTGCGGTGATCGCAGCAGGATTGGTGGACGCGTTGAGCGCCGACGGACCTTTCACTGTCTTCGCACCTACGGATGCGGCCATCACGGCCCTTGCCGAGGCGTTTGGTGTGACACCCGAAATTCTGCTCACCTTGCCTCAGCTCGGAGCGTTGCTTCAGTACCACGTTGTGGCAGGTGTGGCCTTGAGCACCGACCTCAGCGACGGCCAGGAAATCGAGACCCTCTTGGGTGAAAACGTGACGGTGACAATCACCGCCGACGGCGTGTTCATCAACAATGCGCAAGTGACCATGGCTGACATCCTTGCCGACAACGGTGTGGTGCACGTCATCGACACGGTGCTCATTCCGCCAACGCCAGAGACCAACACCATTTGGGATGTGGTCGTGAACAGCGAAGACCACAACTACCTCGAAGCTGCGGTGGACGCGGCAGGTCTGTCAGGTGCGTTGAGTGGCACCGACACCTTGACCTTGTTTGCTCCAACCGACGCGGCCTTTGAAACGCTTGCCACTGCCTTGGCGGTGGAAGTGACCGATTTGTTGGCGTTGCCCAACCTCGGTGAAATTTTGCAGTACCACGTGGTTGCGGGCGCGGCGCTTAGCACCGATTTGTCCGACGGCCAAGAAGTGGCCACGCTGCTTGGTGAAACGGTGACCGTGACGATCACGGCCGACGGTGTGTTCATCAACGACGCCCAGGTCGTCGTAGCTGACATCCTCACGGACAACGGCGTAGTACACGTGATTGACGCGGTATTGTTGCCGCCCACCACCGACGGCTTGAACGAAGTGGCAGCGGCTTGGAGCATGATGCCGAACCCAGCCACGGATGTGGTGACGTTGACGGGCTTGACTCAGCAGTCCACGGTGACGGTTTACGATCTGTCTGGTCGCGTGGTTCGGTCCACGACAGCGTCTTCCTCAACCATGGTGCTTTCTGAGCTCCAAACAGGAACCTACCTCGTGGCGGTGCGCAACGGCGCCTCCGTCAAGACACAAAAATTGGTGGTGCGCTGAGCGTACCCTCCAATTCGAACGAATTGAAACCAAAAGGCCCCTCGCAAAGAGGGGCCTTTTTTGTTGTGTCTGGGGATGTGAGAACGATCAAGAAGAGACGCAGTCCCGAAGCGCGGCATCCAAGTCCGGATGCTCCCAGGAGAATCCGGAGGTGAGAAGGCGGTCGGGGCGGGTGTTTTGACCTTCGAGCAGAAGAGAAGCCATCTCGCCCATCGCCAAGCGCAGCGCCCAACCTGGAACAGAAGGGGCCCAATGAGGGCGACGAAGGACGCTTGCCATCTTCTTGGAAAATTCGAGGTTGGTTGGGGCGTTGGGCGCCACAAGGTTGTAGGTCCCTCGGGACTCTGAAGTTTTGGCGGCCCAAATCGCAAAGCGAACCACGTCTTGGAGGTGAATCCAACTCATGTACTGGCGTCCTGAACCGAGAGGGGCTCCCAATCCCCAACGGTAGATTGGAAGAAGTTTGGCGAGCGTGCCGCCTTCGGGTGCGAGCACCAGGCCCAATCGCATGACCACAGACCTGCATGGAAGGTCGAGGCCGGTCCCTGCGGCTCCTTCCCAAGCTTCCACGACGTCTGCGAGGAAGCCGGATCCTCGAGGGGAGGACTCGTTGACCGGTTCGGCTGCATTTCCATAAAAGCCAACTGCCGATGCTTGAATCCAAACCCCGTTGAATCCCACTTCAACCAGGGCTTCACGCAGCAAAGACGTTCCCTGAACCCGGCTTTCAAGAATGGCGCGGCGGTGGGAGTGTGTCCAACGTTGGCCGACGGATGCGCCGGCGAGGTGAACGACCACGTCGACGTCACGCACGCAATCCTGAGGCAGGAGCCCTTGAGCCGGATGCCACAGGTGCGATTCCACCTTCGGATGGGGATGCGACGAACGGCCGAGCGTTTTCACGCGATGACCCTCGGAAAGAAGTTGGCGAACCAACGCTGTGCCGACAAGGCCGGTTGCCCCGGTGATGAGCCAAGTTTGATCTTTCATTCGTATCTTATGTAGATGAACTCCCGTCCACGGACAAAGTAACCACTTGACCTCCTCCATGTTCGCATCCTTGACCCTAGCGAGGTTTTTGAAGCTTTTCTACCGCGCAATGCGCGTTGGTGGTGCGGCTGCGCTGTGGGCCGTGGCGTGGTGCGTTGTGGCTCAGGGGGACGTCAATCTGACGGAGGGGGTGGACTCTGAGAATCTGGACGCGGTTGCCTTCATTCCGATCGCAGACATGCTGGCGAACACAACCAACGATATGGCTTCGTGGTACGATGAGGAGGAAGACCAAACCTACCTGCTCGTCGGTTGCGACAACGGCACCGCCTTTTTCAAAATGCTCCCAGGAGCGCGTCCCCTTTACATGGGGAAATTGCCCACCCAGTCGGTCCCGAGTTTGTGGCGCGACATCAAAGTCGTTCACGACCACGCGTACGTCGTCAGCGAAGCGCCCGGGCACGGAATGCAGGTACTGGCCTTGAACGCGCTGCGCGAATGGAATCCGATCAACGGTGCGGTCGCATGGCAGTCGGACACCGTGGTCAGTTCGCCTTCGACGGCGCACAACGTCGTGGCGTTTGAAGAGCGTTCGATGGTCATTCAAGTGGGGTCAAACTTCGTCAGTGGGGGGGCAGTGTTGTTTGACGTGTCCGTGCCTGGAGAGCCGGTGTTGGTGGGCGCAGCGGGGGAGTGGGGAAGTTTTCATGACGCCCATGCTTTGACGTACAACGGCCCTGACGTGGAGCACCTTGGGAAGGATTTGCTTTTCGCAGCGGGCAGCGGCAAGTTGTGGGTTTTGGACATCACAGATCCGACGGACATCACGTTGGTAAGTTCGGCGTCCTATCCCGGCGCACATTTTTCCCACCAGGTGTGGGTGTCGGACACTCACGACCACGCGTTTCTCGGCGACGAGCTCGACGAGACCTCGGAGGGCACGCCAACGCGGACGATCGTGTTTGATTTGACCGACCTCGATGCACTTTCGGTTGCGGAAGTGTACGAAGCTCCTACTCCAGCGTCCGATCACAACCAGTACACGCACGGAGAGTGGTTGTTTCAGAGCAATTACCGTGCAGGGCTGCGCATGTTGAGCGACGCTTGGCCGGCGAGCCCAGTGTTGACAGAACGCGGGCACTTCGACCCCATGGACGAAACCGATGCGGCGGGATTTCAAGGGGCGTGGTCCCATGTGATTTTGGAAGAGGAAGGCGTTTTGGCCTTCACGTCGATCGAGCAAGGACTTTGGGTGGTGCGACCTCGTTTTGCGCGCCTGAACAACGTGGCCATCACGGGATGCCAGGCCTCGGCTGAACCTGAACCCAACGCGTGGAGCATGACGTTGGTTGTCGATGCCGGGTGGGCTTTTCCCGTCGAGGTGGAGGTGCAAGGCGTGGTCATGGTTCCAGGCCAAATCGGGTCTTGGATCCTCGAAGAGCCGGGCTCGGTGTTGATGTTTTTCGAGGCTTGGGGAGTCCCCGGTGTTCAGCCTCACGTGAAGTTGACCTCCCAGAGCTCGACGTGGTCTCTGAACATCTTGACGCCGGACGCCCTTTGGCCAGCACACTATGCGGACGACGACGGAGACGGGTATGGAAACCCCAACATGCCGGTGTGGGGGTGTGGAGAGGTACCCGGGACGTCTTTGTTGCCGCTGGATTGCCAGGATTGGAACCCCAACACGTACCCTTCCGCACCCGAGCTTTGTGACGGTTGGAACAACGACTGCGACGACGAGGTGGACGAGGGAACTTCGCAACTAACGTGGTACCTCGATGCGGACGGGGACGGATTCGGTTCCAACGTGGCACCCGTAGCGTACAGCTGCACGGCGTTGAATCAGCGCGTTTTGATCTCGGGCGACTGCAACGACAACGAAGCATCCATGTACCCCGGTGCGCCTGCGCTTGCAGACGGCTTGGACAACAACTGCGACGGGGCGATTGCGGAAAGCGAATTGAACCCGTGCATGGGCGATTTTGACCTTGATGGGGCACGCACCATCAACGACATGCTTCACTTGCTGTCCTCCTTCGGGTGCGAGTTGGGTTGCACGGCCAGCCTCAACGAGTTTGACTCGGTGTACACCGACGATTTGCTGTTGTGGCTCGGGGTGTTTGGGCTGGACTGCGACTGAATCGAGGACGCCAATCAGGGCGTTAATTCTCGGCTTTTTGCTGGTCGTGCATCGTGGCGTACAGCCCGCCGATTTCCAGCAATTCGGCGTGCGTGCCTTGTTCCACGAGGCGCCCCTCGTCGAGGACCAAAATGCGGTCCGCGCCGCGCAACGAAGCAAGGCGGTGGCTCACCAACACCGTGCAGGAGGCCTGCTGCCGATGAATCGCCCCAAGAATGGCGTCCTCCGTTTCCGTGTCGACGGCGGAAAGGCAATCGTCAAGCAGGAGGATTTGCGGGGATTTGATCAAGGCGCGTGCGATGCTGACGCGTTGCTTTTGGCCTCCGCTGAGGTTGACGCCGCGCTCTCCCAACAGCGTGCGGTAACCGCGGTCGAACCCTTCGATGTCCGAGGCCACTCCTGCATCCTGTGCCGCCTGTGCCACTTCGGCGCCGTGAGGGTCGAGGCCTCGGCTGCCAAACGCGATGTTGTGTCCAATCGTGTCGCTGAACAAGAACACGTCTTGCGGCACGTAGCCCATCCCTTCGCGGAATGCACGGAGGTCCCATTCGGGCAAGTCCGTTCCGTCTGCGCGAACGTGACCTTCCTGCGGGTCCATCATGCGCATGGCAAGTTGCAAGACCGTTGACTTGCCGCTTCCGGTGCGTCCTGTGATTCCCAGCGTTTCGCCCGCCTGAACTTCAAAACTGAGCTCATTCAACGCACGAATGCCCGTCTCCGGGTAGGTCCACGAGACCCGGTCGAAGACCAAGGCAGGTGTTTCGGAGAGCGGTGCCTTTCGGCCGCCGTCTTCAGGCGACTGCACGGCCGGTTCCGCGTGCCAAAAATCCAAGATGCGCGCCATCGAAGCTTCGGCTTTTTGGACCAAGGAAGTGACCCAACCGACCGAGGCAAACGGCCACGTGAGGAGGTTGACGTAAAACACGAACTGAAAAATGTGTCCCAATTCCAAGTCCCCCGACGCCACGCGGTGGCCGCCCACGTAGACCGTCAAAATGGTGCTGAGGCCGACCAGGAGCACGATGAGCGGCATGAACATGGCTTCGACTTTCACCAAGTCGAGCACCTTGTCCTTGTAGGCGTCTGTTTCGGCGTCGAACCGCTTGGCGGCTGCCTGCTCGCGGTGAAAGCTCTTCAAGACCCGAATTCCTGCGATGTGCTGTTGGACGAAGCTGGAGACGGCGCTTTGGGCCCTCTGTCGGGCGTCACTCTTTCGGTGAATGTTGGCCGAGATGAAGTAGATCCCTGCAGACATGAAGGGGAGGGGCAAAAGCGCAAAGGCCGTCAACACGGGGTCGATGTAGTACATCACCCCCACGACCATGCCCACCAACACCACCAGATTCAACGTGTACATGATGGCCGGTCCGAGGTACATCCGAACGTGGCTCACGTCTTCGCTGATCCGGTTCATCAAATCGCCCGTGTCGTTCGCTTTGTAAAAGGTCGCGTCAAGCCGCTGGTAATGTTCGTAAATGGCGGCTTTTAGGTCGTACTCCACCAGCCGACTCATCACAATCACGGTTTGCCGTGTGAGGAAGGAAAACACCCCTTTGACGAGGTAGGCCAAAAGAAACAGCACCGCCTGCATCAGCCCGATCCAGACAACCGTTTTCAGCACCTCTTCCCGAGATTTTGGCGCCAAACGGGCATTCCAATCGGCGCCGAGCCAGGAGGCCAACACTTCGAGGTTCTTTGGCACCGTCAAGGTGCGGTCGGAAACGTCTTGCCACGCCGCGCCTTCGCCGAGCGGCGCCAAGAAATTTTGGTTCGCGTCGTTCAACGCGTTGACGCCCTCGCCAATCATCGACGGCGCCCACACTGCGAACACGTTGGTCAGCACGATGAACACCACCCCGAGGAAGAGCCGTCCTCGGTACTTCCAAATCATGGGGTTCAGTGCCAGCAGAGATTTCATGGGGGCGCGACTTCGCGTTAGAACGCAAAGTTCCACGAAACGGACGGCAAAATCGGGAAAAGGCTTACTTGTTTGGCCTGAATTTCCAACGTGCCCTCCAACAGGTCGCCTTCGTTGTCAAAGAACAGGAAGTACGGATTGGCTCGGTTGTACAGGTTGTACACGCTGAACACCCAACGGCGGTCCACCTTCCGATCTGTGTCGTTTTTCTTGGGGAAGAACGTGGCGCTGACGTCTGCGCGGTGGTACGGGATCATGCGGTACCCGTTGCGCGCCCCGTACACGTCCGTCACGTAGCCTTCGAGGAAGTACCTCTGAACTGGCAGGGTCAGGGTGTTCCCTGTCGCGTACACGAAAATGGCCCCAAAGTTCCACCGATCGCTCGGCCTCCAATCCACCACGACGCTCAGGTCGTGACGCCGGTCGAACTTGGCAGGGAAGGGGTCGCCGTTGTTGAGGTCGTCGAATTGCCGGTCCGTTTTGCTCCAGGTGTAGCCCACCCAGCCGTTGAGTTCCCCAAATTTCCGCTTCAGGAAAAACTCGGCCCCGTACGACGAGCCCACCCCGAAGACGAGGTTGTTGTCGGGGTTGGTGCCGATGTTTTGGTCCGGGCGGGTGTTCTCTGCATACTCGACGAGGTTGTCGAGGTCCTTGTGGTAGACTTCGATGGAGCCTTCCCATTCGCGGTTGGCGCCCAAGTCCACGAAGTAGCCAGCGTTGATTTGCCGTCCGCGCTGAGGGGGGACCAAATCCGAGCTCGGGACCCACACGTCGGTCGGGGTCGTCGTGGCCGAGAGCGAGGCGAGGTGCACGTACTGGTAATTGACGGACCAACCGGCCTTGAGGCTGCTTCGCGGTCCCGTTTTGAGGCGGGCGCTCAAACGCGGCTCCCACCCTCCGTAGCGCTTCACGAGATCCCCGTTGCCGTACCGCACCGTGTCTGCGGGACTGAGCAGGTTCTCGCCAGGAACGATTCGGGTGAACGGCCCCACGTGACGAAAGTCGCTGTACCGGACGCCCGCGTTGACCCGCAGCGCGTCCGTCACGTCAAAGATGTCCTCGAGGTACGCCCCCGACTCGTGGCTGTACGCCACGGTGGCCTCGCCAAATTCAAATTCCTGGTCGCCCTGCCGTGCGAAAAAAGACGTCGGCACAAATTCGTGGAACACGTGGTCGAGGCCGCCACGCACTTCGTGGCGTAGGTTGGGGTACCAGCTCAGTTGAGCTTTTTGGGTCCAATCGACCACCCCCGAATTGAAGCCAAACTCAAAGTCGTCCTGCCCCGACTCGAAGGCGAATTCGTAGTTGCTGTAAGAAGCGTTGACGTTGAGGAAGAGCTTGTCGTTGACCACGTGGTTCCACCTTGTCGACACCATGGCGTTTCCCCAGGGGATGGAGGCGCCAAAGCCCGCGTCGGCGCTGTTGAAGCTGAACACGTCCCTTCCGAAGTAGCTCGAAACAAACACCTCGTCGCGGTCTGAAAAGCGGTGGTTGTATTTGGCGTTCAGGTCGTAGAAATAGTACCCCGACCCGGCCGCTTCCGTCGTCTCGACGTACGGCCTCGTCAACACGTCGATGTAGGTCCGTCTTCCCGAGACAATGAAACTCGACACGCCTTCGACGACGGGGCCTTCGAGGGTGAGCCGCGAACTGATCAAGCCAACGCCTCCGCTTCCTTTTAGCTCTTTTCGGTTGCCCTCCTTGAGCCCCAAATCGAGCACACTCGAAACCCGCCCGCCAAACCTCGCAGGCATGCTCCCTTTGTACACCTCCACCGAGGAAATGGCGTCGGCATTGAACACGCTGAAAAACCCAAACAAGTGGCTGGCGTTGTAGATCGCCGCGTTGTCGAGCAACAGCAAATTCTGGTCTGGTCCGCCGCCACGCACGTAGTACCCGCTGTTTCCTTCTCCGGCGGACTGGATGCCGGGAAGCATTTGAATGGCCTTGAGCACGTCCACTTCGCCCATGAGGGCGGGGAGACGCTGGATGGTCGCCATGGCCACTTCGGCCTTGCCGAGCGAGGTGCTTTCGGTGTTTTGTCCAGCCGTCCCAACGACTTCGACGGCATCGACCTCCACGGACTGCGGAGCCAGCGCCACGTTCCATTCCACGTTTTTATTTCCTGTCAGGGAGCGGCTTTGGGCGGCGTACCCGATGAAGGTGCAGCGCAATTCTGTGGGACGCGCTGGAAGGGTCACGCTGTAGAATCCGTAAATGTTGGTGGATACGCCTTTTCCTTGGCCCGTGTCCATCACGTTGGCTCCCAAAATGTATTCCCCGGTAGTCGCGTCAGTGACGCGGCCGCTCACAGTGAAGGTTTGGGCTTGAATTCCCCAAGTGAAAAAGGCCGACGCAAGGAGGGCCATCGCTTGCGGAAAACTGAAGGGAAATTGTGGATGCGATGCCATGCGAAAATTCGGGTGCGAAAGGTACCCCGCGTACCTTGGCCCCACGTGTCAAAGAATCCCAAATCCAGGCGGATTGTTCAGCTCGCCGCAGCCTTGTTTTCTGCGGCTTGCGTCGTGGCGTGCTCAGAGGGGACGCCGCTGGACGACCCACGGGTGTTCCGATACAACGAAAGCGCCGCCATCACAAGTTTGGATCCGGCGGCTGCCCGCAGCTTGGAACACATGTGGGTGGTGGACCAACTCTACGACGGGTTGGTCGAATTGACCCCATCGTTGGAGGTGGCGCCGTGTTTGGCAACTTCGTGGACGTTCATCGACTCTTCTAAGACCTACCGTTTCAAGCTTCGCGAAGGGGCGCGGTTCACGACGGGGCGTCCGGTCACGGCGCACGACGTCGTTGCGTCCTTGGAGCGGCTGCGCGACCCCCAGGTCCTGTCCTCTGGCGGATGGATCCTCGAGCCTGTCGCGGACGGAGGCATCTTGGCGGTGGACGACCGCACGGTCGACATTCGCCTCACGCGACCTTACCCGCCGTTCCTCGGCCTTCTGACCACAGCGTACGGCAGCATTCTCGATGCCGAAGAGGCACAGGTGTTGGGCGCGTCGTTGAGGGACACGCCTGCGGGGTCGGGGCCGTTCAAGTTGGCGTGGTGGGTTCCGGATGCGGGCCTGGTGTTGCACCGGAACGAGCTGTATTGGGAGAAGGATTCCGAAGGCCAAACCTTGCCCTACCTCGAAGCCGTGCACGTGGATGTCGTCCAAGACATGGGAGCGGAGTTTCTCGGTCTAACCCAAGGGCGCTACGATTTCATCAGCGGCCTGCATCCGGCCTACATGGAGACGCTGCTCGACGAGCAAGGCGAGTTGCGAGATACCTACCAAGGTTCGTTGCGTCACGAGTACGTTCCGTTCCTGAAAACGGATTACATCGGCGTGGTGCTTGACGGTGTGGCAACGCCGGAGGCACTCCGTGACGTGCGCGTCCGGCGCGCGATGAGTTTGGCGCTCGACCGACGTGGGCTCGCCAAGCACCTGCGTAGAAATTCCGTCACGCCCACAGACCACTTTGTCCCTCCTTCGATGTTGGGCAAACGCGAGCCGTTCCCCGTGGAGCAAAACCTCGCGGCGGCGCGCGATTTGCTGGCCCAAGCGGGCTACCCCGAGGGGCGCGGAGTCGGGGAGGTGGTGCTGAGCACGACCTCGGATTACGTCGACATGTGCGCAGCATTCCAGCACGACTGGGAGGCCCTCGGGCTGGACGTGAAAATCGACGTCGTGCCGGCCTCGATCCACCGGGAACGGGTGGCGCAAGGCGAGGCCGCGATGTTCTACAAATCGTGGTTGGCGGACCACGCGGACGCGGAGAATTTTTTGGGCTTGTTTGTCGAAACCAACTTCGCCCCCAACGGACCCAACTACACCCATTACGCCAACCCTTCGTTTGAACAGGGGTTTGCCGAAGCCCTCGGGTCGGCCTCCAGCGAGCAAGACCGTCGCAGGAATTACGTGGCACTGGACAGCCTCGTTCACCAGGACATGCCCGTGATCCCTTTGTTTCACGACCGCGTAACCCACATCTTGACTGACCGGGTTGGAGGATGGCAAATTCACCCGGTGAACCGGCTTGATTTGCGGCGGGTGAAGAAAGCGCAGAACGAATAGCGCGCGGTCCGTTGTGAAGAAATTCCTCCAAAGCGGGGGAGGCTCTTCCTGTATCTTGGCGTCGCCGCGCGCAACGAACACGCCATGCTCAAGATCGACAGCCACACCCACATTTTGCCTCGTGTCATGCCCAAGTGGTCGGAGAAATTCGGCTACGGAGGGTTCATTCACCTCGAGGTGAGTCGGCCCGGTTTCGCAAACATGATGCGCGACGACACCTTCTTCCGAGAAATCGCTTCGAACTGCTGGGACGCGGAGGAACGCATTGAGGAGTACGGCAAGGCCGGCGTCCAGGTCCAGGTAGTGAGCACCATCCCCGTGATGTTCTCGTATTGGGCCAAACCGCTAGACGCCGCCGATCTCGCGCGCTTCCTCAACGAGGACATCGCCCGAATTGTGGGCGACCACCCCAAGCATTACGTGGGCCTTTGTTCGGTTCCTATGCAAGATCCCGAGCTGGCCATTCAAGTGCTGGAAGAGGCAGCTGCCCTCGGACACCGCGGTGTCCAAATCGGCTCGAACATCAACGGCCTCAACCTTGGCGACCCGCGCTTCTTCCCGTTTTACGAAGCGTGCGAGCGGCTTGGCATGGCGCTGTTCATTCATCCGTGGGACATGATGGGGAAGTCGGACATGGAGCGGTACTGGCTTCCCTGGCTTGTGGGCATGCCAGCCGAGACGAGCCGCGCAGCCTGCTCGATGATTTTTGCAGGAGTACTCGACAAGTACCCTCGCCTTCGCGTGATGTATTCGCATGCTGGCGGGTCCTTCCTGCCCACGCTCGGACGAATCAAACACGGCCACGCGTGCCGCCCGGACCTCGTGGCAGTCGACAACCCGGCGTCGCCCGACACGTACCTCGGCAAGTTCTGGGTCGACAGCATCACCCACGACGAGCGGTTGCTGAAGTTCATTCTCGAGATGCAGGGAGCCGGTCGAATTTGCATGGGCACCGACTACCCGTTTCCTCTTGGCGATTTGGAGTTTGGGCAATTCATGGAAAAAATGGGGCTGTCGGAAGAGGATCGCATGCAACTTTTTGCCGGGGCAACGTTGTCTTGGTTGGGAATGGAGGATTCCGATTTCGAGTGAGCCTCCCGAGGTGGAGACATGGATCAAGAGCTCAAAGACCTGTTGGATCGCTGCAAAGCGGAGGAGAGGAGTGCCCAAACCGCGCTCTATCGCCGCTTCGCGTCCAAGGTTTTTGCGACGGCCTTGCGCTACACCGACAGCCGAGACGAAGCGGCTGACATCGCCCAGGAGAGTTGGGTGAAGGTCTTCCGACACCTCGCCAAATTCACGGAATTCAACAGCTTCGAAGGGTGGGTCAGGCGAATCACAGTCAACACGGCCATCACGCATTACCGACGGAACCTCAAGCACCGCTACCACGACGACGTGACGGAGACGCTGGCGACGCCTCTTGATTTGGCCTCTTCCAAGCAAGCGGACTTCACGATGGAAGAAATCCAAACCGCCATGTCAGCCCTCCCCAAGGGCTACCGAACAGTGGTTCAGCTTTACCTGATCGACGGCTACTCGCACAAGGAAATTGCCGAGATGTTGGAGGTGGACATCAACACCTCCAAAAGCCAGCTTTCACGGGGCAGAAAACAACTTCAAGCGTTCCTTGGGGCGATGTCGCGGCGGGCCAAGCCCAACGCCAGCGACGATCCCCTTCACCTTCCAACTTCGGAACGTCCATGAAAAAGTTCGCAGATCAAGCAACCATTTGCGACGGGCTTCGTTTTCAGGACAAGTGCGACGCACTCCACATTGAACACCGACCTCAACAGCAATGAACTTCGACGGAAACAACCTGCCTCCCTTGGAGCCTCACGAGGCCCCTTGGAACGACGTGGAAATCCACGTTCGCGAGACGCTGCTTCAAGCTGAAGCGGTTCCTCCGGCGGGTTTGGAAGCCGGGGTCTTCGCTTCGTTGGACGAGGCGGTGCAGGGTGCTTCGATTTCAGGTGGGTCGAAGTGGATGTCTTGGGCCTTGGGCGCGGGCTTGGTCGGAGCTGCCGTGGTGACCTTGGTCACGTTGGATCAGGCCTGGCAACTTGAAGCAGAGGCGCCAGCAGCTCAGCCTCCGCAGCCCCAACCGGCATTGGTTGTGGAACCTGCACCTGACGGTGCCGCTACGGAGGTGCGGATTGAAACGTCCGAAGAAATTTCACTGGCGCCGGCCGCAGAAGAAACTGCGGAGGAGCAAGAGCACGCTCAGGATGCGGTTGCCCAACCCATGGAACGCATGGAAGTTCTTGGTGAGCGGGGAGTTGAAGGCCTTGAAGGCACCCAGATCTCGCCTGAATTGAAGTTGCAGCATGGGGAGAAAACGCCCATTTTGGAAAGGCGTCCCGCGACCTTGGAAGTGAAGCAGTAACTTCCGCCCTCCATGGCAAAGTGGAGGAACCCCATCCGTTTTCTCATTGCGTGGCTGACCCTGTCTACGGGCACGGCCTCGGTTCTTTTTGCCTTCCCAACCGAACGAGATTCTGTGGTGGTCGATGGAAATCGCATCCAGTACCTTGCTGAAGTCGAGGTGGACACTGCCAAGAGGCAAGCCACGTTCGTTGGCGAAGATTGGTGGTTGGGATTGGGTTGGGACGTTGCCGTGGGTGCTCAGACGAGCCCTCAACCGATCCTTACCTCGCATCTCCCCGCCAACCGGCCGTTGATTTATTTGGAGCGTCAGCAGGACTTGATGTCAGGCAAAGGGAGGGTAGGCGCTTTTTTGGCGTATTCGCAACCTTGGGCGTTTTCTGCGTTGGAAGTGTCGGAAGACGCCAAGGGCTGGATCAGGTCCGAAGGCCCCCGTCCTTCAACCCCGCTTCAGCAAGTTGTGCTCACCCCCGACAGTTTGGCGTTTGAGCGTGACACCCTCATGGCCCCACTTGCGTCAAGCCACGCCATTCGACTGGGCGTCATGTGGGAAGGACAACCACGTGGAGGCTGGTGGCCACGGGCTTCGGTTTCTGCCGAGGTGCTGCGTCCGCGTGTTTGGGAGTTGCTCGAACCCGGGGATCCTGCCGGTTGGCCTGCCGTTGCCGCAACAGACACGTTTCGCGAGATACGGGGATGGGCCAACCGTGCTCGGTTCGAAGTTGGCGGCGCCATGGACCTCGGTGAATCGGCGTCGATGCGAAGGGCCGCAAGCCAGTTTCGCGCAAGCCTCTATTGGGTTCCAGGGGGACCCGTCGGTGTCAGTGTGGCGCTGCTTGCCTCGCCTACCCGCCGATGAACGCGAACCTTGGCAACATTCGTTGTACTTTGCGACATGCGCCGTCCATGTTCCTACCCAACAGCCTGCCCGCTCGTGTTGCTGCTGGGGTGCCTTTGGTTGGGTTTGGGAAAAGATTCCTTCGGTCAGGCGCGCGTGGCCAACGGCGGGTTTGAGTTGTTCTCGGGATTGCCGTCGGCCTCCGGGCAGTTTTCTTTGGTGAACGACTGGACCAACGGAGGAAGCGACGTGGCCATTCCCGATTACTACCACGAGATGGGTACGGAAGGAGGCGATTTGCCCCAAACCCCACTCGCGAAAGTGGACCCTCGAGCGGGTCGAGCGGTGGCAGGATTTGTGGCCTACACGGACGAGAGCTCCCCGCGCCACGAATACCTCACAGGCTCCTTCACCGAGCCGTTGACCGTGGGTCAACGCTACGAATTGTCCTTTGCCATCACCTCAGGCCGTGTTCACGACTGGGTTCCGGCGGGGATGGGTGTCAGTGGGTTGGGTGTGGTAATGACCAATTCGGTGCCTGCGCAACAAGGTCACGAACGTCTGACGAAGACGCCGCAATTCGAGATTCACGAAACACTGTACGACCGGAATTGGAGAGAGATTGCATTCGTGTTCACCGCAACGGAAGAACACACCTATTTCACGCTGGGGTTGTTCGGGAACGACGTGCGATTGCGTCGGGAAGAAGGCGGTGACCGAACCGTCGCGTATTACTTCGTGGACGAGTTTCAGCTCACCGAGGTGGATGCCCAGCTGACGTCGGAGGAACGCCCGGATCGGGGCACTGCCGGTGTTCGTGTCCCAGAAGCATCTTTTGTACCCAACGCGTTTACGCCCGACGGAGATCAGCTGAACGACGTTTGGATGCCAGTTCTTCCGGAGGAGGCAATTGCGGCAGTGGAGGTGTTCAACCGCTGGGGGCATGAGGTTTGGCGTGGATCTCTCACGTCGGAGTCTGCACAAACGGGCCAGGGTTGGGACGGCAAAGACGTTCAAGGGAACTTGTGCGAACCCGGGGTGTACGGTTGGCGCATGACGACGGAGACGGAGGTGGAAGGCCAAACCGAGTGGAAGGGGTGGGTCAAGTTGATTCGTTGAACGATTCGTGGGGCTGGAGGCACAGGCCGTTGCGTGCCTGGCCCGGTGAGCTCCCTGAAGGTGCAGGCGGAGCCTGGGCAGGCTGGAGCACAACTCCGGAGTTCGACACCGACTGGAACCCTGCCATGCGGAACCTTGTCTCGAAGGTCTTGCTTCGCCAACATCGCGATGCGGGACTGGAAGTTCCGGACTCGTTCGCTTCGCTCCAAGACGCCCAATGCCGCATTGTGACGGTCGGCCATCAATTGGTCGTGGCGGGAGGCCCCGCGTTCTTTCACCACAAAATTTTGACGGCCATCCGCGTCGCGAAGCAATTGTCGTTGCGGGAAAATCGTCCCGTTGTTCCGCTTTTTTGGATGGCTTCTGAGGATCACGATTGGCAAGAGGTCGCTCACGTTTACGGCGCGTCTGCAAGGCATTCCTGGAAGCCCGCTGAAGTCGATGTTCCCCGTCCTGTAGGGAGTCTCTCGCCAGCAGGTTTGGCCCAAGTGATTGAAACGTGGAAGGCGGACGGCGTTCCAAACGTCTCCGGTCAAGGCATCTTCGAAGACGTGCAGCAGGCCGTTGCCAAAGGCGAGACTGCGGCCGGCGTCGCCCGTCGGTGGCTGCACCGCTGGTACGGCGAGTCTGGCCTGCTCGTTTTGGACCCCATGGACACAGAACTGAAAAAAGCCGCGTCTGATTTGTGGGCAGCTGAGTTTGAAGGCCGCGGTGTAAGTCACGTGCTCAAAGGGCGCCCAGAGGGGGGAGGGCCAGCACACGTCAGAGAAAACAACGTGTTTTGGATGGATGCCAACGCGGGACGTGTGGGGGTGGTTCCGGACTCCAACGGCGGTGTGTGGCGAGCAGGAGAAAAGCAATGGGACGTGCCGAAAGAGGGGTGGACGTCGTGGTCGAAGGATTGCGCAGCGCATTGCAGCCCGGGGGTGTTGCTACGTCCCTTGTACCAAGAACTTTTGTTGGAAAGCGCGGCGGTGATTCTTGGGCCCGGCGAATGGCGGTATTGGCATCAACTGCCTCGGGTGTTTGAGCACCACAACCTCGCCTTCCCGGCCTTGCGCATTCGGGACCACGCCGTCGTTACAACGTCTGAATCCCGCGCGGTCGGGTGGGGCCTGGAATGCGGCTGGATGCACGACGAAGAATGGGACAAGTGGGTGTTGGATCGCTGGATGGAGCCGTTCCAAACGCAGCTGGCCGAGTTGATCAGGATGCGAGACTCGTGGACTGCACAGGTTCAACTCGTTGGGCGCGAAGTGTCACCCACGCTCGACGGAGCCTCGGGCGCCTTGTCCGCTGCTGCTGGAAAGTCCTTGGACCAGTGGTTGAAGAAAATGCGCCGCGCATTGAAGTCAGAACGTCAGGAAGAGTGGGATGCGGCCCGAAGGGCCTGCGGCACGTTGATGCGCAAGGGCGTGCCTCAGGATCGCTGGGCCCATTGGCACGTTCTTGCGGGCTCCGACCGTCGGTTGGCCGATTGGAACAAGGCCTGGTTGAACGCAGAGGGTGGACTTGAGGCGCGAGTTTGGGTTTTTGAGCCCCTCGAGGGCAAGTCGTGATGTTCAAATTAGGATGGCATTGAAGCGGCCGATAATTTTGCCCGCTTCATGACACACAAGCCACAAACCCTTCAGCCTGCACGAGACGCTCAAGGCCACAATGCGTCGCCTCAATTGCCCAATGGGGTCAAGAACTACCTCATTGACATCGACGGCACAATCACCGAGGACGTTCCCAACGAAGAGCCCGAACGCATGGCGACGTGCGAGCCGTTCGAAGACGCGCTGGAGACGTTGAACAAATGGTACGACGAAGGACACATCATCACGTTTTTCACGTCGCGTACGGAGGATCACCGCGAAGTGACGGAGGCGTGGCTGAACCGTCACGGCTTCAAGTACCACGGGATGTTGATGGGCAAGCCACGGGGAGGCAATTACCACTGGGTGGACAACCACATTGTCCGGGCAACCCGTTACGAGGGACGTTTCACGGATTTGGTGAAAGAGCAGAAGACCGTGGAAGTCTTCAAGGGTTCCTGAGCAAGGATTCCAGGTGAAATCCGTCCTCGGACGTGTGGGTCAGTACGACTGCGCGTCCAAATGTCGTTGCAAAATCAGGCTGGCGGCGATGGCGTCGAGGCTGCCTTTTTCCCGGCGCTTGGATTTCTTCATTCCGGCTTGCACTTGGATGGCGGAAGCTTCCTGCGAAGTGAATCCCTCGTCGACGAAATGAATGGGCACGCCGGGGAGAGACGATTGGATTTTTGAAGCCACGTCGTCAATGTGCGCCGAACTGTCCGAAGTCCCTGACACAATGAGGTGTGGCTTTCCAACGACGACACCCTCGAAGGGGGTCTGGCGGTGCAATTCCTGAACCCGGCGGACGACGTTTTTGGTTTCAACCGTTTCCAGGGGGGAGCACACCAGTTGCAGTTCATCGGTGGTGGCCAAACCGGTTCTCCGTGCACCCACGTCCAATCCCAAGAGTCGTCCCATGGGGGCAAGGTACAGCAGCGCCGGGTGCTACCTTCGCACCATGAACGAGAACTCATTGCGAGAAAAAATTGAAGCGGCTTGGCGCGACCGTGCGTTGCTTCGAGAAGAGGGAGTCCGCGAAGCGGTAGCAGAGGTGATGGCCGGGTTGGACAACGGCACGTTGCGTGTGGCCCAACCGCAAGGACAGGGTTGGCAAGTCAACGAATGGGTCAAACAGGCTGTGCTTCTCAACTTCCCCATTCAGTCGATGCAAACCGTGGAGGTGGGTCCGTTCGAATTCCACGACAAGATGCCCTTGAAACGCGGATATGCGGAAGCGGGTGTTCGGGTGGTGCCGCATGCGGTGGTGCGTTACGGTGCCTTCGTTGCACGCGACTGCATTCTCATGCCTTCCTACGTGAACTTGGGGGCGTACGTGGGCGAGCGTACGATGGTGGACACGTGGGCCACGGTGGGTTCCTGCGCCCAAATTGGTTCCGACGTGCACCTCAGCGGAGGCGTCGGCATCGGTGGTGTTCTGGAGCCGCTTCAGGCGGCGCCGGTGATTGTTGAAGACGGAGCGTTTGTGGGTTCACGTTGCATCGTAGTGGAGGGCGTTCGTGTCGGCAAAGAAGCGGTGCTTGGAGCCAACGTTGTCCTGACGGCGAGCACGCCAATTGTAGATGTCCGGGGTTCTGAGCCGATTGAAACTCGTGGGGAAATTCCACCGCGTGCCGTGGTTATCCCAGGCAGCCGTCCCAAGGAGTTTCCAGCCGGAACCTACCACGTTCCTTGCGCCTTGATCATTGGCGAGCGAAAGGAAAGCACCGACCGCAAAACCTCCTTAACGGACGCGTTGCGGCAACACGACGTGGCGGTGTAACTTCCCGGCATGTCCAGGCGTGTTCTCTTCATCCAAACAGCCTTCTTCGGCGACGTAGTGCTTGCCACTTCGGCGCTGGAAGCGTGGCACCTCGCGCACCCCGAGGACCGAGTTGACGTGCTCGTACGCAAGCCGATGGACAGCCTTTTCGAAGGACATCCTTGGCTGCATCGCGTGCTGGCGTGGGACAAACGACCGCGCGTCAAGGGCAAGGATTGGCGCCGTCTCGTGCGGGAGGTACGCAAGGCGCGCTACGACGTGGTGGTCAATTTGCACCGGCACGCGTCTTCGGGAATTTTGACTGCCCTGAGCATGGCTCCCGTGCGAGTCGGGTACGCCAACAACCCGCTCGCCTGGCGCTTCACGCACCGAACGGCGCACCGTTGGGGAGACGGAACGCACGAAGTGGACCGCCATGCCGAGCTGCTGGCCCCCTTCGTCCCGAAGGCTTCGCATCGCCCCCGGCTGCACCCCCAATCGCGTCACGTCGAAGAGGCCCGGGCCTTGGGAGCGGACGGCGCGTTGGTCGTGATGCCCGGATCGCAGTGGGCGACCAAGGCGTGGCCCGAGGGGCAGTTTTCCAAATTCCTGGACGCCACCCATGAGCCAGTCTTGCTTTTGGGCGCCCCAGGCGAGCACGCCTTGTGCGCGCGCTTGGCCGAAGGGCGCGCCCACGTCGTGAACGCTGCGGGCCAGGCTTCGTTGCTCGGCATGGTCGCTGCAATCGGCATGGCGCGCGCGGTGGTGGCCAACGACAGCGCGCCGCTCCACGTTGCGTCGGCCACCAACACGCCCACGGTTGCACTGTTTGCGAGTACGGTGCCACGATTTGGTTTTGGGCCGTTGGCTTCGTCGCACGTGGTGGTGGAGCCCGCCGTGGAATTGGCGTGCCGGCCTTGCGGGATGCACGGGAGAAAACGTTGCCCCGAAGGTCATTTCCGTTGCGGTTGGGAACTTTCGGTTCAGGCCGTGCTGGAAGCGGTTCTCCGCGTCGGCCGCTCGTAAAGAACCCGGCGAAGGCACACCCGCCAGAACCCCCGTGCCATTGGGGATGAAGTGTGGATAAATCAAACGGTTTTTGCGCCTGTCAGGCCTCCTTTCCTTGGCATCTTCGTAGTCCTTAATTCCGTAAAGCAATGCAGTTCATCGTATCGAGCACCCAGCTCCTCCGTCAGCTCCAAACCCTCAGCGGGGTCTTGAGCAACAGCAACACGTTGCCCATTTTGGACCATTTCCTCTTTGAATTGGGGCCGGGTGAGTTGGTGATGACGGCTTCGGATTTGGAGACGACGATGTCTTCGAAAATGGAAGTCCGAACGGACGACACCGGCGCCATTGCCGTGCCCGCTCGGATGCTTCTGGACATCTTGAAAGCGTTTCCGGACATTCCTCTGACCATCAAGGTCGACGCGGCCACCCACGCGGTTGAATTGACGAGCGATGCAGGAAAGTACAAGCTTACTGGCGCGAACGCGGACGAGTTCCCGCAGGCGCCTGCGCTCGAAGAAGCCACAGGAGTAAACATGGGTGCGGACACCTTGGTTTCGGCCATCAACCGCACGTTGTTTGCTGCAGGAAGCGACGACCTCAGACCGGTGATGAGCGGGATTTTCTTTGAGATGTACTCCGACAACGTGCGCTTCGTCGCCACGGACGCCCACCGCTTGGTGCGTTACGCGCGTACGGACGCCTCCGCCCCAGAAACGGCGTCGTTCATCGTCCCAAAGAAGCCTCTAACGCTGCTGAAAAACGCCGCCTCGACGGCCGAAACCGTCAACATCTCATTCACCGACTCCAACGCGTGCTTCACCTTTGACGACGTCACCATCTTGTGCCGATTGATCGAAGGAAAATACCCCAATTACGAAGCGGTCATTCCGAAGGACAACCCCAATCGGATGACCATCAACCGCAACCTGTTCTTGCAGGCCATTCGTCGTGCGGCCATCTTCGCGAACAAGACGACCCACCAAGTCCGGTTGCGCATTGCGGGAAGTGAATTGACGGTAAGCGCAGAGGATTTGGACTTTGCCAACGAAGCCACGGAGCACTTGGCGTGCAGCTACCACGGCGAAGACATGGAGATTGGGTTCAACAGCAAGTTCCTCGTGGACATGCTCAACAACCTCTCTGCGGAGGAAGTGAACCTCGAATTGAGTGCGCCCAACCGCGCGGGCATCATTCGTCCAAGCGAGCCCGAAGAGCCCGGAGAAGACGTGCTGATGCTCGTCATGCCTGTGATGCTCAACAACTGAACGACCCCGATTTAGGATTGCGAGGGCGTCCCGAAAGTGGGAGGTTCTGTGCTCGACTGGGACCTCGGTTCCGAAGGCGAGGGTGGAGCTTCGGAGCCTGCCGCCGCTTCTGAAGCCACTCTTGCTCTCTGCGCCAACGTGTCTGGGTGGTCCGGGTGAGCGGCCATCCACCATTCAGGCAACGGTGCATGGGGGTCTTCGAGCTCAAATTTGTACACAGGGTCCTTGGGTCCTTGTCGCCGGTAGGCGATTGCAAGAAGGGTTCCGATCACGGCTCCGCTCAAATGCCCCTCCCAGCTGACGTGGTCGTCAATGGGCAACATCCACCAAACGATGCCTCCGTACAGGAAAGCCACGGCCAGGCTCACTCGGAGCAAGAGTCGGTTCGCGCGCACGACGCCGCTGGTGAACAGAAAGGCCGCCAACCCGTATATCAACCCGCTGGCGCCAATGTGGTTGCCATCCACTGCCAACCCCCACAGCATCAGACCGCTCAAAAAGAAAAGCCAAAGCCACACGCGCAACGCAATGGAACGGTAGAAATAGAACAGGAACCCGTTCAGGGTGAAAAAGCTCATGGTGTTGTTCCACAAGTGACCCCAGTCGCCGTGCAGGAAAGGGTAGGTGAGAATGCCAGTCAAGCCTCGCCACTGCCTTGGGTGCACGCCGTGTTTTCGCCAGCCCAATTCCAGGGTTTCGTTGAGCAGAAACACCCCCCAAATGGCCACGAGAAAGGTCAT
>JBMZHG010000002.1:0-158006 GCA_049616325.1 Flavobacteriales bacterium | reverse complement strand
CTGTGGATGCCCTAACGGCCTTGGACGGGGTGCCAAGGTTCGATTCGGGTGACGCTCCGCTGATGATTGTTCATGGAACTGCGGACCCTACCGTGGACTACTCTGAAGCCACCTCTCTCAATGCAACGTACGATGCCAATGGCAATCCGTGCACTCTTTATCCCATCGAGAACGGTGGTCACGGAATCTGGGGGGCATCGGTTGACGGTGCTCCATTGTGGTCATTGGGCTTTGACTTCTTGGTTGAATATCAAGGCTTGACGGTCGAACCTTGATTGGATTTACTTGACCAAATCGGGGTTGAGGGTGTTCGGCTTCTGTCCTGCTGGGTCCACCCAGAGGGATTTTTTCAGGATGTCCCCTAATTTCAAGGCAACATCGCTCATGGGCCTGCCAGATTCAAACCGTCAGCCTCACAAATCCAATTGCATTCTCGTGTTGGCGCGGTCATACACACAATCTGCAGGCATGGGCATAGCCTTGAAGCCGAATTTGTGGTAGAGGTGAATTGCACTTGCCAGTGAGGTGTGAGAATACAGCTCCAAGGTTTGGACGTTCCGCAGTCTACAAACGTCCATGACGCGGTTCATCATGAGGTGGCCAATTCCTTTGTCGCGATGATTCTGGTGTACGGCCATTTTGTTCAATTCCATCACGCCTTTGCGCCGGGGTGTCAAGGCAAAGGTGGCAATGGCCTCCTCCCCCAAAAGCCCGAAATGGATTTCTCCGCCCGCATCCAAAACCTCACGCTCTGGGTTGGACAGAACCTCGATGTCGTAGGGTTCAAGAAGGAAGTGTGCTTCCAGCCAAGCTTTGTTCAAGTCAAAGAAGGCCTTGCGATAGGCAGGGTCAAAAGAGACAAAAGTGAAGGCATTCAAGTCTTGAGTCATGAGTCAACGTATGGTGGCAGGACACGGGACAAAGTTCGACTTGAAAGTGGAACGCGTTTGGCCGTTCGAATTGCGCCTTAGCTTGCGCGACATGCGTTTATACTCGATACTTTGCGTAGGCCTCGTCATGTTGGCCTCGTGCAACTCTGGAGGGGAGTCTTCAGAGGGTGCGTCTTCTACACCTTGTGCAAATGGGTTTGCCCCAACTGGTAATCCGGTAAGCATGGGATCTGAATCTGCAGTTGATTTGGTCAAGGCCATTGATGCTGAATGGGCCAAAATGGACTTGGAAGCCATGCGCAAGTTTTACTCTGACACCTGTGTGTTTGAATGGAACGATGGCGATAAGTTTCAAGGCTTTGATGCATTTGCTGAAAAGCTTTCAAAAGACACTCTAGACTACTCTTGGAACATGATGTGGGCGTTTTGCGTGGATGACGATGCCAACGCGCCAGGAGAGTGGGTTCATGCCGGATTTGACGAGGTCGGGACTTTGGAAGGAGATACGGTCGAAAAGGGGGTGATTGAAGAGTGGTACATGATTCAAGACGACCAAGTTCACTACTACTCCAACTCCAAGCGTTTGACGCCATGAGAGACATTCTCGTTGTTGGAAACCTCAAAGAAGGACAATTCCCAACATTCATGAGCTTCATGAAATCGGATGAAGGAATTGCAGAGCGAAGGAAGATTGCTGATCTGAGCAAAACCATTGGAACAGTGACCCCAGACCAAAGCAAAGTCATGTTCAAAATTGCAGTTCACAACATGGATGCATTGCATGCATTTTTGAATGGTTCGAATCCAGTGTCAAAGCCCGTTTTTAATGCCGTGATGGAGAGCTACGAAATCCATGAGCTCAACCAACTTTGAGCTCTCACCGAAAGTCAACCACATGAAAAAAGGCGAGCTGAGCTCGCCTTTTTTGATTTGGCAGGTTGGAGGTCAAGTCTTCGTAACGCCCCCTTTCAAGATCATGGCGATGCGCATCAACATGATGATGGCCAAAATGCCATGGAAGCCTGCCAAAAGCTGAGGAAAATCAGGCATTGTAAGAATCAACCAAGTTGCAGTTGCGTTGATGATAAAGACTGTGGTAGTTAGCCGCAGTGCCAGCGTTCGAATTGCCTCGTGAGAAAAGTCCACTTCTTCAGGGACCCAAGGGTACATGATGATTGTTTGACATGCGAACATGCCTATAGACATGATTTCCACCATTCCTCCTTCTCCTGCAGCCAAACCGAGTAGATTGAAGGTCATCACCATACCTCCAAAAAGGAAGTATCCGAGACGTGCGTAAAACCCTTTTTTGATGGCCACACCAAGCACTGCCATCGCAGTAAAGACACCGGCAAGTATCACCGGAATCAACATTTCATTTTCCATGATCATAAGTGTTTAAGGTGGAGTCAATTTAGGGCAGGAAGAGAGTGCTTCGGCAGAGCCTGATTCGTTCAAAGAAAGACTTTATCCACGGTCATTGATTGACCAAATCGGGGTTGAGGGTGTTCGGCTTCTGTCCTGCTGGGTCCAGAACTAAAGTAGGCTTCGCGATTGGACAAGAGGTCAATATCTTTCACGTTTATGGGTGAAACTGAGTGGCAACAGGCTACTGACAACAACCTGGGATTTGGGTTTTGATGTGATTGGTTAGATTCGATGCATGAATCGAATGATCGTGGTCTTGGGGACGTGGGGGCTGATGAGTGCGGCTTTCGGTCAATTGTCCAATGGGAAGTTGGACAGTTTGCTCCAGAGATGGAGAAGTGATACGCTTGAACTCGATGAGCGGCTCGGAGCATTGCACAAAGGCTATGTCAACTTTCACCAGGAATTCCCTGATGTGTTTTTGGTTGAGCTGGACACCTTGCTCATCGTCAGTCGAAGGACCAACCGACCCTCTTTGACATACGAGGCTCACCTACGGCGGGGTGGTTTGTTCAACTACCGTGGGCAAAACGAGGAGGCCCTTGACGCCTACGACAAGGCTGAAACGATTGCCCTTTCGTTGGGCGACAGCCTGCGATTGGGATCGGTCGAAATGAACCGTGGCATTGCCTATGCCTCAAGGAAAGAATACGTTGAGGCACTTGAGCACTTTTCGAGTGCAGCGACATGCTACCGCGCTGTGGGGGACTCTGCCCGTGCTCGTGAAGTTGGCATGGCCTTGGGTTCCGTCTTTGCATTGCTTGGCGACCATGTTTTGGCCAAGGCACATTATCAACAGATTGCCAACGAGCTGCCAAAAGGTCGAGATGATGATCGCCTAAGGGCCCTCCTTGATTTGAACTTGGGGTGGTCCCAATACAAGCTTGCAGAATTTGAATCGGCGATAGCATTGAGTATGAAAGCGCTTCGCAAGCTTCGCATGTACAATTCAGGTTTTCACATCGCGGGTTGCTTGACCAACCTCGCGCAGATTCACTTGGACATGGGAAATCTTGAGTTGTCCATGGCCTACGTCGATTCAGGGATAACCCAATGCAAGACCGTTGGAGCCGTCGAGGATTTGCTCACCTGCGAATTAATGCGGGCAAACATTGAACGGCAAATGGGGAAACCGGAGATGGCTCTTCAGCTTTTGGATCGCATCGAGAATGAAATTCAAGGACAGGGAGATTTTGAACTTTTGGAGGAGTTCCACGACATCAAGTATGCAGCGTTCAAAGCACTCAACAATGCCGAGAAAGCCCTCTTGGAGCATGAAAAACTCCAGCTGTACCACGACAGCGTTCAAATTCAAACCAACAGCTTCGCCATTGCCCGCGCGGCGTATGAAAAAGACAAGACGCATCAGGTTCTACTGGTTGAGATGAATGCTCAACTTCTGCGCGACCGCCAGAGCCTTTCTCAATTGCGGACGGTCTTGGGGTTGATTGTGGGCTTTGGGGTTGTTCTCGCCATGTTGGTCGTGTTCATCTTTAGGTTGCGAGCAACGCAGGAGAAAAAGCGCCAACAACTTCTTGACGAGATTCAGTTCCTAAAATCCTCGGAGCGCAACATGGCCATTCCAACGTTTGAGTCTTTGAACAGAGACCGCATTGAAAATTTACTAGGACGGTCATTGAATGAAACGGATTGGAAGGTGTTGAATTTGTTGCTTGACGACCCTACAATCACCAATGCCAAACTCGCGGACAGGGCTTGCTTGAGTGTGGATGGAATTGGTTCTTCGCTGCGTAGGATGTATGGATATTTCGACATCACAGAGACGAAGTACAAGAAGATTGCGTTGCTGCATGCCGCAATCACGATTTCCAATAAGGGAGAGCAAATTCACCCGCAGGCGTGAGCGCTTTGTGCTTTCTTGGAGGCACCTTGTACCCATGAACACACTTACGTCTCTTCGAATCTCTTTTGTCATTTTCGCATTGTTTGCGGCTGTTGGACTCGGGCGTTCTCAGGATTTCATCACTTCTGTCGATTGCGACCTCCATAGTCTCGTTTGCAACGTTTGCTCGCAGCCCAACACGATCAGTCTGTACCATCCTGGACCCTATTTGACTTGGCCTCCAGCGACCAACGTGTTGGAATGGGAATTCACTGATTCCCAAGGCAACGTTTTGCATGAAGCAACGCTGGTTGATGAGAGTTTTGTCTCCTTCAGTTTCGACTTGCCTCTCACAGACACCCTGTTCGTGTCTGTGCTGCACACCAACGACTCGGTCTTCCACAATGGCAGTGAATATCCATGGGCTTGTCTCGTGGAAGATTACCTCACCTGGGAAATCTACACCTACCCGAGTGGGACAGAATATGGTTCATGGACTTTAGGCGAAAGTGCGGGGGTGGACGTGAGTGGACCAGCCACGTGCGTGGATCCGGGCTTGATTGATCCTGCCATGTTCTGTCCAGAGATGTACGATCCGGTTTGTGGTTGCGATGGGGTGACGTATTCCAATTCCTGCGTGGCAACGTATTCAGGGGGGGTGACGTCTTGGGAGGACGGCCCCTGCATTGTCATCGAATACGGCGGATGCACCTACCCGCTGGCTTGCAACTTTGACCCCGGGGCAGCCTTTGAGGACGGTTCTTGCACGTTTCCTCCTGCATCCTGCGCTTGGTCTGACGAATGGGCTGTGGGCTGCACGTACGCCGACGCCGTTAATTATGATGAAGACGCCCAGATTGATGACGGTTCTTGCTCGTGGACACCGTGTACAACCTGCGCAGGTGACATGAATGGCGACGGGGCTGTTTCTGTTGGAGACATCCTTGCCATGTTAGGACTCTTCGGGTCGACTTGTTAGGAGCAATCTGACGGCATTGACGTCAGCGTTGCCTGACCAATTCGGGGTTAAGGGTGTTCGGCTTCTGTCCTGCTGGGTCCACGAAGTGACCACGTCATCACCTTGGGTTTGCCGGGAAGGAAATGACACGGTCTGAACGAAAAATGCATTTCTCTCAACGGATGCTGCAGCGCACTTTGTTTTTTGCCCCTTGAAAGAAAGTCCCATCATCTCAAGATCTCCTGCAAGATTGAGCATTCAGTTGTCACAAGCCTCGCCAAACAGGATGAGGAATACAATCAAATCGTCGATCCCAATCATTCCGTCGCCGGTGAGGTCTTGGCTGCATTCGGCCAGGCACTGTTGCAACTCTTCAGACCAAAATCCGCCGCTCTGGCACAAGCAAGAAAAATCACAGGAGCCGTCATCAGTCGAAGCCGTCGGCGAGTAATTGCACGCCGAGATGTACGTGCAGCCAGCTGTGGAAGAAATGGCAGGTTGCTCCACCTGAATTCGTACGTTCACAGGAAGGCCTAGGAAGGATTGCACTTGCCCGGACGGCCAAACCACAGTCAAGCTGTCGCATTGCACCGCGTCGGCCAGGCCAAAATGCTGCACATAGGTGCTCTGACCCAAGTAATGAGTGCCGCATTGAACCGTTCTCAAGTCGGGCAGGCCGTCTCGCCACGCTGTGATTTTGGTGCCGATGGCCCGGGTGTTTGGGGCTTGTCCCACCAACTCTACTTGCAACCATTTTCCTTGAAAGGGCAGTCCGTGCAGCAGTCGAGCAGAGGGCCCCATGCGGTGGACGGCCACGTCGAGTGCGCCGTCGTTGTCCGCGTCCCCAAAGGCTGCGGCGAATGCAAACTCCGTTCCATAATCAAGGCCCTCTGACGCATTGGTAAAGGGCATTTGTCCGTCAAAGACAGTGAACAATTGGGTTCTGGAACCCGGGTGGAGGTCGAGAATCTGGGGATATTCCGTTGGGAACGAGGTGCCCGTAGTGATCAGGAGGTCCTGCCAGCCATTGTTGTCAGCGTCCATCCACAAGCCGGCCCACGCCAATTCATCGAGAGTCACTCCCGCTTCGTTGGCGACATCCTCGTAGTTCAGACCCAAGTCGTCGGCCACTCCACCCAAAGTGCTCATGCAATTCATTAGCCGGTTTTGGGAAGCCGCCCCGTTCGAAATGAATACGTCCCAGTCCAAATCTTTGTCGTAGTCGGCAAACGATGAACTCATCGAGTAAATGCCCAAATCCAGCCCGATGTCCGTCGAAATGTCTTCGAATGTCCCGTCTTGGAGATTGAGGTAAAGAGCGTCTTTGTAAATGGTGCGGTCGTTAATGACGTGAAGGTCCAGCCAGCCGTCATCATTGAGGTCAATCCAGGAACTTTGAAAGGTCTGTTTGACCCCATTACCCACGCCCGCAGCCTGCGTTACGTCAGAAAAGTTGATGTTCAAGTCGACTCCTCCTAAGTTCTGAAAAAGGCGATTGCTTTCTGTGTTGACGGGGGTGGAATGAAATTTGCAACAGTACACGTCAAGGTCCCCGTCTCGGTCGTAGTCTCCCCAAGACGTTCCATACGTGCGTTCGTTGTTGCCACCCGCAAGCCCACCGGCGTTGGGGACTTCCACCAATGTGCCATTGGGGTCTCGAATCCAAAGCCGGTTGGGTGCGAGTCGATGCGTCACGAACAAATCCAAGTCGCCATCGCCGTCGGCGTCTACCCACACCACGGCTTTGATTTCTCCGGAAGTGTTTCCAATCCCCAAGTCGACCGGGAGAAAGGTGCCGTCGCCTTGGCTTTGGTAGGTGAAGAGCTGCCCGTCGTAGTGACCAAACGTGAGGTCGTCCAGTCCGTCTCCATCAAAGTCGCAAAAGCTCACGCCATGGCCTAAATAGCCTAGAACGTGATCGGTCACCAGAACTGAGTCGATGGGCCAGTCTTGGAAGATTTGAGCATTGGCTTCTGTCCCATTGACGCCAAAAAGAAATGATGCAACCAGGATTTCAAGGGTCCAGGAATGGCTCGTCGCTCGAAAAGGCATGATGAAAGGTACTGTTTTCTAGCGTTTTCGGAACTGTTGGCGAATTGAAGACCATCGGAGGTGGCGCACGTGTTCGTCTTCCGCATCTTCAAATTGTCTAGAAGTGAAGGTCCGTGCAGGGCGCGCTACCTTGAAGCCCAAACCTCATTCCATGCGTTCTCCCCTCTTGTTGCTGTTGGCCGGTGGTGTTGCGGCAGGCAGCGTGATGTTCAGCCCCGACGACGCGGGCCAGGCGGCGCCAGGCGGGGCAGCAGACGTGGCAGAGGGCGCAGGCTCGGGTGCGGCGCCCGAAGCGTACACCCAATGGTGCGCGAGCTGCCACGGCACCGACGGCCGGGACTTCGTGGCCCGCACGTGGAAGCTCGGCAGCACTTCCGAAGACGTGACGCGCGTGATTCGGCAGGGGTACCCCCTGCTGGGCATGCCCGGGTACGGGGAGGTGCTCGGGGACGAGGACATCGTGGCCTTGACCGACTACGTGCTGGAACAAGCCACGAAGGAACGTGGGTTCAAGCCCGAGGCGCCCACGACGACGGAAACGGACGACCTGACTGTCCGCGCCAACGTCGTGATGGAAGGACTGGAAACGCCCTGGGGCATGGACTTCGTGGACGACACGACCCTGCTCGTGACGGAACGGGAGGGGCGGATTTGGCTTTGGGAGGCCGGCAAGGTGAAGCCTGTGGCGGGCGCCCCGACCGACATCCACGTTCGCGGCCAAGGCGGCCTGCTTGACGTCATGCACTGGGTCGACCCCCAAGACGGGCAGGCGTGGGTCTACCTCACGTACAGCAAAAACGAGCCTGGAGACGACAAACGCTCGGCAACGGCCCTCGTGCGTGGCCGCTGGATGCCCGACGGCCCGGCCTTGGGTCCGCTTGAAGACATGTTCGTGGCAGAACCTTACGAAGACACCCACCGGCATTACGGCAGTCGAATTGCCGTTGGCGGCGACGGGAAGCTCTACCTGACGTGCGGGGAGCGCGGGATGCGCGACGTCCACCCCCAAACCCTCACCACCTCCCCCGGCAAAATCCACCGATTCAATCCTGACGGGAGCGTGCCGGGAGACAACCCGTTCGTCGGGGAGCCAGGCGCTGTGCCGTCGGTTTGGTCTTGGGGGCACCGCAATCCGCAAGGCCTGGCCGTGCATCCAGAGACGGGCGCAATTTGGACCCACGAACACGGCCCCAAGGGCGGCGACGAAATCAACCTGCCGGAGCGAGGCAAGAACTACGGGTGGCCTGTCATCACGTTTGGGAAGAACTACACCGGCACGATCATCACCCGAGATACCGCGAAGGCCGGCATGGAACAGCCGCTCTACTATTGGCTTCCCTCCATTGGGGCGTGCGGGCTCGAAATCGTGCACGGAGGGGACTGGCCGGAAGCCTGGCAGGGCGACCTCCTGGCAGGTTCGCTGAGTTTCGAGTACCTCGAGCGTCTGCACCTCGAAAACGGCCGGGTCGTCCAACGCGATCGCCTGCTCGAAGGGGTGGGCAGGGTCCGGGACATCGCGCAAAACAGCCGAGGGGAGGTGTTTGTGGCTGTCGAGGGCGCCGGCAAGGTGTTCCACCTCGTTCCTGTGGCTCAGGATTGAGTCTTCCCGTGGTTCAAGGGAGGAATTTCACGGAATTCCACTACTTTAACTGCATGAACGTCAACACCCAAGCAGCTCTTTCACCCTGGCGGTTTCTGAAATACGCATCCGCCTTCACCATTCCGCTCGTGGTGGCCTTGTCGTTTCTAGCGGAGGGTGCTTGGACGTGGATTGCGATTGGGTACGGATTTGGGTTGCTGCCGTTGTTGGAATTGGTGTTGCCTTCTTCCGCGGCGAATTTGACGGAGGCCGAGCGCGAGGTGGTTCAAGAAGACCGGATTTACGACGCGCTGTTGTGGTCGATGGTGGTCATCCAGTACGTCCTTCTTGGCTGGTTCCTCTTCGAACTGAATGCCGGCACACGGGAGTTGTGGTCCATGGAGTGGTGGGGGGTTGTGCTCGCGATGGGCTTCTCGTGCAGCATCCTCGGAATCAACGTGGCCCACGAACTCGGACATCGACCAGAAAAGCACAACCAACTGCTTTCCCAAGCGCTCCTGGTGACGTCGTTGTACACCCACTTTTTCATCGAGCACAACCAAGGCCACCACAAGAACGTCGCCACCAAAGAGGACCCAGGAACCGCTCGGCGCAACGAATGGCTCCAACTGTTTTGGTTCCGAGCCGTCTTCGTGGCGTGGTGGTCCGCGTGGCTAATTGAAGCGAAGAACCTGCGCCGTCGAGGACTGAGCCCTTGGCATCCCTCCAACGTGTTTCTGCGCTTGCAGGCTTTGCAGTGGGGATTGCTCTTTGCGGTAGCGGCCATTGCGGGGTGGGAAGTTGGTGTCGCGTGGCTGATTGCCGGGTTGTTTGGAGGCTTCCTCCTCGAGGTCGTGAACTACGTGGAACACTACGGCCTGGAACGCAACCGCGTCAACGAACACCGCTACGAACGCGTCATGCCTCACCACAGCTGGAACAGCAACCACCCCCTGGGACGGTTGATGCTCTTTGAGCTCACGCGGCATTCCGACCACCACCACCAACCTGCGAAGCCTTACCAAATCTTGGACTCCATCGACGATGCGCCCCAATTGCCCACGGGGTATCCCGGCATGATGTTGCTCAGCCTCATCCCCCCGCTGTATTTCGCAGTGATGAATCCCAAGGTGGATGCCATCGCGGCCAAACATGCGGCCTGACGAACAGGTCAACTTCCTGACTCCCAAAACAATCCGGCCTGCGCAGGTGTTGTAGCAACGTGAAGTGGCTTCAACTTGCATCCTTGGCCCGTCGGATTCTTCATCCCAACGTCAGACGCCGTGTGGAAGGCAGCCTCGTTACGCTGGCACTGGCGCTCTTCGGGGTGCACCTGGCGTTGTATGGCATACAACAAGTTGCGAACCTCGGGCTCCCTTCAAGCCTGTTCTCGCACCCACTCCAGTCGCTGTACACGCCCTTCTCCGTCATCCTCATCGCAGAGGTTTACCTGTTGGTGTACTACTTGCCCACGTCGTTCGCACGGTCGTTGGGCAAGCAAGTGGAAATCGTTGCACTGATCGAGATCCGGTCGGTCTTCAAAGACCTCGACACAACGTCGAATTGGCCTTGGGAAGCCGTGTTTTTCCCCCACATGCTGGCGGCCATGGTACTCGGCGGCATGCTCGTGCTCTTTTACCACCTTTTGCCGCGACGAAAGGCGCGAATGGAGGAAGCCGAACTCCAACAATTCGTGGAGTTCAAAACGGCGCTTGCCGGGTTGCTCGCCTTGGTCTTCGTGGGACTCAGTGTGCATGCGTTGGGGACCTGGGTTTGGGAAGTAGTCTCCGCACCTGAGCACCTCCACTCCGACCTCAATTCCATCTTCTACAACGAATTTTTCACCGCACTTATCCTTGTCGATGTGCTTTTGCTCGTGGTTTCCTTCCGGTACATGGACGACTTTGGGATGGTTCTTCGCAATTCCGGTTTCATTGTCGCGACCATTCTCATGCGTCGGGCACTTGGCATTGAAGCTTGGCACGCCTTGGCTTACGAAACGACAGCTGCCTTGCTTGCCGTAGGCATGCTTCTTCTTGAGCGTGGATTGAATGCGCGGAGTTCCGAACACTTCTTCACTTCGCCTCTCAATTCTGGAAATACCGACGGGGTGGATTAATTTCGCGTCGAAGCGCACGGCGATTCACGGACATGCGCCACGCAGTCTTCACTGAACAACCGCCCCAACTTGCCGGTTACCAAACACATGACGCATCAGCCACCCGCCCCTTACCCCGTGCCCGACGTGCTGCACGGCACGCGATTTTTGGTCAACGGAAAACTCGAGTCTTGGACAGGCCCGTCGAGCGAAGTTCGAAGCCCCATTCTCTCTGAAACGAAGGACGGCACCGAGCGCACCCTCTTGGGTTCCGTTCCTGACCTCCCGGCAGAGGAAGGCATCCGAGCCCTTGAGGCAGCCTGCGACGCGTACGACCACGGGCGCGGAGTTTGGCCCTCGTCCTCGGCCGCAGACCGGATTGCGGCGATGGAGAAGTTCATTTCCCTCATTGAGCCCAAACGGGACCAAGTCGCCGAGCTTCTCATGTGGGAAATTGGCAAGAAGCGTTCCGACGCGGAAAAGGAATTCGACCGCACGGTGGTGTACCTCCGAGACACCCTCGAGGAGTACAAAAACCTGCACCGTGAGGGAAGCCACATCAGCCAAGTTTCTGGCGTCCTCGCCCAAATCCGGCGCGGCCCGCTCGGCGTGGTGCTCTGCCTCGGACCCTTCAACTACCCCTTGAACGAAACGTTCTGCGTGCTCCTGCCCGCCATTTTGATGGGCAACACCTGCGTGTTCAAGCCTGCCAAGTACGGCGTGCTTCTGATGGAACCTCTGTTGGAGGCCTTCGCCGAGAGCTTTCCTCCGGGCGTGGTGAACATTGTGTTTGGGCGAGGTCGAACCCTGGCCAGCCCCATCATGCAATCTGGACGGATCGACGTTTTGGCGCTCATCGGAAACAGCAAAAGCAGCAACGCACTCATTTCGCAGCACCCCAAGCCCAACCGCGTGCGTCAAGTCCTCGGGTTGGAGGCCAAAAACCCTGCGGTCGTCTTTCCCGACGCCGACCTCGACGTGGCCGTACGGGAGTGTGTCAAGGGCGCCTGGAGCTTCAACGGCCAACGGTGCACGGCATTGAAGGTGATCTACGTCCACAAAGACATTCGCGAGCGGTTCTTGGAGGCCTTCGCCAAGGCCACCGACAACTTGGTCATGGGGAGCCCCCTTGTCGATGCCGACATCACCCCGCTTCCTGAAGTGGGAAAAATCGAAGCGATGCAAGGCTACATCGACGAAGCCGTGGCCAAGGGTGCCGCGGTGATCAACGGGCGCGGAGGCATAGTGGAGGGCAACATGATGTTCCCGGCGATTTTGTTTCCCGTGGATCGCAACACGGCCATTTTCCGCGAAGAGCAATTTGGTCCCGTTTGCCCCGTACTCGAGTTTGAGGACTTCCACGACGTGCTCAAAGACATCGCCGAGAGCGATTACGGCCAACAAGTCAGCGTCTTCACCCAGAACCAAGAGACCGCTGGCAAATCCATCGACCAGCTGGTCAACCAAGTGTGTCGCGTGAATTTGAACGCCTCCTGCCAGCGCGGCCCCGACATCTTCCCTTTTACAGGCCGCAAAGACAGCGCAGTGAGCACGCTGAGCGTGGAGGACGCCCTGCGCTCGTTCAGCATCCGAACCCTTGTGGCCTGCAACGCCTCGGAAAAGGACCTGGTCGAGGGCATTGTGCGGGGAGGCCACTCCGAATTCTCGAGCATGAATTACCTCCTCTGATTCGGGGTATTTTCGTGGCATGACGTCACGTTTGATTTTCTTGGCCGCTTCGGCCTGCCTGGCTTTTGCTTCTCGTGCCCAAACCCTGGCCGCCCCGGACCTGCTCGCCCTTACAGAACTCCAGGTCCTGGCCTCCAAACACCCCGATGCCAAAGAACTTGTCGACGTCGCGGGAGGCCACCCCGTGGCCCTCATTCGTGGCAGGGCCACCGTAGGATTTTTGGGCCGCTTGCAAGAAGGCATCTCCGAATCTGAATGGCGGCAGTGGGCGGCGAATCACCCCGCCGTGACGGCAGGTGCGTGCCGTGAGGACATCGCGTCGTTCCGAATCGACGCCTACGACCTGGACGCCCTCGATGACCTGCCCATGGAATTGGTGGAGTTGGCTTCTCGTGCGGTTCCCGACTTGAACAAGGCCCGGTACGGCACGCGCGTGGACAGCGTCCACGCGGGCCTCAACCTGCCTCAGCCCTTCCACGGCGAAGGCGTGCTCATCGGCGTCCTCGATTGGGGCTTCGACTACACCCACCCCATGTTTTACGACACCGCCCTCACGGCGTCGAGGATTCGGGCCGCGTGGGACCAGTATCGGCAGGCCGGCCCCGCCCCTGGCGACTACGGGTACGGAACGGTGGCCGAGACGCCTTGGGAAATCCAACTCATGGAAAGCGACACGTCCAACGTGTACAGCTACTCGACGCACGGGACCCACGTCGCAGGCATCGCGGGCGGAAGCGGCTCAGGAATTGGCTTGACGGGCATGGCACCCGCTGCGGAATTTCTGTTCGCCACCCTGATGGTCGACGAGGCCGCGGCGCTTGACGCCTTCGAGTGGATGGCCACCGTCGCCCAGGCCGACGGCAAGCGCCTCGTGATCAACAACAGCTGGGGACTTCCCCAGTGGGGCGTCCCGGACGGCACGGGCCTCAGCAACCAGTTCATCGACGCGCTGTCGGCCGAAGGCGTGGTCTTCGTGAGTTCCAACGGGAACAACGGCGACAGCGACTTCCACCTCGACCACACCTTCGCGGGGCCCGGCGACACGATTCGGTCGCGGGTTCAGTTCTACCCGCTGTCCGCCAACCCCAACGCCTGGGGCCAAAACCTCACACTCTGGGGCGAACCCGGGGAGTCGTTCAGCGCCGGCTTCCTCCTGACCCAAGGCATCAGCAACGTGGTGGGAGAAAGTCCCCTGTACACCACCTCGGACGGACCGCTTGTTTTGGACACCATCCAAGTGACCAACGGCGACACAATTGTCTACGACGTGGCAATGGAGGCCGCCCATCCCTCCAACGGCCGGCCGTTCCTGCAAATGCGCATTCACAAAGGCAGCTCCAACCTCGCCGTGGTGCTTCAAGCCACCGCCGAAAGTGGGCGCGTCCACGCGTGGAACCACACCCACCTGTCCAACGACGTTGGCAATTGGGGTCAGGATTTTCAAGCCGCCCAGCCCTCGTGGCTCGGGGGGGACCCGTACTACGGCATCCAGCAGCCTGCGTGCGGCCAAACCGTCATCGCCGTCGGCGCGTACAGCTCGGAATACCTCAATTCTCAAGGAACAGAGCTTGGAGGTGCGCTGGCTTTTTTCTCCACCTACGGCCCCACCCTCGACGAACGTCTCAAGCCCAACGTCTCGGCACCGGGAGTGAGCGTGGAGTCGTCGTTGAGTTCGTTCCGCGACGGCTCGTACAACGTCACCAGCACCGCAGAATTTGACGGCACAACCTACGAATTTGCGAAGCTCTCCGGCACCAGCATGAGCAGCCCAGCCACGGCAGGCGTTGTCGCGCTGATGCTCGAAGCGAACCCCACCTTGACCCCCGGCGACGTGCGTGCCATCCTGGAACTGACCTCGCGGGAAGACGACGACACCGGCACCCTTCCCGACGAGGGGGACCTCGTTTGGGGCCACGGAAAAGTCACCGCGTCCCAAGCGGTGCTGGCCTCCCTGAGTTGGGTCTCGAACGTGGGACTGCCCTTTTTTCCCGCCCCCGAGGACGGAGCGGAATTGCTCGTCTACCCCAACCCGACGCAGGACCGCGTTTGGGTGGCGGGGGTCCAGGACGTGACAGGAACGTGGGCGCTGCTGGACATGCAGGGGCACGTCTGCGGCACCGGTCAAGCCACGCCGTGGTTTGACGTCGACCTCACCGGGTTGCCGGCCGGGGTGTACGTCCTGAGAACGACGGAACCGGACGGAACCGTCCGCGCCGCAAGGGTCGCCAAACGCCCGTGACCGAACTTGCCGCCGTTGATGCCAAAGTCGATCCCTCTTTTGACCCCCCTTTCCTCCGCCGCCAACCGACTTGGCCTCGCCTTGCCTGCGGTGCTCGCGAGCGTGTGGGTGGCGGTGTTTTGGGGTGAGTGGGTTTGGCACGCCGCAGACCGCATGCTCATGCACGGCGGCGTCGACGGCATCAAGAACTACTACACCTTGGCGTGGTACCTCGACCACAACGAGGCGTGGATGCACTTCGAAGGGATGAACCACCCGGACGGCGACCTCACGGTCTACACCGACGGCCATCCGCTTCTCGCGTGGGGACTTCGCATGTTGGGAGTCGGTGGAGGAGCTTCGGTTGGGATATTGAACGCGCTGCTCCTTCTTTCCTTGGTGCCTGCGACGTGCCTCTCGTGGGCCGTGTTCAAGCGCCTTGGGGTGCAAGCTCTCCCCGCGGCCTTTCTTGCCCTTGCGGTGGGGGTCTTGATGCCCCAATGGGAGCGGCTCGGCGGGCATTTCTCTTTGGCGCACATGTGGGCCGTGCCGGCCATGGTTTGGCTTTTGCTTCGCGTCGTGGAGTCCCGCGCCAAGACGGGGTGGTCGGCGGCGTACGCGCTGTTTTCGTTGGCCCTGTACTTCACCCACCCGTACCTGGGGCTGATGGCTTCCGGCTGGGCAGCAGGCGCCGCGGCGGTGGCGTGGTTCGTGGCGCGCGGCAACGCGCCTGTTCGAGAACGCACCCAGACCTGGGGCGGAGTCGCCATGGGAGCGGGCGTCCTGCCCGTGGCCGTGTTTCAGCTCATCGTGGCCCTGCTCGACACCCACGCCGACCGGCCGACGGACCCGGCGGGGTTTTGGAAGAACCACAGCAGCCTGTCGGCGTGGTTCGCGCCGCATCACGGCCCGCTGGCGCGCCAGTTTTCCGACTTCGTGTCCGCCCTGGACGTGCGTTGGGAAGTCCGCGCGTACGTCGGGGTTGCGGCAACGGTGCTCGCGGCCGTTTGGCTCGGGACGCTGGCGGCTCGCCGGTTCAGGAACGTGGCGGGGTCGTCGAATTTCGTCCCGGTCGTCGGCGGCGCCGCGCTTCTCGCCCTGTTCGCCCTGGGCTGGGTGTTTCAGGCCGCGCCGATCCTGGTCGAATTCCTGTCGCCGCTCAAGAACTTCCGTGTCTTGGGCCGATTCGCGTGGCCGGGGGTGTACGTCCTGAACGTGGCGTTGCTGGCGTGGGCTTGGCGCGCCACCCGGGACCGCAAACGGGGCCGATGGGCCTTGACCGTGCTGGTGGGTCTCGGACTCGTGGAGTCGGCCGACTGGCATCGAACGTTGACGGCCCAACGGGACGTCACGACCAATGAGTTCGCGGCCGACCGCGCTGAGGAATGGCGACCGGTCTTGGACTTGGCGTCACACAGCGGATGCACGTCCATTCTCCCCCTGCCCTACTTCCACAAAGGCTCGGAGATGTGGGACACGCCAGCGGACGAGGGTCTGGCCTCCGCGACCATGGTCGCCTCCTTCCACTCGGGCCTGCCGACCGTGGCCTCCATCCTGAGCCGAACCTCCGTCACAGAGACGCGCAACCACCTCTCGTGGCGCTCGCCCTTTTGCTACGACCACCCGGGACTTGAGGCGCTTGAGGGCGAAGGACCGCTGCTGGTGGTGGCCAACGAAGACCTGCTGAACGATGCCGAAGCCGCCTTGTTGGCGGAGTGCGATCGCCGCGTTGAACACGGGGGGCTGACGTGGGGGACGTTGGAGCCGGGCAAACTCGGAGAGCAACCGCTGCTCGAAGCCGGAAAGCCAAGCGTGGGACTGACTCACCCCGGCGTGCTTCGCCGAGCCTCGGACCGCGAAGAAGGCGAGGAAACCAAAGAATACATGACCGTGTGGCAATTCGAGCCCGGCGAGTTGCCGCTTGGCAAGGAGGTGGAATGTTCGTTTTGGTTCACGCAAGAAGAGGCCAACCGGCCCACGGAAGCCTTCTTCGTAGCCGTGCAAAGCCCCGGCGGGAACCGCTGGGAAGCATTCAACACGCTCAATCGAAGCTGCCATTTCTCCGGGGACAGCATCCGGTTCTCAGCGCGGTTCACGCCCACGGATTCGGACGCCGAGCACAAGTTCATGCTGCGACGTCCGGCGCGGGATTTGGGCAACGTGCAAACCCGTCACTTCTTGCTTCGGCCCACCGACGTCAACGTGGTGGACACCCTGTCCAACGGACTTTACGTCGTGAACAACCATGCCGCATCCATGCGGGTTTTACCTTCGGAACCATGAAAGTGAGTTTGGTCGTTTCGGTGTTCAACGAGGAAGAGGTTCTGCCGCTGTTTTGGCAGGCCGTTCAAGAGGTCGTGCGCACTTGGGAGGGAACGGAGGTGGAACTGGTGTGGGTCAACGACGGCTCGCACGACGAAAGCCAAACCTTCATCCGCTCCCTTCTCGACGCCCCTTCGCAGGATCGCATTTCGCATCAGGCACTGGAATTCAGCCGAAACTTCGGCCACGAAGCCGCGATGATTGCCGGCATCGACCACGCCACGGGCGACGCCGTCGTGTGCCTCGACTCCGACCTCCAGCACCCCCCGGCCGCCCTCCCTGACATGGTCAAGGCGTTCGCCGACGGGTTCGACATCGTGACGATGACGCGGGCTTCGCGGGCCGACAAGAAACACACGCAACGCGCGAGCTCGTGGTTCTACCGCCTGCTCAACGCCTTGAGCGACTTTCACTTCGAAGAGAACGCCTCGGATTTTTTCTTGATTTCAGCCCGGGTGGCGGAGATTCTCCGAACCAATTTCCGCGAGCGGAACCGGTTTCTGAGAGGCTACGTCCAAACCCTCGGCTTCGACAAAACCTCCCTCACCTACGACGCGGGCGCTCGTGCGGCGGGAGAAAGCAAGTACAAGTGGGCGGGGCTGTTCAATTTGGCCAACATCGCCATCTTCTCGTTTTCTCGGAAGCCGCTTTACGCGGCCATGACGATGGCGCTGACCTTCTTCCTCGTGACGCTCGGCGTGGGCGGATACTCCCTGGTTGTGTATTTCTTCGGCGACAAACCGCCGGCTGGATACACCACGCTCATCGTCTTTTTGAGCCTCAGCTTCACGATGCTCTTCTTCGTGCTGGCCGTGCTCTCGATGTACATCGGCCGAGGGGTGGAAGAGATTCAGGAACGTCCCATTTACTTGATCAAGGAGAGGCGCTCGGTGGGGGGTCAAGCACCCCAAACACCAAACACCGAACGTCAAGCCACACCAGACCTGAACGACGCATGAAGGCCTTTCTCGCTGCGATGATGGGAATTGCCTCGGTGGTTGGGGCATTCGGGCAAGCCGAATTCCGTGCCGTCGGCGGACCGGGATTGGAACGCGGGGAGGTTGTAGTGCCCCACAGCACCGGGGCCTTCTTGGTCGCCACGAGCAAGCTTGAAGGCACCGACATCGTCAGGGGGTACCTCGTGCACTACGACGCTGACCTGGACGTCGATTGGACGCGGTTGTTGCCGACGAGTGCGGCGCAAGAAACTCCGGTCGACGCTTGGTCTTCGGCGCCCGGGACGGTCTCGGTCCTGACTTCCCAACTCGTGGCTGGCGAAGGCTACCTGTGCGCAGTTCACGTCGTGGATTCGACCGGGACCGCACTCGAGCTGAGCGTGCCGCAGACGCCCCAAAATTTCAGGCCCGTCCGGCACGTAACGTGGCAAAACGAGTCCTGGCTCGTCGGCAGTACCGGAAGCCAGCCCTGCGCCGTGAACCTCGCCACCGCCGAAGTCCGAACGTGGGGTGGGGCGCCCGGCGCACTCGACGAAGTCAACGACGCCACGGTTTCCGGAAGCGTCCTGGTGGCGGTGGGTTCCCGAACTGTCGGGGACACCACCTCCACGGCGATTTGGGGGGTGTATCCCTTCGGCCAATACGCCTTTGAACACCTCGGACCGGACGTGGCGGCAGGAGCCTGGAGCGAAGCCGTGGCCGTGGACGAAGGAACGACGGTGCTTCGAGTGCTGCACAGCTACCGCCCTCCCGCTCCGAACGACCAATGGCTCTTGCACAGCTTGATTTCAGTCAGCCCCAACTCCGGGCAGGTCACAGGCGTGCTCTACGGGCCCAGCGGCGGCCAAAGGCCCGGGCGCGACATCACCTGGACCCCTCAGGGCTGGGTGAAATTGACCCAAACCGACGGCTTCGCCTCCCTCGGCGAAAGCATGCTTGTGACGCATTACAGCGAAAACGGGGCCTACCAATCCCAAGGTGCGTGGGGCACCTCCGCGCCGTTTGAGGACGACCCGTCGCGGGTCACCGTGGGCGACGACGGTGTGGTGTGGGTGGCAGGCAGCACGCGAGGTGCCATTGACCCGTCGTGGAACGCGTGCCTGCTCCGGTTGGACAGCTTGGGGGCGCTCGGGGCGTGGTCAAGCGACGCCCCGGGGTTTGGGATATACAACGACCCGCTGTTTGACGACGTTCTGAGCGTCGGCGAAGCACCCGAACAGGGCGGTGCCGGGACCGGCGACAAGACGCACACCAACCCGTGGCGTTGCGTGCCCAACCCGGCTTCGGGTTCGACGCGCCTGGCCTGCACCCTGCCCCTGTCCGACGTCGAGCGGGCCGGAGCGACGTGGGTGTTGCGCGACGCCTTGGGGCGCGAAGTGTTGCAAGGGCAAGGAGCCGAGGTAGACTTGACGCGCGCCGCGCCAGGGTTGCACCACCTCGTCGGCACCGTCCGAGGTTCCGCCTTCCACGTCTCGGTGTTGGTCGAGTAGTCGCGCCCAGGTTTCGTTCGCCGCCCAATCCGTCCCATCTTCGCACCGTGAATCGCCTCCCCCTCCTTGTGGCCCAAACCGTCCTCGTGCTCGCCGCCTTGTCGGCGTTCGGCTGGGTCGTGAAGCACCGCACGAAAGGCGACCTCGATTTGGGGTGGGGCAACGTTGTGGTGGACCAGCTTGCGGGTTTTCCCGACCTGTTCAAGAAGTCCGTCAAAGAAGCCCAAACCCTTCCCCAGACCTACGTCCCCACACCCGACGGCTTCGACCGGATCAACCGTTTGACGGAGGACGTTTTGGCGCTCTCGGCCTATTCCAACGAAGACGAAGACCGCAACATCGACCTGTGGAACCTGCGCACAGGCGACGTGGTGCACCGGTGGACGCTGCGGCGCGACGTCCTCGACTTCAAGGTCCACCGCCGGGTGCATCACCCGCTGCTTCTCGAAGACAAATCTGTGGTGTCCTTCATCACAGGGCGCGAGCCCTTGTTCCGCCTCGATTCCGCTTCAAACATGGTTTGGCGTCAAGACAGCTTGCTCTTCCACCACGCCATCAACTTGGACGCGGAAGGGCACATTTGGGCGTGCGTCCAAAAATTCGAAAAGGGAGGCACCTGGACGGCGTACCGCGCCAGGTACGAGATGGACGGGAAAACCGTGCACTTTCTCGACAACAGCATCGCGCGCATCCACCCTGAAACGGGACACATTGAGTACGTCAAATCCTGCGTTGACATCCTGAAGGAGAACGGACTGGAACACCTCGTGTTGCGCTCGGGGGACCCCATGGACCCCCTGCACCTCAACGACGTGGAGCCCGCACTTTTTTCCGGGCCGTTTTTTGAGGAAGGAGATGTGTTTTTGAGTTTCCGAAACCTGCAGGCGGTCCTGCAATTCAGGCCCTCAACGGGCGAGGTCGTGCGCGTCATCGACGGTCCGCTGGCCGCCCAACACGACGTCGACGTCCTGGGCGACTCCACCCTGGTCATCTTCAACAACGCAACGCAGGAAAACGTGGGGCGTTACACCCACACCGCCCACAAGTACCCCGTCTCGAAGGAGCAGGCACTGCTGAAGCATTGGTATTCGCACGTGGTGGAATACGATTTGGCCTCCGACACGTTCAGGCCTCTCCACGAGGAACTCGTCCGCGAGCACGAAATCATGACCTTCAGCGAAGGCCTTCAGGAACGTCTGCCCGACGGTTCGTACTTCGTCGAAGAACAAAACTCCGGCGTCCTGTGGGTGCTCGGCGACGACGGCGTCCTTTACAAAGACGTCCTCGCCTCGCACCACGAGGGCCACCACCACTTGCCCAACTGGACACGCATCATCTCTTCCTTCCCATGAACCTTCCCCTCTACATCGGCCCCTCCATGGGGGCTGGCGCCATCGCCCTGACCTTGATTGTGGGCGGCATCGTGGTCGCGTCGCTCGGGTACATTGTTTGGCTTCGGGTCAAAAAGTTTTTGAAGAAGTAACGCCGTGGTGGCACTCGCGTTGTTGACCGCGTCCGCCTACGTCGCCTTTTTTCTGGTGCGTTGGAACACGCCCCTGCTTCACCGGCTCGCCTTGAGCAGCGTCGGCGTCTTGGACGGGATGCTCTCCGACGGCGACGACGACGCCAAGCTCCAAGCCCTGGAAGCGGGAACCGGCCGGCTGCTCCGCGCGCTCTTTGCCTTCCTGGCCCTCCTGGCCGCCTCCGCCCTGCTGTTGCTCGCCCCGACCCACGTCCTGACCGGCAACCTTGAACTGCTCGGAACGTGGCAGGGCATCGTAGCCCTGTCCGTGGGCGGCACGCTTGCGTTGGTTCTCCCCCGCCGCATGCACAATTCGCCCGCCGCCTCAGGCCTCGGCGCCGCAAGCCACTCGGCCCTGGACCAACTCCTGCACCGCATGCTCCTGAACCACCCCCACGTGCACCTGCGTCTCATGCGGCGCGAGATTCAGGGCTGGCGCAAGGGCGGTGGCACCCCCCGGCCCACGTTTCTTTGGGTGACCGGGCTCGCCCGTGCGGGCACGACCAGCGTGCTCGAGCGCCTCGTGGCCACCGGCGCGTTTCACAGCCTGAACTACGCCAACATGCCCCTCGTGCTCGCGCCCGGGCTTTGGAAGCGGTTCCACAACCCCGGCACGGGCGAGTTGCAGGAACGGAGTCACGGCGACGGGATCCTCGTGGGCCTCGATTCGGCCGAAGCCCTCGAGGAGGTGTTCTTCCAGGCGATGACGGGGCGCAGCTACGTCACCGACACTGCGCTCGAGGCCCACGACGTCTCCCCCGACCTTCACAGCACCTACCTCGAGTACCAAGGCATCGCCCTCGCGTCGAGCGACAGGCCCGACGCCATGTACGTCGCCAAGAACAACAACGCGCTGCTTCGCTACCCCGCGATGCGCCGCCTGAACCGCGACTTCCATGCCGTCGTCCTGTTCCGCGACCCCCTGACGCACGCCGAATCGCTTCGGGCGATGCACCGCAAATACGTCGCGATGCAGGCCGACGATCCGTTCGTGAAGGAATACATGGACTGGTTGGCGCACCACGAGTTTGGGCTGGGGCACAAGCCCTTCCGGTTCCCCTCCACCGAGGAGCTTCCCTCCGGCGACCTCGACAGCCTCGATTGTTGGCTTGGGCTGTGGATCAACCACTACCGCGAAGCTTTGGCGCTCGACCCGCACCGCTTGCATTTCGTGTCCTACGAGGCGTACTGCGTCGCACCCCAAGACGTGTTGCAACGCATCGTGAGCGCGTCAGGCTTGGCCGCAACCGTGCCCGATTACAAGGCTTATTCCAACGAGCGAGAAGTGCAAGGCGAGGTCCTTCCCGAAAGGCTGGCTGAGGCCCAAGGACTCTACGACGAGATGGTGGCCCGAGGTCAGTCTTGAAACGCGACGCGGCGCACGACGCTCGCCGTGTCGAGCAACACCACCTCCACCTCGGAAAGCATTCCCGGCGAAGCGTCGGTGCTGAGCACGTACCACTGGGGCGTGTCGCGCGGTCCGCTCGCCCCAAAATCCACCTCGGCAGCGCCAACAAAGGCGAGCACTTCCGTGACACGCAGCTCCGGATAGGCTTGCCTTATCTCGGGGGCGAGCTGAAGCCCTCCTTCGACGACCGAAGTGCGGATTTGGGCTGAGGGCAGCCAGGAACCGCATCCCCGTCCACCAAAGAAATAGAGCGACAGGCCGACGCCGAGGACGATGCCAATGCCAAACCGAGAAAGTCGTTGCCAAAAATTCATAGTGCGAGCGCTTGCCCGGCGAATCTACGCCCATTCACACGGAAGGCCTGCGTACCTTCGAAGCATGGTCGAAGCAAAGGGCATCAAGTTCCGATACGGAAGTGCCGGTCCGGAGATGGACTTCCCCGATTTCTCCTGCGCGGCAGGCGAACGGATGCTCCTGCTCGGCAACAGCGGCACCGGAAAAACGACCCTCCTGCACTTGCTGTGCGGCTTGCTCCGGACCGAGACAGGAAGCCTGCGCGTCGCCGGCTGCGATTTGCGTGCCGCCACCGACCGCGAGCTCGACGTGTGGCGCGGCTCCGAACTGGGCGTTGTGTTTCAACGCGCCCACTTCGTGCAAAGCTTGACCGTCGAAGAGAACCTGGCGCTTCCGCACCAATTGACGCACGGCTCCGTGCCCGGTGAAGTCCTTGCCCGCATGGAGTCCATGCTGGATCGGCTGGGAATCGCGCACCGCGCCAAGGCCCGGCCCCACGAGCTCAGCGTTGGGGAACAGCAACGGGCGAGCATTGCCCGCGCCCTGCTGCACCGCCCCAAAGTGGTCTTCGCCGACGAACCGACCTCGGCCCTGGACGACCGCAACGCCGAGGCCGTTATGGACATCCTCGACCGCGAAGCGGCCGACGCCACGCTGGTGGTCGTCACCCACGACCAGCGCTTGAAAGACCGTTATTCGAAGTGTGTCACCCTTGAACCCGCAAAGGCATGAAGCTCGGGCTCTTCTACCAAGCCTCGCGCAACCTCCGGGCCAAGCCTCTTCAAACGGCGTTGAGCTTGGCGCTGCTGGCGTTTGGGGTGGGCATGGTCAGCTTGATGCTTTTGACAGAGAAGCAGGTGAACGACGCGTTCGAGCGCAACATCAAGGACATCGACTTGGTGCTCGGGGCGAAAGGAAGTCCGTTGCAGCTCATCCTCGCCAACGTCTACCACATCGACGCCCCCACCGGAAACATCCTTCAAAGCGAAGCGGAAAAAGTCCTGAAACACCCGTACATCGCCTCTGGGATACCCCTCGCTTACGGCGACAACCACAAGGGCTACCGCATCGTCGGCACGGAGCACAGCTACGTTGACCATTACGGAGCCACGTTGCGTGAGGGGAAGCTTTGGGACGCCGCGTTTGAGGTGACGCTGGGCGCTCGGGTGGCCGAGAATTTGGGCATGGGGTTGGGTGACACGTTTTACAGCGCACACGGCCTTACGGACCAAACCGACATTCACACCGACAAAACCTTCACGGTGGTGGGGGTCCTGGAACCAAGCGGAAGCGTCGTGGACCAACTCATCTTGACCCCCATGGAGAGCATCTGGAACGTCCATGCCCACAAAGGCGAAGTCGTGGACCCTGCGACCCGGGAAATCACCGCCTTGCTGCTCAAAAAGCGCAACCCGCTCGCCGTCTTGACCATCCCCAATGTCTTGCGCGAAACGAACATGCAAGTGGCCCTCCCGGCCATCGAGGTGAATCGGATGACGCAGCAGTTTGGGCTGGGCACATCTGCGTTGCGGGCGATCGCCATGCTGATCATGGCGCTGAGCTTCGCAAGCATCTTCATTTCCGTGCTCGACAACATCCGTGCCCGCCGGCACGAGCTCGCACTGATGCGCACGATGGGCGGCACCCCGTCCACGCTTTACCGTCTCTTGCTTCTTGAAGGAGGACTGTTGAGCGTGGCAGGCACCGTGCTCGGTCTCGCGCTCAGCCGTGTGGGCATGGCCGTGCTCGGCCAAGTCGTGGAAAGCCAATTCCACTACGACCTCGCCGCCTTGGCCGTGTTGCCAAGCGAATGGGCCCTCGCCGCGGCCGCGGTGGCCGTCGGGTTGCTGGCTTCCGCCCTTCCCGCACGCGGAAGCCTGCGTTTGGACATCAGCCGGACGCTGAGTGAAGCGTAACTTCGCACGACATGAAAACGACCACGTTCCTCACCGTTGCCTTTTCTGCCGCCGCGCTCGTGGCGGTGTCGATGATGGATTGGAGCAGCATGTGCCATCCGTCGGAGGAGGCCCAGGCCACGCAGGATCAGCTTCGTCACGTGGGGGAAGCCAAACTTGCCAGCCTCGACCCCCAGCCCGTCACCGCCTCGAATTCTGAAGGGGAGCCCGTCCCGGCAGTCCCGGCGGGGGACCTCGCGGAGTTGACGTGGCAAGTCCTGAGCGACGTCGAGTTCAAAGACGTGTACCTCGAGGAACTCGACGCGTATTACTGGATGCCGAAGTTTGGGCCTCAGGTGATTGCGGCGGAAGGCAAGGATTTTTTCATCACGGGGTACATGATCCCGGTCGACGTGGACGAAGACTTTTACGTCCTGAGCCGCTACCCGTTTGCCAACTGCTTCTTCTGTGGCGGCGCCGGACCCGAGTCGGTCATCGACCTTCGTTTTCCCGGCAAAAGCGAGCGCGCCTACCAAACCGACGAGCGCCTCACGTTTCGCGGCACCCTGCGCCTGAATGCCGACGACGTCTACCAGATGAATTACATCTTGGACGGCGCAGTGGAGCACACGCCCTGATTCGGGTTATGCCAGAAGGGGGGCCAAAACCACCCTCCTGTCTCTCTCAATCGAGGCTCGTGGCTTTCAGCCACTTGCGGTAGGCTGTGAACAGCCGAGACCGCGACACAAATCCCACGTAACGACCGTCCTCGACCACCGGCAAATTCCAAGCACCGCAGGTTTCGAATTTGGCCATCACGTCGTCCATCCGATCTTCCCACTGCACCTCGGCCAGCGGCAAGGTCATCAGGTCAATCACGCGCAGCGACAAGTACTGATCTTGGTCAAACATGACCTGACGGATGTCCTGCAAGTCGACGATGCCCATGAGGTGGCCCTCGCCATCGACCACCGGATGCAAGTTTCGCTGGCTTTGGGCCACCACCTCCACAAGCTGACCCAAATTCCAATGCGGTTGAACCGGCAGAAAATCTTGTTCGAGTTCCTCCTTGAGGTTCATCAAGGTGAGGACCGTTTGGTCTTTGTCGTGGGTGAGAAGCTCGCCACGTTCGGCCAATTCGCGGGTGTAAATGCTGTGACGCATGAGAGCCCGCGACGTCGAGAATGAAATCGCCGAAGTGAGCATGAGCGGTACAAACAACCCGTACCCGCCGCTGAGTTCCGTCGCAAGGAAGATGGCCGTCAAAGGCGCGTGAAGCACGCCTGCCATCATGCCGCAAAGCCCTGCCAACACCGAATTTCCAAACGGCATCGTCGTGGGTCCGATGAATCCGTTCAGTCCCAATGCAAACGCGAACCCAAACAAGGCTCCGGAGAACAGCGCGGGTGCGAACACCCCTGCCACCCCTCCGGCACCCACGGTGAACCCCGTCAGCATCGGCTTGAGGCAACTCGCGAGCAAAATCCACCCGAGCAAACTTGGCAAGGCCAGAGACCCCTCCAGCATCCATACGTCCTCAATCAAGACGTCGGAATACCCGAGGAAAAGCTGGTTGATGACCTCGTACCCTTCCCCAAAAAGCGGCGGCAACAAGGCCACTGCAGCGCCAATCAGCGCCCCCGCCAACGTCATGCGCGTTCGCGGGTTTTTGAACCGGCTTATGGCCTGCTGACTCAGCAAGTACAACTTGGAAAAAACCACGGAACCGACGCCTGTCGCCACCCCCATCAAAACGTACCAAGGCAGTCGCGAAGCTTGAAAGGCGGCTAGCGTGGGCACGGTCAAGATGTCTTCGCCCTCAAAAAACACGAACGCCGTCAGCAATGAGGCCAACGACGCGAGGAGAATCGGCACGAGACTCGAAGCAGTCAAGTCAATCATGATGACCTCGACGGCAAAGACGATGGCCGCAACAGGGGCCTTGAACATGGCCGCAAGCGAGCCGGCCGCGGCACACCCAATCAACAGCAGTCGCCGGCGAAAATGACGCCGCGTTTGGGAAGCAACCTCTGAACCCAAGGCTGCGCCAGCCTGAACCGCAGGCGCTTCCAGTCCCCCGGAACCTCCAAATCCCACCGACAAGACGCTCGTGAGCACCGGGGCGAACATCCAAGTGCGCTTCATGCGCCCGCGCCGCGTGGATATGGCATGCAACGTCGCTGGAATGCCGGGGCCGGGGTGGTCTCCCTTGAGGACGGTTTGGACCACGTACGCCGTCGCCGCCAAACCCAAGATCGGGCCCAAGGCCAAGAACCACGATCCGCCCACCCATCCTTGGATGGCAAACATGACGCTTCTCAATCCCCCCACGCTTTGCTTCATGACGACGGCCAACAATCCCGAGGCAACGCCCACAAGCACCGCCCAAAGCATCAAGCCCTTGTCCGACTTCATCCAAGTCCACGCGCGAAGCGTGGCCTGCCGTGTGGCATCTTGAACACTCATGGCACGCGCACACTCACCACGAGCACGTCGTCGACCTGCTCTTCTTCCCCTCTCCACGATTCAAAGCGCGCGTTCAAATGCGCTTCGTGCCTGTCTACCGGCATGGCCGCGGTCTCAACCAACAGCTCCCGGAAGCGACGACGCATAAATTTCTTTCCCTGCGGCCCTCCAAACTGATCCACGAACCCGTCTGTCGCCAAAAACAACGTGTCCCCGGACTGGATGTCGAGGGTTTGAACGTTGTAATGCTTGCTGCCCGGTTCAAAGGAGCAAATCGCAAACTTGTCCGCCTTGAATTCCTCCAATTCGCCGTCCCGCACCAAGTACAGCGGGTTGTTGGCCCCGGCGAATTCCACCTTCATCGACTCCCAATTGATGGCGACCATGGCCAAATCCATGCCGTCCTGGCTCCCGAGGTAGCTTCCGTCCACCGCCGTCTCGGAAGGCAGGGACAGGTCCTTCAACACCTCGGCCGGAATGTTTGCGATCGCTCGAATGTCCTTGCGGAGCAACGTTAGCACGTGGGTGTTCAGGTTGTCGAGGACCTTGTGCGGTTCGGTGAACACCTTGGACACGCGGTCGAGGATGTTGTGGCCCACCAGGCTCATGAACGCTCCGGGGACGCCGTGGCCCGTGCAATCAATGGCCGCGACCATGCGACGGCTTCCGATGGCTTTGAACCAATAGAAGTCGCCGCTGACCACGTCGCGTGGCTTGTAGAACACCGCCGAATCGTACAGGACCTCGCGGCGTTCCTGCTCGGAAGGCAGAATGGCTTGCTGGATGCGCAAGGCGTACGAAATGCTGTCTTGGAGGTCGCCGAGGATTTCTTCGGCACGTGCCTTCTGGCGCGCCAATTCCTCCGTGCGCTCCGTGACTTTGCCTTCGAGCTCGCGTTCGTTCTCGGCCAACGAGGTGCGCATCTGAAGGAGGGCCTTGCCGAGGGCGTCGTCGTCGCTCAGGGGCTCGTAGGGCGTATCGAAATCGCCCCCGCCCACTTCCTGGGAGAACTTTTGGGTTCGGGCCAAACCCTGGGCGAGGCGGTTCACCGCCACGGCCATGTCGCCAATTTCGTCGGAGGTCACGCGCACGTCCCCCTCGGGAAGGACGCCCCGGCCCATGTGCAGCAGGGCGCGTTTGAGCTCTTTCACGGGCTGGACAATGCTCCGCGTCACGATGACGCCCAAGGCGATGCCCAGGATCACCACGACCCACGCCACGCGCCCGGCGTACATGGTCAGCTGCGCTCCGAGGGCTTCCATCCGGGATGTGCGATCGCGGAGGGCTGCGTTTTGGGTTTCTGTCAAGGTGGCCAAACGCGTCTTCACCCGGCCAGTGAACGTCGCCAACTGACCGCCTTCCGTGGCGTAAGACTCGGCCTCCATGAAGGCAATCGGGTTGTCGTAGCTCCGGAAATCGGGGAGCAAACGCATGATCTCGCCGTAGAGCAACGCCAAAGCGTCGGTCTCTTGGCGAAGCGTGTCAAGGTGGGCACGTGCAGCAGGCGACCACGCCGTCTCGAGGGCGTTGAGCCTGGTCAAATGACTTGGGAACTCCACGTCCACCAAGCGGCGCAGCGCGACCTTCTCTTCGTCGTCGGAACGGCTTTGGCGCGTCAACCAGTGGTTGATGTACACGCGCGATTCCGCCAGCGTTGCGTCCATTTGTTCCAACGCACCCAGACTCGGAACCAAGCTTTGGTCGATTTCCTCGCCCAACGCGCGGCTCTCGGCAAGCGTCATCCGCGTGAACACGAAAAGCACCGCCACCGCGAGGATGAACACCCCAAACCCCAGCCCCATGCGCCATGCGATGTTCCACCTCATCATGGCTTGAGGGCGTTTTCAAGTTGCACACGGTAGGCATCCGACGTGGCGTTGTCGTTCAGCGCGTGGTGAACAATCATGAGGCCACGCAAAGTCTCCGGCCTGTCCGGCTGGAGTTCGTTGGCCCGCTCAAACCACGGGAGAGCCCGCTGGAACATCTCCGCGCAGGCGTCCTGGAGGGCAAAGAGCTCGGGCAGGGTGGTGTTTTCGTCCATGCTCTTGAGCACGGAAACCCCGCGGTTGTAGATGTTGACGGCCAGGTTGTACGTCGCGGTGACGTCGCCTGGGCGGACTTCGAGGGCCAAACGGTATTGATCGACAATTCCTTCGAAATGCCGCTCGTCGCCCGTGGATTCAAACCACTGCCGGTAAGCGCGAGCCAGGTTTTTGTGGAATTCCGCGCGCTCTGCCGTGGCGGCGACACGGGGATCGAGGCGGCGCGCGACGTCAACGTGGGCGTCGAACAGTTCGAAGACGGCGGTTTCGGTGCCGGGTTCAAAGGTCCGCACTGCACGGACCGCGTCGTCGAAGTACGTTCCGCCGAGGTAGGTCAAGGCCTGACGCGCCGATTCCTGCCACGGGGCGCGAGCTCCGACTCGGTCGTCCAAGTCCAGCGCCGTGCTCAGCCAACGCACCGCCTCGGCGCGGTCGCCCTGCACCGACTGCGCCTTGAATCGCTCTTTGTGCAGGAATCCCGCGACGTAGCACGCCTTCGCCGTGGCGGGCTTCGGGTCCTCGAGGTACGGGCTCAACAGAGCGAGGCCGCCGGAGTAATCTCCCCCTTTTCCCAGGGCGATGGCTCGCTCCACGGCGACTTGCACGTCGGGCGAGGTGCCTGGGGTTTGGGCCCACGACATCACGACGGCGAACAGAAAGGCCAAACTCAGCGCTGCACGGCCCATGACGCAATTCGGTTGCCGACCAAGATGCCGCGTTTCTCGGCGTCTCGGACGTTGATTTCGTAACGAAGTTGGTTGTTCACCTGGATCAAATTCACGGTCGCGCCCGGAACAAGGCTGGGTTGAAGGGCCGTCACCACCAGGGTGGGCCGACCCTTAACGGCATCGAGCAAAGCCTCAAGTTCTTCTCCCGAGGCTTCGGAGTACAGAACTTGGGGAGCTTGCGCCTCGGAAAGGTCTTCGGGACTTTCCACGGCTTGCACCGTCAGAGCTTGAGAACCGATGGGGTGCGCTGTGTACTTCGAGGCCAGCATGTCGGCCAACGCCTGCTTTCCATGCACCGCCACCACAAAAGGTCCGGCCTTGGCTTCCGCCGGCCAATCGTTGCCCTTGGCCAGCTGAAACAGGTACTGCGCTTGAATGAGCACTTGCGTGTCTGTGGCATCGAGCTTGGCGTCTTGCACGCCGCCTTGGGTTGCCCAAATCCACGACGCCAACACGGGAAGCACAAGCCACAGCCCGAGCCTGCGGCCGGCACCGAAGCAGGCCGTTTTCGCAGCCATGCGAGGCTCCGCGGAAGCATATGTCCGCGTGAAGGTCATGCAGGCTTGGCGCCGGTGGCGGGTTGGTTGAAGGTCACGATGTCCCGGTCAAACAAGTACAGCGCGCCGTGGTCGTCCCCGGCGAGCGCGAGCTTGTCCAAGATTCGACGCGCGAGCCCCTCCTCTTCGATTTGCTCGCTGACGTACCACTGCATGAAGTTGTGGGTCGTGTAATCCTTGGCCTGCAAACACAGGTCCACCACGTTGTTGATGCACTCCGTCACGCGGGTTTCGTGTTCGAGAATGCTTTCAAAAATTTCCTTCAGCCCTGAATAATCGGTGGGGCCTGCCTTCACGGTTGGCACCAAGGCCACCCCTCCACGTTCGTTGACGAACCGCATCAGCTTGAGCATGTGCTGACGTTCCTCCTCCGAATGGAGGTAGAGAAACTCCGCCACGCCGTCGTAGCCGTTGGTTTCTGCCCAAACTGCCATGGTGAGGTAAACGTGGGAGCTTTGGCCTTCGAGGCCGATTTGCTCGTTCAGAGCGTTCGCAATGGATTCGTGCAACATGTTCCCAAAGTACCTCTCCGTCCCGCGCGCGTGAGGCTCGACGCGGAAGGTTAGCAACACGTCCCTCTTGGAAACCCGGGCTCAGGAAGCCACTCCTTTGAAGCGGGTGGGGCGCATGTCCTCGGGGACCTCTTCGCCGTCCAACCACCACGCCACGAGTCGGCCGGCAGCGGCAGGACCCACCAACACTCCACGGGTTCCCAAACCGTTGAGCATCAGCACGCCACGAGGCTGGCCAGGCCAAGGACCCAAGCTCGGACGCCGATCGGGAGAAGCCGGTCGCAGGCCCGCTTGGTGGGCCTCGAGACGAGCCGTTTTTAGCGCGTCCGCGCCGTCCGCATCAAACGCCTTGGCCATGTGGTTCCGAAGTTCCGTCGCGGCGTGGGGGTCGGGAAAAGGCTTCATGCGGTGCCACGAATACGTGGCTCCCAAGCGCCAAAATTGACGGCCGTCGTGCACTTCAGTCGGAAGCAACCACTTGCCGTTGTTGACGTTGTGCCCGGCCGTGTCCAAACTTCCCGGACCGTCCACGGGCGTGCTCAAGGTCAAGACGTCGCCGTGGTTGGGGTTGATTTGGAGTCCCTCGCCAGCAAGGTCTTCTGCGGCCCCCACGCCCCGGCAATCGACCACGGCGTCGGCGCCCTCAGGCAGGCCGTCTCCGACGGTCCACGGGCGGTCGTGGAGGGCGCCGCGCGCGGCGAAGTGGGCTTCCAGGCCGTCGAGCAGGGCAGGGACGTCCACCCATCCCGAGGCGTGCACTTTGCCCACGCCCGCGGGCCCTTCGACGCGCGCCATCCCGGCCTGGGAAAGGTCTTCGCCGGGCGAGGCCCACTGGCACACCCCGTGCCCTTCGTCCCACCTCGCGTCCCACGTCTCGCGGTACGCTTCGTTGGCGAAGACCTTGGCCACGGGAACGTCGTGCAGAAGTTGACCCTTCAGGCCCAACGCCGCCTCAATTCCAGCAACCGTCGACCGCATCTCGGCAAGGTGTTCGGCGGCGTTCCAGACCTCCACGACGCGCCGGAACGACACGGGATTGAACATCCCCGCCGCCACCCGGGACGCGCTTGAAGAACCGTCCCCCCACCACTGCACCTCGCAGCCCCGCTCCGCGAACTTCCACGCCACGAGCGCGCCGGCCAAACCGCGGCCCACGACCACGATGCGCTGAACGGGATCTGAACTGGACACGGCAGGAAGGTCAGGAGATTACGCCGAGGTCGCGCGCGACCTTTTCAAAGGCCGCAAGCGCGCGATCAAGGTGCTCACGGGTGTGTGCCGCGCTGAGCTGCACCCGGATTCGGGCTTCGCCTTGGGGCACCACCGGGTAGAAAAAGCCGATGACGTAGATGCCCTCTTCAAGCAGCGCGTTGGCCATGACTTGCGAGAGCTTGGCGTCGCCCAGCATCACGGGCACGATGGCCGATTCGCCGTCCTTGAATGGCAGGCCCGCCTTGCGCAGTCCTTCCTTGAAGTAGGTCGTGTTTTCCTCGAGCGTATCTCGCAGCTCCGTCGTTTCGTCCAGCATCTTGAACACCTCAATCGAGGCCCCGACGATGCTTGGCGCGAGGGAGTTCGAGAAGAGGTAGGGACGGCTGCGCTGGCGCAGCATGTCTATGATCTCCCGATTGCCGGTCGTGAAACCGCCCATCGCCCCCCCCATGGCCTTGCCGAGGGTGCCGGTGATGATGTCGACGCGGCCGAGCGCGTTCCGCAATTCGATCGAGCCGCGGCCCGTCTTGCCAATGAACCCCGTGGCGTGGCATTCGTCCACCATGACCATCGCTTCGTAGGCGTCGGCGAGATCGCAGATTTTGTCGATTTGGGCCACGTATCCGTCCATTGAAAACACGCCGTCGGTCACGATGACGATGTTCCGGGCGCCGTTGGCACGGGCTTCCTTCAGGCGCTCCTCGAGCTCAGCCATGTCGTTGTTGGCGTAGCGGTAGCGCGCCGCCTTGCACAAGCGCACCCCGTCGATGATGGAGGCGTGGTTGAGGCTGTCGCTGACGATGGCATCTTCCTTGGACAGCAGCGGTTCGAACACCCCGCCGTTTGCGTCAAACGCCGCCGCGTAGAGAATGGTGTCTTCGGTGTGATGGAAGTCCGCGATGCGTTGCTCAAGTTCCTTGTGGATGTCCTGCGTGCCGCAGATGAAGCGCACGCTTGACATGCCAAACCCGTGGGTGTCGATGGCCTTTTTCGCCGCCTCCACCACCCGCGGGTGGGAGCTCAACCCGAGGTAGTTGTTGGCGCAAAAGTTCAGCACGACGCTGCCGTCGTCCAACGTGATTTCGGCGCCTTGGGCCGAGGTGATGACGCGCTCTCGCTTGTACAACCCGGCTGCCTCAATGTCGGCGAGTTCCTGGGTCAATTGGTCTTTGATGCTTCCAAACATGGGCGAAAGGTACAGCCAAGGTCCGCCCCGAAGGTCCGCTGCGGTCAGCCCAAGACAACGGGTGCGTTTCGGCGGCCGTGTCCCACCGGAACGTTCCATTCCACGGGGCATCCGCGGGACGCGATGTGCTCCTCCACCATCTCGCGCACCGTCCGGCCAAACGGGTTGTCCACCGCTTGCCCGCAGGCCACGGTATTGTCCTTCAGGTCCGTGAACGAGCCGACCATCACGCCTTCGACGGCCTCGAACACGCCCGCTTGGGCCAGGGCAACGAACATGCGGTCGAGGTGGTACAGGAATTCGTCGAGGTCCTCGAGCAACAGCCACCGACCCTCGAGGGGCGGCATGGCAGGGGTGCCGAGCATGGCATACAGCACCGAGAGGTTGCCGCCCACCACGCGCCGTCCCGCTTGCCAGGAAGGCGGGGTTGCCGAACAAAGCACTTCGCGCATCGCCGCGACGTCCTCCGGTTCCGTGCTCGAGACGGTCGAAGCGACCGGCGCGTGAAGCGAGGCCACGCCCCGTCGCGAGGCCCAGCCATGCAACGCCGTCACGTCGGAAAACCCGACGACCCATGTGGGCCGGGCTTCAAACGCGGCTCCGTCCAGGAGCGGCAACAAGCGCGTGCAGCCGTACCCGCCACGCAACGCCCAAACCGCACCAATTTCCGGATCCCGAAACGCCTCGTTCAGAACGGCTGCCCGCGCTTCGTCGGAGCCGCCAAATTGCCGATCTCGCCCCGTCGACCTCGGGTCCACCACAGGGTCGAAACCCCACGTGGCCAGCTGCGTCGCCGCTTCGTTCACCAATTCCGGAGATGCAAAACGTGCCGGAGCAACCAGCCCCACGCGCGACCCCGGCTTCAATGGCGGAGGAAGGCGCAGCTCCGTCACGGTTGCCGCAATTAAAGGACCTTGCCCTTTTTGGGGCGCATCGCAGCCTCTGCAGCTGTCTTTACGCCTGGGGTAAACTCATGTTCTTGCTTGCCCCAAATCTTCTTTTGGAAGAATTCATCAAGAATCTCTCGCTTCTCGCTCGCATCTAAAACAGGAAGCTCTGCTCCCGCTTTCGTTGCCTTGACTTCAGTTGCACTCATTGCCTGGATTGTTCAGGTATCAGGACATTGCCTGATGGGGCCAAAGTAAATGCACCGCCCCTTCGGTTGTGTTAACATTCCTCGCAGATTTCCACAATTCGTCTTGGACGAAGTCGTGAAAAAGACCCTCTTTGCGTGTGTACTTTGGACAAGATTTGGAGGTTTTTCAAGCCCAAAACGCGCCCCACCGCCCAACAATTCCACGGCCGAAGTACTTTTGCACCCATGTCGCAAAACGCCCCCAAGCGGAGGATGATCACTTCCGCGCTGCCCTACGCCAACGGGCCGATTCACCTCGGCCACATCGCCGGCGCGTACCTGCCTGCGGACATTTACGTTCGGCACCTTCGGAGCGCGGGGGAAGACGTGCTTTGGATTTGTGGGAGCGATGAACACGGTGCGGCCATCACGCTTCGTGCAAAAAAGGACGGCACCACGCCCCGCGAAATCGTCGACACGTACCACGTGGAGATGCAAAAAGCGTTTTCGGGGCTCGACATCAGCTTCGACCATTACAGCCGAACCTCGTCGCCCAAGCACCACCACGTGGCGCAGGATTTCTTCTTGACCCTGCTCGACAAGGGCGGGTTCGAAGTGAAAACCGAGGAGCAGTTCTACGACGAAGAGGCGAACCAATTCCTGGCCGACCGGTACATCCAAGGCACCTGCCCGTCGTGCTCCTCGGACGGGGCGTACGGCGACCAGTGCGAAAAGTGCGGGAAGACCCTGAGCCCCACCGAGCTCGTCAACCCGCGCTCCACCCTCAGCGGCTCGACGCCCGTCCTCAAGCCCACCACGTTGTGGTACCTCCCCATGGGGCGGCACGAGAACTGGCTCCGCGAATACATTGTCGACGGCACGCTCGACGGCCAACCGCACCACAACGCCAAGGAATGGAAGGCCCACGTTCTGGGGCAGTGCCGCTCGTGGATTGAAGGCGGCCTCGAAAGCCGCGCCATGACGCGCGACCTCGACTGGGGCGTGCCTGTCCCGGTGGATGGCGCGGAGGGGAAGGTCTTGTACGTTTGGCTTGACGCCCCCATCGGCTACATCACCGCCACCATGGAATGGTGCGAACAGAACGGCCAAGATTGGCGCGACTGGTGGCAAGACCCGGAGGCCGACCTCATCCACTTCATCGGGAAGGACAACATCGTCTTCCACTGCATCATCTTCCCCATCCTGCTCAAGGAGCACGGAGGCTTCAACCTCCCGACCAACGTGCCGGCCAACGAGTTCATGAACCTCGAAGGCGACAAGATCAGCACGTCGCGGAACTGGGCGGTTTGGGTGACCGAGTACCTCGAAGACTTCCCCGAAGGCAGCGACGCGATGCGCTACGTCCTGACGGCCATCATGCCGGAACAAAAGGACAGCGAATTCACGTGGAGCGACTTCCGCGACAAGGTCAACAACGAGTTGGCCGACGTCCTGGGCAACTTCGTGAACCGCGTGCTGGTGTTGACGCGCAAGTACTACGACGGCGCCGTGCCGGCCGCCCCGGCCGACAACGCCCTCGACGCCACCGACCGCGCCCTCCTCGACACGCTCGCAGCCGCCCCTGGGAAGGTCAGCAACCTCATCGCCCGCCACCGCTACAAGGAAGCGCAGCTCGAAGCCATGAACGTGGCGCGCCTCGGCAACAAGTACCTGACCGAGCAGGAGCCTTGGAAACTCCAAAAAACCGACCCCGTCCGCACCGCCACGATCATGCACCTGACGTGCCAGGTCGTGGGCAACTGCGCGGTGCTCCTCGAACCCTTCCTGCCCCAAACGGCCGCGAAAATCGCCGCTTCGTTTGGCGTGTCGGATGCGCGTTGGAAGGACGCACGCACCGACCTCGTTTCTGCCGGCACGGTCCTCGGCGACCTGCCTATCCTGTTCACCAAAATCGACGACGACACGGTCGCCGCCCAGGTCGCCAAGCTCGGCCAAAAGGACGGCGCCAAGAGCGATGCCGCCTCCGCATCCGACTCCTCAACCCGCGACCTCATGCCTGCCAAATCCCAAATCACCTTCGACGACTTCACCAAACTCGACCTCCGCGTCGGCACCGTCCTCGAATGCGAAAAGGTCCCCAAGGCCGACAAACTGCTCAAGCTCACCGTCGACACAGGCCTCGACACGCGCACCGTCGTCAGCGGCATCGCCGAGCACTTCGCTCCCGAGGACGTCGTCGGCCGCCAGGTCACGCTCCTCATCAACCTCGCCCCTCGCGCACTCCGAGGCATCGAAAGCCAGGGCATGGTCCTGATGGCCAGTACCGACGACGGCGGCCTGCGCTTCGTCACCCCCGAAGAAGGCGTCGCCCCCGGCAACGTCATCAGCTGACGCCGCAGGCGAACAACCTTTCGCCCTTCCCTGTTCTGTTGGCCATGAGCCTTCTCGACCTCGCCTCCAAGCGGCACAGCCCGCGCGCCTTTGACGGATCTGCACTGACGTGGGATGACCTCGCCAACGGATTTGAAGCGGCGCGCCTCAGCAGTTCTTCGTACAACAACCAACCGTGGCGATTCGTCGTCGCGTTGCGTGGCGAAGAGGCATTCGACGCGCTTCTGGAGACGGCTGTTGAAGCGAACCGCTCCTGGATGAAGGACGCCGGCGCCATCGTGGGTGTCATGGCAAGCACCGTCCTGGAAAAAACAGGAGAAACCGACCACGCCGCCTTGCTCGGCGTCGGCATGGCGGTAGGTGCGATGGAACTCGCATTCACCGAAGCAGGGCTGGCGAGCATGCAGGCGGGAGGCTTCGACCGTGATGCGTTCAGCTCCTTGCTCGGCCTGCCCGATCACCTGCGGGCAGTCTCTCTTTTGGCCGTGGGCCGCGTTCCGGAGGGTCATGTGCCCGGAGCGAAGGCACGAAAAAGCCTCAGCGACATCGCCTTCCGTGTGGGAGACGACATCCGCTGAGGCTCGATCCGCGCGATTCAGGGCTCGCGCCCGTCTGGCCGAATCACTTCGTCACAACCAGGTCTCCCTGGAAGCGAATCGTAGCGTCTTCGAAGCCTGCCACCGTCAACACGTACTGACCCGCTGCGAGGCCGGAAACGTCGATGCGCTCCACGGAAGATTGAATGGGCCATGAACCGACGAGACGTCCGTCCAGACCCGTGGCACGAAGCTCAGCACCTGCCAAACGGGCGCCAAGATGTGCCGGGAAGGTGATTGTGGCAACCGTGGTTGCGGGCGAGGGGAAAGCCTCCAATTCGTGGGTGGTCACCAAGTCCAGCACGCGGTCCACCTCGGAGTACTCGCACCCGTCAGCGCTGTACGACAACGGCTCGTAGTTGAGGGCTTCGGGATCGTTGCAGGCCGTGAGAATGGGCAGAACTTCACGGAATTCATCTTGGTTGCTGCCGTTGAGGAAGACCTGGCATTGGATTTGGCCTGAAATCTCGCCACTCGTGGTGAGCTGCGCCACGAGAACCCGCATGTCTTCGCCTGAAACGGCTTCCACATTGGCAGGCACAGGAAGCACAAACCACGCGTTGCCAACCGGGGTGTTGACCGCCACGTTTTCGCCGGCCTCGAAGATGGCGAAGGCGTCGTACTCGGGGTCCGCAAGGTCGATGACGTCGGTCGCAGCCGTGTTGTCTTCTGCCCCTATGGTCAGCCAGCTGTCGTACGCGAACTCAGGAAAGGTGGGGAAAAACGCTGGGTTGATGTCCGTTGCAAGTGCCGTTGTGGCAAGTTCGTGCTGGAACCACGCGGGTTGCGACGTGCTTGACAGCAGCCAAGGGTTTTCGTCGTCGCCGGAACAACTGACCACAAAGTCGTCCGTGTTGGGCGTGTACAGGTAGAGCCGGTAGGTCGTCATTCCGGCGAGTTCGCCTTCGGTGTGTTCCACCTCGGCCACCAACCCGAGCCAGGGGACGTCGCTTTGGGCTTGGGTCAACGCCGGTTGAAAAGAAAAGAAGGCTGCACAAAACGCCGCAGTCCAAAGGGAGGCAAGGTTCAAAGTCATGCGAATGCGATTTTTTCGAAAGGTAGTCACGCCACGCGTGCGGTGACTCGCGGGTCGCATCCAAAGTCGCGAGGGACAGAAAAAGCCCCACCAATTGGCGGGGCTTTCCAGTTTCAAGTTGCAGGTTAGAGAGGGTCAGCTCACCATCCAAAACCGATGTTGACGCCGAGTCGCACCCCCATCGGGTTGTCGCTTGTGAAGAACGAGGAGGCCTCCTCCAACGTTCCCGAAGAACTCACCGCCTTGTATTGAGGCCCAATGAAGAAGTCCACCATGTAGCCGTCGTTGGCTTTTTGATATCCGAGGACCACTGCACCTCCGTTGGCACTTCGCTCCAGGATTACCTCGTCTGTGTCGTTCACAGTCGTGGCGCTGCGGAAGCGGCCCAACGCCGCGATGTAGAATCCTTCGCACGCGTTTCCACCTGGGTAAAATCGCACTTCGGGAATGGCAATGAAGCCCGTCTTCTTGTAGGGTGCCGAGGCCACCTCCACGCTGTCCTCAGAGAGGGTGCCTTCGGAGGTGCCCCCGATGAAGCCCGCGGAGAGCTGTACACTGATGTTGTCGTTCAGGGCATGTTCGTACCCAAATTGATACTGACCCACGAAGAAGCCAAGCGGATTGGCCTTGACAGCGTGGGCATTTTGTTGAGCCGACATCGTCAGGCTCATCAAGGCTGCACAAGCAGCAAACAAGAATTTTTTCATCGGAGAGATTGAAAGGTTTGTACCGCAAGAACGCGGACCGTCGTGCTCGCGCCCTCCTCTGGACAGAGGTTCTGTCCACATGGCAGTATGAACAACCGACCTAATTCCCTGAAAATCAAAAAGCCCCACTCTCGAGTGGGGCTTGATTGAACGGCCTTTGGGGGCCTTGGAGCCGATATGCGGACTTGAACCGCAGACCTACGCATTACGAATGCGTTGCTCTACCAGCTGAGCTATATCGGCGAATCCTGCGTTCAGGGTCGGCAAAGATACGGAGGTCTTTTCAAAAAGGTTTCACTCCGTCGGGAGAAACCTGCCGGCTCAAGACCAGCGGCCTGCGCGGTGAAGGTGCTCGGCGATTTGGACGGTGTTCGTAGCGGCGCCCTTTCTCAGGTTGTCCGCCACAATCCAGAGGTGCAACCCACGTGGGTTTCCGAGATCTCTCCTCAAGCGACCCACAAACACTTCGTCTTTTCCATGAGCGTTTCGGGGCATCGGGTACACCAACTCTTCGGGGCGATCTTCCAAGACCACACCTGGGAAGCCCGCAAGCGCTTCTCGAACCGCATCCATCTCAAAGTCCTTTGTGAATTCGACGTACACCGCCTCGCTGTGACCACCCACCACGGGCACGCGAACTGCCGTGCAAGACAACTGTATGCCGTCGTCGCCCATGATTTTTTTGGTCTCGTGGTGGACCTTCATCTCCTCACGGGTGTACCCGTTGTCTTGAAACGTGTCGCAATGGGGCAAGCAGTTTTTGTCGATGGGATGGGGATACACCCCCGTGCCTTCTTCGCCGCGCCGCTCAGCTTCGAGTTGCGCCACCGCCGCTTGACCCGTCCCTGTGACGCTCTGGTAGGTGTTGACCACGCCGCGTTCGATGTTCCAACGGTCGTGAAGTGGCTTGAGGCACATCACCAGTTGCATGGTGGTGCAATTGGGGTTGGCGATGACCAAATCTTCGTCGCCAATCACCTCCCCGTTCACTTCCGGAACCACCAGCTTGTGCTTTTCCGACATGCGCCAGGCGCTGCTGTTGTCCACGACAGTGGTTCCTGCTGCGGCGAATTTGGGCGCCCACTCCAGGCTCAATTCCCCCCCAGCAGAAAACAGCGCCACGTGCGGTCGCGAGGCCAAAGCTTCTTCGATCGAGATCACCGTCACATCCTCGCCGCGAAACGTGACGGTCGTGCCCACGGAGCGCGAAGAGGCCACGGGCAAGAGGTTTTCTACGGGAAAGTTTCGGGCTTCAAGGACGTCGAGCATCGTGCGGCCCACCATTCCGGTGGCGCCCACCACGGCAACGTTTAACGGTGCGAGGTTCGAATTCATGGGTTCAGGCAGTTTGTGGACGTGCCGGTTCAGTTGACTGGCGGTTTGGTCGCGACCCTGCGAAAATACGAGGTTTGCCGAGATGAAGAGAGGATGTGGAACGGGCCGATTTGGTGCGGCCTTGGCGGGAAGGAAAAGCGTCGTTTTGGCAACTTGCATGTGGGGCCTTTGGAGTGCCGCTCCAAGCCAAACCGACGCCTTTTCCACCTGGACTCAAGACGAGTTGGTGTGGTGTGGGACTGCCCAAGTTTGGGAACCCGCCACCCCAAATGACACTGCGGACTCCCTCGTTGCTTCGTGGAAACTGAACGCCCCCAACGCAGGCACGCAAATCCTGTGGGGGTGCCCTGTCGATTCCCTTTGGGAAGTCCCCGCGGTTGGCGATCCCGGAAATTTCGAGGGGTGGGCGGCCGAAGTCCGATGGGTGCAAGAGGTGTCTGGATCGGCTTCCAACAGGAGTTCGCTGTATTGGGCAGCCCCTCCTGCCGACGACCCCCAAGAGTCAGCCTTCCTTCTTGCGTCGTCGATGCAAGCGGGGTGGCTCGACGGAACCGGGGGTCTTTCAGCCGGCCAAACCGGTTCGGAGGACCCCCTCGAGTGCCACGCTCCCAACTTGGCAAGTTGGATCGTGCCTCCCTCCTGCCACGCCTGGTCCGACCCCTTTGCCTTGAACGCGACCTGGTCGTGGTCGGCCAACGGGCGGTGGAAGGTCCAAGCCCGGGACGAAGCCCTTCGAAGTGCAACCTGGATTGACACGGTCGCGGGTCCTCCGTTGACCCGCATGCCATGCGTCGGCATCGAGGTGAATCACACGTCAAGTCAGGGCGATCGTTGGACGTTTGGTTGGCGGCCGACAGTCTCGGGTTCCATGACCAACCCGACCGACCCCTTTGAACCGTCGGTTCCCGCGCCCCTTACCCGTCTCGTCCTCGTCGACTCGTTGCAGGTCGAAGGCACGGCCTGGCCCCCGCCCGACACGCCCACAGCTGTCGAATTCCGGCTGACCTGCGACCCCGAACCCTTTCCGACGGTCAGCCCACATGCCACTGAAACCACCTGCGAAAACGTCTGGCGTTGGAACCTGCCCTGCCCCGTCAGCCCGGGTTCCTCGGTCCTGGCCAAGATGGACAGCACCTCGACGGTGCTTTGGCGCGACGGAACCTCCCTTCTGGAATGGGGAGACCTCGCGTTCACCGAAATTTTGGCGGACCCCACCCCCGCGATTCACGCCCCGGAGTCGTCCTACCTCGAAGTCATGAACGTCTCCGAGCTCGCGCTGGACCCCCAACAGCTGCACCTCGAAGACAGCGGAGATCTCCATCCCCTTGTTTGGGTCAGGCGTCCTGAACACGGGCTCATCCCGCCCGGCATCCGGTTCGTGATTGCAGACGCCAGTGCACCCTGGCTCGACACAACCCTGAATTCAATCGACCTCTGGGTGTTGAAGGCCACGGGGTGGTCGGGACTTCGGGACGAAGGCGAGCGCGTGGCGCTGCACGGCCCAGGGGGGTTGATTGAGGACCTTCAGTTTTACGCAACGTGGTGGCAGGACATCCCACAGGACGGGGTGAGCCTTTCGTGCACCTCTCCCGCGGCGTGCGATCACCCTGAGAATTGGATGCCCGACCCCGAGGGAGCCTCCCCCGGCACAGCATCCGTGTTGGAGAGCGCGCCCAGCCTTTCGCCATTCCCTTACCTAAACATCAAACGCACTCCCAACGGGTTGGTCGAGTGGGACGCCAGCCCGGCATGGCATCCTGAAAATCCGCCTAACATCGCCGCGAAACACGCCACCACGACCGACACCTTGGTTCCTTGGTTTTCATGGGACAACGGAGAACCTGCTTGGATGTCCGCCTGGCATGAAGCTTGGGAGGGTCCCGTTCGACTTTTGGTCCATCCAGGGACACTTTGCACCCCTACCCTGACTTGGGTCCACTGGGACATGATGTGGGGCGCCTACCGACCTCCCCTCTCGGGTGACGTGGTGTTGACTGAGATCTTGGCCTCGACGCATCCGGTCGCCCAGGCTGAATTCGCGGAATGGACCAACGTGAGCATCGACACCTTGGAATGGCACGGGCGACCGTGGCCTCCCCAAACCTGTTTGGTCCAATCTTCGATGCCGAGGGAACGATTTCTCTCGTGGATGGGATCCGCTTGGTGGCGAGACTCGACGAAGGTGATTTGGGAAACCATCCCTGCGCTTCGGTTCTCCAATGCCGCGGGAACGGCCACGCTCACGGATGCGTGGGGCAACTTGATTGCTTCCGAAGAGTACAGCGTGTGCAGCCACAGTTCAAGCCGGGCGGAAAGCGAAGGCCGAAGTTTGGAAAAGCTTCCAACGGAGGTCAAGTTCGGCCAGTCCGGATTGGCACCGGGCCCGGAGATGTGGCGGTCGGCACCGCTTCCGCTCGGCATGTCTCCCGGAACGGTTACGGGAACTCCGGCAGGCTGGAACGACCACCCTGACGGTGACGGTGACGAATCCGACATTCCCCTCGACGGCCCGTCTCTCCCCCTTGCGTGGGGCGTTTGGGACGGGAAGTGGGCCGTGAAAGTCCCTGCCGGCGGGGACCTTGGACGCTTGCGGGCGCAGGACTGGAACCCGCAAACACGCTGGGTGCCGCGTTGGCATCGCGGGGTCTTGCTTGCCGTTGCCGATTGGGGTCCGGATTCTCTCCCGCGCGGTCCTCGTCACATTTTTGACGATTCGTGGTCGTTCCCGGCAGCCTCTTGGGACCAAGGCCCGCAACCCTCGGAACTTCCCGTTTGGAATGAAGTGCTGACGGAATCGTCGGAGGGATTTGGGTCCTTTGTGGAATGGAGGGGGGCAAGCACAGGGTCGTGGATGCGTGATTGGATTTGGAGTTCCGACCCGTGGGCCACGGCCGGAGATTTTGTTCCCGTGAGTGAGGTGACGTGGTGGGTCGCGGAAGCCGAAGAAACGTGCTTGGCCACCTGCCCCAGGTGGGTGGAAAGCGCGGCAGGACGATGCCTGCCGGCAGACGTTCCCTCCCTGCACGGAGACCGGGTACTCAACTTGCGCACGCCCGAAGGAGAAGCGTTGCTCGACCTGTCTTTGCTGGCGCACAGTCCGTGGGTCACCGACCGCAAAGGAAGGTCTTTGATCAACTTGGCGGGAACAGACGTTTGGACTTCTTCGCCCGCCCACATGCGCGCTTCGCCCGGGCTGCCAAACAACGCAGACGTTGGGGTGACCTCTGCCGTCAACGGCAACTTGACCTGTTCCCCGAGAACCCTTCAACCCGGCGGGGCAACAGGTTCGGACGTTGTGCAAATCACGTGGACTCCTCCCACCGTGGGCGACGTCTACGAAACAGAATACGGCATCGTCAACCCGAGGGGGTGGTCGCCCATGAACGAAAACCAATCCTTCTGGGCCGGCGAACCCTTCCAGTGGATGTGGCATGGTGAAGACGACCAAGGCGGGGTTCTGCCTCCGGGAACCTACGTTGCCGTCTTCGCCTGGCGCAACCTTACCAAGGGCGGCAAGGGAGTCGATCGATGCTTGGTGGCCTTGGCGGCACATTGAGTGATGCTGATGACCGAACTTCGGCCCATGCATGAGGGCGCTGAATTGATCCCGTGGGCTTTGCCGAAGATGGCGCCGTTGTGGCTGTCAGTCTGCGCCTTGGCGGGAACGTGGCTTTTGCTGGCGGCCTTTCCGAGGGAGGCCAAAAGGCTTGCCTGGGCTTGGACCAAACCCCGAAACCTCTCGACACGCAACGCCTCGGAAACGCCCCGCACCCTCGGGGTGATTTTGAACCATGGGGTCGGCGCCTTGGGATTGGTCGCAGGTATGGCTGTGCTTCGGGAAAGCGGGGTCGCGGTGCCTTCCCCTTGGGCCGTTCTGCCCTGGCTTGCGGCCGGCACGGGAGTGAAATGGTTGGGCGCGCGGGTGGCCTTTGGTGCGGGCGACCTCGCCAGCACCTTGGTCGAACTGCACCGCCACAACCAAGCTTGGGCGGGCATCGGCTTGGGTTGCTGGGCCACGGTGGCCGCGCTGAATCCCTACGTGAAAGTCTCCGCAGCCGCGAATTGGGGGGTCTTGGCGGTGTTCGCGGCGGCGTCGTTGCACAGCGCCCTGCGAGCCTCGCAGTTGATTCAAGGCAACAACTCACAGCGGGTTGTTGGAATCTTGTATCTTTGCACCCTCGAATGGGGCTGGGCACTGTTTTGGATTCTCTGGAGCATGCGCCTCGCCCTGTAAGAGGACATTGAATCGCACGACTCATGGCCCAAAAGATCAAAACCGTCCTGATCTCGCAGCCCAAGCCATCCACGGAGAAGTCGCCCTACTTCTTCTTGGCGGATCGGCAGAAACTCACGATTGATTTCCGTCCTTTCATTCACGTGGAAGGCATGGATGCTCAGGAGTTTCGGCAGCAGCGCATTGATTTGGCAGAGCACACCGCCGTCATTTTGACGAGTCGCCTCGCCGTTGATCACTATTTCCGAATGGCAAAGGAAATGCGCTTTGAGGTGCCCGATTCCATGAAGTACTTCTGCATTTCCGAGAGCACAGCGTACTACTTGCAGAAATACGTGCAGTACCGCAAGCGTAAGATTTTCCACGGCACCATCAAGTTTGACGAGGTGGTGGCCCTGATGAAAAAGCATAAGAGCGAAAAGTTCCTGTTGCCCTGTTCGGATTTGCTAAAGGACAGCATCCCCAACGCGTTGGATTCGGGCGGGTTTACGTACTCCCGAGCCGTCATGTACCGCACTGTGTGCTCTGACTTGAGTGACCTGAGCGACGTCAAATACGACGTTTTGGTGTTTTTCAGCCCAAGCGGCATCGAGTCGTTGTTCAAGAACTTCCCGGATTTTGAGCAGGGAACGACGCGCATTGCGGTGTTTGGGCCCACGACAGCCAAGGCTGCCGAAGCCGCCGGGTTGCGCATCGACATCAACGCGCCTACCGCCAAGGCTCCTTCCATGACCATGGCGCTGGAGCAATACATCGCAAGCTGAGTGCACACCCTCTCCAAGCGCGAGCGGTTGAAGTCGACCGCAGTGATGGACCTTGCGTTTGAGAAGGGACTGAAAATCAAGGCGTTTCCTGTGATGGTTCGGGCCACCCGAGCCGAACTCCCCCATCCGGTGCCGTTTCAAGCTGCGTTTTCCGTGGGGAAAAAGCGCTTCCGCCGCGCAGTTGATCGCAACCGCATCAAGCGCTTGTTGCGGGAAGCCTGGCGGGTGGAAAAAACTGCGCTCGCCAAAAATTGGGAACCTGGCGCCCCGCAATGGGCCGTCGTGTTCATCTTTGTGGGAAACGAGATTCCAACGTTTGCGGACTGCCAGCTGCTGCTGCGACGCATCTGCAAGCGCTTGGCTGACGAAGTGAATGCTGCGTCGGATTCCGCTCGTTAGAACCCTTCCTGAACCTCGCTTCGCATGCGTCGATTGATGATTTTGCTCGGGCTTCCAGCAGCCCTCGTGTTTCTTTTGGCTGCCACCGCCGTCAAGGACGACTACTTCGAAATGTCTAAGCAGCTCGAAATCATGCAATCGGCTTTCCGAGAACTCAATTTGTTCTACGTCGACGAGCTCGCGCCGGGAGAATTGATGGAAACCGGCATCAAGGCGATGCTGGAGCAGCTCGACCCCTACACCAGGTATTTCCCGGAGTCCAAAATGGAGGACGTGCGGTTCATGCAAACCGGGGAATACGGCGGCGTGGGCGCCAGCATTGAAACCAAAAAAGGCGAAACCGTCGTGGTCGACTTGCTCGAGGGCGAACCCGCCGACGTTGCGGGAATTCGACTCGGCGACGTCTTGAAGCGTGTCGACGGCCGAGACATCTCCGGCCTCGAACAAGAACAGGTTGGCGACCTCCTTCAAGGTGCCACCGGCACGGAGGTCCAAGTCGAGCTCGAACGACCCGGAACGCGTGAGCTCCTTTCCTTCACTCTGCAACGCCAAAAAGTCAAGGTGCCGGACGTCCCGTACCAGGGCATGTTGAGCGAAAAAACAGGGTATTTGGCCTTGAGCTCGTTCACCAAAACGGCCAGCAGCGAGGTGCGCAAAGCGCTCGTCAACCTCACCGACTCCCTCGGCGCAGAAAACGTCGTCATCGACCTCCGTGGCAACGGGGGCGGGTTGCTTCGCGAGGCCATCGCCATGGTCAACCTCTTTGTGGGGAAAGGGCAGGAAGTGGTCAGCACCAAGGGCAAAACCCCCGACTGGAACAAGTCCTACAAAACGCGCGCGAACGCCCTTCGTCCCGACCTGCCCATCGCGATTTTGGTGGACGGCAAATCGGCCTCGGCGAGTGAAATCGTGGCAGGAACTGTGCAGGATTTGGACCGGGGAATCGTGGTGGGGTCGGAGTCGTTTGGGAAGGGGCTTGTTCAACAGACCAAAAAACTCGCCTACGGGACCCGAATGAAGGTGACGGTGGCGAAGTACTACACGCCAAGCGGAAGATGCGTTCAACGCCTCGATTACAGCCACAGAGACGACGCCGGCGAAGTTCACGCCCAAGCAGATTCCACCCTCAAGACCTTCTACACCATGAGCGGTCGGGAGGTACTCGAAGGGCGGGGCGTCATCCCGGACGTCGAAATCCCTCTTCCGGAATCGAATTACGTGCTTCAAGGACTGCTAGAGAACGGAGTGCTGTTTGACTTCGCCGTGCGGCAGCGCGAGCAGCTTCGCGTGCCGGACGACGCGGCGGAATTCACCTTGTCCGAGGCCATCTGGCTCGTCTTTGTGAACGACGTCGCTGCCTTGGCCGAAGTGCCCTACGCATCCCAAACCATGAAGGCCTTCGAAACGCTCCAAACCACGGCTCAAGAGGAGTTGCTGGACGTGGAAAACGCGGCCTCGCTTGAGGCACTCAAAACGGGGTTGCGAGCCAACGTCGCCGCGGACCTCGAGCGGCACAAGGCCGAGGTTCAACGGGCGTTGGAACAGGAGTTGGTGGCGCACTTTTACAACACGTCCGGGGAATACCGGCACGGGTTGATTCACGACCCCGTGGCGTTGCGCGCCGTAGATCTTCTTGAAACAGGGGAGTACGCGGACCTGTTGACCGGACCTGAAGCCCGACCTTGATGACGTTGCCCAGGCCTGCTGAAGCCGCCCTGGGAGGATGGGCCCTGTTGATTTGGGGTGCGCCTTGGTCGCATGCTGCGATGTCCGTTGGAACGGCCTGGGTCACAGCATGCGCCTTCGTTTTGGCGCTGAAGACGCCTGTCTCTTGGTCCTGGGAAAGGGTTCGGAAGGCGCCGTGGTTTTGGCTGGCACTGGTGCTCGGATGGCAAACTGCTTCGCTGATTTGGACGGAGAACATGGCGTGGGGGTCCCGGCTTTGGACGATTCAACTGCCGATGCTGCTTCTTGCAGGCGCTTGGCTGTGGGTACCTCTTTCGTTTGAGAAGGCTTCCGCCTGGGTTTTTCGAAGTGCAGGACTTGCGCTGCTCGGGTGCCTGGTTTGGGGCACTTGGAAAGGATTCCAAGGCGTGGAACTCGACGGGCGTGCTTGGTCTCCATGGATGTCGCACATTCGGTTGTCGACGTTGGCAAGCCTTGGGTTGGTATGGGGGGCGCGCACCCAGCCAAAGTGGCAGGTTGCGGCGTTTGCAACAAGCTGGGCGGCCTTTTCCGCTGCGACGGGATCCCTGACCAGCGCGGTTCTCTTGCCGATGTCTGTGCTTTGGGTGGTGTGGGAGGCGTGGCCCCAGCACCGCGCCTTGTTGCGGTTGGGAGTCGTTGGCTCGGTCTTGGGGGTCCTGGCGGCAGCTGCCGTTTGGCTTCAGCCTGTGCCGCTTCCCAGCCCGAGCGGGGAGATGCCAGAATACACAGCCCTTGGGAATCGGTACACGCATGCTCCGGAACGCGAGTTGTCCGAAGGGGGGCACCGGGTATACGTACTCGTCTGCGAACAAGAATGGCCGGAAGCCTGGTCGGACGTCAGCGAGGTGCCGCTGGATTTTCACAACGCTCAAGGGTTCAGCAACCGCGACCGCCTGTTGCGCTACTTGACCTCCAAAGGCTGGCCCAAGGACGGCGAACACATTCGCAGGCTTCTGCCCGCCGAGGTAAAGGCGATTGAAAACGGGGCAACCAACGCGACCGAGGCCCGTGGGCTGGCACTGCGCATGCGTCAATTGCGTCGCGAATGGGAAATGTGGCGTGACGGTGGAAGCCCCTCGGGCAACGCCGTCCTGCAACGGTTTGCGCATTGGCGTGCGGGTATTCAAGCGTGGAAACGCGCGTTTTTGTTGGGTCACGGCATGGGCGACACCGGCTTGGCCATGGAAGAAAGCTACCGGGAGATGGGTTCCTCACTTGCCCCGCAACACCGCCACCGCGCTCACATGCAGCATTTGACGTGGGCCATCGCAGGAGGCCTCGTCGCAGTGCTCCTGTGGTTGGGGTTGGGCTGGTCTTGGTGGTCGGCGTTGGGGACCGCCTCCCGAGCGTGCCTCTGGGGCGGGGCGGTGGTCGTTCTCACCTGCTTGTTTGAAGATGCGTGGGAAACCCAAGCGGGTGTGGTGGTGAGCTTTTTGGCGCTGCTCGGCGCTTCAGGCGACCTCGCGTCCCAAAACGTCGAAGACCGCGGACTCCACGGCTGACACGTCCAACTCCAAGCCACCTCCTGTCTCCGATTCTTCGGCCGTCAACACCGCACCGCCTCCCAAAGGACCCCAGCGCTCCGGCCAAAAGGGAGCGCTCGTCCTGAACAACCCCACGGTCGGAGTTCCCAACGCCGAAGCCACGTGCAGGGGACCTGTGCTCGAAGCCACGACGCATCCCACAGAATCCAAGACGTCCATCAGTTCGGACAAGCTCCAACGCCCCACCGCATCCAGCCCAGCAGGGCGACCGTCGAGCGCCTTCAGCACCGGCTTCAAGCCCAACCGCTCGGATTCGGTGCCGGTCACCACCACGGCAACCCCGCGCTCGAGCAACCGCGAGGCCAGTTCTGCGAATCGCTCCACCGACCATCCGTTCGCCGATCCGTGGTTTCCAGGGTGAAGGACCACACTTCCCTGCAGGGAAGACCAACCCGCCGGCACCAACTCCGTGGCCCTGTCCGCATTGCTGCTTCCTTGCAGTCCAGTAAGGTCCAGCCAATCGCCGAGATCCGGATGCCGCCAACGAGCCGGAATCGCGAGCGCGTGAAGCAACCGCAAACCCTGCATCGCCTCGTGTTCTGGACGATTCTTTCGGCTTCTCCAGATGCGTCGATTGGCCCACCGCACCGAAGCCCACCTCCGCCCGGTTGCCACCCGGACAGGAACCCCGGCCCGCGCTGCCGCGGACATCAATTGGGGCTCAGGGTAGGCAAACACCACCGCATCCAGTCCTTCGAACAGCGCAGCGTTTTCAGCGGCATCCTTCCCCCCGTCCCAAACGCGCACTTCATCCACCTCCCTGGAGCGATCTGCCAGGGGGCGCGCGTATTCCCTGCACACCCAAACCACCTTTGCCTCAGGCAACGCGCGCTTCAAGGCCCCTGCCATCGGCAACGAAACCACGTTGTCGCCCAGGGCGTCGCTACGAACCACCCCCACCCTGTGTGTCTGACCCAGCTCCCGAATGGCACCAACCTGTTTCCATTTCCAGTACGCCGAAAGCGCGCTCCAACGCGAGATTTCCCACCCCGCTCTCCCGTCGCGCCAACCTCCTTGAAAGATGAACTGCTTCAACCCCTGGAACACCCACCGAAGCGCGGGTTTCCAAGGGCTAGATTTTCTTCCTGCCGACACGGCATCGCAGGCGCCCAGGGTGGAGAATTTCGCCCATTGGCGGTGGTGGTCGGACGTCGAGTGGTAGCTGTAGTGAAGCAGGTCACCCTCAAATTCACGGACGGCCACGCCCGCCTCGGGCACCCACCCTTCGTGCAAGATGCTGCCCTCCACGGGCGTACGCCACACACCTGACCCTACGGCCCAAAGTCGAATTTTCCGGTCCGGGTACCATCCCCCGTGCCGAACCCACGTGCCGCAATAATTCGTCAACCGGGGCATGGACCACGCTTCCCGATTCGGCACCTCCGAGGCCAATCCTGGGCCTGCCTTCCAAGCCAGGATCTCTTCCCGCAATGCTGGACTGAGTGCCTCGTCGGCGTCCAAGCTCAGCACATAAGGTTGGGAGGCCTGGTTGGCTGCCCAGTTCTTTTGGTCTGCGTAGGTCGTGAATTCACGCTGAAAGACCCTTGCTCCCGACGACTTGGCAATTTCCGCTGTGCCATCGGTCGACCCAGAATCCACCACCACAACGTCGTCCGCAACCCCCGCCACGGACGCCAAGCATCGGGGCAGGTTTTGGGATTCGTTTTTCGCAATGACAACCACGCTCAGCACGACGCCCAAGGTAACGTGGAAAGTGGTCGTTTGTTGTGGAAAACCTGCCTTGCCGCACCTCGGGCACTGGCGTAGTTTTGTCTGCATGAACGTGTTGCTGATTGGCTCAGGAGGCCGTGAACATGCCCTGGCTTGGAAACTGGCCCAAAGCTCGTTTCTCACCCAGCTTTTCGTCGCCCCCGGCAACGCTGGAACGGCAGACGTTGCGACGAACTTGAAGTTGGACGCGAGCAACCACGACGCGGTAAGCCGCGCCCTGAAGAAACACGACATCAACATCGTGATTGTGGGGCCAGAAGCCCCCTTGGTGGAGGGGTTGGTTAACTACCTTCAGGACTGCGGAAAGCACCCAGACTTGGTCGTTGTCGGACCGAGAAAAGAGGGAGCACAGCTGGAAGGAAGCAAATCCTTTGCGAAAGCCTTCATGCAGCGGCACAACATCCCTACCGCCGCCTACGGCGCGTTTGACGGCACCCAACTGGACGACGCGCTGTCGTTTCTCAGAAACATGGACTCCCCCTACGTGCTGAAGGCAGATGGCCTCGCTGCTGGAAAAGGTGTCATCATCACCGAAGATTTGGCCGAAGCTGAAACGGTCCTGAAGGACATGCTTTCAGGCGTCTCATTTGGCGCGGCGGGCGAACGCGTCGTGATCGAGCAATTCATGGACGGCATCGAATGCAGCATGTTCGTCGTCACGGACGGCAAGGCGTATCACTTGCTGCCTTCCGCCAAAGACTACAAACGCATCGGCGAGGGCGACACCGGCTCCAACACCGGCGGCATGGGAGCCATCAGCCCTGTCCCTTTCATGGATGCCGAATTCCATGAAAAGGCGCTCAACCAAATCATCATCCCGACCGTCAAAGGGCTGGCCTCGGATGGGATTCCCTACAACGGGTTCCTGTTTTTTGGCCTGATGAAAGTCGGTGGCGACCCCTATGTCGTGGAATACAACTGCCGTCTGGGTGATCCGGAAACGGAAGTGATTGTGCCGCGCATTCAGAGCGACCTGTTGCACTTGTTTGAGAACATGGGAGCGGGACTCCTGAGCGAATACCACCTGCAAATCGACCCCCGGACTTGTTCGACGGTGATGCTGGTTTCAGAGGGGTACCCGGGCAGCTACGAGAAAGGCAAAGCCATCACTGCCCCCGATCGTTTGGACAAGGACACCCTGCTTTTCCACGCGGGCACGTCCACGTCGCGAGGAAACGTGGTGACCAACGGCGGGCGAGTTTTGGCGTGCTCTGCCGTGGCCGCAACTCCAGAAAACGCCCTGAAGAAGAGCTACGCGCTGGCAGATGCCGTCTCTTTTGAGGGAAAGACTTGCCGCAGCGACATCGGCCAAGACGTCCTGTAAAGGAAAGAAAGGGTCGTTAAGGGAGCGAAAGAGGCGTTTCCAATCGCCTGAATCACATGATAGTGCCGTCCTGATCGGCCTTGGCGTTGTACTGGCTTTGAAGACGCAACCAAAAGGCCAACCCGGCCAAACCAAGTGCGATGACTGCCCAATTGAACCCGTTGCTCATGGGAACGAGCACGGTGTTGAAGGTCCATTCAACGAATTTGGCGAGGGGGGTGATGACGTCTTGCGTGTTCATGTCCTTGGTACTTGCGCGACAAAAGTACGCAACCCCTTTTGATTTGAAACCTTTTTCAAGCCGCCCTCGTAACGCGAAGTCGAACCCTATCAGATTTTTGCCATGCGAGCAATTCTTACCCCCCTGTTCATCTTCGCGACCCTCTTTGCTTGGGGTCAGGAAACGGAACTCCCCATGATGCAAACTCCTGCAAGCGTGATTGCTGAGGCGGTCGATGCTTGGGAGCAAGGCCAGCTTTCCATGGAGATCGAAGCATCCATTTCACCCGAACAACTCGCGAGTACATGGGAAATCGCGCTGACGCAGGCGCGCGACAACCGCGCCACCGTGAACTCCGTTCAACGAGGCATTTGGAGCGAGACCTCCACGTGGGATTGCGGCTGCATTCCTGCCGCTGGGGACAACGTGTTTGTGGATCACGAAGTCTCGCTGGTCGAGAACGCAGAATTTGGTTCGTTGTTGGTCCGTGCCTCCGGCTCGTTGATTGACCTGAACGACGTCACGATGACGTTTGACGGCAACATGATCGCTGCCGGTGCGGCCAGTTTGGAGGGCGTGACGTTGATCGCCAACGGCATTGGCGCAGACCAAACTCTGGACGGCGAAATGACCGTCGATCGGATGCTCGCGCAGAACCGCAGCAACGTTACCGTGGCAGGCACTGTCGAAATCACTGGGCACCTTGAGGCGGACGATTCTGCCATTGCCGTTGATGCCGAAGGGACACTGATTCTTTCGGAAAACGAGGCGGGTCGCGCGACAGTTCTCCGCTCCAACGGAGGCTCTGTAGACGGTTTGGTGACACGCAAAATCACCTTGCCCGCCATCCCCAACCGAAACATGACGTTGGTAGAACAACGCATCACTGTGGGGCTCGAAGGCGTCACGGTGAACGAGTTGCTTGGCGATTTTCCCACCGTGGGGTTCGTGGGAGCCGACAACCCTGAAGGCTTTCCCAACATTGCCTTTTGGAGTGCAGATGCCGCTTACAACTACCAGTCCATCTCGAGCGTGGACGACGTCCTGCCCGTTTGGGAAGGGGTCTACCTGGCGTTGGCTCCTGCCGAATTGTACACCCTGACGTTTGCCGGCACCCTTCCAGACAGCAACATTGAAATCTCCATCCCAGGCGATTCGTTCACGGCGTTGTTTGGCAACCCGACGAACGGGAATGTGGGCTTGCAGGATTTGGACGACGTGTTTGGTGAAAGCAAATTCAGCTTGGACTGCTGGAACACCGCAACGTTGCAATACGACTCCTACGTTTCAAGCATGTCTACCAACGGCATGCAAAACACGATGCAACCGAACACCACCTGCCAGTTCTTGCCCACCGAAGACATCAGCTTCGAGATGAACGCGGACCAGACTTTGGCCAACGGAACCTTTGCAAATCTCGACGTGGAATTGAACGGATACATCTCCATTTCCGTGGAGAACACCACAGGGTACTACGACGAATGCCTGGTGACGTTGCGTGAGGGGATGAGCACATCCTTCGACCCAACCGAAGATGCGATCAACACGTCTTCACTTTTCAGTGCATGCGACGTTTACTTGCGCGACGGCAACGGCACCCGGAGCTCCATTGCGCAAATGAACTTTGACAGTGAACCCGTGATGAGCTTTGAAGTCGTCGTTGGTGCGAACCGCCCCGTTGACGGCAATTACACCTTGACGGTGAATGAATCAGATTGGGAAGGGGGATGCCTTCAGTTCTTGCCCGTCGGTGAAACGGAGATTCAGCCCCTGGAACCTGGTTTCTTGGCCGCGATTGAACTGAGTTCCACCGCCAACCACAACCATGCTGTAGGCACACTGTTCTTGGTGCCCAACGCGCGAGCTGAGGTGACTTCACCCGGTTGTGAAGGCCTGGGCGAAACGGCCATCGAAGTCTTTCCAACGGGCGACGGGCCTTGGACCGTGGCGCTGAACGACACCGAGGGCAACAGCTTCGAGGGCGCACTGACTGACAACGGCGTCACCACGATGTTCAGCAACCTGCCCACAGGCACCTACACCTACGCCATCCTGAACGACGGGAACATGACATGCGGCGAACAGACAGGGGAGCACACGGTGATCCGTCCTTTGGAAATGGACCTTTCCGCTGAAATCACGCACGACTGCGGAGATGGCGGTGCCGTGGTGGCTGTCGCCGAAGGGGGTGTGGAGCCCGTGGTCTACACGTGGACTCACGGAATCGAAGGCGCCATGATTTCGGGGTTGAACGACGGAACGTACACGTTCGTGGTGACCGACGCGTTTGCCTGCGCCGACACCATGGCGGTAAACGTTTTGAAAGCTCCTGAGTTGAGCATGCTCAGCACCGACGGCGCTTGCGACGGCAGCACCGACGCAGCCATCGAGCTGAATTCTGACGACGACACCTCGTTGTGGAACTTCGACGTTCGCAACGCCAACGGCGACCTTGTCGACTTCGCGTACAACGTTTCAACGCCGGCGTTCTTCGACGTTTTGGCCACAGGGACGTACAACGTGGAAGCCCAAATCTTGGGCGAGTACGGATGCGAACCTGAAACGCGCGAAGCAACCGTGGTTCAGCCCGTGCCCATGACGTTGACCGCCTCCAGCGAAACGCAATGCGACGAAGCCACCCTGGGATCTGCCACAGCAGCCTTGGTAGGCGGCCTCGGCAACACGACCTTCACTTGGTCGGACGGCACGCAGGGTGCGAACTTGACGGAAGCGTCAGCAGGCACCTACACCGTCACCGTGACGGACGAAGCGGGCTGCACCGAAAGCCTCGACGTGGAAGTGACGATGTCGCCTCAACTGGATGTGACCGTGATGTCTCCCGGATGCGAAGGCGAGGGCGAGACGGGCTTCCAAATGAACGGTGCGGCAGACGTGACGTGGACCGTGGTTTTGGCGGACGCCAGCGGAATGGACATTCAGACGATGACCCTGGAAAACGGCAACGCCGAGATCGGTGGATTGGCAAGCGGCGACTACACGTTGACGTACAGCCACGACGTCGAAGACGGATGTCCTGCCAAGAGTGTGGAAGCGACCTTGACAGTAGCCTCCAACTTGGTGGTGGACGTGACGACGACGCCCATGGAGTGCGGTGACGTCAACACGGCGGCCATCGACTTGACCGTGCACGGCGGCGTTGGAAACGTCACGGTGACCTGGGATCACGGCGCGCAAGGTACCGAGTTGGCCAACTTGGCCGGAGGCCAATACTACGCCGTGGTGGCCGACGACAACGGTTGCACCAAGGACGTTCGGGTCGAGGTAGAAGAAACCCCCACGGTGGTAGCCGATTTCGTGGCACCCATGGGCGGTTTGACGGACGGCACCAACGGCATGACGTTGACCTTCACCAACACTTCTGAAGGCAACATCGCAGGACAAACGTGGTACTTCGGCGACACAGAAACGCCGAGCTACGATTTCCACGCTACGCACACCTTTGAAGAAGCGGGCGCCTACGACGTGTTCCTGAACGTTTGGAACGACCGATGCAGCCACACCGTTCGCAAGACGGTGGTCGTGACGGAAGGCGAAAGCAACCCCAACAACGACGAGTTGGGCACCCTGGTAACCAACGTCATGGAAGGCGACTTGACGGACATCCACGCTCCCGTAACCACGGAAAGCGGCTGGATGATGAACCTGGGCGCCGCGGCCAACGGCATGAAGATCCACGTCTTTGACTTGACGGGGCGCCAGTTGTGCAACCCTGTGGCACCCGACGCCAACGGTCAAATTTGGGTCGAGGGCGACCAATGGCCCGCGCTGGTGTTGTTGCGTTTGGTTCACGAACCCACCAACAGCATCCGAACCTGGAAAATGGTGCGCTGATGACGTGCACCGGAAGGTGAGAATGCCGAACTTCGCGCCATGAAGATTGGTGTTGTCACCTTCCCCGGCTCCAACTGCGACATGGACATGGTCCATGCGCTGAGCCACGACCTCGGCTTCAACGTGGTGCAGCTCTGGCACAAAGACAGAGACCTGCAAGGCGTTGAAGCCGTTGTGCTTCCTGGCGGTTTCAGCTACGGAGACTACCTCCGGAGCGGCGCAATTGCGCGCTTCTCGCCCATCATGGAGGAAGTCGTGTCGTTTGCCAACGGTGGAGGACGCGTGTTGGGCGTGTGCAACGGGTTCCAAATCTTGTGCGAAGCCGGGCTTCTCCCTGGAACGCTGCGTCACAACGACAGCCGTAAATTCATCTGCCGCAACGTGCACCTGAAGCCCGTGTCTCGGACCGCCGCTGTGTCGGCCGGCTGCGACACAGAAACACCTTTGGTCATCCCCATTGCGCACGGCGAGGGCAACTACTTCATTGGGGACGAAGGGTTGAAGGCCCTTGAAGACAACGACCAAATCTTGTTCCAGTACTGCGACGAATCCGGAAAAGTGAATGCAATGAGCAACCCCAACGGTGCGCTCAAGAACATTGCGGGCGTGTGCAACGCGAGCAAAAACGTGTTTGGCATGATGCCTCACCCTGAACGCGCGTGCAGCGGGGATCTGGGCAACGAAGACGGAAGGCTTATCCTGCAAGGCCTCGCCGAGCAAGTCTTCGCCTAAAGGACCTTGTGGAATCCAAGAGCGGGGTGAATTCGCGTCTTTTGGCGCGGAAGGAAACCTCGAGGGGTTAGATTTGTTACTTCCCCTCAACCCCTTGAATCTCACCGCATGGACGCCTACGCCGCCGGCCCTTTCCTCTCGCAGATTGAACATCCTGCGGACCTTCGGGCCAAATTCAAGCCTGAGGAGTTGCAGCAAGTCGCCAACGAGCTGCGCCAGTTCATCGTGGATGTGGTGTCCGAAAAAGGCGGGCACTTCGGTGCGAGCTTGGGCGTGGTTGAGTTGACCGTGGCGCTTCATTACGCGTTCAACACGCCTGAAGACCAAATCGTATGGGACGTAGGCCACCAAGCCTACGGCCACAAAATCCTCACTGGACGGCGCAACCAATTCCATACCAACCGACAGCACAAAGGCCTCAGTGGGTTTCCCAAGCGCAGTGAGAGCGAGTACGACACCTTTGGGGTGGGCCACAGCAGCACGAGCGTGAGCGCGGCGTTAGGCATGGCCGTGGGAAGCCGTCACAACGGCCAACGCGACGTGCAACACGTGGCGGTGATTGGCGACGGGGCAATGACGGCCGGGTTGGCGTTTGAAGGGTTGAACCACGGAGGCGTGGAAGACACCAACATGTTGGTGATTCTGAATGACAACTGCATGTCGATCGACCCCAACGTGGGTGCCTTGAAGGAATACCTTACCGACATCACGACCTCGCACACCTACAACAAGGTAAAGGACGAGGTGTGGGACCTTTTGGGGCGCATCAGCAAGTTTGGACCCAACGCCCAGGCCATCGCCCAAAAGGTCGAGAACGCCATCAAGAGCGCGGTCCTCAAGCAAAGCAACTTGTTCGAGTCGCTCAATTTCCGGTACTTCGGGCCGGTCGATGGCCATGACGTAGAGTACCTGTCGAAGGTGCTTGAAGACTTGAAAGACATTCCGGGTCCCAAGTTGCTTCACGTGGTCACGCGGAAGGGAGCAGGTTACGCCCCCGCCGAGGCCGGAAGCCCTACCAAGTGGCACGCTCCCGGCTTGTTCAACAAAGAGACGGGCGAGATTTTGAAAGGGGGAGACGGCACGCCCAAGCCGCCCAAATTCCAAGACGTCTTCGGCCACAGCATCGTGGAACTCGCCAAGCGAGACCGGCGAATTGTTGGTGTCACTCCCGCCATGCCTTCCGGCTGCAGCTTGAAGTTCATGATGGAGGAAATGCCCGACCGAGCCTTCGACGTAGGAATTGCCGAGCAGCATGCGGTGACGTTCAGTGCCGGCATGGCCACACGCGGTTTGGTGCCGTTTTGCAACATCTACTCCAGCTTCATGCAACGGGCCTACGACCAAGTGATTCACGACGTCGCCATTCAAAACCTGCACGTGGTGTTCTGCCTCGACCGAGGTGGATTGGTCGGAGCAGACGGACCCACGCACCACGGGGTGTACGATTTGGCGTACATGCGTTGCATCCCCAACCTCGTCGTGAGTGCGCCCATGGACGAGCAAGATCTTCGAAACCTCATGTACACCGCGTCCCAAAAGTTCGACGGCCCCTTCGTCATTCGGTACCCGCGGGGCACCGGTTCGATGGTCGATTGGCAGACGCCGTTTGAAGAAATCGAACTCGGAAGAGGTCGCCGCCTCCGCAACGGCGACGACGTGGCTTTGTTGAGCATTGGCGCCATCGGCACGGAAGTCGCTGCCGCCGCAGAGAGCCTTGACAAACGTGGCGTGTCTGCCGCGCATTACGACATGCGCTTTGTGAAGCCGCTGGACGAGGTTTTGCTGCATGAAGTGTTTGGCCGCTTCAAGGACGTCATCACGGTTGAAGACGGATGTGTCCAAGGAGGCATGGGCAGCGCGGTCACGGAATGGGCCATGGAGCACGGGTACGCGTCGAAGGTGACTCGCCTCGGAGTGCCCGACCGCTACATCGAACACGGAACACAAGCCCAACTCTACGCGGAGTGCGGCTACGACGCTCAGTCCATCGTGGAAAAGGCGGTAGCCATGTGCGAAGCCCGCGGTGCACAGAGCGCCGACTCGGGCATGCGAATTGCCTAAGTCGAGCCTTGGGCACCCCTTCCCCGTGACGTAGTTTCGGAGAATGGAAGAACCCCTGGTCAACCGCGTTCAAGAAAGCGGGCTGATTCAATTGGATTTGGCCTCGTTGTTGTCGCCTCCTCCGGCAAGCGAAGTGGACCTTGCAGCATGGCTGTCGGAGGGCGCAATTCTTCGCGAACGAACCTTTCGAGAAGCTGTGGACGCCTGGGACGCCTCGGAATTGGCCGGGCACGTTGCCGCCTTGGGATGCTCGGTGGACGCCATTTTGCCCGACTGGGCGTGGATGTTGGTCGCGGCCAAACTCGCGGCCGCCGGAGCGCATCCCCTTCAAGGAAGCCGAGAAGAAGCCGAGGCGATGAGGTGGCGTATGGCCGTTGACGCCTTGAATTTGGAAGCGTACCGGGGTGAACGTGTCATCGTCAAAGGCTGTGCCACCGCCGGTGGGCCAGGCGCACTCGTGGCCTTCACGTCGAGGTTGGCTCCTGTGGTTCGCAGTTTGATGTTTGGCGAAGCCTGCAGTTCCGTCCCCCTGGTCAAGAACCCACGCCCATGATCACCCCTCCCTCCGACAAAAAGTTGTTTCTGGTCGACGCGTACGCGTTGATTTTTCGGGCGTACTACGCGTTCATCAAAAACCCACGCATCAACACCAAGGGCATGAACACGTCTGCGGTATTTGGCTTTACCAACGCCTTGTTGGAGGTCATCCGCACGGAACAGCCAACCCACCTCGCAGTGGTCTTTGACCCTCCCGGGCCGACTTTGAGAAACGAACAATTCGAAGCCTACAAAGCCAACAGAGACGAAACGCCGGAAGACATCAAACTCAGCGTGCCGTGGATTGTCAAGGTGCTTGAAGGCATGCGGGTGCCGGTCCTTCAGGCGCCGGGTTACGAAGCGGACGACCTCATCGGTTGCCTTGCTCAACGCGCAGAAAAGGCCGGGTACGACGTCTTCATGATGACCCCGGACAAGGACTTCGCGCAGCTCGTTACCGACCGAATTCGAATGTACCGACCGGGTCGTGGAGGCAACCCGGCCACCGTTTGGGGGCCTACGGAAGTCCGCGAGCGCTACGGCCTGGAAAACCCCAAGCAGGTCATCGATTTGCTCGGTCTGATGGGCGACTCGGCCGACAACATTCCCGGGGTGCCGGGGGTCGGCGAAAAGACCGCCATCAAGTTTCTTCAAGCCTACGGTTCCATGGAAGGGTTGTACGACCACGTTCACGAGCTGAAGGGAAAGATGAAGGAAAAGGTGGAGGAAAACCGCGAGCTCGCCTTTTTGAGCCGGCAGTTGGCCACGATTGTGGTGGACATTGATTTCGAAGAAGACCTCGACGCCATGGTGCTCGAACAGCCCGACCCCGCAAAGTTGGCCCCCGTCCTTGAAGAACTGGAGTTCCGAACCCTTGCTCGCCGAATCCTTGGGGAAGCAGCGGCCACTGCACGACTCGAAGCAGCAGCACCTGTCCCTGCTCCTTCCTCTGGCGGAAACGATCCCGACGGCCAACTGAGCATGTTTGACGCCGCGCTGGACGTGGCGCCCTCGGTGTCAACGTTGGGCTCGCTTGACGAATCCAAGGTGAGTTACTCCTTGGTCGACACACTCGAATCCATGACGTCTCTTGTAGACGCTCTGCGCGCTGCAGGCCGGTTCGCCTTTGACACCGAGACTTCTGGACTGAACGCCATGGAGGCCTCCCTGGTGGGGATGTCGTTCAGTTCCGAGGAAGGGACGGGAAGCTACGTTCCTGTGCAGGCTGAATCGTGGCCTGAGGTCAGAGCGTTGTTTCAACCCTTGTTGGAAAATCCGGACGTGGTGATTGTAGGCCAAAACCTCAAGTACGACGGCAAAATCATGGCTCGGCATGGCGTAGACCTCTCCCAGGCCACGCTCGAAGACACGATGGTGGCGCATTACCTGCTTGAGCCCGACCAACCCCACGGAATGGACGCCTTGGCGCAGGCGTTTTTAGACTACCAGTGCATTCCGATTTCCGACCTGATCGGGAAGAAAGGCAAGGGCCAAAAATCCATGGCCGACCTCGCCCCCGCCGACGTCGTCAACTACGCGTGCGAAGACGCCGACGTCACGCTTCGATTGGCCAACTTGTTGCTGCCCAAATTGGAATCCGAAGGGCTGATGTCGTTGTTCCGCGACGTGGAAATGCCGCTCTTGAAGGTCCTGATGCACATGGAGCTTCAAGGCGTGGCGCTCGACACCGCTCACCTGGCACGCTTCAGCACCGAATTGGCCTCCCAGCTCGACGCGCTGCAACGCTCCATCCAAGAGCACGCCGGCGTCCCATTCAACGTGGATTCCCCCAAGCAGTTGGGCGACGTTCTTTTCGAGCATTTGGCCATTCCCGCCAAGGTGAAAAAGACCAAAACCGGTCAATACCCGACCAGCGAAGCCGTCCTCAGCAAACTTCACGACGCCCACCCCATTGTATCCAAAGTGTTGGAATACAGGAAGTTGAAAAAGCTTCGCTCCACCTACGTGGAGCCGCTCCCGACGTTGATTCATCCCGAAACGGGCCGCGTGCACACGACGTACATGCAAGTTGTGGCGGCGACAGGCCGGTTGAGCAGCAAGGACCCCAACCTCCAGAACATTCCGATTCGAACCGAGCAAGGACGTGAAATCCGGAAGGCCTTCGTGCCGAGCGGACTTGACAGGGTGTTGGTCGCTGCCGACTACAGCCAAGTCGAGCTGCGGATCGCTGCGGCGATGAGCGGGGAACAAGGGCTGATAGAGGCGTTCCAGAACGGCGAAGACATTCACGCGGCGACGGCGGCCAAGGTGTTTGGGGTGGCGTTGGACGCGGTAACACGCGAACAACGTAGCCAGGCCAAGGCCGTCAACTTTGGAATTCTCTACGGCCAAGGCGCGTTTGGGTTGGCGGAAAACTTGGGCATTTCGCGCAAGGAAGCCAAGAGCATCATCGACGCCTACCATGCCCAGTTTGCCGGCCTCGAAGCGTTCACCCAAGAATGCGTCGCCAAAGCCCGCGAGGCGGGACAGGCCACTACCCTTCTCGGACGACGCAGGCCGCTGCCAGACATCCACAGCAACAACGCCGTGGTTCGCGCCTTCGCGGAACGCAACGCCGTCAACACCCCCATTCAAGGTTCAGCCGCGGACATCATCAAGGTGGCCATGATCGATGTCTTCCGAGAGATGCAAGGCATGGAAAGCCGCCTGATCATGCAGGTTCACGACGAATTGGTGGTGGACGCTGCGGCCTCGGAAGTGGACGACGTCAAGGCCCTTTTGGTCCGGTGCATGGAGCGTGCTGTCAAGCTCGAAGTCCCCTTGGAAGTGGAGGTGAGCGAAGGCCAAACCTGGCTCGAAGCCCACTGATGTTGAAAACCTTCGCGGTAAACATCCCAACGTGCAGAACTTTTCGCAGACACCCTGCGTAGGGACTAAGAGCACACCCAATTTCGTACCAACCCTACACGCATGAAGAAGCTTCGCAATTCCCTGTTTCTCGGCCTGTCCGCCGGCATGATTGTCTTGGCAGGCTGTGGCGGCCCTGAGGGACCGACCACCTCTGGAGATTCCCTGTCGCAGGGCGCGTCCGTCTCCCAACGGACCAAGCGCCTGAAAAAGATTTTCCGAGCGGCACCCACGCCGATGGAAACGGCACGCATCGTCCAAAAGACCGGCGCGTCGTTCTCCCTAGATCACTTGCACTCGGCCATGTCCGCCTCGAATTACGTGACTGCCGACCGTCAGGCGGTCAACCTCGGCGTCTACGGCGCGGATTTGAGCTACGCCACCATCTTCGAGCAAAACGCAGTGTCGTTGACCTACCTCGAAGTCGTCAAGAGCCTCGCTCGCGAACTCGGCGTGGGCGACGTGATCGGCGACGACATGTTGGAGCGTGCTGAGGCCAACCGCGCCCGCCAGGACTCGTTGGTTGCCATCGTCTCCGAGGCGTTCTTCAACATGAACGAAAAGCTCAAATCCAACGGCCAGGAAGACCTCAGCGGCATGCTTGTGGCCGCCGGCTGGGTGGAAAGCCTTTACCTCGCAACCCGTCACAGCGACACAGCAAACGAAGAGCTTCGAGCGCGCATCGCCGAACAAAAACTCGTCATGGAGGACGTGCTTGACTTGGTGACCAGCTACGAGCAATCGCCTGGACTCAAAGAAGTTGTGGACACCATGCAGCCCATCGTGCAAGCGTTCGAAGCGGTTGAAAAAGAAGAAGCCAGCAGCGAAATCAGCAAGAGCGGAGGCGCCATCGTCATCGGCGGAGGCCCACGTTACACGGCGAGCGAAGAAGTTTTGGCCCAAATCACTGAAGCGGTCACCGCCGCACGTAACCAACTTGTGAAATGAGCGTAATGAGTAACACGATGAAGCACACCACCTTTTTGCTTGCCTTGGTGACCTTGTTCGCCGCACAGGCCAACGCTCAATGTCGCACGTTCACCAAAAAGAACTGCCTGCCCGTGCTTGACGGGTACGTGCAAAACGAGAACTACAACTCCGCCGTACTCATCCCGGGCGACGAGGCCGAACTGGAATTGACCTTCCTCGGCGGGTCCGATTACCGTGTGGCGGTTTGCTCGCACCCGGTGCTGGGCGCTGTGGAATTCGACGTTCTCGACGAAAAGAACATTCGCATTTGGAGCAATTCTGACGGATCTGACCACTTGGATTTCCGCATGGAGAACTCCCAACGACTTCGTTTCCGTGTGAAGGTGCCTGACACCGACGCGGCCATCCTGCACGAAGGCTGCGTGTCCATCTTGATTGGAAACAAAGAATAGTCCCTTCCCTCCTAACCTGCTGAAACGAAAAGCCCGCCGAATTTGGCGGGCTTTTTTCGTGGTGGCCGGAAAGAGCCTAGCAGATCACGAAATCATTGGATTACCCAACGCCAAGTGCGCTGCACGGCGTCTTCGGTCGCCAACGTCACGAGGTAAATGCCGGAGGCTTCCGGCGCTGGAAGTTCCCAGGTTTGGGATCCCGCGCCAAGCAAACGTTCGCTTGTGGTCAGGAGACGTCCGGAGGCGTCCTGAACCGTCATTTGAGCCACGCCGGAGTTCCGGGTTTGGAAGGCCACCGTCGACTGCGATGCAGCGGGGTTGGGCGCCAACGTCCACGACTGAGTCAGTCCCGCCAGTGCTTCCACACTCTCGGTGCCATCAAAGCCTTGCACGTTGATGTCGTCGAGGTAGATGTTGTTTCCGAGGCGGCTTTCAAACTCAAACTGCACACGGAAGAACTCCGTCATGTATTGCTCGTTGTCAAGCACAATGGTGTAGCCCTTCCATTCCTCGGGGCCTGCAGGCTCCCACGGGAACGGGTGTGGCTCGGCCGAAGGCAAGTCAGTGAATCCACGGTGCATGCGACGTAGGTCCCAATCGTTTCCGCAGTCGCCCGTCACGCTTACCCGCAAACGGTCGTCCGTTTCCGAAGCTTCCGTGGTTCCCTTGTGAACGTAGGCCCATTTGTAGCTGATGTGGATTTCCTGCATGCCCGACATGTCCAAGGTGGCCGTTCGCAAGAAGTCGTCGTTGAACTCGATGTCGTTGCCCCAGTTTTCGATGAACAGGCATTGGCTCCCTGTAGCCGCCGCGTCCGAAGTGAGCTCCCACGTCCCGTCGTTCAACGGGTCTTCGATGAACCACTGAGGATCGGGGAATTCGCCCGATTCGAAGCCTTGGGAAAGGGGGAGGTCCATCTCCCCTGGCGCCATGACGTAGACCGCCCCTTCCACGGTTGAAGAAGCTTCGTCCGTGCCGTTTCCGACCGTCAACGTGACGTCGTACAGTCCAGGAGTCGTGTACGTGTGGTAGAGCTGTTGGACCGGCTCGTCGACGCCGCCGGCCACGGATGAGCCGTCCCCAAAGTTCCAGGACCACGACGTGGGCGAATGGTAGCTCTGGTCGGTGAACTGAATGCTGTCGCCGACGCAAATGACACGTCGGTTGAGGTCAAACGTCGCTTCGCACAGCAAGTCCGGACCGTTGACGCCAGTGGCCGCGAGGTTGGAAGCCGTGGACAGCTGGTTGCGTTGCGCCACGGAGGATTGGAGGGCGGTGCGCATGCGGGTCTTTTGGCCTTCCGTAAACATGCGTCCGCAGTAGCTGTACTCCATGTAGTTCTGCACGTTGTCCAACGACCCGCACGTGCTGCCGTCTAGCGTGCATGAGGTCCACCCCAACGTCAACGGCGTGTCGTCCACGTTGTCATCTTCGTCGCAGTTCTCTGCCAATCCCGGGTTGTTGCTGTTGCCCCACGTGTGGCGCAAGTTGAGCCAGTGCCCCACTTCGTGCGTCAGGGTTCGAGACCGGTACAAGTTGGATGTTCCAATGGAGCCGCAGTAGGAGTGTTGCAAGACAATGCCGTCCATGTCCGCGTTTTGGTTTCCGTTGACGGACCCGGGGTACAGAGCGTACCCGGCCGCGCCGGCCGCGTACTCGCACACCCAGACGTTGAGGTACTTGTTGCGTGGCCACTGAATCAGCGACTTCATGTCAGAATCGCCGACGTAAGTCAGTTCGCTGACGATGCGGTTGATGCCAGGGTGGCAGTTGCCGTTGGGGTCCTTCTGGGCCAACCGGAATTCGATCTCCACGTCGGCCACCAAGTCCTCAAATTCCGGGATCACCTCCACCACGCTCTCGTTGAGTGCGCGGAAGTTGGTGTTCAAGACGTCGACGGCATCGTGCACTTGGGCCGTGGAAATGTTCTCGGGACCGTTGAAGTGAATGACGTGAAACACCACGGGGACGATGAACAGCTCGTCCCGGTTGCCGGCATGCTGGCCTTGCGCCGTTTCGCGTTCGAGCTGGCGTTCTGCTTCGAGGGCCAAACCGCGCGTTTCCGGCCGTTGAAGGAACAGCATCTCTTCGGCGTGGTGAAGGCCACACGGGTGGACGCCGTCTTGGGTGTGCGTTTGGGTTTGGGCCCAAGAAAAGGCGGATGCTGCCAGCACAAAGGCTGCCAAGAAAGACACTCGAATCAAAGTCATGGTTTTAGGAATGGACATGCAGGACGCGCAAGTTACGCCCTTCCTTCCCTACAACACGTCACAGGAGAGTCAGGTTGCCTCTCAAGGGCGTGAGTCGCCTCGATGCGCTTCCAAGCGCAGGCCCACGTTGGAGACGCCCAACACAGGGTCGTTCCGCATGCCGTGAACCACTTCGAGTCCGTAGCGTCCGCGCAACGGAAAGCGAACCCCTGATTCCAGCATGAATCGCTGGTCCACCAAATCCCCAAACCCGCTTCCGCGCCACCTGCCTTGCGTGTCCGCGAGGGTGCATTCCACGGTGTCCACGCGGGATTTTCCGTTGGGAAAACGGTACGTCAAGAACAAGTAGAGGTTGGAATGGGGGTAGTCCTGGGTGTGGCGGAGGTCCAACAGCACGTCGTGGCGAAGCAAGGTGTCCTGGACGTCCCAATGAAATGCCAAGGACTGCTGGCTGTCCCACCCTTCCATCGAAACGTCTGCGCTTTCTGCAACCAACGGGGAGTGTCCGCATCCCGAGAGAAGAACCCACCCCAGCATGACACAAGCTGCAGACGTTCGTATCACGTTTGGGCAGGCTTGTTGTTTCCCCCACCGTCGCCTTTTCCACGCCGGCGGTTGCGACTCCGGCTCGGACGCTTGCCTCGGCCTGCGCCCTCGGAAGTCCCTCCGCCTTGTGCCTGTGCGCCGCCTTGGCGGGGCGTGCCGCCTTCCTTTTGCTGCTGCGAACGGCCGGATCCAGAGGAACTGCCACGACGTTTGTTGCGGCGGCGTTTGCGTTTGGCTTCGTCAAAGCGGGTCAAACTCTCTTGTCCCACCACGTTGCCAAACGTCGAATCCACCTCTTCCGGCTCCTCTTCCAATTCGTAGGCGGCAAGAGAGCCCACCACTTCGCCTTTCGCCGAGGCCGCGATCAATTCGTTCGCGTCTTCGACGTTCATGGCAATGGGAGACGAACCCGGCTCTCCGAGCTCCAAGAAGTAGACCAAACGCTTGAAGATGTCCATCTTGAACACCACCGCTTTGCCTTTGGGGGTCTTAATTTTCGCGTTGGGCGAGGGAAACTCCTTCACCGCCTCCACGTATTGGTCAAGCTCAAAATTCAAGCAGCACTTCAGCTTTCCGCATTGACCAGCAAGCTTGCCAGGGTTCAGGGAAAGTTGCTGGTACCGGGCCGCTCCCGTGCTGACCGAGCGGAAATCCTTGAGCCAAGAGGTGCAACACAGTTCGCGACCGCACACCCCAATGCCCCCGATGCGTGCGGCCTCCTGGCGCGCGCCGATTTGGCGCATGTCGATTCGGATGTCAAACGTGCTGGCCAATTCTCGGACGAGGTCGCGGAAATCAACGCGCTGCTCAGCCGTGTAGTAAAACGTGGCTCGGGCGTTGTCGCCCTGAAATTCCACGTCTGTGAGCTTCATTCCGATGCCCAAACGCTTGATGATTTGACGTGCCTCACGCAAGGTGTCTTCCTCACGTTGACGAGCCGTGTGCCACAACGCGATGTCCTCGGTTGTCGCTTTGCGCGCGATGCGCTTCAGTTCGTGGTCATCTTTGATTTTGCGCAAGTTGAGCTGGCTCTTGACCAACTCTCCCGTCAGGCTGACAACACCGACGTCGTGGCCCGGTTGGAGGTCGACCACAACAACGTCGCCCACCTGAACGGACACCGCGCCAGGACGACGAACGTACATTTTTCGGTTGTTCTTGAACCGCAACTCCACCACATCGTAAGGCGAGGCTCCGTCGGGCAAGGGGATGCCTTCGAGCCAGTCAAACACAGTCATGGACCCGCACCCGCAAGTTCCACAACGTCCGTTGTTCTTGCATCCTCTGGGCAATCCATCTGCCCCCTTGCTGCACGTTGCGCATCCCATGCCCCGAAGGTAGTGTCGGAAGGTCAATCGACGCTCGCCGGAGTGCGCAACAATCGATGCACCCGCAAGCTCAGGTCAACAAACACCAATTTCCCGTTGACATTCCCCGCCACGTCGGCGTGCGCTTCTTCCAAGGCCTTGCGCAACCCAAGCACGTTGTCGTGGTGGATGAACTTGGCGAAGTTGGCCAAAAACACCTGTTCCGAAGACGTCAATCGCACCAATTCTGACGCGCCGTAATGCCCCACGATGCTCTGTCGAACGAGGTGAAGGGCGTAGTGCAAAAAGCGCTTTTGGCCTTCTCGACCCAACGAGGCGAACGCTTCGGAACCTTCCACCGTGGCCTGGCCGTCGCGCGCCCAGCACGCCCGCATCCACGCACTGAACCGCTCCAGGTCGGGCTGATCCTGCCCCGACTTGGCCATCCGAATGGCTTGGGCCAGGTTGCCGTCGGTGACGTGGGCCAAACTTTGCGCAGTTGTTTCATCCACCTTCCAACGCTGCTTCAACCCCCGTGCAGCCTCGTCCACGCGCAAATTGGGGACGTGAATGCGCTGAACTCGGGATCGAATCGTGGCCAAAAGGCGGTCCGGATGCTCCGTCACGAACAACATGACGGTGCGGTCCGTCGGTTCCTCCATCAGCTTCAGGAACTTGTTCGCCGTGTCCACCCGCATCGTTTCCGGCAACCAACAAATCCAGACTTTCCATCCCCCGTGAAAGGCCTTCAAGCCCAACTTTCGGTTGACCTCAAGCGCTTCGTCAACCGAAATGAACAGCTGTTTTCGGTCGGCACCCAAACGCTCCAACCAATCCTCGACGCCGAGGTAGGGACCGTCGAGCATCGCCTCCCGCCATGCAGCCTGGTGGGGTTCTGACGTCGCCTTTTCCTGACCGTCCGCCTTGAAAAACGGGAAACACCAATGCACATCTGGGTGCTGCACGGAGGCATGTGCCTTGCACGAAGTGCATTGGCCGCAGCTGTCGAGCTCGGTGGGTGCCTGGCAGGTCAGGTACTGCGCGTACGCCCGGGCCAATGCTAAGGCGCCGGCACCTTCGTGGCCCTCCAAAAGTTGGGCGTGGGCGACGCGCCCTGAGCGGACGGCTTCCCGCAGTTGGGCCCCAAGGGCCTCGTGCCCCACAACGTCGGCAAACAGCATGCTTCGAAGGTACTCAGAAACGCGCGGAGAGTGTGGCGCGCACGTTCCGGCCAGGCGCAGAAATTCCGGAGCCAAACGTCCGGTAGTGCTGGTCGAGCAAGTTGAGGCCCGAGAGCCGAACTTCCAGGTGGTCGGTGAGTCGCACGGAGCCCTCCACGTTCCACGTGGCCCATCCCGGGGTGCCGAACGGCAAGGCCTCTTGAAGGTTGTCCGTGGTTCCCGGCCCAAAATCGGCCGCCGCTTTAGGCAGGGCGTACCGAACGGAGGTGCTCAAGCGTCCTGAAGTCAGTTTGCGTGAAATTTCCACCACCCCAAACGTCGGAGGAATGTGTGAGAGCGGCGTGGCCTCTTCGCCAAGGCTGTTGCCCAAGGTCCAGTTGATCACCGTTCGGAACGTGGTCTGAGGCCAAAGGCGGCCGCTCACTTCCAACCGAGCGCCGCGAACCCACGCGCGGTCGAGGTTTTGGTTCATTTGGATGCGTGCCGTGTCCCCGTCCACCACCATCACCGTGTCTCCTGCAAGCGAGGCATCCGCTTGCACAATGGCGTCCCTCCACAGGCTTCCGAATGCCGCCGCTTGGACCACAAGAAGGTCCGATTGTGGGCGCAGGTTCCACGACACCGCCTGTTCCGCCGTGTAGAGGTATTCTGGCTTGAGCTCGGCGTTGGGAACGAGCACGAAGCCGTTCTTTTCGCGGACCTTTCCCACGTCGTCGACGTTGGGGTGTCGGAAGCCGCTGGCCAACGACGTAGTGGCGCGCAACGAGGGCGTGAGCGGGCCCGTCCAGGAGGCACTTCCCGTCCAGGCGCCACGGGCTTGGTTGAATTGGGCGACGGGCAGATCAAGCCACGTGGTGTCGTCGAACGTGGCCTGCACCGAGGCGTGGCTGTACCGCACCCCAAGGCGCGCCGTGTGGTCGCCCCAGGACCGTTTCGCGGACGCAAACCCACCCCAGTTCGCCATGGACGAACCGCCGTCCGCGTACCGCGTGAGATCTGCCGTAACACTGTCCGTCACGAGGTTCAATGCGGAAGCCGTGGAGGTGACGTCGTTCCATTGCCCGTCCATTCCCGCCTCCCACGTCACGCCTCGGCGATGTCCACGAACCGTCGAGTTTGCCCCCCACACTTCCAATTCCTCGAGTTGCGTGACCCGCCAATCTTGGCCAAACCGCCGCTTGATTCGCGATTCCTCGACGGCCTGGTAGCTGGCCAGCGTGGACCACACCGCGCCGCCGCGCAACGCCCGAGAGCCCGAAAGCGCCACCAAGGTCCGCTCCTGAGGGCCGTAATTCCACTCAGCCCATTTGGGAAGGTCTCCCGAGGTGTCGTTCTGCACGTCAAACCGCGGCACGTCGCCGGTGGTGCTGTGTTGCACGTTGAGTTCAGCGTGGCCTCGTCGCGAACGAATTCGAAGGCGTTGTTGGACGTCCCACTGTTCGTAAGCGGTGGCGATTTGGACTTCCGGGTCGGGGTTGGTCACGAGGGTGTCGCGCCCCCCAGTGCGCTCCACCACCCAAGGGACGAGGCCCCATGTGCTGTCTCCGTGGGCGCGCCAGGATCCCATACGCAAGTCCCCAAATTCACGGCGAGATACGCTCGTGAACGAACCCCAATTGGGAGCTTTGACTTTGGCTTCCGCGTGCCCAGCCCAACCGCCGTTGACGGTCGTCCCTTGGGCTAGGGCCTTTCCAGATACCGCCAACCCGCCTCCGTTGAATTCGACGGGCTGGGTGAGAAAATGCACCACGCCCCCCAAGGCATCGCTGCCGTAAAGCACGCTGCTTGGCCCGAGGATGACTTGCGTTTGGGCAACGGCGAATGGGTCCACGCTTCCTGCGTTTTGCACGTGGCCGGCGCGGTAAATGGCGTTGTTCATTCGCACGCCGTCCACCACAAGCAGAACCCGGTTCGCTTCGAAGCCACGAAGCACGGGGCTGACGCCGCCCTGCTGGCTCATCTGCAAGTGAACTTGGCCAGAACCTTCGAGCAAATCGCCGGTCGTCTCGACGGTCAAAACGGGCGATTTGGCCACCAAGCGATTCACCGACCGCAAGGCCGTTGCAGACATGGCGCTCACCGCAACGGCGTTGGACTGCACCACAACTTCCTCGATGGCCACAGTGCGCTGAGGCAGCTCGACGTTTTCAATCGCCCTTGGTCCGGGAATCACTTGAACCGTTTCGTAGCCCATGGACTGCACCTTCAAGGTGTCGTTCAACCCCCAAAGCGGCACGTGGACCACCCCGTGGACGTCTGCGACCGCTGCCGAGCCCGTACTCAGGTTAAGCACCGTCGCAAACGGGACGGGGACACCCCCGCTTGTCACGGTCATGCGGTTGGACGCCGACGAGCGGGCCGACGAGGCCTTCACGCTGTCACTCTCAGGAGCGTTGGAAGGCTGCTGAGCCCGAGCCTCGCCTCCTGACCACGTGGACGACGTCCACAAGGCCAACAGCACGAGCACCCCGATTCGGCTCAACTCACGCAAACAAGGCTTCCAACACATCGTAGCTTTTCAATTCTCGTGATTTTCCCAATTGCGCCTGAATGTACCGGTGAGCTCCAAGCACGAGTTCCTTTCGCCAAGCACGCGGCCATTCGAGGCGCTCCAACGCACCAAACTCCATGCCAACAATTCCTCGCATCCCGCGCACTACCGCGGCGTCCAGGGCCGTTTTGGGGGCAAGTTCCGGCGGCACGTAATCGCCGGTCGTGACGTCCAAGCGCACGTTGTCGCCGGGCGGAGAGGCGGGCATCATGCCCAGTGCCTGAACCAGTTCCGCCATGAATTTGACGTGAATCCACGCCACGCCGGGCTCGGACTCCAGCCACGTGGTGGCTTGCAACGCAAGGTCGTGCACCTCCGGTGCGGGCGCGCCTTCTTCGAGGCATCCTGAGAGCACCTCCGCCACGAAAAATCCGACTGCTGCCCGTTCCGGGTTGCGACGAAACGCCAACTGAGGCGCGCTTCGACGCCACTCCCGGGCCATCCAGAGCCCGTTGCCTTTCCCTTGACGCAGATCCTCCATTTCGAGGAGGGCCATGGGGTGCCACAGCGCTTTTTCTTTGGCCGCGTTGGCCACCCACAAGGGCACCAAGCCGTGGTCACGGGTGAACAACCGGACCACCCGACTCCGGTCCCCGTAGGCCACGCCACCCACCACCACGGCGCCACGGTCAGACGGAAAAGAAGCGGAGGTTGGGGCCATGAATTCAAAAGTACAAGGGGAGGGCGCGCAACATCCGTTCGAGTCAGCGGTTATCTTCACATCGCAACCTTGACGATGACACACGCTTCCTACTGCCCCGACCCGTTCAATTACCGTCGCAGAACTTCCCGTGAGGTGCGCATTGGCGCCCTTCCCTTGGGAGGAGACAACCCCATCCGAGTGCAATCGATGACCACCACCGACACCTTGGACGTACCGGCCACCGTGGCGCAAAGCATCCGCATGATCGAAGCCGGGTGCGAATTGGTGCGGATCACGGCGCCGAGCAAGAAAGAAGCAGAAAGTTTGGGCGAAATCGCCCGGGAATTGCGGGAGGCCGGACACACCACACCCCTTGTGGCCGACATTCACTTCACGCCCAACGCCGCGGAAATCGCCGCCGACCACGTGGAAAAAGTCCGGGTCAACCCAGGGAACTACGCCGACAAGAAGCGCTTTGAAAACCTCGAGTACACGGACGAAACCTACGCCGAAGAACTCGACCGCATCCGCGAAAAGTTCACGCCCCTCGTGCGCAAGTGCAAAGCCCTGGGCCGCGCCATGCGCATCGGAACCAACCACGGTTCGCTTTCCGACCGCATCATGAGCCGTTACGGCGACACGCCCCTCGGGATGGTGGAAAGTGCGCTCGAATTTTTGCGCATTTGCGTGGACGAAGGCTACCTCGACGTGGTCGTCTCCATGAAATCGTCCAACCCGCAAGTCATGGTGCAGGCCTACCGGCTGCTCGTGGCACGCATGGACGACGAAGGAATGACTTTTCCTCTTCATCTCGGCGTGACCGAAGCGGGCGACGGTGAGGACGGACGAATCAAGTCGGCGCTGGGAATCGGCACCCTGCTCGAAGACGGGCTGGGCGACACCGTCCGAGTGAGCCTGACCGAAGAGCCGGAAGCAGAAATGCCGGTCGGCCGTATGCTCGTGGAACGGTACGCGACGCGGGCGGGACACGCCCCCGTCGCGCCGGTTTCGAGCGACCTCGACCCGTTCAATTACCGCCGTCGCGAGACGTGGGAAGTCGGGAACGTAGGCGCCAAGCACGTGCCGGTGGTCGTGCACACACTCCGAGACGCCGACCGAGATCCGGCGAGTTTGTTTGGGGCCGGGTACCGGTACAGCGTCCCGCTCGACAAATGGAACCTCAGCGACGCCGCGTGCGACGTGGTTTACGCGGGCGGGCGAGCGCTGGAGTTTGAACTCCCTGGCACGCTCACCGTCCTTGTGGACGCAGAGGCGTGGACGGCCTTGGAGCACGTCCCCGCCCGACACGTTCCGCTGTGGAAGGCGTCCGCCTCGTGGGAGCAATTGCCTGCCCCGCAACCGGGAGTCGTCCATTGGGTTTCCGTCAAGCGCTCGGACGTCGGACCTGCTTTGGCAGGTCGCGTGTCGGACGGCGCGGGCCAAATGCGTCGCGACGTGGTTTGGGTGGTCGAAACGGACAGCCCGCACGCCATGGTGGACTTGCGCACGACCGTGCTTGCCTTGGATGCAATCCATTGCGGCGCACCCGTGGTGCTTCGGCGCACGTGGCAAGGCTTGGACGACGAACGCCTGGCGCTGCAGGCCGCCACGGACTTGGGCGGGCCCATGATCGACGGCTTGGGCGACGGCATTTGGGTGGATGCACCAGAAACGGCACTCGCCAAGCGGAACCCCCTCGCGTTTGGCATCTTGCAAGCCGCTCGCACGCGCATCAGCAAGACGGAATACATCAGCTGCCCGAGTTGCGGTCGGACGTTGTTTGACCTTCAGGACACCACGGCCAAAATCCGCGCCGTCACCCACCACCTGAAAGGCGTCAAAATTGGCATCATGGGCTGCATTGTGAACGGTCCGGGTGAAATGGCCGACGCCGATTACGGGTACGTAGGAACGGGCCCGGGAAAAATCACGCTCTACAAAGAGAAAGAAGTGGTCCGCCGCAACGTCCCCGAGGACGAGGCCGTGGATGCCTTGATTGACCTCATCCGCGAACACGGGGACTGGGTCGAAGCCCCCTCCGACGACGTTAACGAACCGTCGGGAAGTACGATCGCTGGTTGAGCAGCATCCAAATCACGCTCACAGAAATGGCCGCGTCGGCCAAGTTCCAAATCGGCGGAAACACCTCACGACCGGCCCATGCCTCCACTGGAAACCAGGTGGGCCAGGTCACCACAAAGTGAAACATGTCCACGACGTACCCCTGAAACCACGGGGCATATCCTCCGTCCGACGGCATCCACTCCGCCACCGTGCCCCAGCCTGAGCGGCTAAACAACCGGCCGTAAATCGCGCTGTCCACGATGTTGCCCAACGCCCCCGCCCAAACGAAGGTCAGGCTGTACAGCACGCCGTTGGGAGCTTCCTCGCGTACACGCCGCCCGATGTAAACCCCAATCGCCACCGCGGCCGCCAATCGAAATCCCGTCAGCAACAACTTGCCCGTCACCCCGGGCAACGCCCAACCGAAGGCCATGCCCTCGTTTTCGATGAACTGGAGCTCGAGCACTCCTGGCACAAACGCCATGCGTTCGCCCACGGTAAACGACAACTTGACCCACAGCTTGATGAGCTGGTCGAGAAGCAACACGGGCACCAACACCCGCCACACCAATTGTTGAAGCGTCGGGGTCACTGACGCTGCTTCGCTTCGATGGAAAGCGTTGCGTGGGGCACCAAGCGAAGGCGCTCTTTGGGAATCAATTTGTTGGTCACACGGCACACGCCGTACGTCTTGTTCTTGATGCGAAGCAGCGCGTTTTCCAGGCTTTGGATAAACTTCTGCTGGCGCGCGGCCAACTGGGCCGTTTCCTCTCGGCTCATCGTTTCAGAGCCGTCTTCCATCATCTTGAACGTCGGCGCGGTGTCCTCCGTGCTGTTGTCGTCGCGGTGGGACAGAGAGCGCTGGAGTTGATCCAAGTCCTCGCGCGCGCTGGCGAGCTTCTCGTTGATCAGGTCCTCAAATTCCTTGAGGTCTTTGTCGGAGTATCTCAATTCAGCCATGTCGATTGCGTAAGGTGTGCTTCGTTTCAGCTTTTGTGCACTTGAGCCCAAACCGAAGCACCGTCTTCGAGCTGCAAGTTTTCGCCGGCTTCTGCCTCCGTCCAAACCACGTCCGTGGCCAGCGTTTCCGTCCGAATATAGTCCAAATTGGCCTCGAGTGCGCGACGAATGTCACCGACGGCGCAAACGACGAGTTGAATGCGGTCCGTGATGTTCAATCCCGCGTCTTTGCGGAGGTTTTGAACGCGGTTGACCAACTCACGAGCAAGGCCCTCGGCCTTCAATTGCTCGTCCAAGGTCACGTCCAACGCCACGGTCACGCCTCCTTCGCTGGACACGAGCCAGCCGGGGATGTCTTCGGTTTGGACCGTCACGTGATCCGCAGTTAGTTCAATGGGGCCTTGTCCGTCGCCGGGGTCGAGCACCAACACGCCCTCCCGCTCCAGCTTCGAAACGTCTGCTGAAGTCAACGAGCCGATGGCCGATGCCACGGCTTTCATGCGCGGCCCCATGGCTTTGCCGAGGGCTTTGAAGTCCGCCTTGGCCTTTTTGACGAAGGCGCTGTCGTCCCGGAGCATTTCCACTTCCTTGACGTTGACCTCGCTGCGCACCAGGTCGGAAATGGCTTCGAGGTGCCCGGCCGTGGTGTCGTCCAACACCGGCACCATGATGCGGCGAAGGGGCTGACGAACGCGAATCTTTTCGCGCTTGCGCAAACTCAACACCTGCGAAGACAACTGGCGTGCCAGGTCCATTCGAGCTTCCAAGGCGATGTCGCGCTGGGCAGCGTCGGCATGAGGGAAGAGCGCAAGGTGCACGGAATCGCCTTCGCCTGTTACGTCGCGGTACAAGCGGTCCATGTAGAACGGTGCGATGGGCGACCCGAGGATGGCCACTGTGCGCAGGCAGGTCTTCAGGGTTTGGTAGGCGCTTTGCTTGTCCGCGTTCATGTCTCCTTTCCAGAACCGGCGCCGGCTCAAACGCACGTGCCAGTTGCTGAGCTCGTCCACGACGAAGTCCTGTATGGCGCGGCCGGCGCGGGTCGGCTCGAGCGCCTCGAACGCGCTGTCCACCTCTTCCACAAGGCCTTGAAGGCGACTCAGAATCCAGCGATCGATTTCCGGGCGCTCGGCGTACGGCACGTCCTGCTCACCGCCCTGGTAGCCGTCCGCACCGGCGTAAAGGGCGAGGAAGTTGTAGGTGTTGTGGAGGGTGCCAAAGAACTTGCGCTGCACCTCTCCAATGCCCGCCACATCGAACTTCAGGTTGTCCCAAGGTTGGGCGTTGGTGATCATGTACCAGCGAGTCGCGTCCGGGCCGTAGGTCGAGAGCGTCTCAAACGGATCGACCGCGTTGCCGAGGCGCTTGGACATTTTTTGGCCGTTCTTGTCCAAAACCAAGCCGTTGGACACCACGCGCTTGTACGCCACTTGGTCGAACACCATGGTCGAGATGGCGTGAAGGGTGTAGAACCAGCCGCGGGTTTGGTCTACGCCTTCTGCGATGAAATCCGCCGGGTACGCTGCGCCCGCATCGACCTTTTCCTTGTTCTCAAAAGGGTAGTGCCACTGGGCGTAAGGCATGCTTCCGCTGTCAAACCAAACGTCAATCAAGTCTGCCTCTCGGCGCATGGGACGGCCGTCGCTGGCCACCAAGACGACCTCGTCAACCACGTGCTTGTGCAAGTCGACCCCATCGTAGTTCGCATCAGACATGTCGCCCACCGCAAAATCCGCGAATGGATTCGCGTCCATGATACCTGCCTTGACCGCTTCGTCGCACGCCGCCTTGAGTTCCTCAATCGAGCCTAGGCAACGCTCCTCGGTGCCGTCTTCGGTGCGCCAAATGGGCAGCGGGATGCCCCAAAAACGCGACCGGCTCAGATTCCAATCGTTCACGTTCTCGAGCCACTTGCCAAAGCGTCCTGTTCCGGTGCTTTCCGGCTTCCACGTGATCGTGTTGTTCAGTTCGATCATGCGCTGCTTCGCCTCGGTCGCACGGATGAACCACGAGTCGAGGGGGTAGTACAGGATGGGCTTGTCCGTGCGCCAGCAATGCGGGTAGCTGTGCTCGTACTTCTCCACCTTGAACGCCTGTCCTCGCTCCTTGAGCAGGATGGCGATTTCCACGTCGACCGGCTTGTCGTCCTCGCCCGCGTCGAGGTCGTACTCGGCCTTGACGTGCTTCCCGGCGAACGGGCCCACCCGGAAACGACCTTGAAGGTCCACCAAAGGAACGCCGTGACCGGTGCCGTCGTCGACGAGCATGGCCGGGACGCCCGCATCTTTCGCCACGCGGGCGTCGTCGGCACCAAACGTTGGTGCAGTATGCACAATGCCCGTGCCGTCGTCCGTGGTGACGAAGTCTCCGGGGATGACTTGGAAGGCCTTTTCAGGGTCGTCGATCGGAACGGCCCAATCGAGAAGCGCCTCGTAACGCATCCCCACCAAATCTCGACCCGTGAGCGTGCCCACCAACTCGTGGTCAGGCGCCTTCTTGTCGCCAAACTGCTTCCCGACCAAAGCTTTGGCCAGGACCACGTACCCGGGTTCTCCCGTGTACCGGTTCGAAGTCTTCACCACCGCGTAAGCGATGTCAGGACCCACAGTCAGGGCCGTGTTGGACGGAAGCGTCCACGGCGTGGTCGTCCACGCAAGGAAATCCACAGGCAGGCCGTCGTCGGCCACGCCGACCTTGGCAAGCAGCGCAGAACGCGACTCCGCCGTGGCGTGAAATTGCGCCACAATCGTCGTGTCCTTGACGTCGCGGTACGTCCCAGGTTGGTTCAGTTCGTGCGAACTCAATCCCGTCCCAGCCATCGGGCTGTAGGGCTGAATGGTGTACCCCTTGTACAACATCCCCTTGCCGTGCAATTGGGCAAGGAGCCACCAAACCGACTCCATGTATTTGGTGTGGTACGTGACGTACGGGGCGTCCATGTCGACCCAGTACCCCATCTGACGCGTGAGTTCGTTCCATTCCGACGTGTACCGCATCACCGTCTTGCGGCACGCCTCGTTGTACTCCTCCACCGTCAGCTTGGATCCGATGTCCTCCTTGGTGATGCCCAATTCCTTTTCCACTCCCAACTCCACGGGAAGCCCGTGGGTATCCCAGCCTGCTTTGCGCTCCACCCGATGGCCCTTCAGGGTTTGAAAGCGGCAAAAGATGTCCTTGATGGCGCGCGCCATGACGTGATGAATTCCCGGCTTGCCGTTCGCCGAAGGCGGTCCTTCAAAAAACACGTAGGGCTTGTCCGCGGGCCGGCGGTCCACACTTTGTTGGAAGGTGTTCTCGCGGTCCCAAACCTCCAACCACTCTTCAGCGAGGGCAGGAAGGTTCAACGGGCCGCGTTCCGGGAATTTCAACGCCATGGGTGGGTGCGAGGTGTCGGTTGAATCAAAAAGTCATTCGCCCACACAAAATAACCGCGCGGGCTGCGCCCGCGAAGATAACCCGCAGGGCTTGAGCGCGGACACCAACGCCCCAACCCCTGTCCTTAGACCCGGCTCAGCTTGAGCATGTTGGTCATGCCTGCGTCCGCAATGGGCATGGACGCCAAGTGAATCACGTAGTCGCCTTCCCGCACCCGACCTCCCTTGTAAAGGATGTACTTGATGTCCGCGATGGTGTGATCCGTGGAGACCATTTTGGTGTAGGGCACGGCGTAAACCCCCCAAACCAAGCTCATCTGGCTCAACACCCGACGATTCGCCGTGAACATGTAAATCTTCGCCTTGGGGCGCTGGCTGCTCACTTGGATTGCCGTGTAGCCTGAAAACGTCATCGTGACGATGGCCGCAGCATTGACTCGGCGCGCCAAGCGGCACGCGTTGTAACAAATGCTGTCGGAAATGAACCGCTCGTCGTCGGGGGAAAGAGGCGGCCTTTCCGGGTATTCCACTTCGCCCTTCGACTCGATGTTCTCAATGACTTGCCGCATGGCCCGAACCGAGTGTACCGGGTACTTCCCGACGCTTGTCTCGCCACTAAGCATCACCGCGTCGGCACCGTCCAGCACCGCGTTGGCCACGTCGTTCACCTCGGCACGCGTCGGCGTGGCCGACTCAATCATGCTTTCTAGCATTTGCGTGGCCACAATCACGGGCTTGCCCATCTCCATGCACTTGCGAACAATCTCCTTTTGGAGAAGCGGAACTTCCTGCATGGGCATTTCTACGCCGAGGTCGCCGCGCGCCACCATGACGGCGTCAGTGGCCTCCAAAATGGCATCGAGGTCCGCAATCGCCTCGGGCTTTTCGATCTTGGCGATGACGCGGGCGTGCTTGCCGGCTTGGGCGATTTGGTCCTTCAATTCGACGATGTCCGACGCACGACGCACGAACGACAAGCCAATCCAGTCCACTTCTTTCTCGAGTGCAAAGGCCAAATCCTTCGCGTCCTTCTCTGTAATGCACGGCAGGGAAACCTTGGTTTCCGGGAGATTCAACCCCTTGCGAGGACGAAGAGGACCCCCGTGAATCACCTCGCATTGAACTTCGTCTTTGCCGTTGGTGGAGGTCACCCGAAGGGCCAACTTGCCGTCGTCGAGAAGCACGCGCTCTCCGGCCTGCACGTCCGCGGCAAACGCCTCGTAATCCGTGTAAACCAAGCCGTCCTTCCCTTCACCTGTTCCCACACGCACGGTCAAGGTTTCTCCTTCAACCAAGGCCATCTCGCCTCCAGCAATCTCGCCAACGCGCAACTTGGGTCCCTGCAAATCCGCAAGCACGGCCGTGTAGGTGCCCAACTCCCCGTCCAAGCGACGCACTGTGTCGATGGTTGCGCCGTGGACTTCGTGAGCTCCGTGAGAAAAGTTGATTCGAGCCACGTTTAAGCCCTCCAGAATAAGCTGTTGCAAAACTTCTTCTGAACTCGAGGCCGGCCCAAGGGTGGCCACGATTTTGGTGCTTTTGGTGACGGGCTGTTGTTGCGTCATGCGATGCGCGTGAAAATGAGGAAGGCCGTTTCCTTCCGGCTGCAAAAATGGGCGGAGAACCGGTTTCCACAAGGTGTGGAGGCATGAAATCCGCGTAAAATCGTCAATCGAAGAGGGTCAAAGGCTCCATGGCGCCGGAAGATTCGGGGTCAAGCACCGTCACAAACGACACCTCAGGCAGCGCCCGAAGCTGAGCCACCACCTCGTGTGCCGCCAATTCATGGTGGTTGACCATCATCAAGTAATCCAACCCGGAAGCGCCCTTGGCAAGCATGCCTTCTGGCATGCGGTTGAGCACCAACGTCACCGCGATCCCCGACTCCTCGTCCAGGTACCTCATGGAAGGGTGCAACGTTTCATTGCCCGCGCCGTGCTCCACCACCACGTCCTGGTCGCATTGCATTCGCCAGCCAAACGCCTTGTTCATCGCCCATGCCAGGCGGTGGCACCCCTTGGAGGAGGCGAGCCCCAAGAGTTCGTAATCTGGGGTGTACTCCCATTCCAGCGTGTGCTGCATGGGTTACGAGTCGGTGGTTTGGGAGCCGTCGCCTTGCGAGGAGCTGGACCCGCGGCCGCGGCCAGAACGCCTCGAGCGCGAACGGGACGAACGCGGCTTGTCCGTGGGCTTGTCCGTGGGCTTGTCGGCCGACTTGGCGGCTGCGGCGTTGCTCTTGTTGGAAGTCTTTCCTCGTCCACGACGGCGTGACTGTCCCGCCCCGCGGGCACGCTTTTTTTCCGTGCCTTCCGCAGGGCTTGGGTCGGCGGAAGCCGACGCGCTGCCTCCCGAAGCCAAACGGCGGTCGTACACCTTTTTCCAAGCCCGACGCGCGGCGTCTTGTTCGGCAAGCTTCTTGGACCTGCCGACGCCTATTCCGTAGAGCTCTCCGTTGATTTTTGCAGCGATTTCGTAGCGCTCGTCCCCAGCACTATCGTCGTCACGAACCACGTCGAAAGCAAGGTTCTTCTTTCGTTTGGTGGCCCATTGATGAAGTTGACTCTTGAAGTCCGACGTCTCATGGACTTGCTCGTCCAGCCCGTAATGCTTCAGCATGAGAAGCACCGCGCGCTGGGTGCGTTGAAAACCGTGGTCGAGGTAGATGGCCCCAATCAAGGCTTCGAGCGCGTTGCCGATCATGGAGTCGTGGATGTCTTCGCGCCGCATTTTGGCCTGAATCAGGTGATGCAAGCCCATGTTCTTGCCCAGCAAATTGAGGTTCTTGCGGTTCACGATGCGGCTTTTCCGCTTGGTCAATTCGCCTTCCTGCTCCGTGGGGAAACTGCGGTAGAGGTAGTTGGCCATGGTGAGGTCCAAGACCACGTCGCCCAAAAATTCAAGCCGCTCGTTGCTCTTCAGGCCGGTCTTGTCGCCGTCGAGCATCGACGAATGCGTCAAGGCCTCGTCGTAGGCACTTCGCTGGCGGACTCGCAGTCCAAATTCCCGGCGCACCAACGTGCGAATGTCTGTGTCCGGTCCAGTTTGTGTGGCCCGGCTTAGACGTTGCCAGAACCGAATCATGAAAGGGCTTTAAACACCACGGAAGCGTTGTGACCGCCAAAACCGAAGGTGTTGCTCAAGGCGGCGCGGACTTCGCGCTTTTGGGCTTGATTCAAGGTGAGGTTGAGCTTGGCGTCGAGTTCTTCGTCCACGTGCTCGTGGTTGATGGTCGGAGGCACGACCTGGTCGACGATGGCCATGATGCAGGCCATGGCTTCCACGGCTCCTGCGGCACCGAGCAAGTGTCCCGTCATGCTCTTGGTGGAGCTGATGTTCAACTTGTACGCGTCGTCTCCAAACACCTGTTGAATGGCTTTGATTTCAGCCACGTCACCAAGCGGAGTAGACGTGCCGTGAACGTTGACGTAGTCGACGTCTGCAGGAGACAAGCCTGCGTCGTCGAGTGCGTTCTTCATCACGTTGCGGGCGCCAAACCCCTCGGGGTGCGGGGCTGTGATGTGGTGGGCGTCCGCGGTCATGCCGCCCCCAACCATTTCGCAATAAATCTTGGCACCGCGTGCCCTCGCATGCTCCAAGTCTTCCAGAATGATGCCGGCACCCCCTTCGCCCAAGACGAAGCCGTCGCGCGTGGCGTCAAACGGACGAGAAGCTCGCGCCGGATCGTCGTTCCTCGTGGAGAGCGCTTTGAGGGCGTTGAAGCCGCCAATGCCGCCTTCCGTTACCGCCGCCTCCGAACCGCCCGTCACGATGACGTCGGCTTTGCCGAGGCGGATCGTGTTGAATGAGTCAATGAGGGCGTGGGTGGAACTCGCACAGGCCGAGACCGTCGCGTAGTTGGGTCCGCGCAAGTTGTTCCGAATGCTGATGTGCCCCGGAGCGATGTCCGTGATCATCATCGGAATGAAGAACGGCGAGAAGCGCGGGGTGCCGTCCCCTGTGTAGAAGTTCTTGGCTTCGTTCATGAAGGTTTGGAACCCTCCGATGCCTGAACCCCAAATGACACCTGCCCGATCCGGGTCGAGGTTGCCGGCCTCCACAGAAAGGCCGGCGTCCTGGAGTGCCATTTCCGCCGTCACCACGGCGTACTGCGTAAACAAGTCCATTTTCCGAGAATCCCGGCGTTCGATCCATTCACTCGGATCGAAGTCTTTCACTTCACACGCAAACTGCGTCTTGAAGTTGGTGGCGTCAAAGCGCGTGATGGGTGCGGCGCCGCTGACACCCTGCACCAAATTGGTCCAAGACGTCTTGGCATCGTTGCCAAGGGGGGTAAGGGCCCCAAGGCCAGTTACGGCTACGCGACGAAGTTCCACGGCTCAGAAAATGAACGGCTTCAACGTGTGCTGAAACTTAGGCGTTCTGCGAGATGTAGTCCACAGCCTGGCCCACTGTGCTGATCTTCTCAGCTTGGTCGTCGGGGATGGCAATGTTGAATTCCTTTTCGAATTCCATGATGAGTTCCACGGTGTCGAGGGAGTCGGCACCCAAATCGTTCGTGAACGAGGCTTCCGTGGTCACCTCTCCGGCGTCAACGCCCAACTTGTCCACGATGATCGCGGTTACTTTTACTTGGATATCAGACATGATATGTAGGTTGTGTTCGGTGTGAATTCGGCCGCAAAGTAACGGCACGCTTCGAGCTCTGAGGGCCAATGTTTGAAACTTTTGAACGATTTGGGTCGGAAAACGAACCCAAACAGCGCCTCGCCGGCCTCAGGGATACTCTGCCAGGACCTCTGAGCGCAATTTGCGGGTCAAATCCGGAACCGTCAATCCTTCGGCAGGGTACCCGATTGGAATGTTCAAGAACGCCCGTTCGTTGGCCGGCCGCCCCAAAGCTTCGGCCAAAAAGCCCATGGGTGAAGGGGTGTGGGTCAGCGCCACCAACCCCACGCGGTGCAGGGCTGTCAACAAGATGCCGACGGCGATTCCCACGCTCTCGTTGACGTAGTAGTTCGCGCGCTTCCCGCCCTCTTCTGTCGTGTCGTGCACTTGCTTGAAAACGACAATGAGCGCAGGCGCTTCTTCGATGAACGGCTTGATGTGGTCGGTGCCGAAGGGTTCGAGGTCCTGGAGCCACTCGGCGCTCATGCGGCCGTGGTAGTTCCGGAATTCTTCTTCCTCGGCCGCCCGGCGAATGTCCTTGCGGAGCTCCGGATTTGTGACGAGGCAAAAGGTCCACGGCTGCTTGTGAGCGCCGGAGGGCGCGGTGCACGCCGTGTCAATGCAGTTTCGAACCGCCTCGAGGGGCACGGGCTCCGAAGAGAAGACGCGTGCACTGCGCCGAGTTGCCATCTCCTCGTAAAATTCACGGCTCCGCGCCACCATCTCGTCCGGACTCAGGCGCGGAAGGCTGTACGGAATGAACTTCCCGCTTCCGTGCTCGTGCCCGCCGGTCTCGTGCTCGCGCGGTTTGCGCTCGTCGGATTCGCTCTTTTCTTCGTGCGTCATGACAGCGACTTGCGGAGCTCGCGCATGATTTTGGATGCAAAAATGAACTCGTTCAACGCCTCGCTGTCCGCCTTCAGCAGGTCGGCCGTGGGGCCGTGCCAAGCGATCGCGCCGTCGTGCACGTAGTGGATGAAGTCCGAGGCTTCCATCACGCTGTTCATGTCGTGCGACACGACCACGGTCGTCATGTTGAACTCGCGCGTGAGGTCGACAATGAGGTTGTCGATCACAATGGCCGTTTGAGGGTCGAGGCCCGAGTTGGGCTCGTCGCAGAACAAATACTTGGGGTTCATGGCAATGGCGCGGGCGATTCCCACGCGCTTTTGCATCCCGCCGCTGAGCTCGGACGGGAATTTGGCCCCGGCTTGAGGAAGCTCGACTCGTTCGAGGCAGAAGGCGGCCCTTTCGCGCATCTCCGCTTCGGACGAATCGCTGAACATCCGGAGCGGGAACATGACGTTTTCCTCGACCGTCATGCTGTCAAACAAGGCACTGCCCTGGAAGAGCATGCCGATTTCCTGGCGCACGGTCTTGCGACCCAGGCGATCCATCTCGGTGAAGTTTCGGCCGTCGTAGGTCACGTGACCTCGGTCCGGCTCGAGCAGCCCGACCGTGCATTTGGTCAGGACGCTTTTCCCCGAACCGCTTCGGCCGATGATGAAATTGACCTTGCCAGGATGGAACTGGGCGGAGACGTCCTGGAGCACGGTTTGGTCTCCAAACGACTTCGACACGTGGTGAATCTCAATCATCGTCCGCGCCTTTAGCCGAGCAGCATTTGGGTCAACAACAAATTGGCGATCATCACGATGACCACCGCGTACACTACGGCCTTCGTGCTGCTCCGTCCCACCTCGAGGGCGCCGCCCGACGTGAAGTAGCCGTGGTAGGCGCTCACGGAGCTGATGATCAGGGCGAACACGCACGTCTTTATGATGGCGTACGTCACGTCAAACGCGTTGAAGTCGATCTGCATGCCGTACTCGAAGTCGGCCACCGAGCTCACGCCCGTCGACACGCCCACCCAAAGCCCTGCGCCGATGCCTAGCACCATGCTCAGGATGACGAGGAACGGGATGCAGGTCAGCGCCGCAATCATCTTGGGCAGCACGAGGTATCCCGCACTGTTCACGCCCATGATTTCGAGGGCATCGATTTGCTCCGTGACCCGCATGGTGCCGAGCTGGGAGGCGATGTTCGACCCGACCTTTCCAGCCAAAATCACGGGAATCAGCGTCGGGCTGAATTCCAAAATCATGGTCTGACGCACCGTGAAGCCAATGGTGTAGACTGGAATCCAGCCGCCGATTTGGTGGGCCGTTTGAATGCAAATGACCGCGCCCATGAACACGCTCAGAAGCGCGACAATGCCGAGGCTTTGCAAACCGATGGCGTTCATTTCTTCCACGAGCAGGCGCCGAAACACCGCGCCCTGTTCAGGGCGCCGCATCACGCTGCGCAGGAACGCCGCGTACCGGCCAATGTGGAAGAACAATCCCATGGGACGAAGGTACAAGCTAACTTCGCGGTCATGAACCTGAAAGGAATTGGACGCCTTCTCGCTGCGATTGCCTGTTGTGGCATGCTAGTCGCAGCGACAGGATGCAACACGACCAAAGGCTCGAAAGGGAAATGCCCCACGTGCCCCGAGTGGTCCACTCCCTCCCAACCTCCCCGCTAAATCTCATGGCACATCAACCCCACACCTACGCCGTCATTATGGCGGGAGGCATTGGCTCGCGTTTTTGGCCCATGTCTCGAAGCGCAGAGCCCAAGCAGTTCCTGGACATCCTCGGCACCGGTCGGTCGCTGATTCGCATGACGTTTGACCGGCTCGAGAAGCTGGTGCCCGCGGACCGCATCCTGGTGGTGACCAACGCGCGGTACCGCGACCAAGTCGCTTCGCACTTGCCTGAAATGCCCGTCGAGAACATCCTCTGCGAGCCGTTCATGCGCAACACCGCGCCGTGCATCGCGTACGCCAACGCCGTCATCGCGTCCCGCGACCCGGAGGCGGCGGTGGTCGTGGCGCCGTCCGACCATTTGATCCTCGACGAACAGGGGTTCTTGGACGTGTGCTGCACGGCCCTGGGGACCACGCGCAACACGACGTCGCTCGTCACCCTCGGCATCCAGCCCACCCGTCCCGACACCGGCTACGGCTACATCCAGTACGAGGAGCCCCTCGACGAGACTCAACCTGACGTCCGTCCGGTCAAGACGTTCACGGAGAAACCCGATTTGGCCACGGCGGAAACGTTCTTGGCCTCGGGAGAATTCTGCTGGAACAGCGGCATCTTCGTTTGGTCCTTAAGCAACATTCAAGCGGCGTTCGAAAAGCACCTGCCCGACATGCACGCCGAATTTGCCGACGCCGACTTGACCAACGCGGTCGAGCTCAACGCCGTCTACGGCAACTGCGACAGCATCAGCATCGACTACGGTATCATGGAGAAAGCTTCTCACGTGCAGGTGGTGCTCTGCGACATTGGGTGGAGCGACCTGGGAACTTGGGGCAGCCTGAAGGAAAAGTTGGTGGCCGATTCGGACGGGAATGCTTCCGCGCACGTTCGCATTCGCGCGGTGGATTCACGCGACAATCTGGTGGTTGGCACGCCTGGAAAAAGCGACAGCCCGCAAAAACTCGTGGCCCTCAAAGGGCTCGAAGGTTACATCGTCGTCGACACGCCGCACGCGTTGCTCGTTTGTCCCGCGACCGACGAACAGTGGATCAAGGAACTCGTCGGCGACCTCAAACGCGACGAAGGCGAGCCGTTGGTGTAACGACCCGCCCTCGCAAGATTTTGCTTCCACGCCGGGATCAGCGGCGGCCCGCCATGTCGCCTGGCACAACCCAGGCGTCGTACTCCTCTTCGGTAAGGTAGCCCGTGGCCAAGGCTGCGGCCTTGAGCGTGGTGCCTTCGGCGTGCGCCTTGCCCGCGATTTCCGCCGCCTTGTAGTACCCAATCTTGGTGTTGAGGGCGGTCACAAGCATGAGGCTGTTGTTGACGAGCTCGGTGATTCGGGCTGTGTTGGCTTCGATTCCGTCGACGCAATGTTCCGCGAACGACACGCACGCGTCGCCGAGCAGGCGCGCCGACTCAAGGATGTTGCGGGCCATCATCGGCTTGAACACGTTGAGCTCGTAGTGGCCTTGGGTGCCACCCACGGTGACCGCCACGTCGTTGCCCATCACCTGAGCGCAGACCATGGTTATGGCTTCGCACTGAGTCGGGTTGACCTTGCCCGGCATGATGCTCGACCCAGGTTCGTTGGCGGGGAGCAAGAGCTCGCCGATGCCGGAACGCGGGCCAGAACCCATCATGCGGATGTCGTTTGCGATTTTGTTCAGGGACACGGCAAGCTGCTTGAGCGCGCCGTGGCTTTCGACAATCGCGTCGTGCGCCGCGAGGGCCTCAAACTTGTTGTCGGCCGTGACAAAGGGGTGTCCGGTTGAAGCGGCGATGTGCTTGGCCACGAGGACGTCGTAGCCCTCCGGGGTATTGATGCCCGTCCCCACGGCCGTGCCGCCAAGGGCGAGCTGCTGCAGATGAGGGAGCGTGTTGCGCAAAGCCTTCAGCCCAAACTCCAACTGCGCCACGTACCCCCCAAATTCCTGGCCAAACGTCAGCGGGGTTGCGTCCATCAGGTGGGTGCGGCCGATCTTGACAATGTCCTCAAAGGCCTTCGCCTTCGCCGCAAGCGCGTCCCGCAAGCGCTCCACGCCCGGCACGGTGGTTTCGACGATGGCGGCGTAGGCCGCGATGTGCATCGCCGTGGGGTACGTGTCGTTCGAACTCTGGCTCTTGTTCACGTCGTCGTTGGGGTGCACGGGGCGCTCGCCCTGGCCCAGCGTGCCGCCTGCGAGGACATGTGCGCGGTTCGCCACCACTTCGTTGATGTTCATGTTGCTCTGCGTGCCCGAACCCGTTTGCCAAACCACCAGCGGGAACTGGTCGTCGAGCTTTCCTGCCAAAATTTCGTCGCACGCCGCCACAATCAGGTCCTTCTTCGACGCGTCCATTGCCCCCAACTCGCAATTGGTCATCGCCGCCGCACGTTTCAGGTGCGCAAACGCCCGGACGATTTCCATGGGCATGGAACCGGAAGGACCGATTTTGAAGTTGTTGCGTGAGCGCTCGGTTTGGGCTCCCCAATATTTGTCTGCGGGAACGTTGACTTCGCCGAGGGTGTCTTTTTCGATGCGGGTGGACATGTGCGGTCGTCTTGGAATTTTCTTCAAATTTTGTGGCAAATGGGCTTCGCCGGGCCAGGTCAAACGTCGTCGCTGTGGCCGGCGCCAGCTCCTTCGCCCATCAAGTAGGCCTTGAGGAAGCCGTCGAGGTCGCCGTTCATCACGGCGTCAACGTTGGAGGTTTCGTGTCCGGTACGTACGTCCTTGACCATCTTGTACGGCTGCATGACGTAGGACCGGATTTGCGACCCCCACTCGATTTTCTTTTTTCCGGCCTCGATTTCAGCCCGGGCCTCGTTGCGTTTGGCGATCTCCATCTCGTAGAGCTGGGACTTCAAAAGCTGCATCGCTTTTTCCTTGTTTCCGAGCTGCGAGCGCGTTTCCGTGTTGTCAATGATGATGCCTGTCGGCGCGTGACGAAGGCGAACGCCGGTCTCGACCTTGTTGACGTTTTGGCCACCCGCCCCGCCTGAGCGGAACGTTTCCCACGTGATGTCTCCGGGGTTGACGTGGATTTCGATGGTGTCGTCGACCAGCGGGTAAACGTACACGCTTACGAAGCTGGTGTGGCGGCGGGCGTTGCTGTCGAAGGGGCTGATGCGCACCAAGCGGTGAACGCCGTTCTCCCCTTTGAGCATCCCAAACGCAAAGTCCCCATCAAACTCCATCGTCACTTGCTTGATGCCCGCGACTTCGCCGTCTTGCAAGTCTAGCTCCTTGACCTTGTAGCCGTTCTTCTCCCCCCACATGCGGTACATGCGCATGAGCATGGACGCCCAATCGCAACTTTCGGTGCCGCCCGCGCCAGACGTGATTTGCATGACCGCATTGAGGCCGTCTTCCTCGGCGCTCAACATGTTTTTGAACTCGAGCTCTTCGATGGCTTCGGTCGCCGATGAAAAGGCTTTGTCGACTTCCGCCTCGTCTTCTTCGCCCGCCTTCATGAACTCGTACAACACGTTCAAGTCTTCGACGGACGTGGCACAATCGTCGTACGCCTGGACCCAGCTCTTCTTGGTCCGCATGCGCTTCATGACCTTCTCGGCCTCTTTGGGGTCGTTCCAAAACTCCGGATCCTGCGTCAGCTTCTCGTCTTCCGCAATTTCCATGCGCTTTTGTTCTACCGAGAGGTAGCCCTTCAATTCTTCCACGCGCTTGCTCAGGGCGTTGATTTGGTCGACCGTCAACATGGGGCAAAAGTAGGATGCGCAGGACCTCTCCCGAATTGGGAGGTCACGAATCTTGGGACGCTTCGTCGAGGTTGTCCAAGGAGAGGCTGTCCAAAGACGTCCAAACCATCCGCTGCGGGAATCCCCGCTGCAACAACCACCGGATCACCCGGTCGCGGCGGTCCCCCACCTCGGAGGCACGGCGTTGAGCCAGCCGGTCCACGGCGTCCTGCCATTGCGCTTCCGGAACCTCGGCGATTGCCCGGTCTGCGACCGCGCCGGACACCCCGCGCGACGCCAGTCCCGCCTTAATTTTCAGGGGACCCCAAGACTTGTGCTCGAGGTGCGTACGCGTGTACGACTCCGCGCAGCGCGTGTCGTCGATGTACCCTTCACGTTCAAGCGCAGCGGCGCATTCCTCCACCCAGTTCTCTTTCTGGCCTGGGGCCGACAGGGCCTCCACGGTGGAGGCAATTTCCCGCAACTTCACGTGCGTTTCATACGCGGTGCGGTCGCGCAGGGCGCACCATTTTTGGACCCTTGCCAAAGCCGCAGCAGCAGCTCTCTTCTCCTTCAAATCCTGTTCCACAAGCCGAAGGTGCACAGAAAACCCGTATTTTGCAGTCTCTAACAACCCCAACTTTACCGCCATGCGGTCTGAAATTTTGCAACGTATCCAAACCCTCCTTCAAAGCGAGGATTTGGAGGCCATCCGCAAGGATGTGCGCACCGACATTGAGTCCTTTCGATCCTTGATCCAAGAAGACTTCCGCCAGCAGCGCGAAGTGTGGGCGGAGGCAGACCACGAGGACGACGAAAAATTCCAATTCCAACCCAGTTCGGAAGAGGTGCTGTTCAACGAATTGGTTGACCAGTTCAAGGAACGTGAAAAGGCCTGGCGGCAGCGAATTGCGGAGGAGCAGCGTGCCAACCTCGAGGTCAAGACCGGCCTGATCGAAGAGCTCCGCAAGACCATCCAGGAAGAAGAAAACATCGGTGCCGCGTTTGCACGGTTCAACGAAGTCAGGGAGAAGTGGGAAGCCACCGGCGACGTGCCAGGCGACCGCTACAAGGAGGTGCACGACGAGTACCACCGCCTGCGCGACGAGTTTTTCTACAACATCAACATCTACAAGCAGCTTCAAGAGCACGACTTGCAGAAAAACCTGACGTTGAAGGAAGGCCTCATTGCCCAAGCCCAAACCCTCGCCACCCTCGAAGACCTCAAGGAGCGTGAAAAGCTCGCCCGCGAGCTTCAAAAGCAATGGTTCGACATCGGGCCCTCCCCTCGCGAGACCTTTCAAGAGTTGGCCGACACGTTTTTTGGGCTGACCCGCGAAACGTTTGACGCGGTGAAGGAACATTACGATGCCATCCGAGCCCAATTCGACGTTCACAAAGGCGAAAAGGAAGCACTCATTTCCGAACTGCAAGCCTTGCTGAGCGAAGACATCGACGACCACAAGGCGTGGCAGAGTGCCACCGGAAAGGTGGTCGACCTGCAGGCCAAGTGGAAGGCCACCGGGTTTGCCGGAAAGGAACACAACGAAGGGTTGTGGAGCCAGTTCCGCGAGGCGGCCGACGTGTTCTTCGAGCGCAAGCAGGTCTTCTACGACCGCATCAAGGCCTCGAGCAAGGTGGCCAAAGAGAAGAAGACCCGGTTGATTGAAGAAGCGGAAGGCATCCAGAACAGCACGGACTGGAAAGCCACCACGGACGCGATGATCCGCCTACAAAAAGAATGGAAGGCCGCCGGACCTTGCGCCCCAGGAGACGAACACCGCCTTTGGAAGAAGTTCCGAACCGCGCAAGACGTCTTTTTCAAGGCAAAGAAGGCCCAGTTCGCGGACCGCGGCAAAGAGGAGAAAGCCAACCTCGAGTTGAAGATGGCCTTGCTCGAAAAAATCGAGGCGTTCACGCTCAGCGACAACCGAAACGCGGACCTCGAGACCCTGAAAGGCTTCTCCACGGAATGGCGCGAAATCGGATTCATTCCACGGAAGAACCTCGACCAAGTCATGGAGCGCTTCCGAACCGCCATGGACAGGCATTACGACGCCTTGTCCGCGGCCCGTTCGGAACGCAGCGTGCAAACCTATTCCAAGCGCGTGGAGCAGTTGAGCTCCGGCGACAGCCGCGACCTGCGCCGAGAACAGAGCATCTTGCGCGACAAAATCTCCCGTCTCCAACAGCGCATCACCTCCACGGAGGAAAACATGGAACGCTTCACGGGAAAGGGTGCGGAATCGATCCGCGAGCAAGCGCTGAAGACCATCAAGTCCTACCAGCGTGAGATCGACGAGATCAAGGCGAAGCTGAAAATGCTTCGCGAGGCAGGCAACTCCGATTCCTAATCACGTCCCGCCAGGCGCGTTTTCAGCGCCTCGGACGTCCAGCCCTGCGCCTCCAACCAATCGAGGTACGCAGGCAGTACCGCGTGCAGCACTTCGGCGCATTTGGGGCTGTCGTGAAACACCACGATGCTCCCGGCCCGGGTGTGCCGCTTGAGGCGCGCCAGCACCGCATCGGCACCGGCCTGGCCTTTCGCCGCGTAATCGCCGCTCAACACGTCCCACATCACGGAAGTCGCGTGGTGCGCAAGCGCCTCGGCCTGGGCGCGTGTGAATTTCCCGTAAGGCGGCCGAAACAAGGTCACTCCTTGCCCTGCCACGGCCATCGATTGACGTGCAGACGCGACGTAAGCTTCAGTACCGGTTCGCCAACCGTGCTCGTGGCGCATGGTGTGGCCGCCCAAGGCGTGGCCTTGCTCCTGAACGAGGTCGAGGACGTTTGGGTGGCGCTGCGCCTGTTCCCCGACCACAAAAAACGTGGCCCTCATCCCCCGCCTGCGAAGCTGTTCCAGCACCCAGGGTGTGAGTTCGGGGTCGGGGCCGTCGTCGAAGGTGAGGTGCACGGCGTTGAGGCTGGATGTGGACCACAAGGTGCCCGGCCAACCCGCCTTCAAAAGCGGGTGGATCCATCGCGGGATGCGGGCGGGCCAAACCGCCCCTGATTTCAGCCCCTTCATCGCACACGAAGGTCGCCCCCTCGGGATTAACTTTGCCGGATGGAGTACGATTTTAGGGCGATTGAAGCCAAATGGCAGCGCACGTGGAACGACACCGAGGCCTACAAAGTCACGGAAGACCCGTCGCGCCCCAAGTTCTACGTCTTGGACATGTTCCCTTACCCTTCTGGTGCAGGTCTTCACGTAGGTCACCCACTTGGGTACATCGCTTCCGACGTCTTCGCCCGGTACAAGCGCCACCGCGGGTACAACGTGCTCCACCCCATGGGGTACGACAGCTTTGGCTTGCCTGCGGAACAATACGCCATCCAAACCGGCCAGCACCCCGCCCTCACGACGGAGCAAAACATCAACCGTTACCGCGAACAGCTCGAGCAGCTCGGGTTTTGCTACGACTGGTCGCGCGAGGTGCGCACAAGCGATCCGTCTTACTACAAGTGGACGCAGTGGATTTTTGGGGAGCTCTTTGAGAGCTGGTACGACACCCAAGCCCAAAAAGCCCGACCCATCGCCGACCTCGCGGCCGCTTTTGCCGACAACGGCAACTACAACGTCCACGTCTCATGCGACGAGGGGTGGTGGCAAGGGTTGTCGTTCCCTCATTTTGGGGAACACTTTGACGGCACCTTCACGGCCACGGATTGGGCCAGCATGTCAGAATCCGAGCAGCAAGAAGTGCTCATGTGCTTCCGCATCGCCTACCTCGCCGACAGCGAAGTGAACTGGTGTCCAGCGCTTGGCACGGTGCTCGCCAACGACGAAGTCAAGGACGGCCTGAGCGAACGGGGCGGACACCCCGTCGTGAAAAAGACCATGCGCCAGTGGATGATGCGCATCACGGCCTACGCGGACCGCCTCCTTTCCAGCCTCGACGACCTCGACTGGACGGACAGCGTAAAGGAAGCGCAGCGCCACTGGATCGGGCGTTCCGAAGGCGCTTCCGTGCGCTTCGCGGTCGCCACAGCCGACGGCCAACCGGACCCGTTCGGCGCCGAGGTGGAGGTCTTCACCACGCGCCCCGACACGCTGCACGGCGTGTCCTTCATGGTCCTCGCCCCTGAGCACGACCTCGTCGCCGATCTCACGACGGACGCCCAGCGAGCCGAAGTCCTGGCCTACGTCGAGGCCGCCGGCATGAAGTCCGAACGCGATCGCCAGGGCGACAAGAGCATCTCCGGCGTCTTCACCGGCGGCCACGTCGTGCACCCCGTGACGGGCGCGCTCGTGCCGGTTTGGATTGCCGATTACGTCCTGGCCGGGTACGGCACCGGAGCCATCATGGCCGTCCCGGCAGGTGACGAGCGCGATTGGCGTTTCGCCACCCACTTTAGCCTGCCCATTCCCGCCATCTTTGACGGCGTGGACACCGCCGAGGCGGCCTGCACCGACAAGAACGCCACGCTCTGCAACTCCGGCGAATGGGACGGCATGCGCGCGGGCGACGCCATCCCACGGGCCCTCGATTGGGTCGAAGCACAAGGATGCGGCACCCGCAAGGTCAATTACCGCATCCGCGACGCCGTCTTCAGCCGCCAACGGTACTGGGGCGAGCCCTTCCCCATCATGTACGAAGGCGGGATTGCCAAGCGCATCACGGACGCCACCGTCACGCTCCCCAAAGTCGACGCCTACCTCCCGACCGAGGACGGAGAGCCGCCTTTGGCTCGCGCCTCGCGCGAGGACTGGCCTGTGTTTCGAGGCGACGCCATGGAAACCAACACCATGCCCGGATGGGCCGGCAGCAGCTGGTACTTCCTCCGCTACATGGACCCCACCAACGACAACGCCTTCTGCGACCGCACCAAGAGCGACTACTGGGGCCAAGTCGACCTGTACGTGGGTGGTGCGGAACACACCACGGGGCACTTGCTGTACTCTCGGTTTTGGACCAAGTTCCTCTGCGACCTCGGACACATTGGATTCGACGAGCCCTTCAAGTTCATGATCAACCAAGGCATGATTCTGGGCCGCTCCAACTTCGTCTACCGCATTCAAGGCACGAACACCTTTGTGACGGCCAACAAGCGCAAGGAGCACCCGACCCAACGTCTGCACGTGGACATCAACCTCGTCGAGAACGACAAACTCAACCTCGACGACTTCCGCGCGTGGCGTCCTGAATTCGCAAACGCCCAATTCCTCCTCGACGACGACGGCACCTACCTCTGCGGCCACGAAGTTGAGAAGATGTCCAAGTCGAAGTACAACGTCCAAACCCCCGACGACCTCGTCGAGCGTTACGGCGCCGACACCCTTCGCTGCTACGAGATGTTCCTCGGCCCCCTGACCCAGCACAAGCCCTGGGACACCCAAGGCATCAGCGGCGTCCACAACTTCTTACGCAAGACCCAGCGCCTTTACAGCCAGGCTGCCGAATCAGGCTTGCCAGAATCCTCTTCCGAAGAGGCCCTTCGCGTCGTCCACAAGGCGATTGCCAAGGTCACGGACGACCTCGACCGCCACGCCTTCAACACGGTGGTGAGCGCCTTGATGATTGCCGTCAACGACCTAACCGCCCTGAACAAGCCTCTCGGCCCCGACGCGTTGCAGCCGTTGGCCGTCCTTGTCAGCCCCTACGCGCCGCACCTCGCCGAGGAACTGTGGGTCGCTGCCGCCGGAACAGGGTCGGTGTTGGACGCGGTCTGGCCGGAGGCGAACAAATCCTTCCTCGTCGAAGACCAAATCACCTACCCCATCTCCTTCAATGGAAAGGTCCGCTTTCAACTCGCGCTTGCCGCGTCCCTTTCTGCTCAGGACATTGAAAATGCCGTGCGTAGCGACGACAGAACGGACGCCCAGCTCGCGGGCAAAGACATCCGCAAGGTCATCGTCGTGCCCGGCCGAATCGTGAACGTCGTGATGTAATTCACGGTGATAATTCACGCATCTGCAAGGTTCTTGTGAATCAAAAGCCCGCCACCGAAGCGGGCTTTTTGCCACCATGATTGTGACATTCAGCTATTTAGAATGTCGCCCAACGCCCAAATAGGCGAACCCTCAGAAAAACCCTAGCAACTTACATAATCGCTCGACGAATGTCATATTATGTTTGTCTAACGGTTATTATGTACTATATTTGGGCGTCTGTGGCTTTGTGTCACGTCGAGAACAAAATCGTCTATGATGAACCTCAAAACCAGACCCTACGGGCGTTTGAACCAAACCAACACGACCTCGCGGTGCGCCGCTGAGGGTCGCCTTGCCTACGAATACAATTCTATCTACATCCTTTTCAAATCCACTTTTGCCATGAAAAACATTGTCTCTTTGGCAATGGCACTGTGTTGCAGCTTTAGCCTCGGCTGGGCTCAGCTCAACCCGCTGTCTTCAACAGGCTACAGCACCGAAGCCCCGATCGGGTACTGGCTGAGCCTCGAAACTGTTACCTCCCACTCGGGGGGAGATCTCGACGGTATGACCACCTACCGTCTCTACATGAATGTGCAGGACGAGAACGACTATGTGTCCTCTTGTTCCGGGGACGCGGAGAACTCTTTGGTGTTCACGTCATCCTCAGGTTCTTGGTACAACAACGCTTTCAACACGAGTTGGAGCGCGTCTGGATTGAACCCAGCATTTATCGCCGTATTCCCGGACATGGCCTTCGACAGCTTCCTCACCATCGGTGCTGAAGATGCCACCACCCCTGCTGCTCAACAACCTTCTACCATTTGGGGAAGCATTGACGCGAGCGCAGAATTTACAGGTCCACTTCCTGGCATGAACATCGTGGTGGATGACGCCACAGGTGGCGCATGGTACACGCCTTTCCCAGGCGCCGAGGCGGTCGGAAACCACGTGGCTTTTGGCGGTGAGGATTTGAAGGTGCTCGTTGCCCAGTTCACTACGGACGGAGCAATGAGCGGTCAAATTCAAGTTCAGGTTTTCCAAGAGGCTAGTCAAAACCAAGAATTCCGTGCCTTGTTGCCCATCTGCGTCGGAGACGAGTGCGGCGGCTGCACGGACGAAACGGCTGGCAACTACGATCCTGAGGCGTTGTACGACGACGGATCTTGCCTCCTTGCAACCCCCGGTTGCACGGATGCTTCTGCATGCAACTACGACGAAGCGGCTACGGAAGACGACGGCTCATGCGAATTCGCTGCCGAAGGATTCAACTGCGACGGCGAGTGCATTTTGGGCGTGGACTGCACCGGTGAGTGCGGCGGTTCTGCTACGGAAGACGCGTTGGGCGTGTGCGGTGGCGATTGCGCTGCGGACGCAGACGCGGACGGCATTTGTGACGACGAGGACGATTGCGTCGGCGAGCTTGACGCTTGCGGAATTTGCAACGGTCCTGGTGCCATCTACGAGTGCGGATGCAACGATCAACCTGAAGGTGCTTGCGATTGCGATGGAAACATTCTCGACGAATGTGGCGTGTGCGGCGGCAATGGCATCGCTGAAGGTGCTTGCGATTGCGATGGAAACATTCTCGACGAATGTGGCGTGTGCGGCGGCAATGGCATCGCTGAAGGTGCTTGCGATTGCGATGGAAACCAAGTAGACGCCTTAGGTGTATGCGGAGGAACTTGCGAAGAAGACATCGATGCCGACGGCATTTGTGATGACGAAGACGATTGCGTGGGAACGTTGGACATTTGCGGCATTTGCAATGGTCAAGGGGCAGTTTATGATTGCGGCTGTACCGAGCTGCCTGAGGGAGATTGCGATTGCCTGGGCAACCAAGAAGATGCCCTTGGCGAATGTGGTGGCGATTGTGCTGCCGACATTGACAACGACGGCATTTGCGATGATGAGGATGATTGCATTGGAGCGTTGGATGCGTGTGGCATCTGCAACGGCCCTGGTGCCATTTACGAGTGCGGTTGTGCGAATGTGGATGAGGGAGATTGCGACTGCAACGGTAACCAAGTAGACGCCATTGGGAACTGCGGAGGAACATGTGTAGCTGACGAGGATGGAGATGGTATTTGCGACTCAGCTGACGATTGCGTCGGAGTATTGGACAGCTGCGGGGTCTGCAACGGGGATAGCTCAACGTGTTCGTGCGTTGCTGACGAAGACGGAGATGGTATTTGTGATGACGAGGATGATTGCGTAGGGTTCTACGACGATTGTGATGTCTGCAATGGATCTTCTTTCTGCTCTCTCGACGCTTCTGAGTTTAACGAGCTGGAACTTATTGCCACCTCTTCATGCGGCTCCAACATTTTGGCGCCAGGGATTGACGATTCCTTTGAGTTAGTCTTGCAAGCCGGAGGGAACCTCTCAGCATCTACCGACATTGGATCGGTAGTCGTCGGAACGTGGGGCATTAATGAATGTGCTTGTGAAGCTCAGCTCACTTTCTTCGATTTGGAATGTGGCGTGATTTCGATTGCCTTGGATGCATTCGGCCTTGCTTCTCAAACCTCTCTCGAAGAAGACTGCTGCATTTCACTTTCCAACCCTGTGGACGTGTGGTGTTCTACGGAATTTTTCGACAGTCTTGTTGACGAGACGGTAGAGTGTGCAGAAGACTTGCCAACTGGGTGTGACCCATCAATTATGGCACTCGACACGTGTTCCAATTCAACCGTGCTCTGCAACTTCAACTCCGCCGCTGATGCGGGATACTTGACTCACGAGGTGACTACGGCCATGGGCCCTGGCCCTGATGGTGCCATTCGCATCTATGGCCTGAGTGCGCAAACGGCATGTGCGTCAGACTACTTCGTCGAAGGTGAAACTCCTCTTCAACTAACCCGTTTCGGGGCAACAGGTACGGCAGTGCTGACCGGGGAGGTATTCAATGATCAGGATCCCTCGATTTCATTCGATGTCGAGTTGTACTTCAACATGGAAGAAAACGCCGCGGCATGGATGTCAGACAACATTGGTGCTGGTTTGTTGACTTCATGGGATTGTGACATTGATCCTGAAGCATTGACCGTTTACACCCTTCGCAACAACATTTCGAAGTTGGTCGGCACAGGTTCCATGGCCGGTGAACTCTACCTGACTCACATGCCGGCCTCCGAAAACAAGCGATTCCAACTTGGAGACGGTGGCAACAATCACAACTGCGAATACGGATTTGGAGGTTGGTTTGGATGGCAGGGTGTCTTGAATGGTCAATCAGTCATCGGTTTTTCTGGTGATGTCATCGCCGACCTCAGTGATCCAGTTTTGTTTGACACTGATTGTGGTGGTGAATTCGTTGAATTGACGTATGCCATGATTGACTTCGAGCAAGGTCAATCGCAGTACGTTACCCAAACCTGGTCTGTCAATGACACCGAAGCCCCTATCTTCCACAATGCGCCAGAATCTTATGTCGTTGAATGGAGTGACATCCATGATGCCGACTGCAATTGGAGTATTGCGGTACCTTGCCTCATTACATCTGACAATTGTGCCCAATGGGACCCCATTTATGACGGATGTAACGAGCCTTCTAACCCTTGTGGTTCTGTCGAATTCATCGAAGAAGTTGCCTACGGAAGCTGCCCCGGACAATTTGTGATTTTCCGCGGTTGGACCGCCACTGATGGAAGTGGAAATACCCGCGTTCATTCGCAAACAATCGAGGTTCAAGACACACAAGGACCCGACTTCAGCGGCACTCCGTACGAGACTACAATTTCTTGTGAAGATCTTAATGTCATGGTCTACGAAGCTGACGATTGCTCAGGCATTGACGACGTGTGGTTCGAGCAAAGCCTACAAAGTGGCGCCTGCAGCAACCCTGGAAGCCTGTCACGTACTTACTATGCGCAAGATGCCTGTGGAAACGTGAGTTCATTTGACCAAGTAGTTCACATACAGGATGACGAAGCACCAGTAATTCTTGCGAATGAAATTTTCGTAGACTGCGGTGACTACAGTTCTGATCAACTTTACCCATTGGTCATTGAAGACTGCGCATTGCGTACTTGGAGTGTGGACGGAGATGGCGTTTGGTCTTCAATCTACAATTCCAATTGGTCCACGGCATATGACAACATGAACTCTCCAGTGGAGGTGTCGTGGGTTGATGATGCTGCCGTGCAAGGCGAGGGATCATGCTATGTCATTAAGAGAACTATAACAGCAACGGATAACTGTGGCAATTCTTCGACGCTTGAGTACCCCATCAACATCACGGATACCACGGCTCCTGAGATTTGGGCTTCGAACATCCTTGAAATCGAATTCGACACCTACGTCGGAAACGATGGCATGATGGTGATGGCCGATCAAATCGGTCAAATCCTTGGAGGCGACCAAGCACAATTCTCTGTGAACGACGACTGCTCATTCGTGTGGTCGGGAATGGTTAGCGTTGAATGGACGGACGCTCCGTCTGAAGAGACGACTTGCCTTGACATCCCAAGTGGTTCCGTTTTTGATCGTACCTATACAGTGACGGACGATTGCGGAAACAGCGCTACAGCAGAGCAGCAGATTGTCCTCATCGACACGCAAACTCCTGTTTGGGCGAACCCAAGCGAAACGCTTGACCCACTTCCATGTGAAGAGGCTACCCTCGATTTGATGAACAACCCCGAGTACCTGTTGAACACGGGAGGGGTGTTTGATTCTGGCGATGCCGACCTGGATATCCAAGTGAACGCCATTTTGATGAGCGGAGGCTGCATCGGTGTGTGGTACCGACAGTGGGTGGCCATCGACGATTGCGGGAACATGTCTTACGCGGATCAGTACGTTCCGATTTACGACAACGTGGCGCCTGAGTTCACGTCGATCCCTGCTGACTTGACCATCTCGCTCGACGGTTCATGCGCGGCCAACCAAGCAATCGAAGCAACGGGTGGTTACCCGACCGCTTCTGACAACTGCGATTTGTGCCTCGACCAAGATTTGGAAATCACTTCTGCTGAGTCGGACCAAATCTGGTTGTGCGAAGAAGGCGTTGGTTCGTACCAGATTGAGCGCACATGGAGCGTAACTGATCACTGTGGAAACACGACGCAACACGTTCAAGTGTTGACATTCACGGACGACAGCGACCCTGTTTGGAACGAGACCCTCCCTGCCGACATGGAGGTGACTTGCGAAGAGCCTGAAGCCGCTGTGTTGACCGCTTCGGACAATTGCGACAACGCCTTGGAGGTGGAGTTCACGGAAGAAATCAGCGACCAAACGTGCCCCAACCGTTACACTGTGACGCGCACGTGGAGCACTTCTGATGCATGCGGAAACGCCATCTCACACACACAAATCATCACGGTTGGTGACGACGAAGCTCCTGTGGGCTACGCATCAATGGCTGACGTGTCTTGCGCCGACTACAACGAGAACCCTGATCAAATCTTTGGTGACGTGAGTGCCACTGACAACTGTGAAGGCGACGTTACCATCGAGTTTGACGTCAATGAGGATGAAATCATCACCCTCAACGAAGACGGTTCTGTGAGAACCGACGGCTGCGTTCAAGTGGAGCGCACCTACACCTTTACGGACGTTTGCGGCAACTCGAGCCAGTTGATTCAGACAATCAACGTCATTGACGACGTGGCTCCGAGCTACGTTGGACCTATGGAAGTGACCATTCCTGCGCACGAGTACGACGTGGAGGGCTTGTACCCACCCGACGAGTGCTGGGAATTGATCGACGGCACGGGGGACGATCCTGTGTGGTACGTGGATGACTGCAGCGGTTTGGACACCTGCTTGGTGATGGACTTGCCATTGTCAGGTGGATGCGCCAACCAGCCTCACCCGAACTTCTTCGGTGAAACGGCTTCGTACTTGCGTGTACTGACCATCATCGACAACTGTGGCAACATGTCCATGGCCGAGATCATCATCACGCTCGAAGACGACCTCGACCCCGTTTTTGACTCCGTTCCTGCAGACTACGAAGTGTCATGCGCTTCTGAAGTCACGTATGAAGCGCCTGTCGTTTCTGACTTGACCGACGAAAACGTGGTGGTGGTGTTGGTCGAGGAAGTCATTCCTAGCGATTGCCCCAACTCGTACACGTTGATTCGCACTTGGACGGCTACAGACAACTGCGACAACGAAGCCTCTGCATCTCAAACGGTGACAGTGAACGATGAAACGGCACCTCAGTTGACCATCCCTGCAGACTACACCGCCGAATGCAGCGACGAGCATCCGCTCGACGACGCTTCTGCGACGGACAACTGCGGTGACGTGAGCATCACGTTGGTGGCGGACACGGCCTTTGGCGCTTGCGCTGGAGATTACGTGGTAACGCGCACGTTTACGGCGACGGATGCTTGCGGCAATGCCACGACGGCTGCCCAAACCATCACGATCGAAGACACGACGGCTCCTGAATTCACCTACCTGCCTGCAGACTACACGGCTGAATGCAGCGACGAGCACCCGCTCGAAGAGGCTATGGCCAGCGACAACTGTGGCAACGTCACCATCGAAATGACGGCGGACACCACGGCGGGTTCTTGCGTCAGCAACTACACGGTGGTTCGCACATTTGTGGCCATGGACGACTGCGGCCACTCCACGACGGCATCTCAAATCATCACAATTCAGGACACCACGGCTCCTGCCTTGGAGGATGCCTCTGACTTGACGGTAGAGTGCGACGGTGCTGGAAATGAAGCTGCGTTGGCTGAGTGGTTGGCTTCACACGGTGGAGCAACTGCGGAAGACAACTGCAACAACATTTCGTGGAGCAACGATTTCGACAGCTTGAGTGTCGGTTGCGCAGCTACCGGTTCTGCTACGGTGACCTTCACCGTGATGGACGAGTGCGGCAACAGCAACAGCACGACGGCGACGTTCACGATCCAAGACACGACGGCACCAGCCATCGACGGCTTGACGGACATCGACGTGTCTTGCGACTCGTACAGCGAGGACGATGCTTACGCTTCAGCTTCTGATGAGTGTGGAGAATTCACCTTGACTTGGGAAGATTCGCCCATCAGCGGAGGTTGCGCCATTCCTGTCGGTACTTACCGCCGCGAGTATACCGCAATCGACGAGTGCGGCAACGTAAGCACGATGGAGCAGTACATCAGCTTGATTGATTCGATCGCTCCTGAATTCACCTTGGTTCCTGCGGATTACACCGCCGAGTGCGACGAAATGCTCGTGTTCGATGCGGCGGAAGCCACAGACAACTGTTCTGGAGCGACGATCACGGAACAACGTGACACGATTGCAGGCGATTGCCCACAATCCTTCACGATTGTCCGCACGTTTACCGCGGAAGACAACTGCGACAACGCAACCGTGGCCCAGCAGACCATTACGGTTCAGGACACGACGGCGCCTGAGTTGACCATCCCCGAAGACTTCACGGCTGAGTGCAGCGACGAGCATCCGCTCGGCGACGCGTACGCCTACGACAACTGCGGTGAAGTGACTCTTGAATTGGTGACCGACACCTTGGCTGGCGACTGCGCTCAGTCTTACGTGGTCACGCGTCAGTTCACGGCAACGGATGAATGCGGAAACACCTCTACGGCCACGCAAACAATCACGATCCAAGACACGACCGCTCCTACAATTGTGGAGGAGCTTCCTGCCGACGCCACGGTGGAATGTGACGCCATTCCTGCTGCGGAATCGTTGACGGCGGTGGACAACTGCCAAGATGTGAACGTGATCTTTACGGAAAGTATGGAAGAAGGTGAGTGCCCGAACGCGTACACCATCACTCGCTTGTGGACGGTTTCAGACGATTGCGGCAACACCACATCGCACACGCAAGTGTTGACGGTAGAAGACACCACGGCGCCTGAGTTGACCATTCCTGCAGACTACACCGCTGAATGCAGCGACGAGCACCCGCTCGACGACGCTTCTGCTACTGACAACTGTGGAGATGTGACGATTGAACTCGTTGCGGACACAACTTGGACGTGTGCCAACACGTACGAAGTGACTCGCACGTTCACGGCCACCGACGCATGCGGCAATGCAACGACGGCGGCGCAAGTCATCGCCATCCAAGACACCCAAGCTCCAGCCTTCAACGAAGCGTTGCCTGCGGATGACACAGTGGAATGCGACAACGTCCCTGAAGCTGCGGTCTTGTCTGCAATGGACAACTGTTCTGACGTGGAAGTCATGTTCGAGGAAACCATCGAAGACGGTGAGTGCCCTCAAACGTACACAATCACGCGTGTTTGGAGTGTGGAAGACGAGTGCGGCAATGCCACGTCACACACCCAAATGATTGAAGTGGAAGACACCACGGCACCAACGTTCTTGAACGTGGGTGGCTTGATGAACGGTGAAACGGTGAGTGTGTCGTACGACGACTATTACGGTTCGTTGACCTTGCCTGGCTTGGTGAGCCCAACGGCGACGGACAACTGCCAAGAGCCCGAGTCTTGCGACTCCGCAGCCACGTCAGAAGCCAACGCCATGTTGATGGACGTCCTCGGATTGGAGGAAGGCCTCGCTTACTTGGTGGATGTGAACGCAACTGGCATTAACAACCCGTTCTTGACGGGTGGTGAAACCACGTCGGGCTCCATCGCCACCCCAGAAGTGATGGCCGACGGCCAAACCTGCGACAACAACCCCGTTGCTCACGGCATACGCATGTTCAACTTCCTCGGAGGTGAATACTACACGACGGACGAGGGTACGGCCACGTTGAACGCTGACGGTTCTGTGCACGTGTCCATGACAGCGACCATGGTGGACGACGCTTCAGCTACGCTGACAGTAGATGCCAACTTCGAATCGCTGCTGACGTGGGAGGAGTGGCTCGACACCCCTGGGCTGGAGAGCTACAAGTCTGACTGCGGTTTGGGCAACCACTTGGAGTGGAAGTACACGACGTTGACTTCAGGTACAATCACCGGTGGCGGTTCCCTCGCGGGGACGAGCCTCATGCTGACGCACCAGCCAATGAACAAGTACTTCGGCTTCCAGTTCGGCGAAGGAGCCAACAACAAAAACGAAAACTTCGGCTTCAGCGGTTGGTTCTACTACTCTGGTCAGATCCAGATCAACGGCGAAACCCCAATGACTGTTATGGGTTCAGGTGACCTCTTTGGAGACCTCGACTTCATGCAAGATTGGAGCACAACTTTGACCTACTGCGTCGAAGACTGCGCTGGAAACAGCAACGAGTTTAGCTACACCATTGCTGGCAATAGCAGCTTGATGAATCCTCTTGACGAAGGTGGAATTCAAGAAGGTGAAGACTCTGGTTTGGTGACGCCGAAGGATCTCATCCAAATTGTCACCTTGCACCCGAACCCAACCAACGGGCAAACAACGCTCGTGTTGGAGGCAGAGCAAGACGTAGTCGCAACTGTGGCTATGTACGACATGAGTGGTGGTTTGGTGGAAATGATCTACCAAGGCCAAATCATGGCTGACTATAGTACCACCCTCAACATTAACGCTCAGGGATTGGAATCTGGCATGTATCAGATCCGAATCAATGCGAAGGAGTTCGTGACGACGAAAAAACTTCTTGTTATTGAGTAACCCTCCCACTGAGCTTGCGCATTGAATTTGGAAGGCCGTCCCGAGGGACGGCCTTCTTTTTTTGCTCGGTCGTATCTTGGATGTCATGAACTGGACCTCTTTCTCCCGAATCCCCGCCCTGGCCGCGACGATCATCTTGACTCTGAGTACGGTTAATGCAACGTGGTCGCAGTCCGAGCCCGGATTCCCGTACAACCCGGACGCCAACGGAAACGAAAGCATCGAAACCGGAGACTTGATCACGTTCTTGACCTTTTTCGGAGGGTCGTTTTTGCCGAGTGGCGTCCTGCCCGTTGAGGGAGGAGGAACCGGGGTGTCGACCGTGGACAGCGCGCGCGTCGTCCTCAGCGTAAGCACGTACGAAGACGTCATTCCTGCTGGAGAAGTCGGGCCGCGCGGTCAAGTCAACGGTTCGCTGAACATCACCCAAACCTTGGCTCAGGGATTTGGCACCACGGCGAGCGGAACGTACTCCCAAGCCCAAGGCCGGAACACCACCGCCTCCGGAGCGTACAGCTTTGCGAGCAACCAAAACAGCGTCGCGACAGGGGTGTGCTCAAGTGCCATCGGCGAAGGGTCAAGCGCGATTTCTACCGCTGCGCACGCCCAGGGGTTTGGGTCGCAGGCAAGCGGGGTCGCCGCACACGCGGAAGGCTACCAAACCGACGCCCTAAGCAATTACAGCCACTCCGAAGGCTACCGGACGGAAGCCAGCAACACCGCGGCACACGCTGAAGGCTACCAGAGCACTGCGAACGGCCTCTACAGCCACGCTGAAAACCGAAACACCACCGCATCTGCAACCTGCGCTCACGCCGAAGGAGAGGGCACCTCGGCCACCGCCGACGCGGCACACAGCGAAGGCTTCCAAACCTTGTCAAGTGGGTTTGCCGCCCACGCGGAAGGGTACCAAACCGTGGCGTCTGGCCTCTACAGCCACGCCTCTGGCCGCGGTTCGACCGCAACGGCATCCAGTTCCGCAGCCGTGGGCTACAACGTGGTGGCGGACCAGGAAAATGGCACCGTCGTGGGGCAATGGAATTTGGAAGGCCAAACAGGCGTGCTGTTCGCCGTCGGAAACGGCGCCGACATGGACAACCGGAGCGACGCGTTCCAAGTGGACAACCTCGGCAACATCACCGCCTCGGGCAAAGTCATCGCAAGCGGCCAAGACCTCGTGCTGTTGATCGCAGGCTTGCAAGCCCAAGTTGACACCTTGAATTCGCAGTTGTCGGCCATGCAGGCCGCCATCGACGCCCTGGGAGGCAATTGATTTCTGGCGCAGGCCGGAGAAGATTCAGCAAGTGCTGAGGCTCAGAGCTTGATGCAGATGTTTTGGGGTTCGGTGAAGAATTCCAAGGCTTCGAACCCCCCTTCCCGCCCCACGCCGGAGGCTTTGACGCCTCCAAAAGGCGTGCGCAAGTCGCGAAGCAGCCACGTGTTCACCCAAACAATGCCGGACTCAATGTGCGACGCCACGCGGTGCGCCCGCTTGAGGTCGCTTGTCCAGAGCGTGGCGGCGAGGCCGTAGGCGGTGTTGTTGGCCAGGGCTAAGGCTTCGTCTTCCGTGTCAAAGGGCTGCAAAGTGACGACCGGACCAAAAATTTCCTCCTGATTGGTGCGGCATTCGGGGCCGAGGCCTTCGATGACGGTGGGTGCAACGTAAAAGCCTTTTGGGACGCCGTTGGGATGGACGCGCTGGCCGCCGCACAACACCCTGCCCCCTTCTTCGCGGGCGAGCTCGATGTAGCCCAGAATCTTGTTCATGTGGTCTTCCGACACCACCGCCCCCATTTTGGTGGCCGGGTGAAGCGGGTCGCCCGCCTCCATCTTCGAAGCCTTGGCCACGAGCGCGTCCCGGAACTTCTCGTAGATCGGCCGCTCAATCAAGATGCGGGATCCGCACAGGCAAATCTGACCTTGGTTCGCGAAGGAACTCCGGAGCGTGGTGCGCAGCGCCTCGTCGAAGTCGGCGTCGGCGAAAATCACGGCGGGGTTCTTGCCTCCGAGCTCAAGGCTCATCTTTTTGAATTTGGGCGCCACATGGCCCGCAATGCGCGCCCCCGTCACTGTGCCGCCCGTAAACGACACCGCAGCGATGTCGGGGTGGGTCACCATCGCCTCGCCCACCTCCGGTCCGAGTCCGTGCAGCACGTTGAACACGCCCGGAGGGAAACCCGCTTGAGAAATCCACGTGCTCAAGAGGTAGGCCGTGACGGGGGTGAGTTCCGAGGGTTTGGCCACCACACAATTGCCGGCAGCGAGTGCCGGAGCCACCTTCCACGTAAAGAGGTAGAGCGGCAAATTCCACGGGCTGATGCACGCCACCACGCCCAGCGGCTTGCGAAGGGTGTAGTTGATGGCTTCGCCTTCCATCGCGTGACTCTGGCTGGCGAAATGCTGGATGCCTGTCGCGTAGAAGCGCAGGTTCTTTTCCGCCCGCGGAATGTCGACGTGGGCCGCGAGCGAGACCGGCTTGCCGTTGTCGCGGGCCTCGGCCTCGGCCAACATCGCGGCGTGGTCTCTCACGGCGTCCGCCAACCGGTCCAAGCACGCTGCTCGCTCCGCCGCCGGGGTAGACGACCACGACGGAAAAGCACGCTTGGCTGCGGCCATCGCGCGGTCCACCTCAGCCGCACCCGAACGGGGCAAAGTGCCATAAACTTCGCCCGAACCGGGGGCCACATTTTCCAAGACTGATGCGGTCGTTTCGAGCGCGCCGTCGACAAAATTCCGTACCTCCATGGTGGACGAAGTTACCTTGCGTTGTTTATCTTCGCACCGCCTTTGCGCAATTGCCCCATGGTGTAATGGTAACACACCGGATTTTGGTTCCGTTTTTCCAGGTTCGAGTCCTGGTGGGGCAACCAACGAAAACAAAAAAGCCGCCCTCTGAGGCGGCTTTTTTGTTGCGCGACAATTGCGTGCCGGTCGACCGGGGTTGCGTCACTCGGAGATCAGCTCGTACAGGCTGTCGAGGTTGGGCGCAAGGATGACCTCAATTCGCCGGTTTTTGGCCTTGTTCGACGCGTCCACGGGGTGGTATTCGCTTCGGCCTGAAGCCGCCAACATGGACGGGTCCACGCCAGCGTTCTCCAACAGAATGTTGACGACGGCCGTCGCGCGCAGGACGCTGAGCTCCCAGTTGTTGCGCGGAATGGACGTGCTTCGAAGTTGGTCGGTGTCGGTGTGGCCTTCAACCACGATCTCGAGGTCACGCTGCTCGGCAATGACGCCGGCCAGCCCCTGCAAGGCTTCGCGTCCTCCTGGGTCGACCGTGGCGCTTCCTGAAGGAAACAACAGCTTCGCCTCCATGCTCACGTAGACCTTGCCGTTGCGCTGTTCCACGTTCAGACCCTTGCCTTGGAATCCGAGAAGCGCCTCCGCCAACCGGGCTCGCAACGCCTCGGCCGCTCGTTCCCGCGCTTCCAAGAGCGATTCCAACTCCTGAACCCGCTTGCTCCGAGCCTCGAGTTGAGCGGACTTTTCGTTGAGGTCGCGTTCTAGGCGGTTGAGGCGGTCTTCGCGGCTTTGAAGTTCCTCGCGGATCTTCATCACGTCCTCGAGCAACTGCCGGTTTTCTTCCGCGATGTCGCTGAGTCGGCCGGAGCTCTGGTCCGTGAGGGCCTCGTTCAGCTCGGTCAGCCGGTCCACCTCTTCGCGCAAGCGTTTCGCCTCCGAACCGAGCTGGTTTGCATCTGCCGCCAAAGCTTCGCTCTCCGCGGTAAGCCGCGCCACCTTTCCTTCGAGTTCGCGGCTGCTGATTTGGGCATCTTGTCGGGCCAAACGCAATTCGGAATTCTCCTTTTCCGCTTCGTCGAGCTGAGTTTGAAGCGCCTCGTACTGCTGCGTCGTCACGCATCCAGGCAACGCCAAAATCGCAGCGAGAAGCGTCATCGTCGTCACGTGCCCAACTCGGCACCGGGAAAGGGAAGGAAATGTCATGGCAGGAATTCTCTAGTTGCGCAACACGCAACAGCGAAGTTCATGCCAATCCTTCGGTTGAAAGCAGGCCAGGGGCGCGCCTTATCCACACCGATTTGTCAGCCGAGATCTCTCAGCCCGGTCAGTTGATGGGCAGGGCGTAGGTGCCTCCGCTCAACGTGGCTGCTGCGCCTGTGGCGTCCAACAAGGACCCTGCAAAGGTTCCCACCACGTACCCGCCCGATACGGGGTCGATGTAGTTGATGGCAAACGTGGTGTTCCCCCCAAACAGAGTCGTGTAGTTGGTTCCCAACGTGCTTGTGTAGGCGGCCGCTTGGGGAATCGCAGCGGCATTGAGCGCCACCACATGGCCGTTGTACCAACCGTCCGCGGGCTCTGCAATCACAAATCCGACCTGCGCGCCTGCCAAACTGACGCCCTGGATTTGGAGGTTGCCACCAACCAATTCTGCTGAAGCCGTCGCGTCCCCGAAGTACTGGACGCCCGCAGAAGTCCACTGGATTTCCGCCGCGCAAGGTTCGCAGTTGGGGCCGCCGCAGTCGATGTAGTCCTCGAGGCCATCTTGGATTCCGTTGGTGCAGTCGCACAAGCACTCACAAGGGTCGCAGTCAGGGCCGCCGCAGTCGATGCCGGTTTCGTTGCCGTTCAATTCGCCGTCGTCGCACGTGGGGCAAGGGTCGCAATCCACGCCCCCGCAGTCCACACCCGTTTCGTAGCCGTTCAGCAACCCGTCACCGCACAATTCAGGGCAGGCAGGGCATCCTTCGCAACCGCAGTCGATGCCGGTTTCACCTTCGTCCAATTGGCCGTTGAAATTGGTGGCACAAGGCTCGCAACTTCCGCCGCAATCCACCCACTGTTCACCTTCGAGAGGGTCCCAAAGCTCGTTCTCACACGGGTCGCAGGGGTCGCAAATCGGCCCACCGCAATCGATGAGCTCTTCGCCGTTGTTGAGAATCTCGTCGTAGCAATTCTCCCCGATCAGGTTGTCGTCGTTGAGGCAGCTGGTGAGCGAAGCCGCGGACAAACCGACGGCGAGCATTGCCACAAAAAAGCGGCTGACAAAAGAAGTGGAGAGTCCGTGAGAGGTCATGTGCGTAATTTTGACGTGGCGAAAGATACAACTGGAACACAACTGGACCCCGCATCCCTCTCAACACCATGGACAACCTCGAATGGAAGCCTTCCACAGCACCCAATTTTCAAGATGTGGGTCGCTTGTCACAAGACACGGGGTTAAGCCCGTTGGTTGCTTCGCTGCTGATTCAGAGGGGAATGAACAACAAGGAAGAAGTCGACGACTTCTTGGATCCAAGCCGCGAAAAGCTCCACGACCCCTTCCTCATGAAGGACATGGACAAAGCCGTGGCACGGATCATGAAAGCGATCGAACGCAACGAGCGAATCATGGTGTACGGCGATTACGACGTGGATGGCACGACTTCCGTGGCCATGGTGTCGTCGTTTTTCAAGGGCCTTCAAGTTCCCGTCCTGCCGTACGTTCCCATGCGCTACGGCGAAGGCTACGGCGTCTCTCCCAAAGGCGTCGAGAGGGCCAAAGTGTCGGGGTGCACGTTGTTGATCACCCTCGACTGCGGCACCAAAGATTTTGACGCCTTGGCCGCGGCTGCTGAAGCGGGAATCGACACCATCGTGTGCGACCACCACCTTCCTGCAGACATGTTGCCGGTGACCTACGCCTTGCTGAACCCCAAGCAAGAAGGCTGCGAATACCCCTTCAAAGAATTGTCGGGCGCGGGCGTGGCGTTCAAGCTTCTGACCGCGCTCGTCAACACCATCGGACTGACCATGTCGTCGGTGTACGACCATTTGGACTTGCTCGCGCTAAGCATCGGGGCCGACCTGGTGGACATCACCGGGGAGAACCGCATTTTGGCCCACCACGGCATGCGAAAGCTTCGAAAGACAATGCGGCCGGGGATTCGTGCCATGCTGCACGTGGCCAACATCGACCGCGTGCCCAACACCGTGCGCGACATCAGCTTCACCCTTGGGCCGCGCATCAACGCGGCGGGACGCGTGGGACACGCCCTCAAAGCGGTGGAACTGCTCATGGCCTCCGACGACAACACCGCCTACGAATTGGCGTACGAGCTGGAGTCGATGAACCAAGACCGGCGCGATTTGGACGAGGAGATGACAGAAGAAGCTTTGGCCCAAATGGCGGAACAGCCTGCAGGCCGGTGCTGCACCGTGGTGTGCGGCGAAGGCTGGCATCGGGGAGTGCTGGGAATCGTAGCGAGTCGCTTGGTGGAAGCGCGCTACCGCCCGACGATTGTGCTGAGCGAGGAGAACGGACTGATGATGGGCAGCGCACGAAGCGTTCAAGGCGTGGACATCCACGAAGCGCTGGAGGAATGCCGGTCGTACCTCGAGCAATTTGGCGGCCACCCCATGGCGGCAGGACTAACGTTGCGGAGCGACCAATTGAAAGACTTCACGACGGCCATTGAAAAGAGCATCGCGTCCCAAGTCAACGGCCGAATTCCGGCGCCGAGCATCAGTTACCACCTCGAAATCGATTTGGAGGCCATGACGCCGGAAGTGTTCGAACAGATGGAAAACTTGGCGCCGTTTGGGCCGGGAAACGGAGTTCCTGTCTTCATGGCGAGCCGTCTGAAAGCCGCTCTGCCACCGCGAACCGTGGGGCACCGAGGCCGTCACTTGAAGCTCATCCTGCATCCCGCCGATTCGCCACAAAACCGCTTCGAAGCCATTGGGTTTGGCATGGGCGACCGATTCGAAGAAGTGAGGCGCATGTCCGAAATGGACTTGGTGTTCACCTTGGTCAAGAACACGTTCCGAGGCAGGACGTCCCTCAACATGCACATTCGCGCTGTTCGCCCAAGCGAGTCCTGAACAAATACGTGCCTTTCTGGATTTCGTCGCGCCTCAGCCTGAAACGGCTCGGTGGTCGACGATGTGGAGGTCCCGTTGTGGGAACGGGATGGTGACGCCGTTTTCCCGGAACTTGGCGTCAATGGCCGTGCGCACCCGGCTTTGGATCGCCATGCGGTCCCATGGATCGTCAAGCCAACCCATGACGCTGAAATTCAAGGAAGAGTCGGCGAAATCTTGGAAAAACACCACCGGCTCGGGGGACTTGAGCACTTCTGGCTGCTCGGCCATCGCCTCGGCCAAAATTCGGCTTACCAACGCCACGTCACTCCCGTACGCCACCCCCACGTTGACGCGGATGCGCATGGCCCGGTCGCCCTGGCTGAGGTTGGTCACGGCCTCGCCGGCCACTTTGGCGTTGGGCAGCACAATGAGCTCTCCCGCCACGGTCACCACCCGCGTGGAGCGCAAGTCAATGCGTTCGACACGCACCAATTTCCCGTCTACTTCCAACACGTTGCCCACCGCCACGCCGCCCTCAAAGAGCAGCACAAAACCGCTGACCACGTCGTTGAAAAAGCCTTGAAGCCCAATTCCCACGCCCACCAAGAGCGCGGCAGAACCGGCCCAAAGTGCCGTCAAATCCACCCCAAAAATGGACAGCACCATCAACGCGGTCACCGTCCAAACCGCCGAAGCCACCAACCGTCGAATGATGAAGCGCTTTCCCTCGTCCATCGCTGACACGCGTTTGGCCCGGCGCAACCCGCGTCTCAACATGGCGAGTAGGACGCGCGCCACAAGAATCACTGCCGCCACCTCGAGCAACTCCAGCACGCTGATGCTGTGGTGACCGAGGTGAAAAGTCCGGTTGAGGAGTTCGTTCAAAGGAAGTAGTTGACGGGATTACGGCAAAATGACGGTGCCAAAATGAGCCAAAGTCGTTTGAATCTCGCGGTCGAGCTGAACTTTTTGGGCCAAAAGGTCTCGCTCGTCCTCCACGCTCAGACCACCCTGCTCCAACTTCGTCGCCACCTCCTTGCTCGCTTTTCGCAAGTCCAAAAGGTGGAGCCGGCTCAGGCTATCTTCGAGCAACGTAATCAACTGGTCGCGCTCCACCACCGGATAAATCTTGTGGCGCTGGGACCAGTTGGGACTCAGCACGTGCTGCTGCACCAAAGCCCCGGCCACCTTTTGCTGGACGCCCACGTCGGCGTCGTTGGCGAGCTGGTCGGCCGTCAAGATGCGTTCGTGGTCGAGTTCGTCCGAAAAACGCTTGACGACCGCCTGGTTCATCGGTTCCTGAATGTCGATGTGCTCCTCCTCGAGGCGGTGGATCACAAGTTCAGCAAAAGGAACTTCGAGGTCGGTCGGCTCGGCTCCTTCCTCCTCCGCCTCCACCCGCACCGTAACCACCTCTGCGGCGTATTCGAGCAAGGCCCGAACCAGGTCGTTCTCCACGACCGTGCGTTCGGACAACCCCACGGGGCGGGCGGGCGCGGCACCCTCTGAACCCGTCCCGCCGCGACCTTCCTCCGACGGAGGCGGAGCGTGCTGGTCGCCAGACGCGCCTGGGTCGCCTGGGACGCCCGACCCTCCTTGAAAACCCGTCGCCGATGGGCGCTGAGAACCGCGGTGGCCTCCCGACCGCTTCGACGCAGCCAGGGATTGCTGATGCAAGACCTTGGCCACTTCGGTGCCAAGAACCTGCTCTTGCAATCCGAGCTGGGAAGCCGACGACTGCAAGTAAACCGAGCGTTGAATGGCGTCGGGAATCGCCGCGATGGACTCCACCACGGAGCGAATCATCTCGGCGCGCTTGATGGGGTCCGTGCCCGCCTCGTCGGCGAGAAGTTGAGTTTTGAATTGCAGGAAGTCCTGGGCGTCGTCGTGGATGGCCCGGTTCAGGGCGTCGCTGCCGACCTTTTTCGCGTACGTGTCGGGGTCGTCTCCGTCCGGCAGCAGCACGACTTTCACGGCCATGCCCTCGGCAAGAAGCATGTCGATCCCCCGCAATGAAGCCCGGATGCCCGCAGCGTCGCCGTCGAAAATGACCGTGACGTTCTTGGTGAACCTGCGGATCAAGTGGATTTGGCCGGTCGTCAGGGCCGTGCCGCTCGACGCGACCACGTTGGAGACCCCGGCCTGGTGCATGGCCATCACGTCCGTGTATCCCTCGACCAGGAAGCACCGCTCCTCCTTGACGATGGCCGGCTTGGCGAGGTGCATGCCGTACAGCACCTTCGACTTGTTGTACAGGACGCTCTCGGGCGAGTTGAAGTACTTCGCCACCTTCTTGTCCGTGGTGAGGGTGCGTCCCCCAAACCCGATGACCCGTCCCGTCACATCCCGAATCGGGAACATGACGCGGCCCTTGAAGAAGTCCCAAAGCGAGCCGTCGTCCCGTTGTTTGCACAGCCCGGCCTCGACCAACTTCTCGGCCGGGTAGCCGGCCGCCTGCGCCGCCGTAGCCAAGGCGTCCCACGAATCGGGGCTGTACCCAATCAGGAACGTTTCGAGCACGTCGTCCCGAAACCCGCGCTCGACGAAATAGCTCCTGCCAATGGCCTTGCCCGCGTCGGTCGTGCGCATCTGTTCGGTGAACCACTTCGAAGCCCACGCCACGAGGTTGCCCAAACTCTCCTTGGCCGTCGCCGCCGCGAGCTCTTCCGGGGTCGGCGCCTTTTCCTCGATCTCGATGTTGTACCGGCGCGCCAACATGCGCAGCGCCTCGGGGTAGCTCGCCTTTTCCAGTTCCATCAGGAACGTCACTACGCTCCCGCCCTTCCCGCTCGAAAAGCACTTGAAGATGCCTTTGGCCGGCAAGACGTAAAACGAAGGCGTTTTTTCGTTGGTGAACGGGCTCAATCCCCGCAACGAACTTCCCGATTTCTTCAGCTCCACGTAATCGCCCACCACCTCTTCGATGACGGCGGCGTTCATGATTTGGTCTACGGTGTCCTGGGGAATCATGGGGCAGAGTGGGCCTACGAAGATACCCAAGAATCCGAGGAAGCCATAGAAAAACGGCACCCCGAAAGATGACGTTCTGGGGAAGAGGTCTCTTCACCGAATCTGCTGCGAGCAGGCGCGTTCGCCCGCCCGATTTTTCACCTGGTGCTCCTGCTTCTGTTCCGCCCCGAAGGGCTTCTTCAGAACTGAATCCAAGGCAAACCTGCCCCGGGACTTGGCCTGCCGTGTCAATCCTTTGTGAACGGGTTGTGAATGTTTGTTGACGCCTGGGTTGCCTGTGCGGTCACTTGAGGCGGAAATCATGCAAGTCGCGCCATCTTTGGTCTCATGAAAGGTCGGCTCATCCCCGTGCTTGTGGGGTCCATGACGGCGGCGATGCTGGTCATCGTGGCGGTTCAAGTGAGCTGGCTTGAGTCGTCGGCCAAACTGCGCAAGGAGGTCTTCGACCAAAGCGTCGAACAAAGCCTCCAGCTCGTGGCCACCTGGCTCTCGGCGAGCCACCTCGACCCCCAACAGGACGAAGACCCGCAGCTGCTGCGCACGGACAACCTCGCGCCGTTGGAGCGAAGCATCGTACGCCGCATGGAGGCCCTGCCCATGGATTCCCTGCTCATGCTCGCCTTCAAAGAGCAGGGCATCGAAGCGAAGCCCGTCTTCGGTGCGTTCGACCGGTACGGGCAACCCGTGTACCTCCTCGACGAGGCCGAGCCGTTCAGCGAGACGCTCCTCGCCCAAGGGTACTCCGTCGCCCTCGGTACCCTCCAGTTCCGGGTGCATTTCCCGGACCTCGGGCGGTACCTCCTCGGCCAAATGCTCGGCGCCTTCGCCCTGAGCGTCCTGATGATGCTGCTCATTGCCGGCGGGTTTGGGTACACGCTGTTCGCCATTCAGCGCACGAAGCGGCTCGATCGCCTGCAACGCGACCTCGTCAACAACCTGACGCACGAACTCAAGACGCCCATTTCCAGCATTGGCCTGGCGAGCGAGGCGCTGTCCGACCCGGCCTTCGACGAGGACGCGCGAAAGCACTACCTCGGGTTGATTCGCGAAGAGAACAAACGCCTCGGGGTGTTGGTCGAAAACGTCTTGCGCGCGAGCTTGTCCGAGTCCGGCGCCATGCGGTTGTACGTCCAGCCCCTCAACCTGCACGACCTTGTCAAGAGCGTGGTGCAGAACATGGCGATGCAGTTCCACAAACAGGGGGCGAAGGTGGATTTGGCCTTGGAGGCGAGCAACCCCAACCTTGTGGCTGACCGCATCCACTTGACCAACGTGCTGTTCAACCTCATCGACAACGCCGTGAAGTACTCAGGCGACGACCCGCATCTTGTCATTCGCACGGCCCAAACCCCTGACGGAGTGTCACTCGAAGTGCAGGACAACGGTGTGGGAATCGCCAAAGAACATCTTGGCAAGGTCTTTGAAAGGCTCTTTCGTGTCCCCACCGGCAACGTCCACGACGTGAAGGGATTTGGGCTGGGCCTGAGCTACGTGAAAAACGTGGTCGAACGCCACGGCGGATCCGTCCACATCGCCAGCCGCGTCGGCGAGGGAACAACATTGAAGCTGTTGCTTCCGTTTGAATGCCAACCTGACAAGACAGAAGAACCATGAAAGACATCCGCATCCTCCTCTGCGAAGACGACCCCAGCTTGGGTCGCTTGCTTTCCGACTACCTGAAGGCCAAAGGGTTTGAAGTGACTTGGGCGCAAGACGGCGTCGAGGGACTCAAGGCCTATCACCGCGACACGTACGATTTCGTCGTGCTTGACGTGATGATGCCACGCAAGGACGGCTTCCAAGTGGCCGAAGAAATTCGCCTCGAAAGCCGCAGCATCCCGATTTTGTTCCTGACCGCGCGCTCCACGAAAGACGACACGCTCGAGGGCTTCAAAGTGGGCGCCGACGACTACATGACCAAACCCTTCAGCATGGAGGAGCTCGTGCTGCGCATCCAAGCCATTTTGCGCCGTGCCGCCGCCCTTCCTGAGGCCGGCGAAGAAGTGACGGAATTCACCGTGGGCCTCTACACGTACGACTACACGACCCAGTCGCTGACCCTGAACGGCGAGTCAAATCGCCTGACCACAAAGGAGAACGAATTGCTCTTCATGCTGTGCAAGCACAAGAACGCGTTGCTCGAACGAAGCCACGCTTTGCGCAACATTTGGGGAGACGCGAACTACTTCAACGGACGCAGCATGGACGTGTACATCGCCAAGCTCCGAAAGCACCTCAAAGGAGACGACCGCCTCGAAATCTTGAACGTTCACGGAAAGGGCTTTAAGTTGGTGGCGCCAACCGACTGAGAATGCCTATCTTTGCGGCCTCGAAGCGCCGCTCCATGTCCGACATGATCAAAATCCTCGCCGGTTCCACGTCCCAAGAATTTGGGGAACGCGTGGCCTCGGCCTACGGAACCTCCTTGGTTCCTGTGCGCACCCAGAAGTTCTCGGACGGAGAATTCACGGTGAGCATTGAGGAAACGGTGCGCGGCAAAGAGGTCATCATCGTCCAATCGACGTTTCCCCCCTCCGACAACCTGCTTGAATTGTTGATGCTCATTGACGCGGCCAAACGTGCCAGCGCCAAGCGCATCGTGGCGGTGATGCCTTACTTCGGGTTTGCCCGCCAGGACCGCAAGGACAAACCACGGGTCGCCATCGGCGCCAAACTCGTGGCCAACATGCTCATGGCGGCAGGCGTGAACCGGATCATCACCATGGACCTGCATGCCGACCAGATTCAAGGGTTCTTTGAGGTGCCCGTGGACCACTTGTTTGGGTCCACCCTCTTCCTGCCTTGGATCGAGACGCACATCTCGAAAGAAAACCTCTGCATCGCCACACCCGACACCGGGGGCACCAAGCGCGCCAACACCTACGCCAAGCACCTCGGTGTGGACATGGCCATTTGCTACAAGCAGCGCAAGGTGGCCAACCAAGTGGAAAACATGACGGTGATTGGGGAGGTGGAAGGCAAAAACGTTGTCATCGTCGACGACATGTGCGACACGGCAGGCACCCTGACGAAGGCGGCCGATTTGATGATGGAACACGGCGCATTGAGCGTCCGTGCCGTCTGCACCCACGCCGTGTTAAGCGGTCCTGCGTACGAACGCATCGCAGCGAGCAGCTTGAAAGAACTCATCGTGACGGACTCCATTCCGTTGCGCACGGACGTCGATTCGTCCAAAATCACCGTGCTTCCTGTGCACGACATGTTTGCGCAAACGCTTCACTGCTTGATGCGCAACGAATCCATCAGCACTCAATTTACTCTTCAATAAATTACCATGAAAACTGCATCATTGAGCGGCTCTTCACGTGAGAGCGTAGGGAAAAAAGATGCCGACGCGCTGCGCGCGGACAACCGGGTCCCCGGGGTCTTGTACGGCGGCGCAGAGCAAGTACACTTCAGCGTGTCTGAAGTTCAACTCAACAAGCTCGTCTTCAACCCAGACGTCTTCAAAATCGAGTTGGACATCGACGGCAAAAAAGTCGACTGCATCATCCAGGAAATTCAATTCCATCCCGTGACCGACCGTGTCACGCACATCGATTGCTTGGAGATCCTTCCAGGCAAGCCGGTGAAGGTCGACCTTCCGTTGCGCACCACCGGCCAAGCCATCGGTGTGATGAACGGCGGACGATTGGAACTCAACTACCGTCGTGTGCCCGTTCGCGGCATCGCCGACCAGTTGCCCGAGTGCATCACGGTCGACATCTCGCCGTTGGAGATTGGCGACAACGCCCGAGTCCGGGACTTGAACGTTGACGGCCTCGACATTCTCTTGAGCGAAAGTGCTCTTCTCGTTGCTTGCAAGCGCACCCGTGCGGCCATGTCCGCTGAGTCCGCCTTGGAAGACGAAGAAGGTGGCGAAGGTGAAGGCGGAGAAGGCGGAGAAGGCGGAGAAGGCGAAGGCGGCGGAGACGAATAAGCACCTCGCTGCATGAAGTACCTCATGGTAGGCCTCGGAAATCCTGGGTCGGAATATGAGGAAACCCGACACAACATCGGGTTCAAGGTGGTGGACTCCCTCGCCCAACGTCTGTCCGGATCTTTCGACACCGGCAGACTGGGCGAGGTGTCCACCGTCCGTTTTAAGGGGCGCCAAATCGTGCTCCTCAAACCCTCTACGTTTATGAACCTGAGCGGCAAGGCCGTGCGGTATTGGATGGACGCGGAGAAGATTCCGCTCGAGCGCGTCGTGATTATCACAGACGACCTGAATTTGCCGTTTGGGACCTTGCGGCTCCGGGCCAAAGGAAGCGACGGAGGGCACAACGGGCTCAAGGACATCCAAGCGGTGCTGGGGTCGACGGTGTACCCGCGGTTGCGGTTTGGGATTGGGGCGGAGTTTGGGAAAGGCCAGCAAGTCGATTACGTGCTCGGCGAGTGGAGCAGCGAGGAAAGAGAGCGCATGGACGAGCGCTTGACCAAGGCCGGCGACGCGGTCTTGAACATCACCACCGCGGGACTCGCGCGGGCGATGAACACCTACAACGGGCAGTAACGGCTTACGCTTCTTCGTAAAAGTGGTTGTTCCCGATGTACGCCACCACGGCGTCGGGCAACAGGTACTGCACGTCGTGGCCCGCGGTGATGGCATCCCGGACGTAGGTCGAGCTGATGGCGATGACCGGCGCTTCGTGCAGGACAACGTTGGGATGCGTCAACCAACGAGCGACCTCGCCGGAGGGTTCCGACGAGCCGGTCGACAAACGCGGGTAGATCAGCAAGCGGTGGGCCGCCGCCAATTCCTCGTAGCCCTTCCACGTGTGGAAATTCTCGAGGTTGTCCTGCCCCATGATGATGCTGAATTCGAGGTCGGGATGAGTAGCTCGGAGGTGGGCCAGCGTGTCGGACGTGTAATTGGGCCGAGGCAGGTCAAACTCCACCGCCGACGCCTTCAAATGCGGGTGGTCCACCAACGCCAAATGAGCCATTTGCAGCCGATGCTCTTCCGGGATCATCGAGACACCTTGCTTGTGCGGGCTGCTTGGCGTCACCACGAACCACACCTCGTCCAACCCCGCCTGATTCAGCATGTGGTTGGCAATGACCAAATGTCCGAGGTGAATGGGGTTGAAGGACCCCAAGTACAAGCCCACGCGTCGCATCAGTGAAAGGAGCGTTCAAGGAAATCGCCCACCATGTCTACTGCCTCCTGCTTCGCCAAGTCCAAATCGTCGTTCACCAGCCGCAAATCGAATGCCGGAGCCGCTTCCATTTCGTGCTGGGACTTGGCGATGCGCTTCTCAAGGGCCGCCTCGTCTTCCGTCCCGCGGTTGCGAAGCCGGTCTTCGAGGGCGTGCATCGAGGGGGGCATGACGAAAATGGACAGGGCGCTGTCGCCGAAGACGGACTTGAGGGTTTGGCCTCCGACCACGTCCACGTCAAAAAGCGGAGTGCGGCCGTCGCGCCACAAGCGCTCCACCTCGCTGCACAACGTGCCGTACGACAGGCCTTCGTAGACTTCCTCGTGCTCCACAAACTCGCCTGCTTTCACCTTGGCCGCGAAGGTCTCCGGAGTCAGGAAGTGGTAGTCCACGCCGTCTTGTTCGCCTTCTCGGGGCGCGCGGGTCGTGGCGCTGACGCTGAAGCCGAGTGACAGGTCCGCCTTGGACATGAGGTGGCGAACCAGGGTGGTCTTGCCCGCGCCGGAAGGAGCGGAAAAGATGATGGCGAGGCCGTCTCCTTGGGGTTTGGGTCCGGCGGGCATGTCAGAGGACGTTCAGGACTTGTTCCTTGATCTTCTCGAGCTCGTCTTTCATCTGAACGACGATGCGTTGGAGGTCGGCGTCGTTGGCTTTGCTCCCGAGCGTGTTGATTTCGCGGCCCATTTCCTGAGCCACAAACCCCAGCTTCTTTCCTTGCCCCGCCCCCGTTTCCATGATTTCGCGGAAGTACGCGATGTGCGCGGTGAGTCGCGTGCGCTCTTCGCTGACGTCCATCTTCTCGATGTAGTAAAGCACCTCCTGCTCAAACCGTCCCTCGTCGAGCGCGGCCCGATCGACCACCTCTTCGAGGTTGGTTCGGATGCGGTCGCGGACGCGTTGGATTCGGGCTTCAAGGAGCGGATCCAAACCCGCTTCAAGCACTTCAATGGTGGCGAGTCTCGCTGTGAAATCGGCCTCCAGCGACGCCCCTTCGGTGTCACGAAAGACGTCAAAGTTGTCGGTCGCCTCCAGCACCAACGCATGGATTCCTTTCCAGGCCTCCTCGTCAAACGCCTCCTTGGAAGTCTGCATGGCGTCCGGAAAACGAACCGCCGTGGCAAGCAAGTTGCCGGTTGGCTGCCCGGTCTCTGCGGCGAGCGATTCCAAGTCCTTCACGTACTGGCGAATGGCCGGGCCGTTCAACTCGTGGCGCGCCTCAGCTGCGTCCGCTTCGAAGTGGATGGCGACGTCGCTTTTCCCGCGCACGATGCGCGCGCCAAGCTCCGTGCGCAGGTCCATTTCTTTTTCCTTGAGCACGGATGGCATCCGCACCGAGAGGTCGAGGTTCTTGCCGTTCAGGGAACGAACTTCGACGGTGTATTTCCGGGATCCGACGGCGCCTTCGGCTTTGCCGTACCCTGTCATGGAACGCAGCATGCCACGAAGATACGCTCTCGAACCGAGGCGTGTCGCCCGTGCCCTTTCGAACGTCATTGCAGGTTCGCCCGGCGCTACCTTTGTCACTATGGCGGACCTGCAACGTGTGACCAGCCTCCTGTCGGGAGACATGGCGGCTTTCAAGCCCAAATTCCGGGCAGCCGTCACCACCGACGTCGCGCTCCTCGACACCGTCATGCGGTACATCCTTCGCCGGAAAGGCAAGCAGATGCGGCCCATGTTCGTGTTTCTCAGCGCCCGGCTTCACGGCGGCGTCGACGACCAAGGCGGCGCCACCGACCGCGCCCACACCGCCGCCGCCCTCATCGAGCTCCTGCACACGGCCACCTTGGTCCACGACGACGTGGTCGACGAGAGCCCCCTGCGGCGCGGCGTGTTCAGCATCCAGGCGCTTTGGAAGAAGAAGGTGGCGGTGCTCGTCGGGGACTACCTCCTGTCCCGCGGCCTCCTCGCGGCGGTCGACGCCGAGGCGTTTGACCTGCTGAAGATTACCTCGCGCGCCGTACGCGAAATGAGCGAGGGCGAACTCCTCCAAATCGAAAAAGCGCGCCGCCTCGACATCACCGAAGAGGTGTACTTCGACATCATCCGTCGCAAGACCGCCTCGCTCCTCGCGGCATGTTGCGCCTGCGGGGCCGCCGCGGCCGGGGCCGACGACGACACCGTCCAGCGCATGTGGGGCCTTGGCGAACGCGTCGGCCTCGCCTTCCAAATCCAGGACGACCTCCTCGACCTCGGCGAAGGCGACCGCACCGGCAAGCCCACCGGACAAGACATCCGCGAACGCAAGATGACGCTTCCACTCATCCACACGCTCGCCAAAGCCACCCCCTCGGAGCGCCGTCGCCTCATCCGTCTCGTCAAACACAGGAGCGACGACCCTGCGGCGGTCAAGGAAGTCATGGACGCCATCCTCTCCGGACCTGGCATGAAGCGCGCCCGCTCCGAAATGCGCCGCCTCAAGGAAGAGTCGCTCGCCATGCTCGACGAGCTCGGCGGCCAAGATGCGGTCAGCAACGAGGCCCGCGAAGCCCTGCGCGACCTCATCGAATACACCATTCGCCGCGTCCAATGACCGTCCGCCTGACCTCGATCTTCTGGGCGCTTGGCGTGCTGGCCTCGTGCACGACCTCCGACCCCAACGCCCCTCGGCAAGAAGTCCAAACCACCTGGCCCGACGGCGACCCGCGTGTCGTACTCGGTTTTCGGGGAGACACCGTCTACGAGCGCCTCGAGTACCACGAAACAGGCCAACTCAAATCACGCGGCCAGCTGTTGAATGGCGAACGCCACGGCATCTGGAACAGCTACTACGACACCGGCATGCCGTGGTCCCAGGTCAGCTACGACCGGGGCGAGGAACACGGCACCTACCGCACCTACCACGACAACGGCGAGTCCGCCATCGAGGGCGCATTCGAACGCGGCACCCGCGTCGGCACGTGGTCGTTTTACGGAGAAGACGGCAAGCTTATTCGTGCAGAAGAAATCCGTGACGCTGCTTCCAACACTTCGAGCTAACTACAAAAACCTAACGGTATTTAGCGACTAGGGTCTCTCGATTTTCGACTTTGCTACCAACCATGGGAGTCCATCCCAAACCGCAATCGAAATGGAGCCTTGGTGATGAATTCAAATCCGTAATGACGGCACCCCCTCCGCGGGCATAGACCCTGCTTCGTGCCATCTTGAGCAATTGAATTCTAATCCCTGTAGTCGCGTAAAAATTGGACCCGTCGAGAGCGTTGGAGGATTGCAGCCTGCTTAACTCATTTTGAATTCCCAATTCCAACTCCAGAGTATTGCTGCGCACAGCAGCAAAGCCGATGCCTTGCAATTCATCTATGCCGTCCAGCAAAGACGGGTCGTTGGAACTGTCCCATGGACGACATGAATTTCAGGGTCCTAATCTTTTAAATTTATTTTGAGCGACCCTAAATTCAACTTTCCATGGAATATGCGTTGTAGCTCAGCTGCTATTATTCTGTGAAAATTGGAACCGCAATCCAAATTGAGCCGGAGGCACCGTGACCGCCTGGTGCTCCTCCGCCACCCCCACTGTAGGGAAGTCCTGGCAGACCTCCATTCAATCCTGCATTTCCTCCTCCGCCAATTCCTCCAGCCCCTTGGCTCCCTGAGTAGGCTGTTCGACCTCCACCTCCGCCTCCCAATTCGAGGGAAAAGCTTCCAATGCTAAAAGACTGTCCGTCACCCCCGTCTCCTCCATTGTTATACGATCCATTCTGGCCATTTTCAGCAGCACCGCCACCGCCACCGCCAGCTCTTCCGCTCAAACAAGTGCTGTTGCAACCGAAACCATTTCCTCCGTTGAATCCTTGAAGTCCTAATCCACCACTAGAATTCCATCCTGTATAAGCCCCTCCACCCCCTCCATTCGCTCCATTCTGTCCATTAATCTGACCTGCTCCCGTTTGACTGCTCCAACATCCTCCACCGCCTCCACCGCCTACAGCGGACATCCCAAAAAATTCCGTAGCACCCCCATTTGAGCCAGAGGAGCCTCCTGCTTGACCCCCCGCACCAACGGTTGCGACGTAAGCTCCTGTCAACAAAAGCGTATCAAGCACCAGCACTCCGCCTCCGCCTCCACCTCCACTGCCGCAACTTCCGCCGCCACCAGCGGCTCCACCTCCCCCGCCAACCAGATAGATCGTTGCCTCGAAATCGGATTGAACATGAATCGTATCGGAGTCCTGAATCTGAAAGAGAACATGTGAGTCTGCCTGGTAGACAACAATGTTATCTCCCTCTGCCAGCAGTTGACAAACATTTTGACCATTGCAAAAACCACAAGTATCAATCACCCCTATGCAATTATCGATGTCATCACAAATTCCGTCCGAATCTTCATCTGCTAGACATCCCCCGTTACACTCGCCTAACGCATCCTCAATACCAATACAGAGGTCTTCGTCATCACAGACGCCATCTTCATCTTCGTCAAGCAAACAGCTTCCACCACAAACACCAATCGCATCTAAATAGCCATACTCACTAAGAACTTCGAGCAAATCATTGAGCTGTACACAACCATCGAAATTGGTGTCCGCCGGTTTTGTAACAACGCAAGTCTGCGTGGAATCATTCCATGACGTACCTAGACCACAAAACTGTGAGGGATCAGGACATTCCGATTGTCCCATGAGCACAAAGGCGGACAACATTGAGCTCGTCAATCCGAGAAACTTATACATCTCTTCAATTTAAGTGCTTTTGTTCAAAACACAAAAAGAAATGATTGGTTATCCACAAGGGCGAGGGGAGCAACTTCAGGAAAGGTTGGCGCGGGAGCGGGCACGGGAAAAGTAGTTTGGACGTTCAGGAAAAAGCCGCCATGACGTACGCCTCGACGACCCCCTCCACACCTTTCACCCTTCGTGCTCTGTTGGGACTTGGGATGATGTTGTTCATGAACGCCTGTTTGGTGGCTGCTCCGCGGAACGTGGGGGCGACGGGGGATCCCAAGGGCGACGAGAAGGGAGCGAAACCGGTGGCGACGAACGAGACGTACATCGAGCAGTGGCAGGACGAGGCGGTGCACCAAATGAAGAAGTACGGCATCCCCGCGAGCATCACGTTGGCGCAAGGAATTTTGGAAAGCGGGAACGGGGTGAGCGAGCTGGCGCAGCGGTCGAACAACCACTTCGGGATCAAATGCCACGCCACGTGGACGGGCAAGCGCACCTACCACGACGACGACGAGAAAGGCGAATGCTTCCGGGTGTACGACAACCCCGCCGACAGCTACGAAGACCACAGCCACTTCCTGCTGAGGGACCGGTACGCGCGGTTGTTTGAGCTGGATCCCACGGATTACGAAGGCTGGGCCAAAGGTTTGAAGGCGTGCGGCTACGCAACGGACCCGGCGTACGCGGACCGGCTCATCACGCTCATCGAAAAGCACGACCTCCACGCGCTTGACGTGCCTGGAGGGCGCTGGTCGGGAGGCGAGAGCGACGAAAGGGATGACGTTGCGGAGGCGCGCTCGGGCGAAGGGCAGGCCGCCGAACAAGGAACGCACAGCGGGTCGAGGACGCGCGTGAACGTCCGGGAGCACGACGTGGTTCGCAAGGCGAGCACGGGCGGCGGAACGGTGGAGCTCGGCGGGACGCACCGCGTGCGGACGACCGTGCACGGCGTGCAGTACGTCTACGCCGAGGAAGGCGACACGCAGGCGTCGTTGGCCAAGGGTTTGGACTTGATGCCGTGGCAGATTCGCACCTACAACGAGGTCGGCAAGCAGCACACCTTCATGCCGGGCGACCGCGTGTACCTGCAGCCGAAGAAGAGCCATGCGGCGACCGGTTGGTACACCGTGCGCCAAGGCCAAACCCTGTGGCAGATCTCCCAAATGCACGGCATCCGGACCCCTGCCCTGGCGCGGAAAAACAACCTCAAGCCGGACGACGCCTTGAGGCCGGGCATGAAGCTCAGCTTGCAGTGGCCTTTGACCAAGGAAGGCCGCCTGCCCTGGTGGGCCCGGGCCATGGGCGCGTCATAAGGGCACAACGACGCTTGACGTTCCAACCAGGAAAAAAATGCACGGTCCGTACGGTCCCGCTAAATGAACCAGAGGAACGACAGACCCAAAGCAAAAAATACGGTGAAACCCACCAAACCCAGCCAAATCCAGGCAAGCCACTTGTTTGTCTGTTTGGCTTCGTTGGCGAGGTTGAACGCCTCAGACGCCACATCCTCGAGCGACTTGCCGTGCTCAGCGCAAAGCTGTTCCGCCTTGGCGCGACGCTTGGCCGCCACAAGCCATGACACCCCGAACGTCACGTAAATTGAAACAAACTGCCGAGAATTCCATTCTTTGCGAAGCAATCGCAACACCTCTGCTTCCCAACCTGGAACAGAAGCGATCTTTTCCTGCTTGACTGCCCGCTTTGCCGACAGTCGCTGAGCATTGAGTGCAATTAGGACTTTGTTTTCCATCCTCTCAGTGCGGGGCACAGCGGAAACCGCTTCACGACGAGAATTCAAAAGGCGTTTCTCGATTCTCGACAACTGCACCGTTTTTGAGGGCCGAGGAACGACAGGTGCCAACCCCCGCTGGTCGTTGCGTTCGAGCTTTGAGTTGTCGTGTGCCTTGGGAGTTTGCACTTGAATGAACGGTGCTTGGCGAGACAATCGCTCGACGTGCCAACCGGGGGCGGTAGTGCGTTTTTGGACAGAACAACCTGTGAGCCAAAAAACAGCCAGAACGGCAAGCAAACCTGCAATGGGTTTTGGCAGAGTCATGGGTGGAAGATAGAAGGCGGAAGGCAGGCATCCAAAACGCCAAGTGAACAAGGTCATCCCACAACGGAGTCACCCTGACTAACTTGCAGGCACCATGCCGTTCTACCAAAAGCTGGGCGCCATTCCGCCCAAACGCCACACCCAGTTCCGCCAAGAGAATGGCGAACTGTACCACGAACAACTGTTTGGGACCGTTGGGTTCGTCGGAATGAGCTCGCTGCTGTACCACCGCCAGCGGCCGACGCAGGTCGTGGAGGTGCTGGGAAGCGAGGACGTCAGGCCGGTGGCGGCCGTCGAGCGCAACTTGCTCAGCAGGAAGCTCGACGGGTGGGCCGTGAAGCCCGGCAAGGACTGGTTGGGGTCGCGCGTGCCCACGCTGTTCAACCGCGACTGCACCGTGGCCCTCGCCGCCCCGCCCAAGGTGGAACGTGACGACATCTACAAGAATGCGGACCAGGACGAAGTGGTGTTTGTGCATCGCGGCGAGGGGGTGCTGGAGACGATGTTTGGGCAGATCGCCTACGGACCGGGCGACTACCTCGTGATTCCGCGGGGGGTGATGCACCGGTTCAAGTGGACCACCGACGACAACCGCGCCTTGATTGTGGAGAGCGCTTCGCCTGTGGTGACGCCCAAGCGGTACCGGAATTACTTTGGGCAGCTGCTCGAACACAGCCCGTATTGCGAGCGCGACATGCGTCCGCCGAGCGCGCTGTGCGACGTGAGCGGCGAAGGCGACGGGCCGTTCAAGGTGCGCATCAAAAAGGAGGGTATGCTGCACGACTACATGTACGCGAGCCACCCGTTTGACGTGGTCGGTTGGGACGGGTACCACTTCCCCTACGCGTTCAGCATCCACGATTTTGAGCCCATCACGGGACGTGTGCACCAGCCGCCCCCTGTGCACCAAACCTTCGAGACGGACGGCTTCGTCATTTGCAGCTTTGTGCCGCGCGTGTACGACTACCACCCGCTCTCGATTCCTGCGCCCTACAACCACAGCAACATCGACTCGGACGAGGTGCTGTACTACGTGGACGGCGACTTCATGAGCCGCACGGGGGTGGGCCCAGGCCAAATCACCCTCCACCCCGCCGGCATCCCGCACGGTCCGCATCCCGGAACGTACGAGGGAAGCATCGGCAAGGAGCGCACCGAGGAGTTGGCCGTCATGGTCGACACCTTCCGCCCCCTCCAAGTGACGCAACAAGCCCTCGACCTCGAACTGGAGGGCTACCACCAAAGCTGGTTGTGAACTGGGTGGAGATGAAAGAACTTTGGCCTTCGACCATTTAGCCTTCTTAATGACAGAACCTGAAGACATGCTGACCGAACCCACCACCAACCTCGAAAAAGTCGTTCCTGAGGCCCACGATTTCCTGCCGCTGCTCGGCACGGACCACGTGGAATTGATTGTCGGAAACGCCAAGCAAAGCGCCTACTACTACATGGCCGCTTGGGGCTTTCAGCCGCTCGCGTTCAAAGGCCTTGAGACGGGAAGCAAGGACAGCGTCAGCTACGTGCTTCGCCAGGACAAGATCACCCTTGTTCTCACCACGCCCCTCAAGGAAGGAGGCGAACTCAACGCCCACCTCGACAAGCACGGGGACGGCGTGAAGTCGGTGGCGCTTTGGGTGCCGGACGCGCGCAAGAGCTTTGAAGAAACCACCAAGCGCGGTGCCGAAGCCGAATTCGCGCCCGAGGTCCGCAGCGATGCCGACGGCGAGGTGGTCCTCAGCGCCATCAAAACCTACGGCGACACCGTCCACGTCTTCGTCGAACGCGAGAATTACAACGGGGTGTTTTTGCCCGGCTACCGCACCTGGAACCCCGATTTCAAGCCCGCACCTGTGGGCCTCAAATACATCGACCACATGGTCGGCAACGTGGGCTGGGGTGAGATGAACACCTGGTGCAAGTTCTACGCCGAGGTGATGGGCTTCGCGCAGCTCGTGTCGTTCGACGACAAGGACATCTCGACGGATTACACCGCCCTCATGTCCAAGGTGATGAGCAACGGCAACGGCCGCATCAAGTTTCCGATCAACGAGCCTGCGGAAGGCAAGAAGAAAAGCCAAATCGAGGAGTACATCGACTTCTACCAAGGCGCGGGCGTGCAGCACATCGCCGTCGCCACCGACGACATCGTCAGCACGGTAACCGCCCTGAAAGAACGTGGCGTGGAATTCCTGTACGTCCCCGACACGTACTACGACGACATCCTCGACCGGGTCGGTGAAATCGAAGAAGACCTCGAGCCCCTGCGCAAGCTCGGCATCCTGATCGACCGTGACGACGAAGGCTACCTGTTGCAGCTCTTCACCAAGCCCGTGGTCGACCGCCCGACGATGTTCTTCGAGATCATCCAACGCAAGGGCGCGAAAAGCTTTGGCAAGGGCAACTTCAAGGCCCTCTTCGAAGCCATCGAGCGCGAGCAAGAGAGCCGCGGCACGCTGTAACTTCACGCTTGTGAGCGAGATTCCTGTCCTTTCGTTGCGCGACGTGTCGATCGCGTTTGACGGCCGCGAGCCGGTCGTGAAGGGGGTGTCGTGCGACGTTTGGGCGGGCGCGACGACGTGCATCGTCGGCGAATCCGGTTCCGGCAAAACGTTGACGTCCCTCGCGGTCATGGGCCTGTTGCCCGGCACAGGAAAGCTCGTGGCGGGCGAGGTTCGGGGGCCGGAGGGAGCGCATTGGGCGGCTCCGGGCGAGCATCGCGCTCCCGTGGGGCGCGACGTGGCGATGGTGTTCCAGGACCCGATGTCGTCCCTGAACCCGTCGATGCGGGTCGGGGCGCAGGTCGCCGAGCCGATCGAACTTCATCAGGGCGTGAGCGGCGAGGCGGCCCAGGCCGAAGTCGCGCGCTTGTTTGCCGAAGTCGGCTTGCCCGAGGGGTCCGAACGCAAATACCCCCACGAACTGAGCGGGGGCCAAAAGCAACGCGTCATGATCGCCCTCGCCTTGGCCTGCAACCCGAAGGTGTTGTTGGCCGACGAACCGACGACAGCGCTGGACGTGACGGTTCAGCGCGACGTCCTCGATTTGCTTCAGGCGTTGCGGGACGCGCGGGGATTGGGGGTCCTGTTTGTGACGCACGACCTCGACGTGGTGCGCGACATTGCAGACCACGTGGTGGTGATGCGGCACGGCAAGGTGGTCGAGTCAGGCACGTGCTCGGACGTAATGGCGTCGCCCAAACACGCCTATACCCAGGAACTCCTGGCCGCGATGCCGTCGCCGGCCCCTGACCACAAGGACGCGAACAAGACGAGCGGCACGCCCATGATTGAGGTGCGTGAAGTGGTGAAGCGTTTCGTGACGAAGAAAAACCTGTGGGGCAAGCCGGTGGCGCATTTCGAGGCGCTGAAAGGCGTGAGCATGGCCATCGCGGCCGGCGAGCGCGTGGGGCTGGTCGGCGAAAGCGGGTCCGGCAAATCAACACTTGGCCGCGTGATGCTCGGGCTCGAAGCAGCCGACGAAGGCGACGTGCTTTGGAAGGGCGGTGCGGCGGAAGGTCGGGTGTTTCGGAGGTCGGCGCAGCCCGTGTTTCAGGATCCGTTCTCGGCCCTGAACCCCCGAATGACGGTGGGGGCCGCCTTGCAAGAGGCGGTCGGACAACGCTTGGAAGGCGAAGGACCGACGGTCAACGAGTTGCTCGAAGAAGTCGGGTTGTCGGCCGAAGATGCAGCCCGGCGCCCGGGAAGTTTCAGCGGGGGGCAGCGCCAGCGGATTGTGCTCGCGCGGGCCTTGGCGCTGTCGCCGGAGTTCCTCGTGCTCGACGAAAGCGTGGCGGCCCTCGACTTGCGGATTCAGGCCGAGATTTTGGACTTGCTCCAAGAGCTCTGCGAGCGGCGTGGGCTGACGTTCCTCTTCATCAGCCACGACCTGAACGTGGTGGGCGCCGTGTGCGACCGGATTGCGGTGATGCAGGCGGGTGAACTCGTCGAGGAAGGCCCCGCAGACCAAATCCTAAGTTGTCCACAACATCCGTACACCCAACGTTTGTTGTCGAGCCGTCCGGGGCAAAAAAGCACGGGACGCGTTGCGTAATTTGGCCTTGCATTCACGCGAATTCGCAACCCCACAGCATGTCCCTTGTTCTGAAATCCCTCGAGGACGGGATCCTCACCTTGACGATAAACCGTCCCGAAGCGCTCAACGCGCTGAACCGCAATGTCATTGACGCTCTGAGCGCGGCCCTCGAGGCGGCGCAAGACAACCCCGAAGTGCGGGTGATTGTGCTCACGGGGTCGGGCGAAAAGGCTTTCGTGGCAGGCGCGGACATCAAGGAATTTGCGGATTTCGACCAAGCGCAGGGCGAAGATTTGGCACGCCGCGGGCAGCGCGACCTGTTTGACCGGGTCGAGCAAAGCCGCAAGCCGGTCGTGGCTGCGGTGAACGGATTCGCCCTCGGCGGCGGACTCGAATTGGCCATGGCCGCCCACGTTCGCGTGGCCTCGACCAACGCCCGGATGGGCTTGCCGGAAGTGAGCCTCGGCGTCATCCCCGGCTACGGCGGCACCCAGCGCCTCGCCCAAATCGTCGGCAAAGGCAAAGCCATGGAAATGGTCCTGACGGCCGGCATGATTGACGCCGAAGCCGCGTTGGCTTGCGGCCTCGTCAACCAAGTCGTCGAACAAGAAATCCTCCTCGAAACCGCGCAAGCGATGGCCGGCAAAATCGCCAAGAACGCCCCCACGGCCCTGGCCGCGGCCCTCGACAGCTTGCTGGCGGGCTACGGCCGAGACGGGTTTGGGGTGGAGATTCAGCGGTTTGGGCAATGCTTCACCACCGACGATTTCAAGGAAGGAACAACGGCGTTTCTCGAAAAGCGCAAGCCTCAATTCCCCGGCTCATGAGCGACGTGGCAACCTCCTCAACCGTGGTGGTGCCCGTGGTGGCCAACACCCCGCACGCCTTGCCGGAATACGGCACGCCCGACAGCGCAGGACTGGATTTGCGGGCCAAACTCGACGCGCCCGTCGTCCTCCATCCCGGTCAACGCGCCTTGATTCCCACGGGCTTGCATTTCGCGCTGCCGCGCGGCTACGAAGCCCAAGTGCGGCCTCGCAGCGGCCTGGCGTACAAGCACGGCGTGACCGTGCTCAACAGCCCCGGAACGATTGACGCGGACTACCGCGGCGACGTCGGGGTCATTCTCATCAACCACGGGCAAGCGCCCTTCACCGTCGAGGACGGAGAGCGCATCGCCCAGCTCGTCTTGGCGCGGTACGAACGCGTCGAATGGTCCGTCGTAGAAACAACAGACGCGTTGCCGGAGTCCGATCGCGGCGCCGGCGGGTTTGGCCACACCGGAACAAGCTGATTCATGAACATCATCGTGCCCATGGCGGGCCGCGGAAGCCGCCTTCGCCCCCACACCCTCACCGTTCCCAAACCCTTGGTGCCGGTCGCCGGCAAGCCCATTGTGGAGCGCCTCGTCGAGGACATCGTCCGGACAGCCCACGACGGGGTGGACAACATCTGCTTCGTGACGGGGGAGTTTGGGGAGGAAGTGGAGCTTGAATTGGTGGCGGTGGCCGAACGCCTCGGGGCGAAGGGCCACATCCGGTACCAAGACCAGCCCCTCGGCACGGCGCACGCCATCCTGTGCGGCAAAGACTTCCTCGAAGGCCCCGTCGTCGTGGCCTTCGCCGACACCCTGTTCCGGGCCAACTTCACGATTGACCCCGAGGCGGACGGCGTCCTGTTCTGCCAACGGATTGATGATCCGTCGGCGTTTGGGGTGGTGGTCACGGACGAGGCGGGCACGATTGTGGACTACGTGGAAAAACCCCAGGAATGGGTCGGCGACCTCGCCATGATTGGCATCTACGCCTTCAAGGACGGGGCCCGACTGAACCGCGAGCTCCAGCACCTCATCGACCAAGACGTCGTGAAAGGTGGCGAATACCAACTCCCGGACGCCCTCCGCAACATGACCCTGGACGGACTCAAGTTCATTCCCGGCGAGGTCTCGGAGTGGATGGACTGTGGAAACAAGGCCGTCACGGTCGAAACGAACGGACGCATCCTAAGCATCCTCGCAGAAGAGGGGCGACTCGACGCGGTGCCGGCGTCGGCCACGGTGAAGGACAGCGTGATCCTGCCTCCGTGCCACATCGGGGAGGGCGTGGTGCTCGAGCGGTCCGTGGTTGGGCCGCACGTCACGCTCGGTCCAGGCACTGTGGTGACGGATTCCCGGGTGAGCAACGCGCTCGTGGCCGCGAACAGCCGAATTGAACACGCGGTGCTCGACGGGGCGATGGTGGGCGCGAACGCCGCCTGGCACGGCACCCCGGACGACGCCAGCATCGGAGACTTCTGCACCGTAGGCACGCCGCGCCCATGAGAACGCTTGGCACGACAACGGCAACGTGGATGCTGGCCCTGAGCCTGGGCTTCAGCAGCTGCCGACTCGTGTCGTCGCTTGGCGGCGGAGGCCAGGAAGACATGCCCTACGGCAAGGAAACGCAATTGGCCTACTTCGAAGGTCAGGGGCACCTGTTGAAAGGAGATCTGGAGGACGCCTACGCGAGTTTTCTTCAGTGCGCCGACGCCGAACCAGACGAGGTCGCGTTCCACTACCAGCTCGGCAAAATCGACCTTGAACTGAAGCGGTACGAAGCCGCCGAAGCGCACCTGAACCGCGCAGTGGACCTCAAGCCTGAAAACACGTGGGCCCTTTTCCACCGCGGCGAAGCGCGGCTCGCGCAAGGCAACGGACCAGGCGCAGAAGAAGACTGGACGCCCTTCGTGGTGGCACGGCCCGGCGACTTGGAAGCCCTGCACGAATGCGGAGATCGCTTGCTGCGCGAAGGGCACGTATTGCCGACGCTCAACCTGCTGAGCAACTACGAAAAACAAGTTGGAAACGACGAAGACGTGCGGCTCGAAGCCCTTCGCATCGTCGAGCAGACCGCCGACCCCAAGAACCTGGGTCAATTCCTCGAACGCGCCCGCAAGGACTTCCCGCAAAGCGACGTCTTCCAGCTGCAGTGGGCCCGTTACCTGATGGCCTCGGGCGAATTGGAGGCAAGCCACGACGAATTGCGCGCCTTGGCGAAACGCCGCTCGGACTGGGGACTTGTGCAGTTTGAGCTGGCGGAGATTTGGACGCGCGAAGGCGACATCCCCGCGGCCCTGCCGCACCTCAAACGCGCCATGGCCTCCGACGACGTCTCGCTCGACAGCAAATTGCGTGTCGTCCTGGGGTACGGGCTGCTCGCCCAAAGCGATCCGGAATTCCAGACCCCGTACTCGGAGCTCCTCGCCTTGATGATGGAACGTCACGGGGAAGAACCCGCCGTGGTCGAGATGGCCTGCGATTGGGCGTACCAAAACGACCGCCTCGACGACGCCCTCGACCTTGCTCTGGACCTGCTTGAACTCGCCCCCGGCTCGGTGGAGACCTGGACGAATTTGATGGCGATTCGCGTGGATTTGGGCCAGTGGGGCGCCATGGTCGGCGACGCCGAAAGCGCGCTGGCCCGGTTCCCGCTCGACCCCCTCCTGTACTACTACCACGGTCTTGCGCTTCGAGAGTCCAAGCAATCGGCCAAGGCCGCCAAGGCGTTTGAAGGGGGGCTTGCCGTGGTCTTGGACAACCCCGTGCTCGAAGGGGCGCTGGCGTCCGCTTTGGCATCGGCCCTTCGCGACTCCGGAGAATTCGACAAGTCCGAAAAGGCGTTTGAACGGAGCTTGAATGCCGCGGAAGACGCGTACGTCTTGAACAACCACGCCTACTACCTCGCCGGTCGGTACTTCCTTGAAGACGCGGCCGACAAACTGCAACGGGCCTTGGAATGCAGCTCGCGGGCCAACGAATTGATGCCGGAGGAGGGCAACTTCATGGACACGCAGGCCTACGTACTGTACAAGCTCGGCCGGAACCAAGAGGCGCTCGAATGGATCCTTCGAGCTCAAGAAAACGGCATGGCGGGCGACGCGGTGGCGTTGGAGCACGAGGGCGACATTCGGTGGGCCCTGGGCGAGAAGGAGGCGGCACGTGCCGCGTGGCGCCGTGCGGTGGAGGCCGGAGGCGACGAGAAGGTCCTGAACCCCAAACTCCAGCGCCCGTGACCGGCCGAGGTCGAGCACTTCTGCCCCGCGGGTCCGTCGTCGGACTGGGGTTGCTGTGGTTGACCGCGACCGGCTGCCTGACCGGGCGACGGGCCGCGACGGCCACCCTGCCTGTCCGGGAAGCGTCGGTGCTCCTGAACGACCTCGACGCCCGACGTGCCGATTGGAACACCCTGGGCCTGCGCCTGGAATCCACGGCCAGCGCCATGGGCAAGGCCGGGACGTTTACCCTGAACGTGCGGATGGCGCGCGACAGCGTGATTTGGATGAGCATCTCCCCCGCCCTCGGCGTCGAGGCGGCACGGGTCCTCCTGACCCCCGACTCGGTGCAGGTGATGAGCAAGCTTCCGGGGTCGCGGTTTGTCTTCCAGGGCAACTACAACCAGCTTGAAGACGCGGTGCAGGCCCCTGTCAGCTTCGAGCTGATGCAGGACCTGCTGCTCGGCCAACCGCTCATGATGAACCCCGAACGGGAGGAGTACGTCAGCAAGGTCGACGGCGACCGGTACGTGCTCATGAGCAAGTACGACCGCAACGTCCGCAAACTCGTGGGCACCGACGACAAAGAACTTTCCCCGGACGACAGCTTGTCCATTGTGGCGAACGACAAGAAAGCCGAGCGCCTCCTCGAAAAAGCCGAGAAGAAGGCAGAGAAAAAAGACGACGTGTCGGAGGAGTTGTTGGTCAAGCGGTTTTGGGTGGACGGCACGACCTACGACCCGGTGCAAGACGTCATCGACGACCTGCTTCGCAGCCGGACTGTACGCGTCGAGCGAAGCGATTTCGACGAGACGGAGTTGGGCCGAATTCCGAGCCGCGTGCGCATGACCGCCAAAGGTCCCGAGGGGGTGTTTGACGCCTTGATTTACACCAAGCGCCGACGTGCCGGCCGCGCCTACGATTTCCCGTTCAGCATTCCCGATGACTTCGAACGCCGCACCGAACTCTGACCCACGGCGAAGGGAGCTCTTGCGAGCGCTGGCGTGCTGGGCTTTGCTGGTGGCAGGCTTCGGAACCTTCCACGCCCAAACCGACGACAAAGCCGCCCTCCAAAAGGAACGCGACCGCATCACCCAGCAGCTCAAAACCACCGAAAACCTTCTCAAGCAAGCGAAGTCCAACCGCAACGACGCGGCCGCGCAGGTGACGCTGCTCAACAAGCAAATCGAACTGCGCGAAAAACTCGTGCGGCACCACCAAGCGACCATTCGCTCCCTGGAGCGCTCGATGCGCGGTACAGACACGGAACTTCGAACGCTTGAAGGCCACGTCGGTGCGCTGAAGGACGAGTACGCGCGCATGGTGCAGCAGGCCTACCGCATGAAGTTGGGCGCCAACCCGCTGCTCTTTGTGTTCGCCGCCGAGGACTTCAGCCAGGCTGCCTTGCGCTTCCGGCTGGTGCAGTCCTACACGACCGTGCGGAAGGAACAGGTGGAGCAGATTGAGGAAGCCCAAATCGAACTCGCGGAAGTCCGCGTCACGCTCAACGACGAGCGGGCCGCCGTCGAGCAGGCGCTCGCCGAGCAACAAGCGGAACGCGACGCCCTCCGAGCGGACAGGAGCGAGCGCACCGCCCTCGTGGACCAGCTCCAAGCCGAGGAAAAGCGGCTCCGAAAAGCCCAAAAGGCCCAGGAAAAGGAACGCCAGCGCCTGAACGACGAAATCAAGCGCCTCATCGAGGCGGAGCTGGAAGCCGAGCGGGCCTCGGCCGCGGGCGAGTTTGCGTTGACGCCCGCGGGCAAAATCGTCTCCGAGGCCTTCGAAAAGAACCAACGAACCCTGCCCTGGCCTGTAATGCGGGGGGTGGTGACTCAGGGGTTTGGGCGTCAGCCCCACCCCACGCTTAGCGGCATCACCATCGAAAACAACGGCATTGACATCACCACGGAGGCGGGCAACCGCGTGCTGAGCATCTTCCAAGGGACGGTGTCGAGTGTGTTCAAACTGCCCGGCGCGGGCACCAGCGTCATCGTCACGCACGGCGCCTACCGGACGGTCTACACCAACCTCACCAACTGCCCTGTGACCAAGGGGCAAGCGGTCGACGTCGGCACCTTTCTTGGCAACGTCGGGGGCGATTCAGGGGCGAACAGCGTGTTGCACTTTGAGGTTTGGAAGGTGGCGGGAAGCGAGCGCACGCCCGTGGATCCCCGCAAATGGTTGACGGCGAAATGACCGCCCTTCCACGGCCCTTGTCGCGCAGGCGAAATGGCCCTTTGGGGGGATTGTGGGCGGCTTGCAACCGACGGAACTTTCAGCCGTGAACCTCGCGCTCGTCGGCAACCCCAACACGGGAAAATCCACGCTGTTTCAGCGCTTGACCGGCCGCGCCGTGTCGGTGGGGAATTTGGCGGGCGTCACCGTGGAGACGGCGGTCGCGTCGTGCCGTCACAAGGGGGGCGAATCTTGGGTCGTGCACGACCTGCCCGGCCTGTACAACCTGCACGCCCAAACCGACGACGGCCGCGTCACCGAACGCACCCTCCTCGACCCCACGCACCCGCACCGCCCGGACTTCATCGTGCTGGTCGCGGACGCCTTGACGTTGCAAGGCCAGCTCTTTCTCGTCCTGCAAGTGCGGGAACTGGGGGTGCCGTGCATGCTTCTTCTGAACCACATGCACACGACCGGGCCGTCGCGTGCCGATCTCCGAAACCAAGCGCGCGAGCTCGAGAACGCCCTCGACATGCCCGTCCGCGTGATCAACGCCCACGACGACGACCCGAACGGGTGGGTGCAGTCCTGGGCGCCGATTTTGGAGGTGCCCAAGGCCTGCGCCGCGATTCGGGCCGTGCCGGAATCCATGGAAGCCGGCGTTCGCGCCTTGCGTCCGCACCTGCCTGCCAGCACGCCAGGCCGGTTGTGCCACCTGCTGCGCATGCACGACGTTCCGCCTTGGCTCCCTGAAGCGGGCCAGTCGGCCTGGCGGGAGGCCCGTGCCACGATGGACAGCCCGTCCGCCATGCAACTCGAAGAAGCGGGCGAACGCATGGCGCAGATTCGGGAAATCCTCCCTGCTCCAGACCCCGTCGTGGCGCCTTCCACTGCGCGCTGGCTGGACAACGTCTTGACGCATCCGGTGTGGGGGGTGATGGGGTTTGGCCTCATTTTCTTCGTGATGTTCCAAGCCGTCTACAGCTGGGCGACGGTGCCCACCGACCTGCTCGACGGCTGGATGGCGAGCGGCATCGACTGGGTGAACGGCGCGCTGCCCGACACGTGGTGGCGCAGCTTGATCGTGGACGGCGCCCTGGCGGGGCTCGCCGGCATCCTCGTGTTTTTGCCCCAAATCATGATCCTCTTCGGCTTCACGGCCCTTCTCGAACACAGCGGCGCGATGGCGCGTCTCGGGTACGTGGGGGATCGGTTCCTTCGACGCCTGGGACTCGGCGGCCGCAGCGCCGTCAGCCTCGTGGGCGGGATGGCCTGTGCGGTTCCGGCCGTGATGGCGGCCCGGGCCCTGCCCGACCGCCGAGAGCGCCTCGTGACCATCCTCGTCACGCCCATGATGACGTGCTCGGCGCGTCTCCCGGTCTACGCCTTCCTCATCGCTTTTGTGGTGCCGGACGGCACCGTCCTTGGATTCAACCGCCAGGGCCTCTTCCTGTACGGGCTGTACCTCGCCAGCACGGCGGCCACCCTCATCATGGCCTGGCTTCTTCACCGCAACCTTCCCAAGAATGCGCAGCGCCGCGAACTCGCGGAAGAGTGGCCGCCCTACCGGTTCCCGAAGCTCTCCCTCGTGGCGGGCAACATGGTCCGCCAAGGCTCCGTCTTCCTTCGCTCAGCCGGGCAAGTCATCCTGATCCTGAGCGTGGTCCTTTGGGGCCTCGGGTTCCTTGGCTCCGGCACCCTCGCCGAGCGGCAGGCCATGGAGCCCGCAAAGCGCCTCGAAACGAGCGTCCTCGGTGCGATCGGCGACGTCATCGAACCCGTCGTTACCCCGCTCGGCTACGACGGCCGCCTCGGCATCGCCGTCCTGAGCTCTTTCGCCGCCCGCGAGGTCTTCGTCGGCACGGTCCAAACCCTCTACCCCTCCGCCGACGGCTCCACCCCCAAGGTCAGCGACCTCAAGGCCCGCCTGGCCCAAGAGACCCACCCCCGCACCGGCCGACCCCTGCTCACCACCGCCTCGGCGGCCTCCCTCATCGTGTTCTACATGTTCGCGATGCAATGCCTGAGCACCGTCGCCATCGTGCGCTCGGAACTCAACAGCTGGCGCTGGGCCCTCGGGCAAGCCGCAGTCCTGACCACCCTGGCCTACGTTTTGGCCTGGGTCACCCACCTGATCTTGTCGTAAGACGTGTTACGCCACTTCGGTGGCGTCAGCAGCCACGCGCACCCACAGGTGAGCCGCCGCTTCTTTGCGCACAGCGAGCGTTCGGCCGCACGTGCAGATGGCCATGGGACCTCCGGCGGGCGCCACGTGGCGAACCTCCACCGACGACCCGATGCAGCAGCCCATCTGGACGAGCGCCATCACCTCTTCCGGGGTGTCGACGCGCTCGATGACTCCGCACTCGGCAGGACCCAAATCGGACAAACGCTTCATCTGCATTGTGCAAAAATACATTCCCCCTTTGCGCATGAGGCATCCCCTTTTTAGGGGATTTCTGCCATCTTGCCGCATGACTTGTTCCGCCCGCCCTGTTCATATCGCTTCCATCGCCCTGCTTTGGGGGCTTTTCGCAGCTCCCCTCCAAGCCCAAATCACCTGGGACTTCCCCGAACCCCTCGACGTCGCCGAGAGCGCGTTTGGCAACAAATGCCCGCGCTTGATCCTCGACGCCGACGGCGACCCCGTGGTGTTCATGGGCAAGAGCAACGACGGCTTGTACGTGGTCACCAGCGAGGGAGGCACGTTCAACACGCCTTCGCTTGTGCCCACCGACCCGGGCATCTTCCTCAGCGACGCGGAGGGTCCTGACGTCGCCACGTGGGGCAACACGCTCGGCCTTGCCTACCAAATCGCGGGCCAATGGGCCACCGGCGCCATGTTCATGCGTTCCGAAGACGGCGGCCTCACCTGGTCGGCCTCGTACCCCATCGCCCCCGACGCCACCGAAGATCACTTCATGCCCATCCCCGCCTTTGACGACGACGGCAACCCCTTCGTCGCCCTCAAGCTCGGGAGCGGCAACAACGCCCAGGAAGGCGTCCTCCTCTCCTCGGACGGAGGCGTGACCTGGGGCCCTGCCGAACCCGCGAGCGCGGCCGCCGGAAACGGCATCGCTTGCGAATGCTGCCCCAGCCGTACGATCTACGGCAACGGCCGCTACCACAGCATCTACCGTCGGAACAACAACAACACCCGCGACATGTGGCTGGTCTCCTCAGAGGACGGCCTCACGTGGGACCAACAACTCGACCTCGACCCCACCGACTGGCAAATCAACGCGTGCCCTGAGACGGGCGCCAGCGCCGCCTGGCTACCCGACGGCCGCCTCGCTTCGGTCTTCATGAGCGCCGGAAGCGGAAGCTCGCAGGTCTACCTCAACGTCTCCGACCCGGCCGTCGACGACGCAGGCCTCACCCTCGCACTTTCCGAGTCCCAATTCTCATTCCTGAACCAAAACCAACCCGACATCGCCGTCGGCCCCACCCACACGGTTGTGGCCTGGGAACAAAACATGGGCGGCTACGAAATTCAACTTTCCGTCGCCCCTCACGACGCGGTTCCCGCCGGGCTGGTCGACGTGGCCGTGCCACTCAGCGAGTCCCTGTCCGGCTCCAACCGGCACGCGGACGTGGCCGTCCACGGAAACACGGTGCACGTGATTTGGCAAAACAGCGCGGACGGCACAGTAAAGTACCTCCGCGGCACCCTCGACGGCACCTCCGCCCTCACCTCACCCGCTCCCGCCATCACGTCCCCTCGCCTCGTTCGCCAGGGCCCCGACCGGGTCCTGCTCCGCGATGCCCGTCCGGGAAGCACGTACCGCATCCTTGACACTTCCGGCGCCATCCTTCACGAGGCGCGCTGCACCCTCAACGGCACCGCCGACCTCCCGTCGCGCTTCCTCGCCACCCCAACCCTCTTCGTTCAAGCCGAAGGTTCCGCCCGTCCCATTCTCTTGCGACTCGGAAAAACAGATTGACAGGGTAGGTTTGGAGTTCGTGAACTCCGCTGTACATTTGCGTCCGCTCTGGGCATTTAGCTCAGCTGGTTAGAGCGCTACCTTGACATGGTAGAGGTCACTGGTTCGAGTCCAGTATTGCCCACAACCCCAGAGAAGCCCCGCACCCAAGTGCGGGGTTTTTTGTTGGGCCTTGGGCCGGACATCGCGCTCAAGGCGTTGTACTTTGAGGAAATGAACTGGAAAGAGAATTTGCCGGATGCGGGGCTGCTGCTGTTGCGCGTCGTGCCGTCCGGGCTGATGATGACCCACGGCTGGCCCAAGATGAATCGCCTGTTCGACCAATGGGGGTCGGAGGAAGGCGTGAAGTTCTTCGACTTCCTGGGACTGGGGCCGGAAGTGTCGTTGATCTTGACCGTGTTGGCTGAGCTTGCGGCGCCCGCCTTGATCGTGGTGGGTTGGAAGACGCGGTGGGCGGCCCTGCCCGCGGCCTTCACCATGGGGGTGGCGGCGTTCGTGGTGCACGGCGGCGACCCGATTGGGGACAAGGAATTGGCGCTCCTGTATTTGGTGTGTTTTGCGGCGGTTGCCGCTTTGGGAGGGGGGCGTTGGAGTTTGGACGCGCTGCTGGCCAAAAGCTGAACGCGGCTGTCGGAGTTGAATCGGTCGAAGACAGACCCACGGAAAGCAACCTCGGTCTGGGCTCGGCGACTGAACTTCACTGGAGTTTAGCCGCTTATGTGAAGTGAGAATGCGTATCTTACCTCTCGCGCATGAACGCGAACTCAATCCAACAATGACCACACCTCAATTTCCGACTTCCCTCCGAACCGCGTGGACGACCTTTTTACTCGCGGTCGTTTGCGTCTCCGCTTCTGGGCAGCCTACGCCGCCGAGCGGGGTGTATTTGGAGGAGTTGAGGAGTTGGTTGAAGAGCAACTGGTACGACGGGTACCACAGCGGACTTGGGTACAACGAGGGTCGCCGTCAGATGTACGGATTCACCGACATCCAACCCGACGGAAACATTCAATGCATCTACACGGGGTTTGAACAGCCGGGAGGGTTTGTGACCTACCCCAACCCCATCAACGCAGAGCACATCGTGCCGCAGAGCTTCTTTGGAAGCGCGGAGCCGATGAAAAGCGACATCTACATACTGCGGCCGGCGCACGGCAGCGCGAACAGCGCGCGAAGCAATTCCCCGTTTGCGGAAATCAACGACAGCCAGGCCCAGTGGTACGGCGTGGTTGGCAACACGTACACGAGTCAAGGCAACCAGCCCGCGAACAGCGACAATTGGTCGGAGGGCTCGGGAGGAACGTGGGAGCCCCGTGAATCGAAGAAGGGGGACGTGGCGCGGGCCGTGTTTTACTTCTACACCATGTACCCCGGCGAGGGGACGAGCATCGCGGCGTGCGGGGATTTGGCCACGCTGTACAACTGGCACGTGAACGACCCCCCCGACGCGGTCGAGGTCGCCCGAAACACCAAGATCAACCAAGTGCAGGGAAACAAAAACCCGTTCGTGGAATACCCCGAGCTGGTGTATTCGGCGTGGATGTACGACGGGACCCCGCCACCGAACGACGACACGACGGGACCGGATTTTACCGGAACTCCGGCGACGGTGAGCGTGGCGTGCGGAGAGATCCCCGGAACGCTCGCGGATCCGACCGATCCCTGCGGCGTCGAGTCCCTGACTTACGAAGACAGCTTCAGCGGCACCGGAGGGTGCACGGGAAGCACGGGGATTCTGCGAACGTACACGGCCGTGGACGGGTGTGGAAACACGAGCACGTTCGTGCAGGAATTGCTTTTCGTGGACGAGACGGCGCCGGTCTTTGACTTCGTTCCCGGCGACCTGAACATCCTGTGCAGCGACAACGACATCCCGCTCGAGATGGCCACGGCCACAGACGACTGCACCGAAACCACCGTGACGGTCAGCTTGGAGGTGGTCGGCGGGCCGTGTCCTGAACCCTACCAGATCGTGCGGGTGTTCACCGCCACCGACGCGTGCGGCAACGCCTCGGAGGCCACCCAAACCATCTTCGTCACCGACGACACGCCCACAGACTGCCCGGAAGACCTTGACGGCGACGGCCTTGTCGCCGTCAGCGACGTTCTTCTTGCCTTGGGCAGCTTCGGATGCTCCGAATCGTGCGAGGTCGACTTGGACGGCGACGGCGCCACCACCGTCAGCGACATTTTGGCCATGTTGTCGGTGTTTGGCAACCCTTGCCCCAATTAACCCTTTCCCTGAACTTCATCCCATGAACTTGACCTCCAACCCCTTGAAGCAATTCCTTCCGGCCATGTGCATGCTGGTCAGTTTCTATGCCCAAGCGCAATCTCCCTGCGTCAACGGCGTGGCGGCGGGGCTCTACCCTTGCGAAAACATCGACCTCTTGGCGACGATGGGAACCAACCAAGTTGGCGGCGGCGACATGAACGACATTTGGGGGTGGACCGACCCCCTGGACGGCAAAGAATACGTGATTCTAGGCCGAACCAGCGGCACCGCCTTCATTGACATCTCGAACCCCACCAACCCCATTTACCTCGGGAACTTGAACACCAACACGGTGGCGTCCTTGTGGCGAGACATCAAGGTTTACAACAACTACGCGTTCATTGTGTCTGAAGCAGGCAGCCACGGCATGCAGGTTTTCGATTTGACCAACCTGCGCGACATCGCCAACCCGCCGGTGAACTTTTCTGCCGACGCGATTTACACGGGTTTCGGGAACGCGCACAACATCGTCATCAACGAACAAAGCGGCCGGGCGTACGGCGTGGGCACCAACACCGCTTCAGGAGGGTTGCACATCGTGGACATTTCGAACCCGCTCAACCCCACGATTCTTGGAACGTTCTCCGCGGACGGGTACACGCACGACGCGCACGTCGTGACCTACATCGGAGACGACCCGCAGCACCAAGGCAAGGAGATTGCTTTTGCTTGCAACGAAAACAACATCGCCATTGTGGACGTCACCGACCCCACCGACGCGACGCTCATCGCTTCGGGGTCGTACGGCAACGCTTCGTACACCCACCAAGGCTGGCTCACCGAAGACCACAAGTACTTCATTGTGGGCGACGAGCTTGACGAATACTACGGCGTGGTGGGCAACACGACGACGTACTTCTTCAACGTGGAGGATTTGGACAACCCCTACCTCGCGGGAAGCTACACCTCCAGCAGCACCGCCATTGACCACAACTTGTACATTAAGGACGGCATTGCCTACCAATCCAACTACCGGGCGGGGCTGCGCATGTTGGACCTCAACAACCTTCCCAGTGCGGAAGAAATCGGCTTCTTCGACTTGTACCCTTCCAGCGACGCGGCAGCTTTCAACGGGACGTGGTCCAACTACCCCTATTTCGAATCGGGGGTCGTGGCCGTGAGTCACATCGAACAGGGACTGTTCTTGTTGATGCCCAACCTGCCAGAACCTTGCACTGAATTCTGTGGATGCACCGACGCGTCGGCATGCAACTACGACGCCTCAGCCCAAAACGACGACGGAAGCTGCGATTTCTCCTGCTACGGCTGCACCAACGAAGCGGCATGCAACTACGACGCGACGGCGACTTTGGACGACGGGTCTTGCTTCTTCCCTGATCCGTCGTACGGGTGTGAATGCAGCTCGGATGGGGCCATCTTCGCATCCTTGTCGGGGGACCAAACGAGCGCGCCCTTCACCTTTGAAGGCTCTGGAAACCCCACCCCAAGCACCTTCGACATCACGCTCGAGTTCACGGGTTCGGGCGGGTCGTGGCCTGCCGACATGGCCGTAACCATCACGGACCCCAACGGACTGTGCGTCGCTTTGGGCGGGTACAACAGCTCGCCGGGAGGATGCACGAGCTTGGGAAATTACCAGGCGATTTGGCCGTCGAGCTGGGCAACAACCAACTCCGGCACCTACACGGCTTCGGTGGACGTTTCTAGCGCGGGCCTTTCCGGCGACGGCCTGTGGAGCGTCGCCCTGTTCAACGGGTGGACCGGTGCCCCAGCTGTGACTTACAATGCAACGTTCACCTTGTCGGACGTTTGCACCCTTACGACGGGGGCCGGATGCACCGACATGGACGCCTGCAACTACGACCCTGAGGCGACCACCGACAACGGTTCGTGCGTTCTGCCGTACAGCGTCGTTTACGTGGACAACGACGGCGACGGCATCGGCGGAGAAGACGCGGTGGCGGACGCCTGCGATCCGCTGCCGGACAACTGGGTCTTGGAGACGGGGGATTGCAACGACGACAACGCGACGGTCTACCCGGGCGCGGTCGGCACAGAAGAAGGCATTGACAACGATTGCGACGGCGTCGTATTCGGGGACGAAGTGAGCAGTTGTCCCGCGGACGTCAACACGGACGGAGAAATCACCGTGGCGGACGTCCTGGCCATTCTCAGCGAATTCGGGTGCACCTCCACTTGCGCCGCAGACGTGGACAACGACGGCTCGGTCACCGTCAGTGACGTCTTGGGCGTGCTCTCCGTCTTCGGTCAGTCCTGCTGAACGAACTCAGGAGCATTTGTCCGGATACTTTTCCCGGACGTGCTTGGCGATGGGGATGCTCTTCCCGTCGTCGTCGAGACGTACAAACACGAGGCGCGTGCTGCACACCACCGCCTCCTCGTGGCTGTACACGTTGAATTTTCGGGCTTCCACGGAGACCGTGATGCTCTTGCCTCCGATGCGGTCAATTTGGCCGTAGATCTTGATGAGGTTGTTCTCCTTCACCGGAGACTTGAACAGAACCTCCTCAATCTTGAGGGTCACCATCGTGGGACAGTGGCACACTTCGTTCACAAAGGCGACTGCCGATTCGTCGATCCAGCTGAGCATGGTGCCCCCAAACAGGTTGTTGTGCACCCCGAGGTCGTATTTCTTGCAGACTTTGGTTCCAAGCAATTGCATGGCGCAAAGGTCGTTCAGCCTTGCGACATGGCCGAAGACTTGCTCGAATTCACGTCGCGCCGAAACGGCAAGCCCATTTGGTATCCCAGGTCGTCCCCGCGGCTGTCGTCGGCCACGTCGAGGCCGTACCTAATGTCCGAGGTGTTGCCGTACGTGAAGGTCCCGAAGAGCCGGTCCCAAACGCTCAGCATGTTCCCGTAGTTCCGGTCCGTCCACGGCACCTCAAAGTGATGGTGGAACTTGTGCATGTTGGGAGACACAAACACCCAACTGATGGCGCGATCCACCTTCTCCGGCAGCTCAATGTTCGCGTGGGTCAGGTACGTGAAAAACACGGTCAGAATCCGGTAGAACAGGTAGAACGCCACGGGCGCTCCTGTCACCAAGACGGCCCCCAAAGCGAAGCACTCCCGCACCACAAAATCAATCGGATGGTGGCGTGTCCCGGTCGTCACGTCCACATGCGTGTCGCTGTGGTGCACCATGTGCAAGCGCCACAACGGCTTGACGTTGTGCAGGCACCAGTGCACGCCGTATTGGGCGATGAGGTCGAAAACCACAATGGCCATCAAAAGCTCCACCCACGTTGGTGCCTCGAACAGGTAAAGCAACCCGACTTCATTCGAAGCTGCCCAGGCGAACACCCCCACCGTCGCGGCCCCAAACGCCGAATTGATCGCCATCGTCGTCGCCAGAAAGGTCAGGTTGGTTCGCGTGTGCTTCCACGACCGAAAGCCCCCTTGGAACATCGGCCGAATCCCCTCAATCACGAGGTTGAACGACATGCATGCCACAATCCACGCCAGCTTTTGCCACGAAGGCATGGCTTCGAAAAAGTCGAGGAACGCTTCCATGCTTGGGAAGATACGCGCGCGGTCGCCTTGTGGGCTAATTTGCGGGCATGGAAGGCGCTTTGAAGGTGGCGGTGATTGGCGGCGGCGCAGCGGGGTTTTTCGCGGCGCTTTCCGCCGCAGAGCACCATCCCTCGGCTCAAGTCGTGCTCTTCGAAAAGACGGCCAAACTCCTTTCCAAGGTCAAAATCTCCGGCGGCGGCCGATGCAACGTCACCCACCACTGCTTCTCCCCCTCTGCCCTGTCCAAGCACTACCCCCGCGGCGGCAAGCAGCTGAAAAAAGCCTTCGGTACGTTTCAGGCTTCCGACACGGTCGCGTGGTTTGAGTCCCGGGGCGTGGCCCTCAAAACCGAAGGCGACGGGCGCATGTTTCCCGTCACGGACTCGTCCCAAACGATCGTCGACTGCCTCGTTCGCGAGGCGGACCGGCACGGGATTGAGGTCCGCCTCAAATCCCCGGTTCGTGAACTCACTCCCCTCGAGCCGGACGGCTTCACCCTGAACGGCGAGCGCTTCGATCGCGTGGTCGTGGCGACGGGCGGAAGTCCCAAGCGCGAAGGATTCGCGTGGCTCGAAGCGCTCGGGCACTCCGTGGCCGAGCCCGTCCCATCCCTGTTCACGTTCAACATGCCCGGCGCCGACATCACGGACCTGATGGGCGTCGTCGTCCCCGAGGCACGCGTTCGAATCCAAGGAACCAAACTCGTCCAACAGGGCCCCGTCCTGATCACCCACTGGGGCATGAGCGGCCCCGCCGTCCTGAAACTCAGCGCGTGGGGGGCGCGCGAACTCGCCGAACGCGACTACACCTTCTCCGCCCAAATCAACTGGGTCGGCATTTCCAACGAAGCTGAAGCCGCCGCCGTCATGGAAGAGGCCGCGACCGAGATGAGGAAGAAAAAGGTGGCGAACGCCTGTCCGTTTGAACTTTCAAGGAAGTTTTGGGCCCACCTGCTGAATCGGGCAGATGTGCCTGCCGAGGCAGTTTGGGTTGACCTCGGCAAAAGGGCGAAGAACAAACTCCTCAACACCCTCCTCAACGACGTCTACGACGTGCACGGCAAGACCACCTTCAAGGAAGAATTCGTCACGTGCGGGGGGGTGCGACTCGGCGAGGTTGACTTCACGACCATGGAAAGCCGCGTCGTGCCCGGCCTTTACTTCTCGGGCGAGGTCCTCGACGTCGACGGCGTGACTGGCGGCTTCAACTTTCAGGCAGCCTGGACCACGGGATTCGTGGCCGGCCAATTGTCGTCGAGCTGAGGAATCGGGTACTGCATACACAGCCGGGGCCCTGAACGTGCAGCCCTCTCCCCGTACAATGGGGTAAAATCCAACCTCAGGGTTTAAATTCGCTCCGCTGTTAACGCACGGCACGCAGATCGCATTCGCTGTAAGGAAGACACAGATTGAATCCGCGGTCTCACGACATCCGACCACCACGTTGAAATGAGCTCCACGGAGAACCGCACATCCATCTACCTCGGGCAGCAGCCCTACCAACCATCCCAAGCCCCCATCACCGGGGAGGAAATCACCCTCGAAGGCGAAACGTATTACAAAATCAGTGCCGTGGACCGGATGCGTCCGTTCTTCATGAGCATTGTCAGCCATTCGGACCACTGGATGTTTTTGGCCAGCAACGGAGGCCTGTCCGCAGGAAGGGTCAACAGCGACTTCGCCTTGTTCCCCTACTACACGGACGACAAAATCACTGAATCGGCCGAGACCACGGGCTGCAAAACCGTCTTGCTTGTGGAAGCGGGCGACCGACGCATGCTTTGGCAGCCTTTCTCAGACCAAAACAAAGGCGCCTACGCCATCGAACGCAACCTGTACAAGAACGCGTGCGGCAACAAAGTGATGTTCGAAGAGGTCAACCTCGACCTCAACTTGACGTTCCGCTACCAATGGGCTGCGAGTGAGTTGTACGGGTTTGTGCGCCAGGCACGCCTCACCTCGTCCTCCGACCAACCGATCCACGTCAGCGTGCTCGACGGCCTTCAAAACGTGCTGCCGTACGGCGTGCCCGAAGGCCTTCAGCGCGGCAGCAGCAACCTGGTCGACGCCTACAAAAAGTGCGAGCTCGAAGACGGCAACTTGGGGATTTATGCCTTGAGCGCCATCATTTCCGACAAGGCTGAGCCCAGCGAGTCGTTGAAGGCGAACGTGGTTTGGTCCGTCGGGTTCGATTCACCCGAAGTGCTGTTGTCTTCGCGGCAATTGGACACCTTCAAAACGGGCGGGGCCCTCGTCACCGAGACCGACGTCAAAGCCGAACGCGGCGCGTACTTGATCCAACAGTCGTTGGAGTTGGGGCCTGAGGAAAGCAAGGACTGGATGATCGTGGCCAATTTGGGTCAATCCATTCGGGGCGTGGTGGCGTTGAAGCGCGACCTCCAATCGCCTGACACCCTCAAACAAGCCGTCTTGAAGGACGTCGAAGAGGGTTCCAACAGCCTGATCGCCTTGGTGGCAGCAAGCGACGGGTTGCAACTCACGGCCGACCGCCGGAGAAACATCCGCCACTTCGCCAACACGATGTTCAACATCATGCGTGGCGGGATTTTCGACGAGAATTACACCATTGAGCGCGCGGACTTCATGGCCTACATCGACCGGGCCAACCACAAGGTGTTCTTCAAGAAGTCGGAACTCATGGCGTCGTGGCCGGAGAAGTTCGATTTGTTCTTCCTCCAAGAACAGGTTCAACACGACGACGACCTCAATTTCAAGCGGTTGAGTGCCGAGTATTTGCCACTCAAGTTCAGCCGGCGTCACGGCGACCCAAGCCGACCATGGAACCGGTTCTCCATCAACCTCCGCAACGAAGACGACGGGTCGAAGATCCTGGATTACCAAGGCAACTGGCGCGACATTTTCCAAAACTGGGAAGCCTTGGTTCACGCCTACCCCGAGTTCATCGAGGGGATGATTTTCAAGTTCCTCAACGCCACGACGTTTGACGGGTACAACCCCTACCGCGTGTTCAAGGACGGGTTTGAATGGGAAACCATCGAACCGGACAACCCCTGGTCGTACATCGGCTATTGGGGCGACCACCAAATCATCTACCTGCTCAAGTTCTTGGAGTTCTTGCAGGCGTACAGCCCGGAAAAGCTCGAGGAGTATTTCCAAAACGACTCCTTCGTCTACGCCAACGTACCCTACCGCATCAAGCCGTACGAAGCGCTGTTGGAAGACCCCAAGAACACGATCGACTTCGACCACGAGCGCGAGGAGAAAATCGAGTTCAAGAAAGGAGAAATCGGAGGCGACGGCGCCCTGCTTCGCGAGACTCACGTCTTCATTTACAAGGTCAATTTTATCGAGAAGATCATGGCGACGATGCTCGCCAAGGTGGCCAACTTCATTCCGGAAGGCGGGATTTGGATGAACACCCAGCGCCCGGAATGGAACGACGCCAACAACGCGCTCGTCGGAAACGGCGTGTCCATGGTGACCCTGTACTACTTGCGCCGGTTCTTGGTCTTCTTCCAAGGCGTGTTGGCCGAGACCAAACACGAGGAAGTGGCCATTTCCGAGGAATTGCTCACGTGCTTCGAGCGCATGAGCGCGACCCTTTCCGAATCTCGGTCGACGACGTCGGGCGCGATTTCCAACGCGCAACGCCGTGGCATTTTGGACGGCTTGGGCACCGCGGCCAGCGACTACCGCCAGCGCATCTACGAAGAAGATTTCTCAGGACGCAAGGCGACCCTCAGGTTGGCGGACCTCGCGGCGTTTGTCGAAACGGCGTTGGCCCATCTGGAGCACACCATCTCCACCAACAAACGCGACGACGGCCTTTACCACGCCTACAACCTCATGACGGTGGAGCCGGACGGAGGCGTCGCCATCACGTACCTGCCTGAAATGCTGGAAGGCCAAGTGGCCGTGCTCAGCTCCGGGATGCTCAACGCCTCAGAAAGCCTCGCCGTCATGGACGCCCTCAAGGCAAGCGCGTTGTTCCGAGAGGACCAGTACAGCTACATCCTCTACCCCAACAAATCCCTGCCACGTTTCCTGGCCAAGAACAACCTCGACGCCAAGGACGTGCAAGGATCCAAGTTGCTTTCCCGACTCGTCGCCGACGGCAACGTCGACGTGGTGACGCAGGACTGCCTCGGAGGCTTCCACTTCGGCGGCAACCTGCACAACGTCAACGCCCTGCGCAAGGCGTTGAGCAAGCTGCCCCGCGACTACCAGTCCCTCGTTGCGGCAGAACAAAAGCAGGTTGAAGCGATGTACGAAGCGAACTTCAACCACAAGGCGTTCACGGGCCGCTCGGGCACCTTCTTTGGGTACGAGGGCTTGGGGTCGATCTACTGGCACATGGTCTCCAAACTCCGTTTGGCCCTGTTCGAAGTCACCAAAGCTGCGGTGGAACAAGGCGAGAGCCCGGAAGTCGTGGGAGGCCTGTTTGACCACTACTTCGAAGTCAACGCAGGCATCGGAGCCCACAAATCCCCCGACCTTTACGGGGCGTTCCCAACGGACCCGTACTCCCACACGCCAGGCGGCAAGGGAGCGCAACAACCCGGCATGACCGGGCAAGTCAAGGAAGATTTGATGTGCCGGTTTGGGGAATTGGGCGTGCGCGTCGCTGGAGGACAGCTCCAATTTGACCGGGCGCTCATGCACGCTGACGAGTTCTTGGCTGCTCCCGCGGAGTTTGCGTACGTGGACGTCAAGCAGCAACGCCAAACCCTTCACCTCGACGCCGGCAGCCTCGCGTACACGGTATGCCAGGTTCCGGTGGTCCACCGTCGGGGCGACCAACCTCACATCGAGGTGGTTCTGACCAACGGGGAAACGGAGCGCGTCGAAGGCTTGGTGTTGGATCGGGAGGTGAGTCGGAAAATTTTCCGCCGGACGAACGACGTATCCCGACTCACGGTGGTGGCGTGACCTCGACGTGATGCGACGATTGTCAACTTTCAATCCTAGATTCACGGGTCGTGATCAGCCCCTTCGGGGTTGGCTCCTCCTGTTCCTGTTTTCGGTGCTTTTCGCCTCGTGCGGAGCCCCCCATGAGCGAAAATCCATGCACAACAAATCCGCTTCTGAACTCCTCGGAAACCCTGCCTACACCGCCATCTCGTACGGCGGTTACCGTGGGCTCAGCCGTTCCGAGCAACCGACCGTGGACCAGTTGAAAGAAGACATGCGTCTGATGCACGCCATGGGGATCCGGTTCTTGCGCACCTACAACGTCCATCTTCCGCACGCGTCCAATGTGGTCAAGGCCATTGCCGAATTGAAGGAAGCGGATCCGTCTTTTGAGATGTACGTGATGCTCGGCGCGTGGATCGATTGCGCAGGTGCGTGGACCGACGCCCCCAACCACGCCGAGCAGGACTTCGAAGCCAACGAGGCCGAAATCCAACGCGCCGTGGCCCTGGCCCAACATCACCCTGACATCGTCAAAGTCATCGCCGTTGGAAACGAAGCCATGGTGCACTGGGCGGCGTCCTACTTCGTGGCGCCCAAGGTCATCTTGCAGTGGGTGAATCACCTTCAGGAGCTGAAGCGCGAAGGCAAGCTGCCGAGCGACTTGTGGATCACCAGTTCCGACAATTTCGCGTCGTGGGGCGGCGGCGGTGCCGAGTACCACAACGCCGACTTGGACAGCCTGATCCGCGCGGTGGACTACGTGTCGATGCACACGTACCCGTTCCACGACACGCACTACAATCCGGTGTTTTGGAAGGGAGACGTCAACGAGGCCATGGCCAGTGCCCTCGCGTACAGCCAAAACCAATACGCGTCGGTCGTCAAGCACGTGCGTCGCATCGACAAGAACAAGCCTGTGCACATCGGCGAGACCGGGTGGGCCAGCGTGTCGGACGGGTTTTATGGGCCGGAGGGTTCGCGTGCGGCAGACGAATACAAACAAGCCTTGTTCTACCACGGCATGCGCAAGTGGACCCAGTCCTCCGGCATCAGCTGCTTTTACTTCGAGGCGTTTGACGAGCCGTGGAAAAGCGCGGCCAACCCCACCGATTCGGAGAACCACTTCGGGCTCTTCACGCGGGATGGGGAAGCCAAGTACGCGATTTGGTCGCTCGTAGAGGACGGTGTGTTTGAGGGTTTGACCCGCGGCGGGCGCGACGTCACGCCTACGTACTCGGGCCAACGAGAATTGCTCGACCGCCACGTCTTGAATCCCGCCCCATGACTTTTCTCAGCATGCTCCTCCAACGTCACCTTTCGCTGCCCTTCCTTCTTTTGTGTTTGGGTGTGGCTTCTTGCACGGCCATTCCTGAGCGCAAGGTCTGGACCGAGGGAGGACAAATTCACACCGCAGAAGGCGCGTACTTCGTGCAGGGTGTGTGCTACCATCCGGTGCCTGTTGGCAAGGCCGAACGGAGCTTCGAATCCCTGACCCAAGACCTCGCGTTGATGCAAGACATGGGCGTCAACACCGTTCGCGTGTACGAGCCCATCGCCTCGGAGGCGGTGCTCGACGAAATGTACGAGGCGGGAATCTCCGTGATTGTCGGCATCGGGTACAACCAAGATGGTGTCTACGATTTGCAGTCGGGCACCTACCTCGATTACGTGGAGCGGTTCAAGGCGCATCCCGCCATCCTGATGTGGGAGCTTGGGAACGAATTCAACTTCCACCCCGAGTGGTTTGGAGGCTCGCTCGACCTCTGGTACGAAACGTTGCGCAAGGCCTCTGCCGCCATTCAGGCCGCGGACCCCAACCACCCCGTCGCAACAGCGCACGGCGAACTGCCGGACGAGGCCTTGATTGCGGAGATGACGGACGTCGACGTTTGGGGTTTGAACGTGTACCGCTGGGACGTGTCCTACACGGCGGCGGTGGACTTTGCCAAGCTCAGCGACAAGCCCATGTACTTCTCGGAGATCGGGGCCGACAGCTACATGTCGACCGCAATGCTGGGCTACGAGCAAGGACCCAACCAACGTGCGCAAGCCGACGCCACCGGCAACTTGTTGGCGCCCTTGTTCACAGACTCGGTTCCGTGTGCGGGTGCCGCGATTTTCTCGTTCACCGACGGCTGGTGGAAAGCGGGGAAGTTGGACGTCCAGGACGCCGGCGGTGTCGCTCCTGCAAGCAGCGGGGTGCCTTACGACGCGGACGCCAACGAAGAACATTGGGGACTGGTGGACATCCACCGCAACCCCAAGGATGCCTACCACGTGGTGAAGTCCCTTTTCGATGCCAACGAATCACGTGCCATGAAGAACCAAGCCTTCCAAACCAAGGTCTTCGAGACCTCCCGCCACGGCGGCCGGTTCCACGAGGTGGCCAAGGCCAAGGTGGACAGCTGGAGCAAGGCGAACCCTGAGGACTTGCGCGTTCAAGTGAACCTGAACGAGCGAAAGCAGCGCATTGAAGGGTTTGGCGGGTCGTTCACGGACGCCTCGGCTTACCTCGTTCACCAAATGAGCGAGGCGCAACGCGCCAAGATCATGGAGGCGTACTTCGCCGAGGACGGAGCCAACTACAGCCTCACCCGAACGCACATGAATTCGTGCGACTTCTCGCGGTTCCATTACAGCTACACGCCCGTGGAAGGCGATCTCGGCCTCGAGCACTTCAGCATCGACCAGGACCTCGAGTTCTTGTTCCCCATGATTCACATGGCGCAGGACCTCTCCAAGGACGGCTTCCACCTCATCGCCTCGCCATGGACCGCCCCGCCCTGGATGAAGGACAACAACGACTGGGTGGGTGGGCGCCTCCTCAAGGAGATGCAACCCACGTGGGCGCAGTTCTTTGTCAAGTACGCCGAGGCCTGCAAGGCGCACGACATTCCGCTTTGGGGCTTCACCGTGGAGAACGAGCCCCACGGGAACGGCGACAACTGGGAGAGCATGCTGTACTCGCCCGACGAGATGACCGAGTTCGTGCGCGAGCACTTGGGTCCCGCCTTGGAGCAAGGTGGCCTCGGCGAATTGAAGGTCTTGGGCTACGACCAAAACCGCGCCGGCCTCGACGAATGGACGGCCTCGATGTACCGCGACGCGGAGAGCGCGAAGTACTTCGCCGGCACCGCCATCCACTGGTACGAAAGCACCTACGAAGTGTTCGCCGACGACCTTGACCGCGCCCACGCCGCCGCCCCGGACAAGCTGCTCATCGAAACCGAAGGGTGCATCGACGCGGAAGTGCCGGTTTGGCAAGACGACGATTGGTACTGGCAAAAAGAAGCCACCGATTGGGGCTTCACTTGGCGAGAAGAGGAGAAGAAGTACCTGCACCCCAAGTACTCCCCGGTGCACCGCTACGCGCGTGACATCATCGGCTGCCTCAACCACTGGGTGAGCGGCTGGGTCGATTGGAACATGGTGCTCGACCGCCAAGGCGGCCCCAACTGGTTCAAGAACTGGTGCATCGCGCCGGTCATCGTGGATCCGGAGCAGGACGAAGTGTACTTCACGCCGCTCTACGACGTGATGTGCCACTTCAGCAAGTTCATCCGGCCCGGGGCGACGGTGCTTGCCAACGACTGCGCCGACGCAGACGTGATGGCCGTGGTCACCGAGAACGAAGACGGATCCTACACCGTCGTGTGCTTCAACCAAGGCGACACCCCTCGCTCCGTGCACCTCGAAGGCTTGCCGAAAGACGTCCGCATCGAACTGGATGCCCAGGCCCTTCAAACGATTGTCCTTGCCCCTTACGACCTCTAAACCTCCACAGCATGCCCAACTCTCCTTCGACCACCGCCGTGCCCTTGGGCCAAAAAATCGCCTTCGGCTTTGGCATGCTCGCCAACCAAATGTTCCCGGCCGCCCTGGGGGTGTTCATCATCGTGTTGGTGCAGGACCTCGGGTTTGCGGCCCTTCTGTGGGGCATCATCCAGTTTCTGCCCCGCGTGTTTGACGCCATCACCGACCCCATCATGGGGTTTGTCTCCGACAACACGCGCTCGAAGTGGGGCCGGCGGCGGCAGTACGTCTTCATTGGCGCCATCCTGATGGGCCTGGCCTACGTGGCCATGTGGCAGCTTCACAAAGGCGACGGCATCACCTACAACTTCATCTACTTCCTGAGCTGGTCGCTCGTGTTCTACCTCGGGCTGACCATCTTCAGCGTGCCTTACGTGGCGATGGGGTACGAGATCAGCGAGGACTTTCACGAGCGCACCCAAATCATGGCCGTCGCCCAATTCATCGGGCAGTGGGCGTGGGTGATTGCGCCGTGGTTTTGGGTGATCCTGTACGATCCAAGCTGGTTTCCAGAAGGGGCCGACTCGGGGGTGCGCGAACTGTCCGTTTGGGTCGCCCTCCCCTGCACGTTGTTTGCGATGATCCCAGCCTTGTTCCTCAAGAGCAAGTCCACCTTGGACCGGACCGACTTCGCCCCCATCAACGTGTCCGCGGTGTTGGGAAGCGTGGGCAAGATTTTCAGTTCCGCGTTTGAGGCGTTCCGCATCAAGGAGTTCCGCCAAATCGCCGGCGCGACCTTCCTCATCTTCAATTCCTTCAACGTCATCGCGGCATTCACCTTTTTGATCATCGTTCACCACATGTTCAACAGCGATCCGGCGAGCGCAGGCACCTGGCCCGCCATGCACGGCTCGGTGGGCGCCTTGATCACGACGTTCCTCGTCATCCCCGTCGTGACGTGGATGTCCAAGAAGCTCGGCAAGAAGAAAGCCTTCATGGTGTCGCAATTCATCTCGATTGTGGGGTACGTGCTGTTTTGGTTCCTCTTCATTCCGGGCAAGCCGTACCTGTTCTTGTTTGCGTTGCCCTTCCACTCGTTTGGGATTGGCAGCCTGTTCACGATCATGATGAGCATGACAGCGGACGTCTGCGACTTGGACGAACTCCGAACCGGCCAGCGCCGCGAGGGCGTGCTCGGCGCCGTGTACTGGTGGATGGTCAAGCTCGGATTCGGCGTGGCCGCGCTTTTGAGTGGAGCCATCCTGTCGGTCGTTGGGTTTGACGCCAACAACGTCACCGAATCGGCCGTCACCGGCATGCGTGCCTTCTACTCCCTCCTCCCCATCGCCGGTGTGATTGGGGCGGTGCTCCTCATGAAGAACTACGACATCACCGAAGCGCGCGCGGTGCAGATCAAGGAACAGCTTGTCGCGAAGCGCGCCGAACTCGCCAACCCCTCCTGACCATGAAACTGATGAACATGTCCTACCGCGAAGACAAGGTCCTCTCGCTGGCAGGAAACGGCCCTGAAGGGCTCAATCGAGAAGAACTCCAAAAGCAATGCGCATCCTTGGTGAACGACAAGGTGCATGGCCTGTGCTTCAGTCCCTACGAAGGAGACCAAAGGCCCGGCGACCCCTTCACCGAAGCCCAAGTCCGTCGCAAACTCGCATTGCTTCAACCGCACACCGAGTGGATCCGGATTTTCTCCTGCACGGAAGGCCACGACATGATTCCGCAGCTCGCACGGGAATACGGATTCAAGACCCTCGTGGGCGCGTGGCTCGGCGAGGAGAAGGACAAGAACGAGGAAGAAATGGCTCGCCTCATCGAGCTGGCCCAGGCGGGGTTTGTGGACGTAGCTGCCGTGGGCAACGAGGTGCTGTACCGCGAGGAGATGTCGGAAGAGGAATTGATCGCGTGCATCGCCCGGGTGCGGAACGCGCTGCCCGACATCCCGGTCGGGTACGTGGACGCGTACTATGAATTTGCGGACCGGCCGAAGTTGTCGGAGGCGTGCGATGTGATTTTGGCCAACTGCTACCCCTACTGGGAAGGCTGCCACATGGACTACTCGCTGCTCTACATGAAGCAGATGTACTACCAGGTGAAGCAGGCGCAACCGGGCAAGAAAATCATCGTCACCGAGACCGGTTGGCCGAGTGAAGGCGAGGCGTTGGGTGCGGCGGAGCCAGGCTACGAGAACGCGCTGAAGTACTTCATCAACGCGCAGGAATGGACGCGTGCCGAGGGCATCGAGATGTTTTACTTCTCGGCGTTTGACGAGGCGTGGAAGGTCGGTTCGGAAGGCAGCGTCGGCGCGTTTTGGGGGCTTTGGGACAAGGACGAGGTCCGGAAGTTCTAAGAATGTCCGTGTCCTCCGATGGAGCGATTCTTTTCGGGGGCCTCAATTTCTCATTTGGACTGGTCGTCTCGTATGTGTTGAATAATCCCCAAGACAAAAGCCTCGTGATCAGGGTCTGTAGACCAATGTCCTAGGGCGAAAGCATCGGCGACGCACGCGGCGTCTTCCTCCATGCAGTCGCGGTAGTCCAAAAATGCCGGAACCTTCCACTGCACAGACAAACGCAATAAACGAAGGTCTGGATCGGTCGGGTCGGCCGCGATGGCCTCCTCCAGCATCTCTTTCCCTGCATTGAAATGCCGAAGTTTTTCAACTGGGTTGATGAGCGGTTCGGCGAGCATCATTTCGGCTGTAGCCTGAAACCCTTGCTCCAACCAAGAATCTGTCCCGTTCAGATTTAATTCCTCAGCAGCAGAGACAAATTGGTCTACCGTATGTGAATCGCTCGGATTCAAACAGGCCAATCGGTAAGCTTGGCGGACTT
>JBMZHG010000001.1:94971-220705 GCA_049616325.1 Flavobacteriales bacterium | reverse complement strand
TCGCGGATGTACGCAAAGGCAGGCACCTCGTTCGCAAGCGCCTCTGGTTCCCCTTGCGCATCCCAGCCCCAAACGTCGCAACACGAGGCCACGAGCATGCCCTCGGCCCGACTTCCGTCTTCCGCCAAAATCCAAGAACCGTTCGCCATGCCACCAAAGGGAAGTCCGTCTGCTTCCCACCCCGGCATGACGTCCCAAAGCCCGTCGTCGCTTCCCGTCCAAACCACGGTGAGGTCGCTCTCCGGCACCTCCGTGACCATCCACCACGTCCCGGCAAATCGCTTCAATTCCAGCACCCCACCCAGGTCGGGGGCGCCTTCCCACGCCGTCCAACGGTCGGGGTTGGCCAAGAACGGGTCGCCCTTGGCCGCCGCCAAAACCCCTTGGCTCGTCCCCACCAACCACATGCTGTCGTGGGACGTCACGCAACGCGCGTCGACGGCGATGTCAGCTGCCGTCAGCGACCACGTGTCTGCGATTTCTTGTTTGGTCAGGTCGAGCACCACCACGCCTACCGCGGAGGCGAGGTAGGCAAAATCACCTTCCACGTAAATGGATTCGATGCGCTTGCTCCCCACCACTTGGGCAATCCGGAGGTCAGGGATGTTGGTGGTCCCTGCTGCGTCTCGCAGGTCAATGCCCCCGTCCTCGTAGGCGACAATCCACTGGCCCCGTTCCGCGTCGTACCCTAGGGCTGACGGGTTCCCTTGCGACAAAGCGGTTCCTTTCACCACCCGACTCACTTCGTACGTCGCGGTGTCCACCGTGAACAGGGCGTTGGGAGTCCGTGCAACGACCACGTCGCGCGCGAACATCACTTCAGCCGCAGCGCCGTAGGGAAAGTGATCGCGCCAACTCGACACCTCGTATTGAGCCCAAGCCGTGACTCCCGAAAGGGACGTCCACACCACCAAAAGGCATTGAAGTTTCACGCGAATCATGACGGGACGAAGTTCGGGATATTGTGCCCTTCCCAAAGAACTTTCCAACGAGCCCGCTACCTTGCCCTCATGACGGTGCGTTTCAACCTCGCCACATTTGGCTTGCTGTTTGCCTTTCTGGGCCTTTCCCCTGGGGATGCCAGGGCTCAACGACGGGCTGAGACGTCCTTTCAGGCGAGGGGGTGCTGCCCGTGGTGCGAGGAGAACATGGTGAATGCCCTTGAAGGGGGAGCGGTGCTCAGGATTCACTGGGACCAAACGACAGAGCGGATGGCCGTCGTCTACCGACCCCGAAAAATCACGTCGAAGGAAATCCAGCGTCGCGTCGCCTTGGCCGGCCACGACACGGACGCCTTCCCGGCCCCAGACAGCGCCTATTTCGCGCTCCCGGCTTGTTGCCGGTACCGGGACTGACCCCTCGGGCTCACCCGGCGTGCTTCCAACGAAACGCGTCCGCGCCTTCCGATTCGAGCAACGACAACGCTTCCTCCGAAACGAGCCCGTAGCGGTACCCTTGTTTGCTGTACGTTCCCTCGACAATGCCCCAAACCGTAAGCAGGGCGAGCAAGTCCTCTGCTTCTTCGAATTCCATCCTGGACGTTCGGGCGACTTGGGCAAACCGGAGTTGCTGTCCCTCACGCCACCGTTTGAACAAGCGACCCACGTACTCGTCGTAACGAAATTCGGAGCGGTCCATGCGCATCTCGTACTGCCACACTTTCACCATCACCGGCGACGCCTTGTGGATGCGGTCGTCCTTTCTCAAGAACGCCTGCCACCGGTCGGCGGACTTGCCAGAGACCTCCGCACGTTCCGGCAGTTCGACAAAGTGCGGGCGCTGCGCGCTTCGGGGCACCTTGATTTCCAGCACGCTCAGGTAACCGTGCTTCCAAACTTGAGATTCAAACGCCACAGCCGGCCGGCAATGCATTTCCGCCGCGCATTGGATCATGTGGAACTCCTCCTCAATGCGGCACCCTGCAACCTCGCCGCTGTCGCGCACCCCGATAAGCAGCCGGCCTCCTTCGGTGTTGGCGAATGCACTCAAGGTCTTGGCGATTTTTTGGGGGTCGTCCACGCGCAATTTGAAATCCTGATGCTGGTGTTCCCCCTCCTCGATCATGCGCAAGATGTAGGACATGAAGTGAAGGTAGGACGGAAGGAACAAATTGTGTACTTTTGCCCCGGAAAGACAAGACGACGACACGGATGGAGGCCACAAGGCCTCTTTTTTGTCCCACAAGATTTGTGTCGCCGACTGGTCCGCCCACCAGAGCACAGCCGTGATCAGCAAAGAGCACATCCAAAGCCTCGCCGAAGAGCACCTTGAAGGAACCCCTGGGTTTCTCGTGGAAGTTGTCGTTTCCGACGGCAGCAACATCCGCGTGGTGGTCGACCACGACGAAAACACGTCGATCGAGTTTTGCATGGGCTTGAGCCGCCACATTGAGTCTTCTTTGGACCGAGAGCTTCAAGATTTTTCTTTGGACGTTCTCTCTCCAGGGCTGGACCAACCGCTGAAGTTGCATCGCCAATACGTGAAAAACGTGGGTCGCGAAGTCTCCGTGATGCCTGTGGAAGGCGCGAAGATGGAAGGCCTGTTGACGCGTGTGGAGGAAGATCACTTCGTGGTTTCCACCCGGGAAAAGCGCCGCATCGAAGGACGCAAGGCAAAAGAGTGGGTCGAAGAAGACCACACGTTTCGCTTTGAGGACGTGCACTGGACGAAAGTGAACATCTCCTTTAACAACAAACCGCGGGCCTAAGCCCCCTAACCTGAGTCAACATGCAGTTGAACTTGCTGGAATCGTTTGCAGAATTCAAGGAATTCAAAAACGTCGACAAAGAAACCTTGATGGCCATTTTGGAAGAGGTCTTCCGAAACATGATCATCAAACGGTACGGGTCGGACGAAAACTTCGACATCATCATCAACCCGGAGAAGGGTGACCTGGAGATCTGGCGAAACCGCGAAATCGTGGAAGACGGCGAGGTGGAAGACGAAAACCTCGAAGTCGCGCTGAGCGAGGCGTTGAAGGTGGAGGACGACTTTGAAGTCGGAGAGGAATTGTCCGAAGAGATCAAGCTCGAGAGCTTTGGCCGTCGCAACGTGTTGTCCCTTCGCCAAAACCTTGCAGGCCGCATCCTTGACATGGAGAAGGACGCGTTGTACCAGAAGTACAAGGAGCGCGTGGGTGAGGTGGTGACCGCCGAGGTGTACCAAATCTGGAAGCGCGAAATGCTTTTGGTAGACGACGAGGACAACGAAGTGGTGATGCCGCGTGAACACCAAATCCCCGGGGACTTCTTCAAGAAGGGGGACACCGTTCGGGCCGTGGTGGCCGCGGTTGAGATGCGCAACAACACGCCGCGTATCATTTTGAGCCGCACAGCTCCTGAATTCCTCGAGCGCTTGTTTGAAATGGAGGTGCCGGAGATTTACGACGGCTTGATCACCATCAAGAAAATTGTTCGTGCCCCCGGCGAGCGCGCCAAGGTGGCTGTGGAGTCGTACGACGATCGCGTCGACCCGGTGGGCGCATGCGTCGGCATGAAGGGTTCTCGAATTCACAGCATTGTTCGGGAATTGCGCAACGAGAACATCGACGTCATCAACTACACGGCGAACGAAGAGCTCCTCGTCCAACGCGCCCTCAGCCCTGCCAAGATCACCTCCATGGCCTTGCATCCAGACACTGGAAAGGCTGAGGTGTACCTCAAGCCTGACCAAGTCAGTTTGGCCATCGGAAAGGGAGGAAACAACATCAAGCTCGCGGGCTTGCTCACCGGCTACGACATTGACGTGTACCGCGAAGACGACGAGGTATCAGAAGACGTGGAATTGAAGGAGTTTGCAGACGAAATCGACGAGTGGATTCTCGACGAATTCGTCAAAATCGGTTGCGACACTGCTCGATCCGTGTTGAACTTGGACGAAGCCGATTTGGTGACTCGGACGGACCTCGAAGCAGAGACCATCCGCGAAGTGATTTCCATCCTCAAGGCCGAATTGGATTCCTGAGTTATTCATAGGGTTACGCCGACAACGCGTGCCCACGAGCCCCCCGACCCAACCCCTTTGTCCCTAATTTCACACAGAATTTCCCCTACATGGCCGAAGCAAACAAACCTGTACGCCTGAGCAAAGTCGCCCGCGAGTTCAACCTTGGCATGACCACCGTGGTTGAGTTTCTGGCGTCCAAAGGCATCGAGGTCGAGGCCAAACCCAACACCAAGTTGGACCCCGAGACATACGCCTTGGTGCGTTCCAACTTCCAAGGGGACAAGGAGACGAAGGAAAAGGCGCAGGCAAGCGCTTCCACGATTCAAGAGCGCGAGAGCATCACGCTCGCAAGCGCGAAAAAGCGTGCTGTAGCGAAGCAAGAGGAGGAAGAACCCGAAATCGACCTAAGCCAGTTCCGCAAGAGCGAGGCGGCACCTGTTGTGAAGCGTACGAAGCCCGCCGTGGCGAAGCCCGCTCCTCAAAGCAACACGGAGCCGGCCCCCGAGGAGTCTGAAGTTGCCGCCGCTGGAGAGGATGCGCAGGCAGAAAAGCCTGCTGCGGACGGTCCCAAGGTGGTTGGAAAAGTGGATTTAAAGGCACGGAAGCCCAAGAAGTCCTCTTCGAAGAAGGCGACTGAAAAGAAAACGGAAGCTCCGAAAGAGGAAGCAACCCCAGTCGTTGAGAAGGAACCTGAAGCTCCTGCCAAAGAAGAAAAGAAAGCTCTAGCGGAACCGGAGGTGGTTCGCGCCAAAGCGGAGAAGTTGTCCGGCCCTACTGTGGTCGGCAAGATTGAGCTTCCGGTGGAGAAGAAGCGCTCGACTTCCAAAACGGCCGACGACGGCAAGCGTAAGCGTGTGCGCGTCAAAAAGGTCGACGTCGCAAAGGCCGGAGGGGCGGCAGCCAAAGACGCGCGGACACGCGGACGTCGCAATGAGCCGAAGAAAGAAGTTAGCAAAGAAGACATCCAAAAGGAAATTCGAGCCACCCTTGCCAGAATGGGGGGAGGCAAGAAGTCCAAATCTTCCAAGCTTCGCCGCCAAAAGCGGGACGCCATCCAACAACGCCACGAAGAAAGTCACCTTCAGTCTCAGCTCGAGGAGAGCATCTTGAAGTTGACGGAGTTCGTGACAGTGGCGGAACTCGCCACCATGATGGACCGCGGGGTGAACGACATCATTTCCGCCTGCATGACTCTGGGCATCATGGTGTCAATCAACCAACGGTTGGACTCCGAAACCATCACCATCATCGCCGAGGAATTCGGTTACGAGGTGGAGTTTGTGAGCGCCGAAGTGGAGGAGGCCATTTTGGTCGAAGAGGATTCCGAGGAGGAATTGGAATCGCGCCCTCCGATTGTCACGGTGATGGGCCACGTTGACCACGGAAAAACCTCGTTGCTTGACTTCGTTCGCAACGCCAACGTCATCGCTGGCGAAGCGGGTGGAATCACGCAGCACATTGGTGCCTATGCCGTGGAATTGGATGGAGGAAAGAAAATCACGTTCCTCGACACCCCGGGTCACGAGGCCTTTACGGCGATGCGTGCACGCGGTGCGCAAGTGACGGATTTGGCCATCATCGTGGTGGCGGCGGACGACCGCGTGATGCCCCAAACCAAGGAGGCAATCAACCACGCGCAGGCTGCGGAAATCCCCATGATTTTTGCGATCAACAAGGTGGACCGCGAAACGGCCAACCCCGATCGCATCAAGCAGGAGCTGGCGGAGATGAACATCTTGGTGGAAGATTGGGGCGGGAAGTTCCAATGCCAGGAGATTTCGGCCAAGTTTGGAACCAACGTGGAGGAACTGCTCGACAAGGTGTTGCTCGAGGCTGAGCTTTTGGATTTGAAGGCCAACCCCAACAAACGTGCACTCGGAACGGTGGTCGAGAGCAGCTTGGACAAAGGCCGCGGATACGTCACCAACGTCTTGGTCGAGGCGGGCACGTTGCGCGTGGGTGATGCCATGCTGGCCGGTCAACACAGCGGACGTGTCAAGGCCATGTTCAACGAACGCGGCCAACGCGTTGACGAGGCAGGTCCGGCCACACCGGTCTCTGTTCTCGGGTTTGACGGTGCGCCAAGTGCGGGAGACAAATTCAACGTGTTCGAAGATGAAAAAGACGCCCGTGCCATTGCCACCAAGCGACAACAGTTGCAGCGGGAGCAGGGCGTTCGGACACAAAAGACAGTGACGCTCGAAGAATTGGGCCGCCGGATCGAGGTGGGGGAATTCAAGGAGCTCAACTTGATCATCAAGGGGGACGTGGACGGTTCAATCGAGGCCTTGAGCGACTCGTTGCAAAAACTCTCGACGGAAAAGGTCCAGGTGAACATCATTCACAAGGCCGTGGGACAGATTTCCGATTCGGACGTGCTCCTCGCTTCAGCGTCGAACGCAATCATCATCGGTTTCCAGGTCCGCCCTTCCGCCTCCGCGCGGAAGCTTGCCGAACAGGAGGAAATCCAAATCAAGCTGTACTCCATCATCTACAAGGCGATTGAGGAGATGCGCGACGCCATGGAGGGCCTTCTTAGTGCCAAGATTGAAGAGAACATCGTCGGCTCGGCGGAAATCCGCGAGACGTTCAAGATTTCCAAGGTGGGCACCATTGCCGGTTGCTTCGTGACGGAGGGCAAAATCCTTCGCTCAAGCCGGGTTCGGGTCATTCGGGACGGGGTGGTCGTGTACACCGGCGAACTGGGGTCCCTCAAACGATTCAAAGACGACGCCAAAGAAGTGGCCAAGGGATTCGAATGCGGCTTGAACATCGATCGGTTCAACGACATCAAGGTTGGCGACGTCGTCGAGGCGTACGAAGAGGTGGAAGTGAAGCAGACGTTGGACGATTGACACGAGCCAATTCTGGGCTTTTAAGCCACGAAAAGGGGGCGCCTGTTGGCTGCCCCCTTTTTCGTGGCCGTGAGATTCGAGATTGAACAAAAAGACCTGCGCGGTCTCATTGCAGCGTCGGCAAATCGATGGTGCTTGGAATGACCAAGGCATGCCTCCACGTCCCGACTTCGCCGTCTCGCAAAGCGCGTTGGGCACTCCACATGTCTCGGAAATTGCCGACGGTCACGGCGTAATTGGGTGTGATGGGAAGAAGTTGGCACGCCACGTCGGGGTGGTCCCTTCGGAAGGCGGCGCGTACGGCGCGAGCCTCTTGAAGCTCTCCGAAATAGATTTGAATTCGGTAGCCTTCAAGCGGCTTGGGGTCGGCTTTGTCCAGCGAGTCCAAGTGCGCCAGTCGCTCGGGCAGGATCCACTCAAAGGTCGCAGGGGCATGTCGTTCCGTGGGCGTGTGCGGCAGGACGAGTGTTGTGTCTCCCTCAGATTCTGCCGCATTCACGGTACCGGATTCCACCTTCACTGCCGTCGCTTCAGTCGCCTCGCAGTCCGCACTGTTAACCGTGTTTGCTGGCCGAAACAACCCTTTCCACCACATGTCTGGCGACTTGATCGAGTCTTGTTGGCCCCAAGCGGCTGGGGCAGAAAGGGCGCCGATTGCGAGCGACACCAAGGTCGTCAACCTTGTTCTGGAGGGCGCATTGAAAAAGGACATAGGCCAAAGGTATTCGCTCGCGGATTTGGTCAGAACGCAGCCCCGAACAAGTTGTGTGAATTCTGTTCAAAAACGGGCGACTTCGGGCAAAGGCGGTTCACTCATGCTCGTGGAACGATTCTAAATGCCCGTTGTTCATGACATTCCTGTGACTTGTTAGGTCTAGGCCCTCAGTTTGGTTTATTTTCGCGCACAAATTGAGAGGGTACTCAATCGACATGCGATACACGAAAACACTGCGTACAAGCCTCCTGAAGGGAGCTGTACGCGTCCTCACTGTCGCCGCTTTCCTCGGAGCGCAGGGCCTTTCTGCGCAATCCATTTGGGAAGGGGGTGATGTCGAGAACGGCCAAGGGCTGTTCAATGCCAACTGCGCTTCATGCCACCTCGTGACAGCCGACGTGCTTGCAGCTCCCGGGCTTGCAGGCATCGCGGACCGTTGGGGGGCAAGCGACGAATTGTTGGTCCAATGGATCCAGAATCCGCAAGGCGCTGCGGCAACGGGCGACGGCTACATCAAGTCGCTGGTAGAGCGTTACGTGAGCACGTACGGATGGATGAGCGCGCAAGCTGTGTCTGCAGATGACGTGCGCGACATCATGGCGTACGTGCAGAACCCACCCGACGTGGCCACTGCAGCGAGCACCGACAGCGGTTGCATCAACATCGACGAGATGCCCGTGGAGGAAACAAGCGACAACAGCACGCTGTGGTTCTTGACCCTCTTGGTGATGTTCTTGTTGATTGCCATGAGCGCTTCGGGCGTCAACCGCGCGTTGACGAACACCCTCCGCGAGCGCGACGGCAAGGCCCAGCTTGAAGATTTGAGTTACCTCCAACGCCTGCGTGGTTGGGCGTGGAACAACCTCGTGTTTGTGTCCATCGTTGGGGTGTTTGTTGTGGCGTTTGGGGTGGTCAAGGGCTATCAAGGCCTCATGGGCATCGGCGTGTACGAAGGCTATTTGCCTGAACAACCCGTGAAATTCATTCACTCAGTGCACGTGTGCGAGAACGAAGTGGACTGCAAATACTGCCACCACAGCGCTTACGAGTCCAAGCACGCTGGCATTCCGAGCACCAACGTGTGCATGAACTGCCACAAAGCGGTGAAGAAGGGCTCTCGTTACGGCGAAGTGGAGATTGGAAAGATTTACGCCGCAATCGGATTTGACCCCGAGACCGGGACGTACCTCGACGGCAGTGGAAACAACGGATTCTCCTCACCGCAGGCGAGTTTCTCGGGAGAGCCGATCAAGTGGAACAAGGTGCACAACCTGCCCGACCACGTGTACTTCAGCCACCAACAGCACGTGGTCGTCGGAGGGCTCCAGTGCCAAAACTGCCACGGTGACGTGGAAACGTGGAGCGCAGGACGCATTGCTTCCGTGGATCACATCAACACTCTGGTGGACAAGTACCCAGGGCTGATTGAACTGAGCAAGCCAACCCTGACGATGGGGTGGTGCATTGAGTGTCACAACAAAGCCTCCATCGACCTTGCAAGCAGCGAGTACTACGAGGAGATGCACAACCGCATGAAAGACGATGTGCGCGGCAACGAAGAGCTGCGTCGCATTCTCGAAGACGACAAAATCACGGTCAAGGAACTCGGGGGCTGGGAATGCTCCAAGTGCCACTACTGATCCCCAAGACCTAGAACCCGACTGATTCGAAAGACATGGCGAACACCAAACGCTACTGGACCGGACTCGATGACCTCCATCAAACGGAGGCGTTCCAAACGCTGCAAGGTCAGGAGTTTCCCCAACACGAGGCCGTTGACGAGATGCTCGGCAACGAAAACCTCACCTCAGCCACGACGGGGCGTCGTGACTTCCTGAAGTTCATGGGCTTTTCACTTGCTGCTGCAACGTTGGCGTCATGCGAAACGCCTGTGGTCAAGTCCATCCCCTACGTCAACAAGCCTGAGGACTTGACCCCCGGGGTGGCCAACCACTACGCCTCGACGTACTACAACGGTCACGACTACATGAACGTGTTGGTGAAGACCCGCGAGGGTCGCCCCATCTTCATCAAGAGCAACACGGCCACAGGCGTCGGACGCGCCAACGTGCGTGTCAACGCTTCGGTGATGGGCCTCTACGACAGCGCTCGCCTCCAAGGTCCCCACCTTGGCGGAGCCGGCACAACGTGGGCTGACTTAGACGCCGAAGTGGCAAAAGGATTTGCAGGCTCAGGACGCAAGGTGGTGTTGACCAACACGGTCCTTAGCCCGTCGTTGCAGCGTTCCATTGACGCTTTCTGCGAAGCACGCGGTGCCGAACACGTTCAAGTCGATGCAGTCAGCCACAGCGCGTTGCGTGCGGCGGCCAAGCAACACACCGGAGTCGACGGCTTCCCGGCGTTTGATTTTGCTGCGGCCAAAGCGGTGGTGACGGTGGGTGCAGATTTCTTGGGTACGTGGGGAGACGCCGTCTACTACGCCCCTGAATGGGCGAAGAGCCGCCGTCCTGAAAACGGCGAGATGTCCAAGCTTCACGCGTTTGAAACGACGATGAGCTTGACGGGCTCGAACGCGGACTCGCGCACAATGGTCAAGCCTTCCGAAAGCGGAAAGGTCCTGGCAGCATTGCACGGGATTCTCACGGGCTCGGGCAACGCGTCGGGATTGAGCGAAAGCGTTGCCAACGCGGTTCGCAAGGCGGCAGCAGATTTGAAAAAGGCCGGCTCCACAGGACTGGTGGTTGCGGGTTCCAACGACCTCGACGCGCAATTGGTGGCTGCTGCCATCAACACCGCACTTGGTGCGGACGGCACTACGGTGAAGTACAACGGAGAAGGCTTGTTTGCCGGGGACGATTCGGCATTCGCACAGCTCATCGCCGACATGAATGCGGGCCGCGTGTCTGCCTTGATCATGCACGGCACCAACCCGGCCTACCATGCCGCAGACAAGGAAGCCTTCCGGGCAGGCCTCGGCAAAGTGAAGTTCAGCGTGAGCACCTCAGGTTTGGCCGACGAAAGCGCGTCGCGTTGCACGGCCATGGCACCCGACCACCACTGGTTGGAGAACTGGATGGACCTGCGAATTGGCGGCACTCGAGTGGATTTGGCTCAGCCCACCATTCAGCCTTTGTTCGACACGCGAGCGGCAGGCGAGAGCTTGATGGCTTGGGCGGGTCAGCCCGCGGCGTGGTACGACGTGATTCGCACAACCCACAACGCGGCGTACACAAGCGACGCGATGTACAACGACAACACTTGGAACGGCTCGCTTCACGATGGCTTCTACATGACTGGCGAGGAAATGCCCGTCTCGGCGCCTGCCTTGGGCAGCGACGTGAGCGCTTCCGTGCGCCGATTGAACGCCGCGAAGGGCGGTGCCATGGAATTGGCACTTTACCAAAAGCAAGCCATCGGTTCAGGCGACCAAGCGGGCAACCCCATGTTGCAAGAAACGCCGGACCCGATCTCGAAGGTGACGTGGGACAACTACGTGACCATGGCCCGCGCGGACATGGAAGCGATGGGCCTCAACACCTACATCGCCCAGCGCGACAAGGCTTCGGTGGTGAAGGTGACGGTGAACGGCCAGTCGGTCGAGCTTCCCGCCTTCATGCAGCCAGGCCAAACTCCAGGCACCGTCGGCATCGCCCTCGGATACGGACGTGGTGACGGTGGCGAAAACATTGGCCGTGCGGCATTCGCCACGGGCGAAAACGGCGAGCACCTTCTCACGGCAGACGGAAAACCCATGCCGATCGGCGCGAACGTCTTTGGCCTTGCGAGCGTGAACGGCGGTGTGCCTCGTTACGACGCCTACGACGTGACGGTCGAAGCGACAGGCGCGGAGTACGCTTTGGCTGCGACCCAGATCCACAACACGGTCATGGACCGCGACAGCGTGGTGAAGGAAACGACGTTTGGCAGCTACCTCGCCGAGGCGAGCAAGCCGAAGGGCAAGGCGTCCTGGAACAAGAGTCACACCCTGAACGTTCACGCAGACGTAAACGGTGACGGTGTCATCAATTCGAGCGACACCAAGAACACATCCGCCTTTGACCTTTGGAAGAGTCACCCCGTGGAGGGCGTGGGTCACCGTTGGGGCATGACCATCGACCTCACGACCTGCACTGGATGCAGCGCGTGTGTGACGGCGTGCCACATTGAAAACAACGTGCCTGTGGTGGGCAAGGACGAAGTTCGTCGCCACCGCGACATGCACTGGATGCGAATCGATCGCTACTACGCTTCTGACTGGTCGCAAGAGCGCGGCGCGGAAGAAGGCGTGGGTGTGATCGCCTCGTACACGAAGATGGAAGACCCTTCGGCGAACCCTCAGACGGTTCACATGCCGATGATGTGCCAACACTGCAACCACGCTCCTTGCGAAACGGTGTGTCCCGTGGCAGCGACCACGCACAGCAACGAGGGCCTCAACCAAATGACGTACAACCGTTGCATCGGCACGCGCTACTGCGCGAACAACTGTCCCTACAAGGTGCGTCGTTTCAACTGGTTCAACTACCAGGGCTATGCGAAGTTCCAGCACATGAACCCGTCGCAAGACAGCTTGACGCGCCTCGTGTTGAACCCCGACGTCACGGTTCGTGCACGTGGGGTCATCGAGAAGTGCAGCATGTGCGTTCAGCGCATCCAGGACGGCAAGCTCGAAGCCAAGAAGAACGGCGCTCCCGTGGTGGATGGCGCCATCAAGACGGCTTGCGCGGAAGCGTGCCCCACGAATGCCATCACGTTTGGGGACCTCAACGACAACGCGTCGGAGGTCAAGACCAACTCCAAGAACAACCGTTCCTACCACGCCTTGGAAGAGGTGGGCATCCAGCCCAACATCTTCTACATGACGAAGGTGCGGAACACTGAATCCAACGAAGCCTGATCCCCTCGTCATGCAGAGAGAAGCAGCCATTCGCGAACCCCTGATTCTGGGGCACAAGACCTACAAGGACATCACCGATGACGTTGTGGGACCGATCATGGGTCCAGCCCCCTTGGGATGGAAAATCATGATCACGATTTCGAGCCTCATCGCGCTTTACGGCGTGGGGTGCATCCTGTACCTCCTCGGAACGGGAATCGGAACGTGGGGATTGAACAAGACGGTCGACTGGGCCTGGGACATCACCAACTTCGTGTGGTGGGTCGGAATCGGTCACGCGGGAACGCTGATTTCAGCGGTGCTCCTGCTCTTCCGCCAAAAGTGGCGGATGGCCATCAACCGCTCTGCCGAAGCCATGACCATCTTCGCCGTCATCATGGCCGCGGTCTTCCCCGGCATCCACATGGGACGGATTTGGGTGAGCTATTGGGTGTTGCCACTGCCCAACCAGTTTGGGTCGTTGTGGGTGAACTTCAACAGCCCGCTCTTGTGGGACGTATTCGCCATCTCGACGTACTTCTCAGTCTCGCTCGTGTTTTGGTACATCGGCTTGATTCCGGATTTCGCGACCATTCGCGACCGGATGACTAAACCCCTCCCCAAGAAGATCTACAGCATCCTAAGCTTCGGTTGGAGCGGCCGGGCCAAGAACTGGACGCGCTTTGAAGAGGTCAGCTTGGTGCTCGCAGGCATCGCAACTCCGCTTGTGTTCTCGGTTCACTCAATCGTTTCGATGGACTTCGCGACGTCCGTGATTCCTGGATGGCACACGACCATCTTCCCGCCGTACTTCGTGTCAGGGGCGGTCTTCTCGGGTTTTGCCATGGTGCAGACGTTGCTCCTCATCATGCGCAAAGGCATGAAGCTTGAGAACTACATCCACGTCAAGCACGTCGAGTACATGAACATCGTCATCATTGTGACGGGCTCCATTGTGGGTGTCGCGTACTTGACCGAGCTGTTCATCTCGTGGTACAGCGGTGTGGAGTACGAGAGCTACGCCTTCATCAACCGATTCAGCGGTCCCTACAGCTGGGCGTACTGGATCATGATGACGTGCAACGTGATCAGTCCTCAGTTGTTTTGGTTCAAGAAGATCCGTCGCAGCTTGGTGGCCACGTTCGCCCTCTCCATCGTGGTGAACATCGGCATGTGGTTCGAGCGCTACGTAATCATCGTGACGTCGCTCCACCGCGACTACCTCCCGTCAAGTTGGGGGGAATTCCACGCGACAAGCATTGACATCGGCATTTTCATTGGCACCATCGGCATCTTCTTGACACTGTTCCTTGCATTTGCACGCTTTTTCCCTGTGCTGGCATTGAACGAGCTCAAGACCATTTTGAAGTCGAGCGGTGAGTCTTACAAAAACGAGCAGGCCAAATGAGCAAGATCTTCCACGTCATGTACGACGACGACGCCAAGGTGATGGTTGCGGCCAAGTCTTTGGTGGGTCAGGGCATCCGCGTCAAGGATGTGTATTCTCCGTTCCCCATTCACGGGATCGATCCCGTCATTGGAATCAAGCGCACACGCTTGGCCATTGCTTCGTTCATGTATGCCATGACCGGGACGTCTTTGGCGTTGCTCGGCATGTGGTACTTCATGATCAACGATTGGCCCATGAACATTGGAGGTAAGCCGAGCTTCTCGTTGATCGAGAACATCACCGCCTTCATTCCTGTGACTTTCGAATTTTCGGTGTTGTGCGGTGCTCATGGCATGGCCATCACGTACCTCCTCCGGAACGGGACCTTGCCGGGCATGCCTGCGACCAACCCCGACCCGCGCACCACGGACGACAAATTCGTGGTCGAAATCACGACCGACAACAACAGCATGTCTGCGGACGAACTCGAAGCTGCGATTCGCGCCACGGACTTGCTTGAACTCAGCATCAAAGACGCCTAAGCCATGTCAAAGCGTTGGAACCTTGTTGCCCCAGTGGCCGCTGCAATGGCGGTGTTGACGGGGTGCGTCACGGACCCAAACAGTCCGGGACTTGAATACATGCCCGACATGTACCGCTCACCTGCAGTGGAAGCGTATGTCGACTACGGCATGGACCCTTACTACGTGACCGAGGACGTTGCGTCTGCGCAACGCAACACACCGAGCGCCCGCGTTCCGGTGGCGGGCACCATTCCTTTTGTGGGAGAGAACAAGGCGTTTGGACTTCCTTACGCGTTCCCCAACACCCCCGAAGGATATGAGGCGGCCGGTGCGGAACTCGTGAGCCCTTTGAGTGCGTCTAAGGCGCACATTGAGGCGGGCATGGAGATTTACGAGAAAATGTGCACCCAATGCCACGGTGCGGAAGGCAAGGGAGACGGCGCGTTGTCCAAGAACGGTCACATCGCAGGCATTCCTTCCTACGCAGACAAGTTGAAGGATTTGCCCGTGGGCAAGATGTACCACACGTTGACCTACGGCAAAGGCCTCATGGGCTCGCACGCTTCCCAACTGTCCCAAAAGGACCGTTGGTTGGTCATCGAATACATCAAGGTGCTCCAAAACGGAGGCGAGATGCCCGAGTTTGACGAAGCAGGAAACGTGGTTGAACCGGCGGCTGAGGGCGCCATGGCAATGAACAACTGATCATGGAATTCAAGTTTGAAGGACGTCTTAAGCTCGTGACTCAGGTCTTGATGGCCATCGGGGTCATCGCCCTTGTGGGGGGCTTCCTCACGGACCACAGCGATCACCACCAGCGTTGGTGGGCCAACCTGTTGATCAACGGGTTCTTCTACTTCAGCTTGGCCTTGGCTGCGCTGTTTTTCTACGCCTTGCAATACGCCACCGAAAGCGGATGGTCTGCGGTGCTCAAGCGTTGGTTCGAAGCGCTTTGGGGCTTCTTGCCATGGGGAGCTGCGGTGATTGTCATCGTACTTGTCGCGGGCAAGTTCCACGCTCACCACCTCTACCATTGGATGGACCACACCTTGTACCACGAGTACATGGTGGACCACGGAGACCACGTCGATTACGTGGATGAGATGGTGGAGGGTGCCGTGCTGAACCCCAATTACGATCACGTGATTGCGGGCAAGGCGGCGTACTTCGCCGACGCGTTCTTCTGGCTTCGCACGATCGCGTACCTCGCGACGTTCCTGATCTTCGCACGCTTGTTCCGCACGTGGTCGTTGAAGGAAGATGAAGCGCCCAATTTGGACCTCCATTACAAGCAGTACCGCCGCGGTGCGTTGTTCTTGGTCTTCTTTGCGGTGTTCAGCTCGACCTTGGCTTGGGACTGGATCATGTCCATTGACACGCACTGGTTCAGCACGCTTTTCGGTTGGTACGTCTTCAGTGGCATGTGGGTGAGCTTCATGATTTTCACCAACCTGTCCATGATTTGGCTGCGCAGCAAAGGGTATTTCCAAGAAGTCAACGAAAGCCACATGCACGATTTGGGCAAGTGGATGTTCGCCATTTCCATGTTGTGGAGCTACTTGTGGGTGAGCCAATTCTTGCTCATCTGGTACTCGAACATCCCGGAAGAGGTGACGTATTACATGAGCCGAATCTTGGGCGACTACCAGGTTCCGTTCATGGTGATGTTCTTCATCAACTTCGCGGTTCCTTTCTACGTATTGATTGCACGAGATGCCAAGCGCAACCCACGGTTCGTGGTGCCTGTCGGCTTGCTCATCTTCGTTGCACACTTTGTGGACGTGTACTTGCTCATCGTTCCAGGAACGATGTTCGATCACAACCACTTTGGTTTCTTTGAAATTGGATTGTTCCTCGGCTTCTTGGGGCTCTTCATGAACCGGACGTTTGCCACCTTGGCAAAGGCTCCGCTCATCAGCAAGAACCACCCCATGTTGCAGGAAAGCATGGAACTCCACTATTGATCTGACAACGGACGAATCTCATGAAACTCATCACGCTACTTGTCGTCATCGCAGGAGTCATTGCTCTTGCGCAGTTGGCCAAAGTTGGTCAGTTGACGTCCCTCATCCGCAACAAAAAGGAAGAGGAAATCAGTGCTGCCGACACGCGCCTGAATGGAAGCCTTTGGATTGCCTTCATGGTGGCCTTCTACGCGTCGTTCGTTTGGTTAATCGTCCGCTACGGGGACTACAACCCTCCCGCGGCTTCGGCGCACGGTGAATCGTACGACACGTTGATGAACTTCAACATGTACATCATCATCGCGGTATTTTTCCTCGTGAATACAGCGCTTTTTGTGTTCGCGAACAAGTACCGCCAAGACCCCAGCCGCAAGGCGCGCTTCTTCGCACACGACAACCGTCTTGAGTTGATTTGGACGGTCATTCCCTCCATCGTGTTGGCGGTAATCATCATTTACGGCCTGCGGACGTGGAACGACATGACAGGCGAACCTGCAGAAAACGCCCTGCGCGTGGAACTTTACTCCAAGCAATTTGACTGGACCGCGCGCTACGCCGGTGCGGACGGCGAATTCGGTTTGGCGAACTACAACCTCATCACCCCCACCAACCCTCTTGGGATTGTGACGGCTGATGGAGTGGCCGATGCCCTGGCCGAAATCGAAGGCCAAATCGACGCCCTCGAATCGGAACTCGCTCACGAACGTGGACACCTCCTCGCACAAATTGCAGAGGTCGATGCGGAATTGCATTCCGACGACCACCACGGCCACGGTCACGGCGATCACGGTGACCACGGCGACGATCACCACGGGATTTCGGCCGAGCGCAAGGCCATGCTGGAGGCACGGTTGCACGAACTCGAACACATGCTCGAGGGAAGCGACGTGGTGGTGCTTTCTGAGGCGGCACAGGAAGCCAAGGAAGACAAGGCGCACCGCTTGAAGCGTCACCGCCAGCGAATCATGGAAGTCAAGCCCTTTGATTACGAAGGAGGAGTGGCTGCATGGGAAGCCGGTGCTGACGACAAAATCATGAAAGGCGAGTTCCACTTGCCCGTGGGACGCGAAGTGGAATTTGTGTTCCGCTCACGTGATGTCATTCACAGCGCCTACATGCCTCACTTCCGTGCTCAAATGAACACGGTGCCAGGCGTGCCGACGCGTTTCAAGATGACGCCTACGATCACCACCGACAGCATGCGTACGGTGCTGAATGACCCCGATTTTGATTACGTACTTCTTTGCAACAAGGTGTGCGGTGCTGCGCACTTCAACATGCAGATGAAAGTGGTGGTGGAGAGCGAAGAGCAGTACAATGCTTGGCTCGAGTCACAGGAAGAATTTTTGGCTGACAAGGAAGAGGCGGTTGAAACCGACGCTCGTGCCGAGGCGGCTGGCAACGCAAACAACGAATCTGCAACCCTCTGATCATGGCAGGACACGCACATCACGAAGAGAGCTTCGTTTCGAAGTACATCTTCTCGCAGGATCACAAGATGATCTCCAAGCAGTTCTTGATGACTGCAGTGTTTATGGGCATCATCGCAGTGATGCTGTCGGTTTTCTTCCGCCTGCAATTGGGCTGGCCGGGTGAAAGCTTCGCCATCCTGGAAACGTTCCTCGGCAAGTGGGCTCCTGGAGGTGTTCTCGACCGAAACGCTTACCTCGCCTTGGTGACGATTCACGGAACCATCATGGTCTTCTTTGTGTTGACGGGCGGTTTGTCAGGAACGTTCTCCAATTTGCTTATTCCACTCCAAATTGGGGCTCGTGACATGGCATCAGGCTTCCTGAACATGTTGAGTTACTGGTTCTTCGCTGTTTCCAGCGTCATCATGATCTTCTCCCTCTTTGTGGAGGGCGGAGCGGCGTCGGGCGGATGGACAGTCTACCCGCCGTTGAGTGCGTTGCCTCAGGCGATGCCTGGCTCGGGCATGGGCATGACGCTGTGGTTGATTTCCATGACCTTGTTCGTGGTGAGCTCGTTGCTCGGCGGATTGAACTACATCGTGACCGTGATCAACCTTCGCACCAAAGGCATGAGCATGACGCGTTTGCCCTTGACGATTTGGGCCTTCATGGTGACGGCGATTTTGGGCGTGTTGTCCTTCCCTGTGTTGGTGTCTGCTGTGGTGTTGCTTCTCATGGATCGTTCCATGGGAACGGCGTTCTACTTGAGCGACATCTTCATTGGCGGTGAGGCGTTGGACGTGACTGGAGGCAGCCCGATTTTGTATCAGCACCTGTTTTGGTTCTTGGGTCACCCCGAAGTGTACATCGTGTTGTTGCCCGCCTTGGGCATCAGTTCTGAAATCATTGCGACCAACTCGCGCAAACCGATCTTCGGTTACAAGGCCATGGTGGGATCGATTCTCGGCATTGGTTTCCTGAGCTTCATTGTGTGGGGGCACCACATGTTCGTGACAGGCATGAACCCCTTCTTGGGTTCGGTCTTCGTGTTTACGACGCTCTTGATTGCCATCCCTTCCGCGGTCAAGGCCTTCAACTACATTACGACGTTGTGGCAGGGCAACCTGCGTTTCACGCCCGCCATGCTCTTCAGCATCGGTTTGGTCAGCACGTTCGTGACGGGTGGTTTGACGGGCATCATCTTGGCAGACTCTGCGCTTGACGTGAACGTGCACGACACGTACTTCGTGGTGGCGCACTTCCACATCGTGATGGGAATGAGTGCCATCTTCGGCATGTTGGCCGGGGTGTACCACTGGTTTCCCAAGATGTTTGGTCGGATGATGAACACCAAGTTGGGCTTCGTGCACTTCTGGACAACGTTGGTGGCAGGCTACGGCGTGTTCTTCCCGATGCACTTTGTGGGCCTCGCAGGGGCACCGCGTCGTTACTACGATTACAGCAACTTCGAATTCCTCGACTTTGTGTTGGATCTTCAACCCATCATTTCGACGTTTGCCATCATCGGAGCCGTGGGACAGTTGCCGTTCCTGTGGAATTTCTTCTACAGCATTTTCCGAGGTCAAGTGGCTGCGGAGAACCCTTGGAAAGGAAACACATTGGAATGGACGACTCCGGTCGAACACATCCACGGAAACTGGCCCGGAGCCTTGCCTGAAGTGCACCGTTGGGCGTACGATTACAGCAACCCGGATTTCGAAGAGGACTTCGTGCCACAGACGGTTCCCTTGAAGGCTGGAGAAACGGCGCACTGATTCCTGGAAACGACTTCATGCGGCCTGTGAATGGCCCGTGGGAAAAGCCCTCACTTCGGTGGGGGCTTTTTCATGTCCGTACGTGGTAACTTGGCTGTGATGCTACAGGACGATGATTTTGACGTAAGGGGAGAGGCGGAGCAGGCTTCGGACGGGGATTTGGACCGTGTCCTGCGGCCAGCGCGTTTCGAAGACTTCACGGGCCAGCGTGCCGCCATGGACAACCTTCAGGTGTTCGTACTCGCGGCGCGGCAGCGTGCTGAAGCGTTGGATCACGTCCTGTTGCACGGCCCTCCGGGACTTGGGAAGACCACCCTGGCCAACATCGTGGCCAACGAAATGGGGGTGGCCATTCGCACGACGTCGGGTCCTGTTCTGGACAAACCAGGAGATCTGGCGGGTTTGTTGACGAGTCTGGAGCCCAACGACGTGCTGTTCATCGACGAAATTCATCGGCTGTCCCCTGTGGTGGAGGAATACCTCTACAGCGCCATGGAGGATTATCGGATTGACCTTGTGATTGACACAGGCCCCAACGCCCGGACGGTTCAAATCGACCTCAACCCCTTCACCTTGGTGGGGGCCACGACGCGGTCGGGGTTGCTTACGGCGCCATTGCGGGCACGGTTTGGGATCAACCTGAGGTTGCAGTATTACGACGCGAAGACCCTGACCGACATCGTAGAGCGGTCCGCAGGAATCCTCGACATTGAAATTGACGGCGCAGCGTCTTACGAAATTGCTTCGCGTAGTCGAGGCACGCCGCGAATCAGCAACGCGCTTCTACGCCGTGTGCGAGACTTTGCGCAAGTGAAGGGCTCGGGACGCATTGACCCCGAGGTGACGGCCTACGCGTTGGACGCGCTGCAGGTGGACAAGATGGGGTTGGACGAGATGGACAACCGCATTTTGACCGCCATTATCGACAAATTCAAGGGTGGCCCCGTGGGGGCGGGTACGCTCGCCACGGCCATTGGCGAAAACGCAGGCACCTTGGAAGAAGTGTACGAGCCTTACCTCATCCAGGAGGGGTTGTTGGTGCGCACGCCCAGAGGACGTCAGGCAACGGCTGCGGCGTACGCGCATTTGGGTCGGACGCCGTCGGCAGGCTCAGGAGACTTGTTTGACGCCTGACCCATGTCGCGAGCCAAGCATCTGGCCTCGGAGCGAGCGGCGTGGCTGAAGCGCCGCGCGCAAGAGCTTGGGTTCACCTCCGTGGGAATATCGGTGGCGCGCGAATTGACCGAAGAGGCGCCTCGAATGGAAGCTTGGCTCAAGCAGGGCATGCATGGAGACATGTCCTACATGGAAAGCAACTTCGACAAACGACTGGACCCTCGCAAGCTGCTTCCCGGAACGCGTTCCGTAGTGAGCTTGTTGTTCAATTACCACAATCCCGATCGCGCCCAAGACTCCGAGGCGCCCCGCATTGCGCAGTACGCCTACGGAGAGGACTACCATTTCGTGCTGAAGTGGAAACTCAAGGAATTGCTCAAGTGGATGCGCGCGGAATGGGGAGAGGTGGCAGGCAGAGTGTACGTGGACTCGGCGCCCATTTTGGAACGGGCGTGGGCGGAGCGCTCGGGGTTGGGTTGGATCGGCAAGCACAGCCTTTTGCTGAACAAGAACCGTGGGAGCTATTTCTTCCTTGCAGAGATGCTGCTCGACGTAGAATTGGAGCCAGACGCGCCGGTGACGGACCATTGCGGGACGTGCACGCGATGCATTGACGCATGTCCGACAGATGCAATCATCAAGCCCTACGTGGTGGACGGCAGCAAGTGCATCAGCTATTTCACCATCGAGCTGCGAGGGGCGATTCCGGAGCCGGTGAAAGGCCACATGGAGAATTGGATGTTTGGGTGCGACATCTGCCAAGAAGTTTGTCCTTGGAATCGGCATTCCACCCCAACGACCGAACCCCGATTTGCCCCCCACCCGCGTTTGTTGGACATGACCAAGTCGGATTGGGAAGATTTGACGGAGGAGGTGTTCCGGGAGGTGTTCCGCCACAGTGCGGTCAAGCGAACTGGGCTGGAAGGGCTGAAGCGAAACGTGGCGTTTTTGGGCATGAAAAAACCCCCGCCGCAGGGCGAGGGTTTTTAAAAAAAGCGATTGACTTAGCGGATCACCACGCGCTGGGTTCGTGGGGTGTCGCCGCCAGTGCTGATTTCCAAGGAGAGGTAGGCGTCGGTTTGGGCCCAAGCCAAAGTTCTCATCCAACCCAAGGTGAGAAGGGAGAAAAGGTGTTTCATTGCGCCTGCGTTTTCAGCACGGACGCGAAGACACCTCCACGAGGTTGCTTGCGGCCCCATCATGCTTCGATTGAATGTACCGCGGCAAAGGTGGCGACGATCAATTGGGCGTACCTGTGGGAATAGGTGGCCAGCGCCCAAGTTTTAAGCGCCAACGCGTCTTCGTAGCTCAGCCACGAGAAGCTCTTTTTCAATTCGCGGGCGAACAACCGCCGGTCAAAGCTCACGCGCTTGAGGACAGTTTTGCAGAACTCCAACATGATTCACGTCTTTTCATTAAGGTTGACGGCAAGATGCATTGAGACGAGGCTTGGACGGTCACAATGAAATCCAACAAACCTCAAAATGACCCGCAAGGGCCTGACGTACCTTTGCAACGGCATGAAACGTCTGCACAACATCGAAGATCGCCGCGTGCTTCTTGAGCGCATGAAGGCGGACACGCGTCCACGAACCACGTTGAGCTTTTACCGTTACGTCCATTTGGAGGATCCCCAGAAAACGCGCAACGAGTTGTACGAGGCTTGGGAGGGACTCGAGGTTTTGGGTCGCACGTACGTTGCCAAGGAGGGGATCAACGCCCAAATCTCTCTTCCTTCTGAGCGATTCGAGGAGTTCAAGGCGCACGTGAACGCGCTGGGTTGGCTGCCCAACCTGCGACTGAACGTGGCTGTCGAACATGGAAAGAGCTTCTTCAAACTCATCGTGCGCGTTCGCGAAAAGATTGTTGCGGACGGCTTGGCGGACGGCACGTTTGACGTCACCGACTGCGGCAAGCACCTCAAGGCCGAGGAATTCAACGAGCTCACCGACCGCGACGACACGGTCCTCATCGACATGCGCAATTCGTACGAAAGCGAAGTGGGGCATTTCGAGGGTGCGATTTGTCCTGACGTGAACACCTTCCGCGAGGAAATCGACCTTGTGGAGGAGATGTTCCAAGACCAAAAAGACACCAACATTGTGATGTACTGCACCGGGGGCATTCGGTGCGAAAAGGCGAGCGCCTACCTCAAGCAAAAAGGCTTCAAAAACGTCCACCAACTCGAGGGCGGAATCATCGAGTACACGCGCCGCGCCGAGGAAGCGGGACTGCGCAACAAATTCATCGGAAAGAACTTCGTGTTTGACGAGAGAATGTCGGAACGCATTTCTGACGACGTCATTGCCCATTGCCACACGTGCGGGGAGTCCTGCGACACGCACGTGAACTGCGGCAACCCGACGTGCAACATTCTGATGATTCAATGCGATGCCTGCAAAGAAGCTTCGGAGGGAACCTGCAGCGAGGAATGCCACGCTTTTGTGCAGTTGCCGGAAGAAGAACAGCGTGAACGGCGCAAGGGCACCAAAGCGCGAGGCGGGTTCATGCGTGGAACCAAGGGGCTGGCCCGAGGCGGGGCTACGCCAAGAAGTCGGCAGTAACCTCGAAGAATTCGTGAGGGGCCTGGGCGTGAAGCCAATGGCCGGCGCCTTGGATGGTGTGATGATCCATGTGCAAGAAGTGCTCCTCGAGCAGATCTAAGTCTTCGTCGGACACGTAGTTGCTTTCGCTGCCGCGAATGAACAATGCGGGAAGGGTATTCAAGCCCAGTTCGATTTGCCCTACCACGTCGTGGAGTGTGTCCTCGAGCACGGGGACATTGAACCGCCACGCAAACCCGCCTTCTTTTCTTCGGTGGAGCCCCTTCATTAGAAACGGCACAAGAACGGGGTCGTCGTTCAAGGCCATGCTCAAGACGTTTTGAACGTCTTCCCGTGACTCTGCGGCATCCGGGGACGTGGCCGTTAAGGCGTCAAAAATTGGCCCGTGCTGAGGCGTATATGCCCGGGCGGCGATGTCCGCAACGATGAACTTTTCGATTCGCTCAGGGTGCTTCTGAGAGAGGAGTAGAACCGTTTTGCCCCCCATGCTGTGCCCGAGCAAGCGGACTTTGTCCAGTCCTTGAGCGTCCAGGAAGTCCACCACGTCTTGCGCCATGGCCTCGTAGCTGTGGGTCGAGTCGTGAGGGGACCGGCCGTGGTTTCGGGCGTCGAGCATCCACACGTGATGCGATTCGGCGTAGCGCTTTCCGAGGGTTTGCCAATTGTCGGAGCTGCCAAGCAACCCGTGGAGGATCACAAGGTGGGGGGCGCTTGGGTCCGCCATGCAGGCAAGGTGTCGGGCGTGAAGGGTCATTTCACGGGATGCAAACACGCGCGGTATTGGGCGACGGTGTTGGAGAGTCCGAGGTAAAGGGCGTCTGAAATCAGTGCATGTCCGATGCTCACTTCGTCGAGGTGGGGTACGGCTTCTGCGAAGTCTCTCAGGTTGTTCAAATTGAGGTCGTGGCCCGCATTCACACCGAGGCCCGCCTCGTGCGCCCAGGTTGCCGCTTGCGCGTAGGGAGCTGCCGCATCGCGTCCGAGGTTGAGGTGCTTGACCGCGAACGATTCGGTGTAGAGTTCGACGCGGTCGGCACCGACGTCGGCTGCCGCTCGGATTTGGGCTTCGTCCGTTTCGATGAACAACGACGTTCGAATGCCGGCCGCCTTGAACGCGTCCAGCACGGATCGCAGCATGCCACGGTTTTCAGTCACGGCCCAACCGGCGTTGCTGGTCAGCACGCCAGGCGGGTCGGGGACAAGCGTGACCTGCTCCGGCTTCACGTCGCAGACCATCGCGACAAACTCGTCGCTCGGATAGCCTTCGATGTTGAATTCGGTGTGGACCACCTCTCGCAATTCGCGCACGTCGGTGTACGTGATGTGGCGCGCATCCGGCCGCGGGTGGACGGTAATGCCGTCTGCGCCAAACGATTGAATGCGGTGCGCAGCCAGGACCACGTTGGGCTCTTTTCCGCCACGGGCATTCCGCAGGGTGGCGATTTTGTTGACGTTGACGCTGAGGCGTGTCATCCCTACCTTTGGGTTGTAACGCGAAAGTACGCCATGCGCGCCCAGAGAATCCTGTCCTTGGACCTTCCGGTCCTTGCGTTGACCGACCAAGTCGCTCGCGCCCTCGACGTCATGGACGAGTTCAAACTCATGCGCCTGCCTGTCGTGGAAGAAGACGTCTACAAAGGCACGGTCTCCGAGGAGACCTTGCTCGAGCTTGATCCTTCGGCGCTGGTTGCCGAGGCGCCCTTCGCTCAGGACGCCGTGGCGATGGACCTGCACCTCTACGACGTCGTGGCGCGGATGGGTTGGGCCGATGTGGACGTCCTGCCTGTGGTGCACGAAGGGTTGTACCGGGGGTCGGTTGACCGGGCGTCGGTGTTGCGCTTTTTGGCCAAACGCGCAGGCTGGGGCTTTCCCGGCAGCACGCTGGTGCTCGAAGTGCTTCCCAAAGACCTGAGCCCAGCGGAATTGGTGCGGATTGTGGAGGCCGACGGAGCCCAAATCACCAGCTTCAACGTTGCCCCCGTGGACGACAGCGAATTTTTGGAGGTGACCTTCAAGGTGAACACGGAAGAAATTGAATCGCTGTTGTCGACCCTTCAACGCCACGAATACACGGTGCAGAGTTTCTACAACGCGCCGGAATTGGAAGACGAAATGCGCGCGCGGTTTGACGCGTTCATGCGTTACCTCGAACCCTAACCCCTGAATCATGCGCTTTGCTTTATTTGGAAAAGCGGTCTCGCCCGAGGATGCGGAAGCCCTGAGGCAAGCCCTTGATCGGGTTCTGACCCTCGACGCCGTCGCTTGGATTCACCAGCCGTACCTGAGCGAACTGAGCGACCACATGGAGCTCCCGAACGGCCTTCAGCCATTCGAAGGAGAGGTGCCAGAAGGGGTCGAGGTGTTGTTGGCGTTTGGCGGGGACGGCACGGTGCTTGAAGCAGCCACCATGGTGCGTTCCGGGGCGGTTCCGATTCTCGGTGTCAACACGGGAAGGCTTGGATTTTTGAGCAACGTCAGCATGGAGGCGTTTGATTTGGCCATAGATGCCCTCGTGGCAGGAACGACATGGGAGGAGGAGCGCACACTGTTGCACGTGTCCGTGGACGGGTTGAACCTCGGTCAGTTTCCCTACGCCTTGAATGAGGTGGTGATTCACAAGCGTGACACGGCCAGCATGGTGGTTGTGGACGTTCACCGGGACGACACCTTTGTCAACACCTACTGGGCCGACGGACTGCTGGTGAGCACACCTACCGGTTCCACTGCCTACAGCTTGAGCGCGGGAGGGCCCATTGTGTTGCCTGGGTCGGAAGTGGTTGTCGTGACGCCGGTGGCGCCGCACAACCTCAACGACCGGCCCTTGGTCGTGCCTTTGAACGGCGAAATCACTTTGGTCGCGGGAGGCCGCGACGCGCTGTTTTTGCTGAGCATGGACAGCCGATCGTTCCCCTTGGAACCCGGCCAGGAAGTGCGCATTCGTCCGGCTGATTTCCGGGTCAGGTTGATCAATTTGGAACACCAAGACTTTTTTTCCACGGTTCGGCAAAAAATGCATTGGGGACTTGACCCCCGCAAGCGCTGATTTCAGGGCAATCCCATGTAATTTCGTGCGTTGAACACCTCGATGGCTTTTTCAATTCACATCCCTGTTTGGACCCGACACTTCGTGTGGCTGTCCCTCCTGGCCTTCGTCGCCACGGACGGCTCGGCACAGCGCAACCGCCGCGGGGCAAGCAAGGAGCTGGGGTACCAACTCGGAGCCATGTGGTACACGGGCGACCTGAATCCCGGCAACATGTTCCGCGGGGTGAGTCACCTCGCGCAAGGGGGCTATTACAGGCACAACCTCAACACGCGTATCTCGTTTCGAGGTCAGTTCATGCAGGGCAAAATCGAGGCGTGGGATGCTGATCACCCCAACGCTTGGCAGCAGAACCGGAACCTGCATTTCCGGAACCAAATCAACGAATACGCCCTCCTCACCGAACTGAATTTCCGGGACCACGCCGTCGGGAACCCCAAGCGGACGATGGTGCCCTTCTTGTTCGCGGGGCTGGCGGTGTACACCCACGATCCGGAAGGCCAGGACGTCTACGGCAACTGGCAACCGCTCCAACCCATGGGAACGGAGGGACAAGGTTGGTTTGAAGACGTTGAGAACTACCTGCCTTGGGGTTTGGCCGTTCCCTACGGCCTGGGATGGAAGGGGAATTTGGGCTCGGGCATGTCGTTTCAATTCGAATGGGGCGCGCGCAAAACGTGGAGCGATTACCTCGACGACGTAAGCACGGTGTACATGAACCCGGCGTTGTTGCGCGAAGCGCGAGGCCAAATCGCCGTGCAATTCGCGGACCGAAGCCTCGACGATTTGCCGGAGGGTCAATCGCTGGCGGGGTTGCAACGAGGCGACCCGGGGCGCAACGACCGGTACGGCTATTTTTTGCTCTCTTTGGGTTTTCGCGTCAGCAAAAAGGCCACAACTTGCTGGGAGCAATGACGACCCCAAGTTCGCCCCCCAACGAAGCACGAGACCGAGCCCTTCGGGCAGCGGGAATCGACCCCAAGCGGGTGCCTGAACACGTCGCTGTCATCATGGACGGCAACGGCCGATGGGCCAAACGTCGGGGCGAGGAGCGCGTTTTTGGGCACGCCCACGGGGTGGAATCGGTTCGGGCCACGGTTGAGGCGGCCTTGGAAAGTGGCGTGCGTTACCTCACGTTGTATGCGTTCAGCACGGAAAATTGGAACCGCCCGAAAGAAGAAGTGGACGCCTTGATGGACCTGCTGGTGAAAACCTTGGTTCAAGAGGCGATGGAGCTGGGAAGCAAAGGAGTGCGACTGCGGGCCATTGGGGATGTGGCGAGCCTTCCTGAAGCGTGCCAAGCGGAGTTGGAGCGCGTGAAAACAGGTCCGGAAGGAGAGGTGCACCTCGATTTGGTTTTGGCGTTGAGCTACAGCGCCAAATGGGAAATGGTGGAAGCCATCCGCAGCATGATGGCGGACGGGCTCGCGCCGGAAGAAATTTTGCCTTCGACCATCGACAAGTACCTCCAAACGGCAGATTTGCCCGACCCCGAGCTGATGATTCGAACCTCTGGAGAGCACCGCATCAGCAACTTCATGTTGTGGCAGCTGGCCTACGCGGAGTTTCACTTCACGTCGGTGCTTTGGCCGGACTTCCGGAAGGAGCACTTTTTTGACGCCATACGAGATTTTCAACATCGGGAGCGCCGTTTTGGCGCCCTCCCCCAAGGCAACCAAAGTTGATGAGAGGACTGGGAATTGCGGCCGTGTTGGGTTGCTGGTTGGCCGCCTTTGCCCCTGCGTTGCAGGCGCAAGAGGAGCTGATTGATTTGTCCTTGACGAGCACTTACAACGTGGCGGGACTGACGGTGCTGGGGGCGGAACACACGGACGTCCAAGCCATCAAGTTGTTCAGCTCCCTCCAAGTGGGTCAGGAAATTGAGATCCCGGGCGACGCCTTGAAGCGGGCCATCACGGCACTTTGGGCCCAAGACTTGTTTTCCGACATCCAAATCGAGGTGGCGGAAGTGCGTGGGCGTGACGCATACCTCGTCATTCGAGTGCAGGAACTGCCTCGTCTCACGCGGTACAGCATCGCCGGCGTCAACCGCTCGGAACAGGAAACAGTCAAGGGCAAGATTGACTTGCTGACCGGCCGAATCCTCGACGAAAACGTCAAGGCAGTCGCCGCCAAGCGCATCCGCGATCACTACGTGGACAAAGGATTCTTGGACGTGGCCATCGTCATGGACCAGCAGCCCGACACCCTTTTTGCGAACGGAACGAAGCTCCGAATCACCGTAGACAAGGGCGAGAAGGTGAAAATCGACCGCATCGCATTTCACGGCGTGCAGGCCCTTGAGCCGGAGGTGCTGGCACGGAAGATGAAGGAGACCAAGGAGCGTCGGTGGTGGCGGTTCTACAAGGCCTCGAAATACCTTGAAAACGCGTTCGAAACGGACCTCGACAAGGTGGTGGATCACTACCACGCCGAAGGCTACCGCAACGCGCGGGTGTTGCGCGACAGCTTGAGCCGCAATGCCGAGGGCGAGGTGGTGTTGGACGTTTGGGTGGAAGAGGGCAACCCGTTCTATTTCGGCGACATCACCTTCACAGGGAACACCAAATACCGCACGACCCAACTTGACAGCCTGTTGGACATCCAACGCGGCGAAGTGTTCAGTTTGTCACGCCTGGAGACGCGGGTGTTCATGGATCCCAAGGGGATGGATTTGAGCTCACTCTACCAAGACGACGGCTACCTTACGTTCAACGCGCGTCCCCTTGAAAAGCGGGTGGTGGGGGACACCATTGACATCGAAATTCGAATGATGGAGGGCCAGCAATTCCGCATCGGCCGCGTCAAGGTGCAGGGAAATAGCAAGACGAACGACCACGTGGTGTACCGCGAGATACGGACGCGGCCCGGGGACTTGTTCAGCCGCACGGACATCATCCGTACCCAGCGCGAATTGTCTCAACTGGGGTACTTCAATCCGGAAGCCTTCGGGGTCAACCCCATTCAGCACCCGGAAGACGGAACCGTGGACATTGAGTACACGGTGGAGGAAAAGCCGTCCGACCAAATCGAACTCAGTGGCGGTTGGGGCGGGGGCCGAATCGTCGGCACGCTCGGCGTGAGCTTCACCAACTTCGCAGCGTCGAAGATGTTCAAGAAGGGCACGTGGCGCCCCATCCCCACGGGCGATGGGCAACGCCTGTCGCTGCGGGCCCAATCCAACGGCCTTTTCTTCCAGAGCTACAACTTCAGCTTCACGGAACCTTGGTTGGGAGGGAAGAAGCCCAACTCGCTGAGCTTCAGTGTTTGGAGATCCATTCAGAGCAATGGCCAACCCCGATTGGAGGACGGCGAAATCAACGATGCGCGCACCTCCCTCCAAATCACAGGTGCCCAACTTGGGTTGGGCCAGCGTTGGAAGAAGCCGGACGACTGGTTCGTGTTCCAAGCCTCGCTCTCCTACCAGCATTTCAACCTGGACGACTTTGGGTCCTTCTTCAGTTTCTCGAAGGGACGTTCCAACAACTTGGCCCTGACCGGCGTGGTGGGACGGAACTCGGTGAGCGACCCGATTTTCCCGGTTTGGGGTTCCAATGTGGAGGTCAGTGTCAAGGCGACCCCGCCGTACAGCATGTTCCGCCCAGAGGGCTTCTACACCAACGAAGATGGAAGCCCTGTGGATGACCAAACCCGATTCCGCTGGGTGGAGTATCACAAGTGGAAAGTCAAAGCAGAGTGGTACACGCCCCTCACCCAAAGTGGCGGAGAGAACCCCAAGAGCCTCGTGTTGCGCACGGCCGCGGGCATCGGCATGATTGGCTCGTACAACCGCATCACGGGCTTGAGTCCGTTCGAACGGTTCTACCTCGGCGGGGTGTTCCTGAGTGGCTTCGTGCTTGACGGCCGGGAGATCCTGAACCTTCGGGGGTACGACGACCTTAGTTTGACGGCTCCAGACCGCGACACGGGTGCACCTGTGGTCGCCAAATACAGCGCTGAACTGCGCTACCCAATCAGCACCAGCCCCAGCGCTACCATCTACACACTTGCTTTTTTGGAGGGGGGGAATACTTGGGAAGACCCGCGTGCGTTCAATCCATTCCAGGTCTACCGTTCGGCGGGAGTGGGCATGCGCTTCTTCCTGCCGATGTTTGGCCTGTTGGGACTTGATTACGGATGGAGGTTGGACGACTTGCCGGCAGTGCCCAACATGGCGCGCGGACAATTCCACTTCTCCATCGGCATGAACATGGGCGAACTTTGACGGACGGCGAGTTTGGCCCCAAATTTGACAAGACAACCTCATGACTCTTCTTCCTCACACCTTGACTCAGGCGAAGTCCAAGTGGACGCTTTTGGCCGTGTTGGGCTTGACGGCGCTTGCGGGCCAGGCCCAAAAATTCGCCTACATCGACTCTGAATACGTGCTGTTGCACATGCCGGAGTACGCCACCGCTCAGACCGAGCTGAACAACTACGCCATCCAATGGCAGGCCGACATTGAGGCCAAGCTCGAAGCCGCCGACCGACTCGAGGTGGCTTACCGCGCAGAGCGCGTGTTGCTCACCGCCGAGATGCGTGTCAAGCGCGAAGACGAAATCGCCAAGAAGCGTGCGGAGGCGAAGGAGATGCAGAAGCAAAAGTTTGGGGTAGAAGGCGAACTTTTTCAGAAGCGCCAGGAGCTCATCGAACCCGTACAACAGCAAATCTTCGAATCGCTTAAAGACATCGCGTCTGGCAGCGGGTACATGGTCATCTTCGACAAGAGCAACCAGAGCAACATGCTCTACACCAACCCCAAATACGACATCTCCGATCGCCTCATCAAAAAGCTCGGCTACGTCCCCGGTGAAACCGTTGCGCCCGAAGGCGGCAAGGACGGCGGCAAAGGTGGCGACAGCCTGATGGACAAGGGACGCGACGCCGTGAACGGTGCTCGGGACGGTGCGCGAGATCGCCTGAACGGCGCAACGCGCGGTGCCGGCGGCAGCATGACCCCCAGATCCGGAGGCAAGAATTGAACAAACTCCCCGTGCTTTTCCCCGCTCTGAATCCTGCACAGGCTTGCTGAGCGAACTTTCATCACCTGAACAAGAACATCATGAAACACCTCCTTCTCCTCGCCTTGGCAGCCACCGTCGGTTTGACGGATGCCGTGGCCCAAAAATTCGGCCACCTCGACGCGCAAGAAATCCTTTTGACCTTGCCGGAACGTGCAGACGCTCAGGCGTCAATTGAAGCGGCGGCCGCAGAATACGAATCCGAAGTTACCCGCATGCAGACGGAGCTCGAAACCAAGTTTGCGGACTACCAAGCGAAGGCCGCCACGTGGCCCGACGCCATTCGCCAGCAGAAGGAGCGCGAGTTGCAGCAGCTCGACGCCGGATTGCAGGAGTTTGGGTTGACCATTCAAAACGACCTCGCCCAAATGGAGCAGCAGCTCCTCGCTCCCATGGTGGAGCGCGTACGCAAAGCCATCGAGGACGTAGGCAAAGAGCAAGGCTTCACGTACATTTTCGATTCCAGCACCGGCGTGACCTTGTACAACGGCGGAACGGACGTAACCAGCTTGGTGAAGACCAAGTTGGGAATGTAATTGGCGGTCCAATTTCGGCCATGCGCAACGACGCGCCCATCGGCATGTTTGATTCAGGGATTGGCGGTTTGACCATCGCCAAAGCCCTGTTGGAACGGCTCCCTCGGGAGTCGTTGCGCTATGTGGGCGACACAGCCCACATGCCTTACGGGGACAAGAGCCCCGAGAGACTCAAAGAATACGCCACCGGCATCGCTAGGCGGCTGCTCGACCAAGGATGCAAGGCCCTTGTGGTGGCGTGCAATTCGGCCTCCAGCAACGCGCTGGAAGAGGTGCGCGTCGTGGCTGGATCCGAAATACCTGTCATCGACGTGGTCCATCCCGTTGTGGACTGGGCTGCAACGCACCATCCCGCCGGGCATTTGGCGTTGATCGGCACGCGGGCCACAGTCCAAAGTGGGCTGTACGACACGTTGATGCAGAGCCGTGGATTGAAGGTGGAGTCGTTGGCCACACCCTTGTTGGCGAGCGCCATCGAGGAGGGATTTCACAACGGAACCATCTCCCAAGCGGTGGTCGAGGCGTATTTCTCAGACGGATGGGCCAACGACATGGACGCCTTGGTGTTGGCATGCACACATTACCCCTTGGTCATGGACGACATCCGAGCGCAGTTGCCGGGAGGCATGACCGTGCTTGATGCGCCAAGCATCGTGTCGTTGAGGGTGGAGGAAGTGCTTCGCGAACGCGGGTTGCTGTCCACAACGGACTCGACAACCCGCCGCTTTGAAGTCACCGACTTCACGCAGTCCTTTGAAGACGGGGCTGCTCACATCCTGGGCGAACACGTGGACCTCGTCGAGGTGGCTTGGCCGGAAACGACTTAGAACCAGCGGGCGTATTCCACGTAACGGTCGGCGGTGGAGCTGAGGTGCGCTTTCAGTTCCTCGCTCACCGGGCCGCGGCATTTTGCAGGCACCCCGGCCCAGAGCTCGCCTTCACCGATGGAGGTTCCGGCCAACACCACAGCTCCTGCAGCGACCACAGCGTTCTCTCCCACCACCGCGTGGTCCATGACCACCGCACCCATGCCAATCAAGGCGCCTTTTTTGACATGCGCCCCGTGCACGATGGCGTTGTGTCCGATGCTGACGTTGTCTTCCAAGACGGTTTGGCTTTTCTCGTAGGTGCCGTGTATGACCGCGCCGTCTTGGACGTTGACGCGTTTCCCAACGTGAATGGGAGCCACGTCACCCCGCACCACGGCAGAAAACCAAACGGTGCTTTCTTCGCCGAGATGAACGTCGCCCACCACGGTGGCGTTGGGAGCAAGCCAAACAGAATCGTGAAGGTGGGGGGTCATGCCCCGGGCAGGAAGGACTGTAGCCATGGCTTAAAAGTACGTGTCACTTGCCTCCGAATGCGTTGAGGTGGGGTTGCGGTCCGACCGCCAACCTGGACGATTCATCCACGTCACGTCGTATGCAGCGAACACGTCCAATTCGGAGACTTCCGCGCGTTCTGTCCAACGGGCATGACCCTCGGCAAGGCGCTTGAGGTGGTTTTGCAGGCGCTTGCTGTTCAAGCCCGATTGAATCACGCTCGCCAGAGCATCACGGGCTTCGCGCGACCACGTGGGGTTCTTGTGGCGGGCCGCTCTGGCCAGCCATGCCCGGCATTCCAGCCAGGTTTTGGGACACTCACTTTCGTCCACACCGACCTCCAGCTGAACAGGGAATCGTTCGAGAAGGGGCGCGGTTAACCTCTTTCGGTAGGCAAGCTTTTCAGCGGAGGTACACACACAACCCCGCTTGTGCTGTCCGCAAGGACACAGGTTCATGGCAGCCAAAACCCAGGCGTTGGAAGTCCACCTTGCCGAGCCTTCTGCGCGATGCAAATCGAGCACGCCGGTTTCGAGGAGGTGACGAAGTCCTTCTCGGGCCGGTTTGGGCCATTCAGGGAGCTCGTCGAGGAAGAGCAATCCGTCGTGAGCCAAGGCCCATGCGCCGGGAATGGGTTGGCCGCGTCGCCACGACCCCAGCAGCCCTGCGGCTCCCCCGGTGGGATGGGGAGCGAGGAAGGGGACGGCGTTGGTTGGGGGAGGACTGTCCGGTGGGTGAGGGGAAGTCAGCAGGTCTTTGCTAGCGCGCGCAAGGCTGCTTTTGCCCACTCCCGGCGCACCGGACATCAGCACAGGGAGACGTTCGCGCGCGGCGATGCACAGCCAGGTTTTTGCCCGGCCCTCGCCGCGGAGTTCGGACCAGCCGCAAGCAGGTCGGTGCACAGTTGTCGTGGCGACCGAAGTGGGCATGCGTTGTCCGGCGGTCCTGAACCAAGCGTCGAGGTGAGTTTCAAGGTGGGCCAAAGACTGAGCTTCGACGGTTTGAATTGGAAGTGGGGAGCCAGGGTGGTCGGGTCCCACGAGCAGACGAAGTCCGGAAGGAACGGGATTTGTGCTGCACCGAGGCAATCCGGCACGGGAGGACCGATCGAATGAGGCGTGAATTTTGCCGTCCAGACTCAGGGTTCCCGTCGAGGCAACTTGGGCAACTTTTTCGGACGACACCTGTCCCTGAAGGGCGAGAAGGGTCAGGGCGACGGGCACGTCGAGGTGCATGAAATCCTCAGGTCGGCACGGCGGATGAACGTGCAGCGTGAGGGCCTTTCCGGGCCACCGGACGTGCACCGATTGGAGTGCCGCCCGAATGCGGGCCAGGCTTCCCAGCACCGCGGAATACGGCGCTCCTGAAACGCGCAGCACGGCGCCCTGTTCAGCACGCAACTCCACCTTCACCCACGGGCGATCTGGCCTCGTTGGAACGAAGCCCCAAGTGTGGAACACCATGGGTTTACGCGAGTGCCTGTTCGACCGAGTCAATCCACGCGTGGATGCAGCGGATGTGGACTTCTTGGATGCGGTCGGCGTAGCCTGTCCAAGGAACGCAAACGTCCACGTCTGAGATTTGGGCCAGCTTTCCTCCCCCGTTGCCGGTAAGCGACAGGACGCGCATGCCGCGGCGCTTGGCTTCTTCGGCCGCGGCGAGGACGTTGGCTGAATTGCCGCTGGTGCTTAGTGCGAGGAGCAGGTCTCCGGGCTGACCAAGCGCAGCCGTTTGCCTTGCGAACACGTGTTCGAAGCCGTAGTCGTTTCCAATGCAGGTCAGCGCGGAAGGGTCTGAGAGAGACAAGGCAGCAAACGGCTTCCTGTCGTCGCGGTACCGACCGCTCAATTCCTCGGCGAAGTGCATGGCGTCGCACATGGACCCTCCGTTGCCGCAGGACATGACCTTGTTTCCGGAACCGAGAACGTCGACAAGCAGCTCGGCGCCTTTGCCCATGGCCGTGAGGAAAGCCTCGTCTTGGAGGACTTCGCTTGCCAGTTGGGCGCTTTCTTCGAAGTGTTCGCGGATCCGCATGGAGTCAAAGATGGTGTTCATGCCGCAAACCTCCACGCTTGGGACGAACGAAGGAGCGGAAGTTCATGCCCGGAGCTCGGGAATCAACGCTTGAATTCGGACAACCCGTCCGCCAAAAACTCCAGGAAGAGCTCGGGGTCGGGGTCGTACCCTGCGCTTCCGCCAACGTGCTCCCCGTCGTGGTCGATCATGACGTAGAACGGCTGGGCGTTGCGGTTGAAGCGTGACGCTTGCAAGTACGACCATTTGTTGCCCACGGTCTTGATGCGGAAGTCTTTTCCGCCGTACTGTTCAACGCGGTGCTCGGATTCGGGCAGCGCTTTGCGGTCGTCGACGTACAAGGAGACGAGGACGACTTCCTCGGTCAGGATTTGGGCCACCTTGGGGTCCGACCAAACCTGCTCTTCCATCTTCCGGCAATTCACGCATGCCCACCCCGTGAAGTCCAAGAGCATGGGCTTGCCTTCAGCCTTGGCCGCGGCAAGGCCCTCGTCGTAGTCGTCGAAGCGCGCCTCGACGTGCCCGCCATGCGAACCGCCTTCACCTCCGTGGCCGCCTTGCTGCCACTCGCTGTAGAAGGTCGGCGGGGGGAACCCGCTGATCAGGTTGACAGGGGCACCCCACATGCCGGGAAGGAGGTAAATGCCGAGCATCATGAAGGCCATCCCGAGTGAGAATCGGAACACGCCGATGCGCTCCACTTTGCTGTCGTGGGGAAGGGTGAACCACCCAAACAAGTAGAACGCGATGGCCAAACTGACGGCAATCCAAATGGCGATGAACAGCTCTCTTTGGAGCAAGCCGAGTTGCAGTACCAGGTCTGCGTTGCTCAAGAACTTGAAGGCGAAACCAATCTCAAGAAGCCCGAGCACGACCTTGACGCTGTTGAGCCAGCCGCCGCTTTGGGGCAGGCTGTTGAGCCAGCCTGGGAAGGCGGAGAACAACCCAAACGGCAAGGCCAGGGCAGAGGAAAATCCGAGCATCACTGCGGTAGGCGCCGCAAAGGAACCGGTGGCGGCACCCGCGAGCGCCGAGCCCACAAGCGGACCTGTGCAGGAAAAGGACACAATGGCCAGTGTGGCGGCCATGAAGAAGATGCCCACGATTCCACCGCGGTCCGACGCCTCGTCTGCCTTGTTGGCCCAACTAGAAGGCAGCTGAATTTCAAAGGCGCCCAAGAAGCTTGCGCCGAAGACCAGCAACAGCAAGAAAAGGAAGACGTTGAAAAAGGGGTCGGTCGAAATGACGTTGAGCACGTCCACCCCAAAGAACGCCGTCAGGGCAAGGCCCAGTGCGGTGTAAATGAAGATGATGAAGAAGCCGTAAATCAAGGCGTTCCGGATTCCTTCGGCCCGGGTTTTGGATTGCTTTGTGAAGAAACTCACCGTCATCGGGATCATCGGAAAAACGCATGGCGTCAGCAAAGCGGCAAGCCCCAAGCCAAACCCGAGCAAGAACGTCCAAATCAACCCTTCTTCCCCTTCTTCGCCTGAATCCGAATCTGTGGGTTCTTCGTTGCTGTTGGAGGAACTTCCTTCGCTGAACATGCCGCCGTCGTGGCCCTCCTCTTCGTGGCCGGCACTCGCGCCGTGGTCGCACCAATGCTGCGAAGGCGGGCAGTAGTTCGGGCGCTCCGAAGCCGGTTGGACGTCAGAAACCTTGACGCTGATGGCGATTTCCTCAGGCGGCAAGCACATGCTGGCGTCGCACACCATGAACACGAGGTACCCAGCTACGGCATCCCCGGAGTTGGCCCCACTCAGGTCCAGGGCTTGGCGCCAGTAGACGTGCTCCTCAAAGTACTTGAGGTCCATCATGAAGTTGGGGTCGTATTCCTCCATCGGGGTGCACTCCGCGACGTCACCAACGGCCTTGATGCCCGCAGGCAAGTCAAATTCAAAGCTCGTTGGCACAGGGCCGTTGAAGGGGTCGTTGTCTTGGCTGTAGATGTGCCAGCACGAATCCACTTTGGCGTGAATCACCAAATCGTGAAGCCCGTCTTGCTCGCTCGGATAGAGCGCAAAGTCCCAGTTCACGGGGTCTTCGATTTGGGCGAATGCGGAGGGAGACGTCCAACCGAGAGCAGCGCAGGCACATGCGATGGTGAGGCGGAAAGCGCGGGTCCAAAAGGGAGAGTCGATCGAGGTGCTGAATTCCATGTTCAAGGTTTCTTGGCTCGTAAAGATACCTCGCACCCCAAGTGCGCCGGAGGGGTTGGACCCCAATTCATCACAACGGGCGGTGGGCATCCACAAACGGAGGGCAGATTTGAGTCCGGATCAAAGTTCAATTTCCTGGCCTGGCAAAAGCTTGAATTTGCGTCGCATCCAACCCACGGCGAGGTAGACGAGCGGCGTGTCGAGTGCCGCGATGAGGGCCTTGAATGCCACGCCGTTCAAGAGCAAGGTGCCGAAACGACCCCATGCGATTTCTCCCACAGCGCAGAGCAGCAAAAGGACCGTGGTGGTGTCGACGATTTGGGAGGGAATCGTGGAGAGGTTGTTCCGAAGCCAGAGGTGTTTTCCGCCTGTGACTCCTTTCCAGAAATGAAAAATTCGCACGTCGAAAAACTGGGCGAGCAGGTAGGCCGCCATGCTGGCGCCGACCGCAAGCACCGTTTGGCCAAAGACGTGGTTGTACTCGGCGTTGGAGACAGGGGACCAGGAGGCGGCGTCGGCGACGCCCGCGACGGTGACAATCCCGAGGGTCACAATCGAGGCGGCCAGACCTGAAAGCACCACGAGGTTGGCCTTTCGGCGCCCGTAGATTTCGCTGATGACGTCGGTGACCAAAAACGTAAGCGGGTACGGCAGCAGCCCCACGCTTTGCTCAAACGTGAATCCCCCCAGGTCCCAAGCGAAAAACTTCCTGAAAATCAGGTTGCACGACACCAAGCTCGCCACAAACAACCCCGCGAGGACCAGAAACAGCGCGGTGGCCTGTTCGCGTTCACGGGCCTCCAGAACGCGAGGGGGAGCAAGAGTCGAAGTTTGGGTGGTGGTCGAGTCAGGATTCATGTGGTCGGGGGTGGGGTCGTAGGGCGGTGCAAGGGGTCAGGATGAACCGGGCCGTGGAGCAGGGGTGAAGGTGATTCGGAGGCCGGGCACGCCTGCAAATTGGTCAAGCTGCAGGCGCGCCTGTTCGGCAACTTTGTGGCCGGCAACCCAAATCAAACAAGCGTCGCTCGCCCGTTCGAGCACCAGCGCCTCGGAACGCGATGCGTTGGGGATTTGGGCCTGTGTAAGGACGTCGCTGACGAGGCTTCGTCCCTTCATGCCGAGAGGTTGGATGCGTTCCCCGGGTTCCCAAGGACGGAGGGTAAGGGGCAACCACGCCTCCGGAACCCAAAGGGCGTGGACATTCAAGTCAGCGAGGGAAGTTGGACAAGGCGCAGGCACCCAAGAGCACGTGCCCGCTGCGGTTTGGACTTCGCCTTGTTCGTCGGAGCGCAGCACGGCTTCGAGGTCGGGCTTGGCGGGGCCGGAGCTTGCGTGGGGCAGCCTGATTTCCTGAAGCACGTCCCGTTCTCGAACGAGCTTGAGGCCCTGGAACTGAACATGTGCTCCGGGTTGGCTTGCGAGGAGGCCCAAGGCTTGTTCGGCGGCGCCGTCGGTCCAACCTCGGTTGTGAAGGGACCTGCGAAGGGTTTCCTTGCCGAGTGGGGTGCGTTGCAATGCATCGAGGCTCCACGTGCTCTCTCCCGACTTCACGTCTTGAAGGGCAGCGTCGAGGAGGGTTTCCAAATCGTTGCTCCAGGCTGCTGCGCGCGCGGCGAGAAGGCTGAGGTGCCGCGACGTGCCAGGCCTGAGCTCGTCAAGCAAGGGAAGAACCTCGTGACGAACCCGGTTGCGGAGGTACGCACCGGAGGCGTTGCTGGCGTCCTCACGCCAAGACCAACCTTGGGCCTTAGCAAGCTTGCGAATCTCACTTCGCGGGACGGTTAACAACGGGCGAACGACGTTTCCCTCGCGCAGTGTCATTCCTTTGACAGCCCAGGGGTTGGCGCTTCTCATCGCGTGAAGCAGCCACGTTTCAGCTTGGTCGTCTGCGTGGTGGCCGGTCAGGACCGCCTCGGCCGCGTGCGCCTGGCGAAGGGTTTCCAACCACGCCATGCGCTGCTTTCGAGCCTCGCCTTGAAACCCTTGAGTCCCCGCTTGGGCCTCCTCGGAATCCAACTTCAGCAGCTCAAATTCCGCGCCTCGCGCCTCGGCCCACGCTCGGACCGCTTCGCGATCTCCGTCGCTCTCCGAACCTCTCGTTCCGTGGTCCACGTGCGCCACAACGATGCGGTGGCCCAGCGCGTGAACGAGGTGCAGGAGGACGGTCGAGTCGCACCCACCGCTCGCGGCGACCACCACCCGGCACTCAGGCGAAACCCCGGCGTTTCTCAGGGCTTGATCCACGGTGCGGAGCATCGTTTTCATGGCGCAAGGCAGGTTCGAAGCGCCTCGGCTTTCAGCAAACACTCCTCGTGCTCAAGTTCCGCTTCCGACAGCAAGGTGATGGCCCCGCCCACGGTGGCGTCCACTCGACCCGTGTCGGCGCGGTGCATGAGGCTTCGAATCACCACGTTGAAATCCCAATCGCCTGCTGGATCGGCGTACCCCACGGCGCCGCTGTACACCCCGCGCCCGTGGCCTTCGAGTTGAGCAATGTGGCGCATGGCACTGAGTTTGGGCGCGCCCGTCATCGAACCCATGGGGAACGTGGCCCGAAAGATGTCGAGGGGTCCCACATCCTCGCGCAACGTGCATTTGACCGTGCTGATCATCTGGTGCACCGTGGCAAAGCTATGCACCCCAAACAACTCCTCGACCTCCACCGAGTCGCGCGCGGCCACGCGGCTGAGGTCGTTTCGCACCAGGTCGACAATCATGACGTTCTCGGCGCGTTCCTTTTCGCTTGCGGCCAGGCCTTTCTTGAGCGCCAGGTCCTCCTCGGCTGTGGCGCCTCTGCGGACGGTCCCCTTGATGGGCTGCGATCGCAGGGTGCGTTGATTCCGGGCCAAAAACCGTTCCGGACTCGCGCACAACAAGCGCCAATTCCCCGCTTGCACGTAGGCCGAATGCGGCGCTCGTGTGGTGGCGGCGAGTTTCGCAAACACCGGCCAACTGGCTTCGCCCGGCGCGCTTCCCGACCACGGCATGCACAAGTTCATTTCGTAGATGTCTCCGCGCCGCAAGGCACGGTGCACCTGGTCGAACTTCTCACGGTACTGGGCAGGCGTCCAAGTTGGCTTCAGCTCGGCCCACGATGCGGAGTTGTCCGAGGTTGGCAAGGGTTCCTCCAACGAGGCAGGCGTGTTGGCCGCATGCACGACTTCTTCCGCCCACGGTAGCTCGGATCCCGAGACAAGCTCGGCGACCAAACCTCCCGGTTTCCACTCCACAACCACTTGCGGTTCCCACCAGCACATCAGAGGCCATCCTCCCGGGTGCGGGGTTCCCACCGCAGGCCGTTCGCCCTCGTGCGCAAGGTCCAACGACGCGTGCAAGTCGTACCCCAGCCACCCCAAGCTCCACGCACCGCGTCTTTGGCTTTCACGAAGTTGAGCTTCCCAAAGCGGCCAATCTCCCGTCCGGCATTCGGAGATTTCGAGCGACCGGCGTGCCCCCACCCCGAGCAAGGCGCGACCCTCCAACCGTTCGTCCCAAAGAAGGGCCACGTGGCTGTGTGCGCTGCACAGCGCGGTCAAGTCGGGAAGGGAGCGCACGTTCATGCGCGGAAGTTAGGCGTTGGCTTCGGCGGAGGCAACCGACTCGCCGTGCAAACGGGTCGGAATTCCCATGCGCTGTCGCACGAGGTCTTCAAGCCCCTCCACCCAAGCGGGGTGGGCGTTCAAGCTCGGCACGAGCTCGACTTTCTCGCCCCCGTGCTCCTCGAACACCTCTTGGTATTCTTCGCCGATCTCAATCAGCGTTTCGAGGCAGTCGGCCACAAACGCCGGACTGAATACGAGGAGTTTTTTGTCGCCCGCTTCGCCCCGTTCGACAATCACGTCGTCGCTGAAGGGACGCAGCCATTTGCTGTCCAAGCGGCTCTGGAAGCACACCGTGTATCGGTCCTCAGCGAGTCCCAGTCGGGTGGCGAGGGCCCGGCTGGTCGCGTAACACGTCGCCTTGTAGCACTGCCGGTTCTCGTCGTTGATCTCGTCCTCGCAGCTGTGGTTGGCGCACTTTTGGTCTTCGTAAATCTTGTCCACCTGCCGCTCGGGAAGCCCGTGGTAGCTGAACAAAATGTGGTCGTAGGAGGCCAAATCAAACGCCGACGCCTGCTCCACAAACCCCTTCAAGTACCCCTCAAAACCCCAATACTGGCTCACCGCCACCACCTCGGGGATGACGTACCATTTGCTCAAAATCTTGAACGCCTTCTCGAGGGTCGAACCCGTTGTGGCCGACGCGTATTGCGCGTACAAAGGCAAAATGCAGATGCGGTCGTAACGCGCTTTTTCCATGCGCGCCATCACGTGGTCCATGGAGGGGTTCTGGTAGCGCATGGCAAGTTCCACCACGACCTCGCCACCAAAGGCCTCGTGGGCTTCGGCGGTGCTGAGCCGGGCCTGCAAGTCCCGTTGCAACGCTTCTCCGTAGAGCAACAAAGGCGACCCTTCGTCGGTCCACACCTTCTTGTATTCCCGGGCGCTGCGGAACCTGCGGATGGGCGCGATGATTCCGTTCACGAGGATTTTTCTTGGCAACCACGGGATGTCGATCACCCGGCCGTCTCCCAAGAATTCGCGCAAGTAGCGGCCCACGGCACCGGCCGTCGGCGCGTCGGGCGTGCCCAAATTCACAAGCAGAATGCAGGTCTTGGTTGGCTGGCTCATGCGTTCACAACAACCAAGCGGCTCAAATGTGCAGCGCGCGATCGTCGGTCGCGGCCAGGGCCGCCTCCTTGATCGCCTCGGTGAACGTCGGGTGCGCGTGGCTCATCCGGGCGATGTCCTCGGCGCTGGCCCGGAATTCCATGGCCACAACCGCCTCGGCAATCATGTCGGCCGCGCGAGGGCCGCACATGTGCACCCCCAGAACCTCGTCCGTTTCTGCGTGCGCCAAGACCTTCACGAGTCCGTCGGTGTCCATGCTCGCGCGGGCGCGGCCGCTCGCTTTGAATGGAAAGCTCCCGCTCTTGTACGGCACCCCGTCCGCCTTCAATTGCTCCTCCGTCGCGCCAACCCCGGCCACTTCCGGCCAGGTGTACACGACGTTGGGGATGAGGTTGTAATCGATGTGCGGGTGCTGGCCGGCAATGGTTTCTGCAGCAAATACGCCTTCTTCCTCGGCTTTGTGCGCGAGCATCGCGCCGCGGACCACGTCGCCAATGGCGTAGATGTGCGGCACCGTGGTGCGCATGTGGGCGTCGACGGCAATGCGTCCTCGCTCGTCTGTGCTGAGTCCGGCCGCTTCGAGGTTGAGCCCGTCCGTGTAGGGACGACGCCCCACGCTCACGAGGCAGTACTCCGCCTTGAAGGTCACTTCGTCGCCTTTGGCCGAGTCGGCCTTGACCGTGACGCTGCGTCCTGTGGCAGTGACCTCCTTCACCCCGTGCTTGAGGTGGAATTTCACCCCGAGCTTTTTCATCGAGCGCATGAGTTCCTTGCCCATCGCGCGGTCCATGGTGGGAATGATGCTGTCGGCGTATTCCACGACGTTCACCTCCGTGCCGAGGCGGGCGTACACGGAGCCAAGCTCGAGCCCGATGACGCCGCCCCCGATGACGATCATCGATTTGGGCAACTTGGGAAGGCTCAACGCCTCGGTGCTCGTGATGACGCGCTTTTTGTCAACTTCAATGAAGGGCAGCGTGCTGGGCTTGGAGCCCGTGGCCACAATGACGTGCTTGGCGCCGATGTTGGTCGCCTTCCCCTTGTGGGGTGTGACGGCGACGGTGTGCGCGTCCACGAACGAACCGACCCCCTGGTGGACGTCGATGTTGTTCTTCTTCATGAGGAAGTTGATGCCCTCTGTGGTTTGGGAAACCACTTCGCCTTTGCGGGCAATCATTTGGGGAAAATCGATGCCGAGGGAACCCACCTCAATGCCGTGCGCAGAGAATTGCTCCTTGGCTTGGTGGTAGTGCTCCGAGCTGTCCAAAAGTGCCTTGGACGGGATGCACCCCACGTTCAAACACGTGCCTCCGAGCGTGGAATATTTCTCCACCAAAGCCGTGCGCAACCCGAGTTGCGCCGCGCGGATGGCTGCCACGTAGCCCCCGGGGCCACTTCCGATGACGACGACGTCGTAGTTTTCCATGGGCACAAAGGTAGTTCGGCCGTTGGGGTCTGCGCCCCTGCTTGTTGTTTCTTTGCACCTCTCCATGTGGCTTCGCATTGCATCCTATTTGATTCGCCACCGCCTACCAACGGTGGTGGCCTTGTTTGCGGTCACCGTGTTCATGGGGCTCCAAATCCCCGACCTCAAGATGCAGTACAAGTACGGCGGCATCTTGCCCGAGGACGATCCGTCGGAATTGGCGCACGCGCGGTTCCTCGAGTCGTTTGGCGCGGAGGGAAACGTCTTGGTCATTGGGGTGGAGGACCCGCGGCTTCGGACGGCTGAGGGTTTGCAATCGTGGCATCAGCTGGCGGAGGAAATCCGTGCCTTGCGGGTCACGGTGGACGGCAAGCCGACCGTCATCATCGACTCGGTCTTCGCCATCACCAACGCGTTCGAAGTCGTCAAGCATCCGACGGAACGCCAGTTCCTGTTGCAGGCTGTGGCTCCCGACGTGGTCAACGGTGCCCCCGACGCGCCGGCGCTGACCGACGAGCGGGCGAACGAAATCGTCGACCAGGTGCGGTCGTTGCCGTTCTACGACGGTCTGCTTTACAACCCGGACAACGATGCCACGCTGATGATGGTGGTGTTCAACCACGACATGCTCAATTCCGCCAAGCGGGGGCGCATCGTCGAGGACATCATTGACGTGTCGGACCGTTGGGCGGAGGACACGGGGATTGAAACGCACCTGAGCGGCTTGCCCTTCATTCGGATCTCCATCACCAACAAGGTGAAAGGAGAGCTGGGGTACTTCATTGGTGCGGCCATCGCCGTGACCGCGCTCTTGCTGTTCCTGTTTTTTCGAAACCTCGCGGTTGTGGGGGTGTGCTTGACCGTGGTGGCGGTGGGGGTGGTGTGGTCGTTGGGGACGATGTCCCTTTTGGACTATCGCCTGACGCTGCTCATGTCGCTCATCCCTCCGCTGATGATTGTCATCGGGGTGCCCAACTGCATCTATTTGGTCAACAAATACCAAGCGGAATTCAAGAGGCACGGCAACAAAATGCTCGCGCTTCAGCGCATGGTGACGAAGGTGGGGAACGCGACGCTTCTGACCAACGCCACTACGGCGCTCGGGTTTGCCACGTTCATCTTCACGCACAGCCCGGTGCTGGTGGAGTTTGGGGTGGTGTCTTCTCTGAACATCATGGTGGCTTTTGGGATCAGCATCATTCTGATTCCCGCCCTGTTTACGTGGTTGCCGGAGCCCCACGAACGCCACCTGACCCACCTCGACCGCGTCTGGGTGGACACGGTGGTGGGGACGTTTGTGCGCACCGTCCAAACGCGCCGCACCCGCATTTACCTCGCGGCTTTCACCGTCGCGGCGTTGAGCGCATGGGGTATGACGAAGATGGTCACCACCGGCAACATCGTGGACGATTTGCCTGAGGAAGATCGCGTGCTGGTGGACCTCGACTGGCTGGAGTCGCGCTTCCGCGGGGTCATGCCCTTTGAGGTGCTCATCGACGGCCAAAAGCCCGGCCAAATCCTCAGTCCCTCCAACCTCAGGCGCATTGAAAAATTCCAGGAATTGCTTCGGGAGTATCCGGAGTTTTCGCGGAGTTTGAGTGCGGTGGACGCGGTGAAGTTTGGGGTGCAAGCGTTCTACGGCGGCGACCCGGAGCGGTATCGTCTCCCGACACGCCAAGAGCGCTCTTTCATGGGCCCGTACTTCCGGGGCAGCGAAAACGCCGCGTCGGACATCGACGACGCCAACGCCGTGACATCCAACTTCGTCGATTCCTCGCGAACCGTGACCCGCGTTTCTGCCAACATGGCCGACGTCGGCACCCTGGAAATGGAGGAGCTCATGGCGTCGTTGCGTCCTCGAATCGACAGCATTTTCCCACCGGAACGATTTGACCTGACCATCACCGGCACGAGCATCGTCTTCCTCGAAGGCACCAACTACTTGGTGAAAAACCTCGCCATTTCTATGACGCTTGCCATCCTCGTGATTGCCCTCGTGATGGCGCTGCTATTCAAAAGCGCTCGCATGGTGGGCATCGCCCTCATCCCCAACCTGCTCCCGCTGCTTTTCACCGCGGGAATCATGGGGTGGACGGGCATTCCGATCAAGCCTTCGACCATCTTGGTGTTCTCTGTGGCGTTTGGGATTTCGGTGGACGACACCATCCACTTTTTGGCCAAATACCGCCAAGAGCTCCGAACCAACGGATGGAACATCCGCGCTGCGGTACTGGCCGCGGTCCGCGAGACGGGGGTGAGCATGATGTACACGTCGATTGTGCTCTTCTTTGGGTTCTTGATGTTCGCCCTGAGCGAATTTGACGGCACGCGCTCGCTTGGTGTCCTCGTTTCTGTCACGCTCCTCGTGGCCATGTTCACCAACCTGATGCTGCTTCCGTCGCTTCTCATGAGCTTTGCGCAGTTCGTGACGACACGGACGTTCAGCGAGCCGTTCATCGATTTGCTCGACGAAGAAGACGACCTGTCGCTCGACGAGCTCAAGGTCCAGGTGGGCACGAGCCCGGGCAAGGGGGAGGAGAAGCACGAAGACCTTCGCAACCGGAGTTGACCTTGTGGTCGTGCGTATCTTCCACCCATGAAAGGAATTGTTCTTGCGGGAGGAAGCGGCACCCGGCTTTGGCCTCTGACCAAGGCGGTGAGCAAGCAATTGATGCCGATCTACGACAAGCCGATGATTTACCACCCGCTGTCGACGCTCATGATTGCGGGCATTCGGGACATCCTCATCATCACGACTCCAGAGGATTCGGCCTCGTTTCAGCGCTTGCTTGGCGACGGCTCCGACCTTGGTTGCTCGTTCACCTACACCGTTCAGGAAGTGCCCAACGGGCTCGCCCAAGCGTTCGTGCTTGGCAAGGAATTCATCGGGGACGACAAGGTCGCCTTGGTGCTGGGCGACAACATCTTCTACGGGAAGAGCTTTGGCCGAACCCTTCGCGCCCACACCGACCCAGACGGCGCCATCGTCTTCGCCTACTACGTCAGCGATCCCGAGCGTTACGGCGTGGTGGATTTTGACAACGACGGCAAGGTCTTGAGCATCGAAGAAAAGCCCGCCCAGCCCAAATCCAATTTTGCGGTTCCGGGGCTCTATTTCTACGACAACGACGTGGTGGACATCGCGGCCAACCTTCAGCCCAGCGCGCGAGGGGAATACGAAATCACGGACGTCAACAAGGCCTACCTCGAAGCGGGCAAGCTACACGTCGGCGTTCTCGACCGCGGCATGGCCTGGCTCGACACGGGCACGCACGCGTCGCTGATGCAAGCTTCGCAGTTTGTGCAGGTCATCGAAGACCGCCAGGGATTGAAGATTGGCTGCCTTGAAGAGATTGCGTGGCGCATGGGCTTCATCGACGACGCCCAGCTCGAAGCGCTTGCGCAGCCGCTCGTTAAAAGCGGGTACGGCGCGTACCTCCTCGAACAGTTGCGTCGGGGACGCTGAGCTCCCTCGAACATTTTCTTCGCACAAGGACTTTCCTCCACATGACCCCCAATCCACACGAAGCTCGATGGCGCGAGGCTCTGGAACAGGCCATGACCACGTTCCTCAAAGCTTACCCTGCCACGGCAGCGGACGGCTTGTACGCACCCATCCACTACTTGCTTTCACTTGGAGGCAAGCGGATTCGTCCGGTGCTGGCGCTTGCGGCCTGCGAAGCGGAAGGAGGCGCGATGGATGCGGCGATGCCGTCGGCCCTCGCGGTGGAGTTGTTTCACAATTTCACCTTGATGCACGACGACATCATGGACGCAGCACCGCTTCGGCGAGGCCGTCCCACGGTGCACACGAAGTGGTCAGAGAACGCTGCGGTTTTGTCCGGTGACGTGATGTACACGCTGGCGTTGACGGCGCTTGAAGGGACTCCGGCGGAAGCGCTTCCCGACGTGTTGCGCCTGTTCAATGCGACGTCGCGTGAGGTTTGCGAAGGGCAGCAAAGCGACATGGCCTTCGAGGCTCGTCAGGACGTCTCGGTGGAGGAATACGTGGGCATGATTCGGCTCAAAACGTCTGTTTTGTTGGCGGCCTCCGCGGCCATGGGTGCGCGTGCTGCAGGGGCTTCTCCAGCGCGCGTGGACGCGTGGTACCGCTACGGCGTCAACGTGGGATTGGCGTTTCAAATCCAGGACGATTACCTCGACACGTTTGGCGAAAGTGGGGCCACAGGCAAGCAGGTGGGAGGCGACATCCTTTCGGACAAAAAGACCCTGCTTTGGTTGACCACCGAGGCCCATCCGGAAGGTCGAAACGCGCTGGAGTTTTGGGCAGGAAAACACCCAGCCACAGGAACAGAACAGGCGGAGGACAAGGTGCGGGCCGTGCGTGAGGCCATGGTGGAAGCAGGAGCGGACCAAGAAGCCCGCCGTCGAATGGACGCGCATGTCGCCGAAGCCAAGCGAGCTCTTGCGGAGTTGCACCTGCCTGAGGAAGTGGGGTCGTGGTTCGATGGACTTGCCCAGCACGTGACCTCGCGAACCCACTGATTCCCTGAGAATCCTTGGGGCAGTCCAACCCGAGCGGCTTATCTTTGCAAGTGCTAAATGCCCCCTGTCCTCATGGACCCACTTTCATTTCTGAGCAACGCTGAACCTGGCGCGCTCGAAGCCCTGTACGCTCGCTACTTGAAGGACCCCGAATCGGTGGACCGCACGTGGCGGCTTTTTTTTGCTGGTTTTGACCTGAGCCGCGCCCAGTACGGGGAAGATGCAGCCTCTCCAGCCACATTGAAGGAATTCAAGGTGTTGGACTTGATCCACGGGTACCGCACCCGAGGCCACCTTTTCACGCAAACCAACCCTGTTCGTGCACGTCGCACGTACACCCCCACCTTGGCGTTGGAAAACTTCGATTTGTCGGAAGCGGATTTGGACACGGTTTTCCAAGCAGGGAACGAAGTGGGCATCGGGCCCGCCACGTTGCGAAACATCGTGGCGCACCTCGAGGAGACGTACTGCCATTCGATTGGCATCGAGTACATGTACATCCGTGAAACCGCCCGCTTGAAGTGGATCCGGGAGCACATCGAACTCGTGAACCGCCCGAGGCTCGACGCGGAGGGACGGAAGCACGCCCTGAAGAAAATCAGCCAAGCCACGTTGTTTGAAGAGTTTCTTCAGAAAAAGTTTGTCGGCCAAAAGCGTTTCTCCCTCGAAGGGGGCGAAAGCCTCATCCCCGCCCTCGACGCGTTGATTGAGACCGGCACGACGCGAGGCGTTCGCGAGGTCGTCATCGGAATGGCCCACCGGGGCCGCCTCAGCACGTTGGCTCACATCCTTGGTAAGCCTTACGCGAACATCCTGTGCGAATTCGAGGGCAAGGCGTACGACGGCGATGGCCTGTTTGACGGCGACGTGAAGTACCACCTCGGATACTCGCAGAAGCAAGTCGCCGACACGGGCGAGGAAGTCACCATCACTTTGGCACCCAACCCGTCCCACCTTGAAGCGGTGGATCCGGTGGTCGAAGGCATTGCACGTGCACGCATCGACGCTCGTGAAGGCGACGAGTCCAGCGTGTTGCCGATATTGATTCACGGAGACGCGGCCATCGCCGGTCAAGGCGTGGTGTACGAAATCGCCCAAATGGCGGGCCTCGACGGCTACCGCACCGGCGGCACTGTGCACATTGTCGTGAACAACCAGGTGGGCTTCACAACCAACTACCTCGACGCGAGAACCTCCACCTACTGCACCGACGTCGCCAAGGTCACCCAGTCCTTGGTGTTCCACGTGAACGCGGACGACGTGGAGGCTGTGGTGCAGGTGATGAACATTGCCCTCGACTACCGCCAAACCTTTCACCGCGACGTCTACATCGACTTGCTGGGCTACCGGAAGTACGGCCACAACGAAGGCGACGAGCCCAAGTTCACCCAGCCCAAACTTTACAAGGCCATCGCTTCACATCCGTCTCCACGTGAGACCTACCTCCAGAAATTGCTGGCCGACGGCACGGTGACTGCGGAGGAAGCCGAGGCCATGAAGGAGGAGCTCCTTGCGCGGATGGAGGCCGGGTTTGAAGAATCGAAAACCATGGCTTGTTCCGTGGTGGACGACTTCCTCAGCGAATTGTGGGACGGTTTCCGCCCTGCCAAGACGGAAGAACTAACCACCTCTCCCAAGACGGGAGTGGCCAAGAAAAAACTGCTCGAGCTCGGCGCCAAATTCAACACGCTTCCCGAAGGACCCAAGTTCTTCCGCAAGGTGAAAAAGCTGATGGCCGACCGCTTGAGCATGATCGAGAACGACCAGTTTGACTGGGCGATGGGCGAGATGTTCGCCTACGCGACGTTGCTCGACGAGGGACACCCGGTACGCTTGAGCGGCCAGGATGTGGAACGCGGCACCTTTTCACACCGCCACGCAGTTGTGAAGACGGAGGACAGCGAAGAAGAGCTGATCCTCCTCAACCACATGCGCGACGGCCAAGCCAAGTTTGACGTTTACAACAGCTTGCTTTCGGAGTACGCGGTGAGCGGATTTGAATACGGCTACGCGTTTGCCAACCCAAATGGGCTGACCATTTGGGAGGCGCAGTTTGGGGACTTTAACAACGGAGCCCAAATCATGTGGGACCAATTCGTCACCTCGGGCGAGGACAAATGGCGCACGATGAACGGCCTCACGTTGCTCTTGCCGCACGGCTACGAAGGCATGGGGTCGGAACACAGCAGCGGCCGGATGGAGCGTTTCTTGCAGCTTGGCTCGGGAGACAACATCGTGGTGGCCAATTGCACGACGCCGGCCAACATGTTCCACCTGTTGCGCCGTCAGGTGCACCGTCCGTTCCGCAAGCCCCTTGTGGTGTTCACCCCCAAGAAGTTGCTGCGTTACCCCAAGGCAGTTTCGACCTTGGCGGACTTCAGCACGGGTGGCTTCCAAGAGGTCATCAACGACCCCAACGCTTCGAAAAAAGCCGACACGGTGGTCTTCTGCTCAGGCAAGGTCTATTACGACTTGCTCGAGAAGTTCGAGGACCGCGTGCCGAAAAACCTTGCCGTGGTCCGCGTGGAGCAGCTCCACCCGTTCCCGGCCGAGGCGATTACGAAAGTGATTGCAGGCTACGCCAAAAACGCTAAGTTGGTGTGGCTCCAAGAGGAACCTCGGAACATGGGGGGCTGGACCTTCGTGAACGAACAAATGCATCTGCACGGCCTGGGCCAAGCCCAGTACGTGGGACGCAGCGCGAGCGCGAGTCCAGCATCTGGATCTCCGGCGGTGCACCAACAACGTCACGACGCCTTGCTCGACGAGGTGGTGGCTATGGCGAAATTTTGACCTGAATCAGACTACCCAACGAACCGATCATGCCGATTCTTGAAATGAAAGTCCCCAGCCCTGGAGAGAGCATCTCCGAAGTGGAAATCGCAACGTGGCTGGTGTCGGACGGCGACTACGTTGAAAAGGACCAAGCCATTGCTGAGGTGGACTCGGACAAGGCAACCCTCGAACTGCCTGCGGAAGCTGCAGGGGTCATCACGCTCAAAGCCGAAGAAGGTGACGCGGTGGCCGTCGGCGAGGTGTGTTGCTTGATTGACACGGATGCGGAACGCCCCGCCGGCGCGCCGTCACCGGCTCCCCAACCCGAAGCGGCACCTGCACCTGCGGCAGCTCCCGCGCCAGCCCCCGCTCCGGCTGCCCCGGCCCCAGCGCCTTCTGCGCCGGTTGCCTCGGGCACGAGCCACGCGACGGGACACGCTTCTCCTGCAGCACGCAAGGCAATGGCGGATGCGAGCTTGCCCTCAGGTTCGATTCAAGGCACGGGCCGCGACGGCCGCGTTCTGAAGCAGGACGTGCTGGCCGCCTTGGCTGCTGGATTTGATGCCAGCAACGTGCGTTCAGGCTGGAGCGGAAGCCGCGACACGCGTCGCGAAAAGATGAGCATGCTGCGCCGGAAGGTGGCGGAGCGTTTGGTCTCCGTGAAGAACGAGACGGCCATGCTGACCACCTTCAACGAGGTGGACATGAAGCCGGTGATGGACTTGCGCGCCAAGCACAAGGACGCGTTTCGCGAGCAGTTTGGCGTGGGCCTCGGGTTCATGGGCTTCTTCACCAAGGCGGTGACGACGGCACTTGCGGAGTTCCCGGCCATCAACGCCCAAATCGACGGCAAAGAACTCATCTACCACGACTACGCGGACGTGTGCATCGCGGTCAGTTCGCCCAAGGGCTTGATGGTCCCGGTGGTGCGCAACGCGGAGACGTTGAGCCTCGCGGAGATTGAAGCTGAAATCAAACGATTGGCGATTCGTGCGCGCGACGGGGAGTTGACGGTGGATGAAATGCAGGGTGGCACCTTCACAATCACGAACGGAGGGGTGTTTGGGTCGATGCTCTCGACCCCGATCATCAACCCGCCTCAAAGTGCGATTTTGGGCATGCACAACATTGTGGAACGCCCCGTGGCCGTTGACGGCAAAGTGGAAATTCGCCCCATCATGTACGTGGCCCTCAGCTACGACCACCGCATTGTCGACGGCAAGGAAAGCGTCGGATTCTTGTACATGATCAAGGAGATGATTGAGAACCCAGAGCGCATGCTCTTCGGCGGGAAGACGCCGACGGAGGTGCTCCTCGGCCTGTGATTCCAAGCTTGAATTCAACGAAAGACGGGGCTCCCACATGGGAGCCCCGTTTGCTTCAACCTATCCACGTCGGCCAACCAAAACCCAAAAGGAGCCGACGCTTCTCTCTTCAAATCACAGACCGTGCCAAACCCGGTCAATACCGCGCCAGCGACGGATCAATGTTTTCTTGCCAAGCCAAGATGCCTCCCGTGAGGTTCACGAGGTTGGTGTAGCCGTGGGCGTCTTCGAGTTGGCGAATGGCTTTGGCGCTTCGCGCTCCTGAACGGCATTGCACCACGACAGGCACGTCTTTGGGAATGCGAGAGGTGCTTTCGAGGACCGTAGCCAAGGGAACGAGGTCACCCCCGATATCAGCGATGCCGTATTCGTAAGGCTCGCGGACGTCGATGAGGACGTGCTCCTTGCCGCTTTCGCGCCATGCTTTGAGTTCGTGCACGTCGATGGCTTCGACCGCACGTTCCTGTGCCGCAGGGACCCCAATGCCGCAGAACTGATCGTAGTCGATGAGTTCGGTTTGGGTGGGGTTTTCGCCGTTGAGCGGGTTGCGCGGGTCTTTGCGAACCTTCATGGTGCGCGTGGTGAACCCCGTGGCGTCAAACAAGAACAATCGTCCACTCAGCGTGTCGCCCACACCCGTGATCACCTTGATGACTTCAAGAGCCTGAAGGGACCCGAGAATGCCTGGAAGCACACCAATCACCCCGCCTTCCGCACAGCTCGGCACCAGGCCTGGAGGCGGAGGGGAGGGAAACAAATCGCGGTAATTGGGACCGCGTGTTCCGTCCGGCAGAAGCTCGTTGAAGACCGAAGCCTGTCCTTCGAAGCGGTAAATGCTGGCGTACACATTCACTTTGTCTTCCAACACGCACGCGTCGTTGACGAGGTAACGGGTGGGGAAGTTGTCCGTGCCGTCCGCCACCACGTCGTATTGGCGCACGAGTTCCCGGGCGTTGGCGCTCGTGAACTTGGTGTTGTGCACCTCGAGGGTGATGTGCGGATTCAAGGAGGCGAGGCGGTCTCGTGCGGCTTCTGCCTTGGGCGCCCCGACGGATTGAATTCCAAACAGGACCTGTCGCTGCAAATTGCTCGCGTCTACTGTGTCAAAGTCGACAATGCCGATTCGACCCACACCGGCCGCGGCGAGGTACAACAACAGGGGAGAACCGAGCCCGCCTGAACCAATGACCAGAACGCTTGAGCCCTTGAGCTTGCGCTGGCCCTCGATGTTGAATTCCGGGATGATGAGGTGTCGGCTGTAGCGCTCGAGTTCCTCCTTGCTGAACTGAATTTGTTCCATGGTTTCCGAGTCTCAGGAAGCTCAAACGCCGCCTGCAATCGCAGGAATGATGCTGACTTCGTCGTTCGCCTGAAGGGCCGTGTCTTCGCCTTGAAGCGCGTGAATGTCTTCGTCGCCGACGTACACCCGAATGAAGCTTCGAAGGCTTCCAGAGTCTTCAAACAAGTGAGGCTTGAGGCCGGGGTGTTGCGAAGCGAGGGCCGCGAGGAGGTCCTTCACGGAGGCAGCTTCTTCGGTGAAGATGCCTTGGCCGTCGGTGAATTTGCGCAACGGCGTGGGGATGATCAATTGAGCCATGTCAAGAATGTTGTGATGTTGTTGAATTCGAATTGTCAAGAGATGCGCCAAGCTTCAGGCAAGGCGACAATGGTTTCTTCTGCAAACTGCCGGCTTTCGTCGAGTTGCCAGCTTCGAACGTGGGCGGTGCCCTCGGGCTGCACACTCACGATGATGTAACTGAAATAGGGCAAGGCCACGGCCAAATCGTGTTCACTCGGAATCGCCGGGTGAAGCGGGTGACTGTGGTACACCCCCAAAAGCGTGAGGCCCTCACGGGCGGCATGCCGCTCGGCGTTGAGGTAGTCTTTGTCCGAGATCGCAAAGCGACGGCGCTGGTCGCCCTCTTTGCTGTTGGTCACCTCCGTGGAAACGGTGACGGCGCGGATTTGGCCGTCTTCGGAACCGTAGAAGAATCCGCAACATTCGTTGGGAAAAGCGGATTCCGCGTGGTTGGTCATGGCCTTAAGGGCCCGGGGGTCAATGTCAAGTGGCAGGAAACTCATGGCAAGAGGCGTTCAATGACTTCGCTGTATTTGGTGGCGTCGTCCGCGAGCACGGTCACAATGACCCCTTCTTCGAGTTCTTCGGCAAGCTGCACGGCACCCGCAAGGTTGGCCGCAGCCGAAGGGCTGATCAGCAGGCCTTCTTCTTTGGCGGCGCGCTTCAGCATGGTGTAGCTCGCTTCGGTCGTGACCAATCGGGTCTCGTCCGGAACGGTTGCATCAAAAATCTTGGGAACACGAGCCGTTTCGAGGTGCTTCCAACCTTCAAGGCCGTGGAGGGCGGTCTCGGGTTGAAGCGCTACGAGCTGAATGTCCTCGTTGAATTCCTTCAGGCGTCGACCCGTTCCGGTGAAGGTTCCGGTGGTGCCTAGGCCGGCCACGAAATGGGTGATGCGGTGGTGCGTTTCTTCCCACAATTCGATTCCGGTGTGGTTGTAATGCGCCATCCAGTTGGCGTCGTTGCTGTACTGGTCGACGTAATGGTACTTGTCAGGCTCTGAGAGCGCCAACTCGCGTGCCACGTCTTGGGAACCGTCCGTGCTTTCAAAAGGACTGGTCAAGATCAGGTCTACACCCAAGGACTTCAAGATGTGCTTGCGTTCTTTGGAGGCATTCTCAGGAATGCAAAGCGTCACGGGAATGCCAGCCGCTGCCGCGAAGATGGCGTACGCAATGCCGGTGTTGCCAGAGGACGCGTCGAGCAAGCGGCGGCCGCGAAGGGCGCCCGATGCGACCGCGTTACGCAGGATGTTGAAGGCCGGACGCGCCTTCACACTGCCGCCAAATTGCTGCCACTCGAGTTTGGCGTAGATCTCCACGCCGGGCTTGGGGCTCAGGTGAAGCATGGGGTGCAACGGCGTGTTGCCGACGTGCCAACGAAGTTCGTCGAGCGTTGAGAGTCTGGGGTCGAGGATGGGTGCAGTCATCTCAGTTTGGGTCAAAAAAAGAAGCCCCCGTTACGAACGGAGGCTTCTTGAGGTTACGTGTATAATCTTATCTCTTATCCACGCACGCGCAATTGGCCCCTGTCCGGAGGACAGCAGCAGCAGCAACATGCAGTGGCGTACAAATTCATAACCCTAAGATGGGACTGATATTCGATAAATCCAAACGAAGATGTAAAAAAGCTCGACGAACTACTATCGGAGAACAGAAAAGCGCTCCGCATCCAGACGCAGCAGAATCCCCAAGAGGAGCGTGAAGCCCATGAGTGAAGAACCTCCGTAGCTGAAAAACGGAAGAGGGATTCCGATGACCGGAGCGAGGCCGATCACCATGCCGACGTTGACCAGGAAGTGCATGAACAAGATGCTTGCCACGGCGTAGGCGTAGATGCGGGTGAATTGAGACCGTTGTCGTTCGGCCAGGTGCAGCACGCGGAGAATGAGGAACACGAACATCAAAACGACTCCGGCGCTCCCCAAAAACCCCCATTCTTCTCCGACGGTGCAAAAGATGAAATCGGTTTCTTGTTCCGGAACAAATCCGTAGGCTGTCATCGGACCCTGCGCCCAGCCCTTACCCGTCCACCCTCCTGAGCCGATGGCGGCTTTGGCGTGGCGAATGTTGTAGTCGGCATCCGGGTTGTCGACGTCGATTCCAAACAGGACGTAAATGCGCTCTCGTTGGTGCCGTTGCAGGATGTTTTCCATGCCCAAGTGCAATCCCGTTGTGAACGCCATGCTGCCTGCCAGCAAAACGGAACCCCAAACGAAAGTGCGCTTCCGGTAACGAGGCAAGGTGGCGGCACGGGCGAAAAGCAGGGCTCCGATTCCCAGCAGCGTGAGGGCCAAGAGAAACCACCAAAAGCCCGTGCTTGTTCCAACAAAAGGATACCAGCTTTCGCTGGCGCCTAACAGAATCGTCAACACGGCAAGGACGAGGGCGGAAACCCCAAGGAGCAGCACGTTCCCGCTGAGTCCCTCTCGGTACAGAACGAACACGAAGCCTCCAAAGACCAGCACCGTGCCTGCGTCGGGCTGCAGCAAAATCAATCCAGCCGGCACCGCGATCAACGCAACGGACTGCAGCCGGGTCGCCAACGTTCGCCAGGGCCGACCGTCTCTGCTCAGGAACCACGCGACCATGAGGGCGGTGGCGGTTTTGGCAAATTCGCTGGGCTGAATGCCAAAACTTCCCACGCCAAACCACGACCTGGCTCCGCCCACCTTTTTCCCGACCACAAGGACTGCCGCCAGCAGTACAAGCACCAACAAATAATGGAGCACCGACGTGCGGATGTAGAATTCCCCTTCAACGGCGAGGAGGCCCACCATCAAGACGGCACAAACTCCCATCCACATGAGTTGCTTTCCGGCCTTCCCACCGAGGTCCCAAACGACTTCCGCCTCTGCCGTGGCACTTACGATGTTCAACCACCCAAGCACGACCAAGGCCACGACCGAAATCAACGTGACCCAATCGAGTCGGGCGGTCAGGTTGAGGCGTCGTGAGCTCATGGCGCCAGAGGTTCTTGTGCTGCAGGTTGTTCCGCTTCGGCAAATTCGGGATCGAGCGGGTAGGTGGCCCCTAGGATTCGGGATTCCCGTTTGGTGCTTTTGACCTCGCCGTGGACGTACTTCTCGACGAGCAAGCCGGCAATGGGAGCGGCCCAATCGCCTCCGGCGCCGGCGTTCTCTACGTACACGCTCAAGGCGATGCGTGGGTTTTCTCGAGGGGCGAGGGCCATGAACACGCTGTGGTCGGCCTTGCCACGATTTTGCACGGTGCCGGTTTTGCCACACGTGGTGATTCCTTGGGTGTAGGCTTTTCGCCCTGTGCCTGTCCGGTCTTCAATCACCAATTGCATGGCATCGAGAATCGGTTCAAAGTGCTGAGCATCTACGCCGACGTCACGTCGCTGTTGAAGCTCTGCGGGTTTGCCCTTTCCCCCGATGTCGCGAACAAGGTGTGGCTCCATGTACCATCCGCGGTTGGCCATGATTGCGGCGAGGTTGGCCATGTGCAAGGGCGTGGCGAGCAATTCACCTTCGCCAATGCTGATGGAATAGATGGTTCGGTAGGTCCAGTGCCGCCTTCCGTAAATGTTGTCGTAGTACGACGTGTCGGGCACCAAACCGGGCCTCGTGCCCGGAACGTGGCCACCCAGGTCGGTGCCCAACCCAAAGTCCTTGATGCGCCCCGTCCACCACCCTAACCCGATCCGCGCGTTGTCGAATTTGTCGAGGTCGGGATGGCGACTCACCATGCGCCGCATCACGTCGTAGAAGTACGGGTTGCAACTGTGCACGACCGCCCGCCGCAGGTCGTCTTGCGTGTGGGCCCCGTGGCAGCCAATGATGTCGCGGTTGCAGACAATGTGGGTGCGCTCAGAAATGACCCCTTCTTGCATGGCGATCAGTCCTTGGACCATTTTGAAAATGGATCCCGGGCGGTAGGTTCCGCGGACTGCTCGGTTGTAAAGAGGCTTCCACGGATGCTTGGCCAAACTGTCGTACGCCGCTCCCCGACTCGTGCCGGTCAGCAAGTTGCCGTCGAAGGACGGAGCTGAAACGAAGGCCAGGATTTCTCCAGTCGCAGGTTCGATTGCGACCACCGCGCCCCGTTTTCCACGCATCAGTTCTTCAGCGTAAATCTGCAGGTCCGCGTCCAACGTCAGGGTGACGTCGGCGCCTGAGACCGGCAGGGAGTCCAATTCGGTCAGGGTGTTTCGGACGTTGTTCCGAACATCCACCAAGTGGTGGCGAACCCCTGGAGTGCCACGCAAATCTAGCTCGAACAAGCCCTCGACCCCCGATTTTCCTTTGTAGTCCCCCAAACGGTACCTCGCATCGCGGTTCATGTCTTCGCGGTCCACCTCGCGGTATTCGCCAACAATTTGGCTGGCGACCCCGTGCACGTTTTGACGTACGGGTTTGGTCCGAACAGACAACCCGGGGTACCGCCAGAGTTCAGGGGACAGGGCGGCGTATTCTTCGGCGTTCAGTTGCCGAAGCAGGGGAGACGCCTTGTAACGGGAATACCGCCTTGCCTTGCCGAGCCGAAGCTCAAGCTCGTCTCGCTCCAAGCCCAACAAACGCGAAAGGGCCGACGTGTCTACGTCCGCCATCTGTCTCGGGACGACCATCAAGTCGTAGCTCGGGACATTGTTGACCAGCAGTCCCCCGTTTCGGTCCAAACACAATCCGCGAGACGGCTGCAACACTTCCTGTTCCTCGGTCAGCCGCTCTGCGCGGTTCTTGTACTGGTCGGTTGTGACCTGCATTTGGAACAACCGGAACACAAACACGAGCCCAACCCCCAACACAATCGCACCCACGATGCGCTGACGGCTTGCCAATTCGCTTCGATTCAACTCCATGGGTACGCGCTTACGTTCCGAGCGTCGCCCCGCTTTGGCCGGTTCAACAGGCCCTGAATGAGTAGGAACGCGCCGACGTTGAGGACGACCGAAGTGAGGGTTTGGGCCACGGACCGACCGAGGAGGTTCCAGCCGTTTTGAAGCCCAAACATCACCCCCCAATAAATCCCCACGCCCATGGCCACAAACGCGGCATACCGGCCCCAGCCGTCCTGGTAAGGATCCAAAACGTGTCCTTGGCGTAGACCTTCACGCGACTCCAGCGCCGACGTTAGCGCGGGGTAGGCCATGCCGAGCGTCACCGAAGCTGCCAGGTGCATGCCGCCCGTCAGGCAGATCACGTCCATGACCGCCCCGGCGAGGGAGGACAACACCAGGTACGTGGTGGGCGGCCAGCCGACAGGCATCTTCAACAGGCCGTAAACGTGGATGGCAAGAAGGCCGTACCCTCCCCAAAACACGCCGTAACGGAAAAGCAAAACTTGGCCGACCGTCGCCCACCCCAGGATCCACAGGAATGGCAAAAGCGCGTTCATGGGGCGAGGTTGGTGGAGTTGGACAAACTGTCGATGCGGGACTGCCGGCTTTGATTCAGCCAAACCACGTGCCGCGATGCCGGGTAATTGGCGCCAAGGGAGACGACCGCAGTTTGGAATTCGTCTGCCTCCGTCCCGAGGACGTCTTCAACCACGCCTACGGGAATGTCTGGCGGGAAAACGCCGTCGAATCCGGTGGTCATGACGGTGTCGCCCGGCAGCACGAGCTGGGCCCAGGGGATGTCTTTGAAGAGCGCAGTGCGCACCTCTCCTTCGCGTGCCACCAAACGCCCGGCTTGCCCGCGCTGTCCCATCCGAACGCTCCATTGCGCCTTGGGATGGGCCAGGCTCAGGACCAAACTCTCGTGCGCTGTCGTGTCCACAATTTTCCCTGCGGCAAACCCCAGAGACAGGATTCCTGCCCCTGGCACGGCCCCTTCTCGGCCGCCGCAATCCAGGACCATCCAAGGAGACCCGTTCCAACCCGGCGTGCGCAACACGCGGGCACAGGAGGCCTTCCACGGCTCAGTGGACCGGGCCTTGACCGATTCAAGCTCGGAGCGCAACCTCGCATTTTCGAGCATGACCAGCCTGTTGGATTCCGCAAGGTGGGTCCAATCTTGCACGTTTCCCGCTGCGTCAAGCCACGATCCAGAGGCGCGAAGAGACCATTTGGAAAGGGCAGTTCGTTGGTGGCTGTAGGTGGAATTCATCCACCCCAAGGCCAGACCCCAAATCAGGAGAAACAGCAACCAACGGTGCGTGCGTGCGAGAAGGGCAAAGAGGTTTCGCACAGCCCGGCAATCAATTTCTCATCAAGAAGGGGAAGCGATCGATGTTCTTCAGGGCGATCGCCGTTCCCTTGGCCACCGCGTGCAGCGGGTCGTCGGCCACGTGCACGGGCAACTTCGTTTTTTGGGAAATGCGCTTGTCGAGTCCCCGCAGTTGGGCTCCACCGCCAGCGAGGTAAATGCCCGTCTTGAAGATGTCGGCTGAAAGCTCGGGAGGCGTGTTTTCAAGCGCGCTGTGAATGCTCTCCTCGATCTTGCTTATGCTCTTGTCCAAGGCGCCTGCAATCTCTGAGTAGGACACCACGATTTCTTTGGGGATGCCGGTCATCAAGTCGCGGCCGTGCACCGCGTAATCCTCGGGCGGATTGTCGAGCTCAGGCAAAGCAGCTCCGACGGCAATCTTGATCTGTTCTGCGGTTCGTTCGCCAATGAGGATGTTGTGCTGACGGCGCATGTATTCCTCGATGTCGTGGGTGAATTCGTCCCCTGCCACACGGATGTTGGTGTCCGTGACAATTCCCCCCAGCGCAATCACCGCAATCTCGGATGTTCCGCCGCCAATGTCGACAATCATGTTGCCCATCGGTTCCTCCACGTCAATGCCGATGCCGATGGCGGCCGCCATGGGTTCGTGGATGAGGTAGACTTCTTTGCCGCCTGCATGTTCAGCGCTGTCTTTGACGGCGCGCTTCTCGACGTCTGTGATGCCAGAAGGGATGCAAATGACCATGCGGAGCGACGGGTTGAACCACGATTTGCGTCCGGAGATCAGTTTGATCATGCCTTTGATCATCTGCTCGGCCGACTCAAAATCCGCAATCACTCCGTCCTTGAGCGGCCGGATTGTTTCGATGTTCTTGTGGGTTTTCCCGTGCATTTGCTGCGCGAGTCGACCAATGGCCACCACGTTGCCCGTCATGCGGTCTTTGGCCACGATGGACGGCTCATCCACCACCACCTTGTCCTGGTAATAGATGATGGTGTTTGCCGTGCCTAAATCCATGGCAATCTCCTGAGTGAAGAAATCGAACAATCCCATACCCTAAAGGTAGAAGGGGCGTGTCGACATGCCGCGCCATTTCAGGCCAATGTGGGCGGATGGTTGATAAGTTCTACTTTGCCGTTCACCGGCGGCTGGGGAATCCCCGAGATGTGAAAAAACCCTGTGGGCAGCGGCTCAGTGACGGAAGTGCCGCACCCCTGTGGTGTACATCGCGAGCCCAAGTTCGTTGCAGGCGTCGATGCTCTTTTGGTCGTTGATCGATCCGCCCGGCTGAATCACGGCCGTGACGCCCGCCTCAGCCGCCAATTCCACGCAATCGGGGAAGGGGAAGAAGGCGTCACTCGCCATGCTCGACCCGTTCAAGTCAAACCCAAACCCTTGGGCTTTTTCCACCGCCTGCTTCAGGGCATCGACGCGGCTGGTTTGGCCTGTTCCGCTGGCGAGCAGCTGGCCGTCCTTGGCAAAGACCACAGTGTTGGATTTGGTGTGCTTCACAAGCTTCAAGGCAAACAACAAATCCTCAGCGCATTCGGGACGGTCCGCGTTGGTGGTGCAGGTCCACGCCTCGGGCGTTTCCATCGTGTTGTCGCGTTCTTGCACCAAGTACCCGTTCAACGCCGACCGCACGGTGGCTCCCGGCAGGGCTCCGGGCTGTCGCTCGAGCAAGATGCGGTTCTTTTTCTGAGCCAACACGGCAAACGCGTCTTCCTCAAAACCCGGTGCGATGACCACCTCGCAGAACAACTCGTGGATGAGGTTGGCCGTTTCCAGGTCGATGGGGCGGTTCGCAATGAGCACGCCGCCAAAGGCGCTCGTGGGGTCGCCTGCCAACGCGTCCGCATATGCTTCTGCCAGGGTCGGACGGGTCGCGCAGCCGCACGCGTTGTTGTGCTTGAGGATGGCGAAGGTCGGTGCGTCGTGTTGGAATTCTTCCATCAGCTGCACGGCCGCGTCCACGTCAAGAAGGTTGTTGTACGAGAGGGCTTTGCCGTGGAGCGGCTTCAACAAGCCGTCCAAGTCCCCGAAGTACTGGCCGGATTGGTGCGGGTTCTCCCCGTAGCGCAAGGCACGAGATTGCGGCACGCTCACGTTCAACGTGTCGACGTTGCCTCCCTCCAAGTTCGACCCGCTGAGGTGAGCGTGGATCATGGTGTCGTAGTGCGAGCTCACCCGGAATCCACGTGCCGCAAAGGCCTTGCGTTCGGCCAGCGTCGTCACACCGTCGCGATTCAACACGTCGACGAGCGTCCCGTAGTCCTCCATGGAGGGGACGATGACCACGTCGTTGAAGTTCTTGGCCGCGCCGCGGATGAGAGCAATGCCGCCGATGTCAATTTTCTCCACGATGTCCTCTTCTGAAGCACCGCTCGCCACCGTCGCTTCAAAGGGGTAGAGGTCGACGATCACGAGGTCGATGTTGGGGAGGTCGTACTCGGCCATTTGGGCTTGGTCGCCTTCGTGGTCGCGGCGGTTCAAAATCCCCCCAAACACCTTGGGATGCAGGGTCTTCACACGCCCTCCAAGGATGGAAGGGTAGTCGGTCACCGCTTCCACGGGCACCACATCGGCGCCCATCGCCTCGATGGCGGTTTGTGTTCCGCCGGTCGAATAAATCGTCACGCCCAAACGCTTGAGTTCAGCCACAATGGGCTCGAGGCCGTCTTTGTGAAACACAGAAATAAGAGCGGATTGGATGCGTCGGGAATCGGACATGTCGCGAAAAGGGGTGGGTTTGAAAGCCGCAAATCTACGACGTCCCATGCGGAATCCCCGCCCGCCGCAGTAGCTTCGTTCCATGCTATGGCTTCGGGTGTTTCGGGAGAGTTTGGCGTTCGCGTGGCAGGCCATTTTGGTCAACCGCCTTCGCACGCTTTTAAGCTTGCTCGGGGTGATGGTTGGCATCTTCGTCATCAGCGCGGTGTTCACGGTGGTGGACTCGCTGGAGTCGGAACTTCGGGACACCTTTAACATGCTCGACGACGACGTGCTGTTCGTCACCAAGTGGCCGTGGTCCACCGGAGGGGATTACCCGTGGTGGAAGTACGTCCAACGTCGCCCGCCCACCGAGCGGGACCTCGAATTGCTCATGCCGCGATTGACCTTGGCGGAGGCGGGCATGTTCCAATCCAAGACGTTCCTCGACGCCGAAGCGGGCAACAACCGCATGCCCGGGGTTGTCGTGGGCGCGGGAACCCACGATTACGACCGCGTCATCAGCCTGAACATTGAACATGGTCGGTATTTCACACCGTCCGAAAGTGCCGCGGGAAGTCCGGTAGCCATCGTGGGCTACCAGGTGGCGATGCAGCTTTTTGGGAAGCACGACGCGGTGGGTTCGACCCTCAAGGTGCGTGGGGTGAAGATTGACGTCATCGGAGTCTTGGCGGAGGAAGGGGAGAGCCTCGTGAGCACAGGGTTGGATGAGTTCATGCTGATCCCTTCGGCGTTCGCCCCACGGGTGTATGCGACGGCGGCGGACGACAATTGTCAAATCGCAATCAAGGCCAATCCCGGCGTCGAACTCGCAGCCTTGGAAGACGAATTGATTCAACAGCTCCGAGCGGTTCGCCGCGTACGTCCGGGCCGCGAAGATGACTTCTCGGTGAACCGCATGGAGATGCTGACCAGCATCCTAGACAGCATCTTCACCAACCTTGCTGTCGGCGGGTGGTTCATCGCCATCTTCGCCATCCTTGTCGGCTGTTTCAGCATTGCGAACATCATGTTCGTCTCTGTGCGCGAACGCACGAAAATCATCGGCGTGCAAAAGGCCATCGGGGCCAAGAACGCCTTCATCCTCATTCAGTTCTTGTTCGAGGCGGTGACCTTGTGTGTGTTTGGGGCGGTGCTTGCGCTGGTGGCCATCCAAGGGTTGGTGTGGGTTGTCAACGCGGTGGACGTGGGGTTGACCCTGCACATTGCGCCCAAACGCGTGGCCTTGGCACTTGGTGTGGCAGTTACCTCAGGGTTGCTCGCGGGCGTGGCTCCGGCACGTCAAGCAGCCAACTTGCCGCCTGTAGAAGCAATGCGCGCCCACTGAGGGGCGCGCACTGAAGGGGTCAGAAACCTTCCGGGGAGGGTTTGCCGTCGTTCAGAATCGGATTACAGGTTGAAGGCCAGACCGATTCGCACTGAATACGGAGGCAAGACAACGCTTGCTGTGGAAGAGCTGGAAACCACCCCGGCTTGGTCGATGACGATTCCGTCTGGAGCGGCGACCTCGACTTCGTTGCCGCCGTCGAGGTGCAACATCCGTGCGTAGCGGGCAGTCACGAAACTGCGATTCCCAAAGCGCAACCGAAGGCCCGCAGCGTAGCCGTAATTGAAGTTGGCCGAGAAGAACGGCACGTCGTTGACAGGCTGGCGGTCGTCCTCGCCGTCAAGCACCAGGCGTGCACCGAGCAACGAGCCCCGGACGCCTCCGTAGCCTTCCACGTAGGGTTGGAATCCGCTGTTCTGGAAGAACGTCATGCGGAGGAGGTAGTGCGCGTGTGCCAGTTGGTTTCGCACGTACAGTGTCCCGTTTCGGTCGGTGCCGTTGTCGTTCACAGTGACGGTGGTGTCGAAGCCGCCAATGGGCTGGAAGCCCACGTCAAATCCGCCGTCGAACAGACCTTTCCGGTCGTGCTTCATGTACGTCAACGCAAACCCGTAGCTCGGGTCGTCAAGCACCGACTCGATGTCGTCACCAGGAACATCTGAAATCAGGTGGAAGCCTACATGCCGCCACTTTTCCTTGAGCAGCAAGTCTTTCTCTTGAGGTTCCTCTTCGGACTTGGTTGTCGTCGTGGTCGTGGCGGTTTGGGCTGAAAGGAGGTTGAGCGAAGTCAACGCCAAAAACAGGGTGACGGCTCCAGCCGCTCGGATGGCGAGCCGATTGAGTTGGTTGAGGGTAGTCATCGTGCGTGGGTTTGGAGTGATTCGAACGAGCAAGTTCAACGTTCGTGCCAAAGTTTTCTTCCCAACGGGAGGAAGCCAAAGATAGTTTGCAGGAAGTTTGTGGTCGGATGAAAAAATGTCGAGTGTTGGTGACGGGGGCCGGTGGCCAGTTGGGTTCGCGCTTGATGGCGTGCGCATCTGCGCGGCCAGAAGTGGATGCGGTAGGGGTTGCGCGCAAAGAATTGGACGTGTGCGACGCGAAGGCGGTCGACAAGGTGTTGGGGTCTGTGGCGCCCGAGGTGGTGATTCACACGGCGGCGTACACCGCGGTCGACGCGGCGGAGGAGAACGAAGCAGAGGCCTTGCGGGTCAACGGCGAGGCTGTTGGCACGTTGGCTCGAGCGTGTGCCGATCGCGAAATCCCCCTCCTTCACCTCAGCACGGATTACGTGTTTGGCGATGTCCCGAAGCGTCCCCTGCTGCCCACGGATCCGACCGGTCCATTGGGCGCCTATGCGCGCACCAAACTCGCGGGCGAAGAGGCGTTTTTGGCCTCGGGAGTCAACGGGGCCGTGGTTCGGGTTGCCTGGCTTTACGACGGGGAAGGCCGCAACTTCTTGAACACGGTGCTGAGGCTGGCCAAGGAGCGCGGCGAATTGAATGTCGTGAGCGACCAGCACGGCGTCCCGACGGCGGCACCGTTGTTGGCTGAAGGGCTTTTGGACATGGCCCTGAAAGGAAAGGCCATGCCGCAAGGGGTGTGGCATTTTGCGCATGCGGGCCAAACCACTTGGCACGGATTTGCGACAGAAATCATGGCCCTGGCGAGGTTGAATGTTCCCGTAAACCCCGTCGGCACGGAAGCGTTCCCGACCCCGGCAACGCGCCCGGCTTGGAGCGTGCTCGACGGCGAGCCGCTGCGCGTCGAGATGGGGTGGCCGGTGACAACCTGGCAGGAAGCGTTGCGCGCGTGCTGGGAGTTGAGGCGGGATGTGTGAACTTTGGGCTTGCTGATGAGTGACCAAACCCTATTGAACGAGGTTCGCGCCAAGGCGCAAGCCTGGACCCAGCCTCCCCACGACGACGCCACCCGGGCCACGGTGCAGGCGTGGCTGGATCGTTGTGACACCGATGCCTCTGCGCGCGAAGCTTTGATTGATGCCTTCTACACGGAGCTTTCCTTCGGTACGGGTGGTTTGCGAGGCAAAATGGGGCCGGGGACCAACCGAATCAACGCCACCACGATTGCCAACGCCACCCAAGGGTTGGCCAACCACTTGGTCAAGGTGCACGGTCCAGCGCCCGAGGGTCAACCGTGGCGGGTTGCCGTCGCGTGCGACAGCCGGCATCGAAGCCAAGAATTCGCCCAAATCACCGCGGAAGTGTTGGCAGCCAACGGTTTCGAGCCGTGGGTGTACCCGGAGCTGAGGCCAACCCCACAATTGTCGTGGACGGTGCGTGAATTGGGTGCGGTGGCTGGGGTCGTGGTGACGGCAAGTCACAACCCGCCCATTTACAACGGCTACAAGGTCTACAGCTCGGACGGCGGACAGGTGGTGGCCCCGGAGGACGCCCAACTCGTTGCCGAGGTGCGCGCCCTTCCCCCAGATTCAGTCGCGCCTCGCAGCGCCAAAGGCATCCAAGTTCTCGACGCTTCGTGGGACGACAAATTCCGCGCCACGCTCGCGTCGTTTCGACTGTCGCCCCACCTGGTGGAGCACGGTTCGGATTTGACGGTGGTGTTTACCGGCCTTCACGGAACGGGCGCCGTGGCGGTTCCGCCGGCACTTGCCGCCTTTGGATTCCGCAACGTGCATCAGGTCCCATCGCAGGCCATTCCTGACGGAGCATTCCCGACGGTGGAAAGCCCCAATCCCGAGGAAGGTGCGGCGCTTGCCCAGGCCGTTGAGTTGGCCAAGGAAGTCGGTGCGTCGCTTGTGATGGGAACCGACCCCGACTCGGACCGCGTGGGACTCGCGGTTCCAGACGGAACAGGCGATTTCCGCCTGTTGAACGGGAACGAAACTGCGGCACTTTTGACCGACCACGTGTTGTCCAAGTGGCAGGAAGCAGGCAAATTGGAGCGCCCGTCGTTTGTGGCCAAAACCGTCGTCACGACCAACCTGCTCGTGGAATTGGCAGCGCACTACGGCGTGGAGGTGCGCGAGACGCTGACGGGATTCAAGTTCATTGCGCAGGCCATCCGTGAAGAGGAGGGCAAGTTGCAGTACGTCGTCGGCGGCGAGGAAAGCTACGGGTACCTCGTGGGCGATCAGGTTCGCGACAAAGATGCTGTTCAGAGCTGCTGTCTGTTGGCTGAATTGGCGCACGAATTGGACCAAAACGGGGAGACCATGCTGGACCGCTTGGCCGCCATCCACCGACGCCACGGAGCGTACAAGGAAGGGTTGGTTTCTCTGGTGAAAGAGGGGCGCGAAGGCAAGGCCCAAATCGACGCCATGATGCACGGTTTTCGAAACGCCCCTCCCCAAGAACTCGCAGGAGAACGCGTTTTGGAGATCCTTGATTTTCAATCACGAGAGGTGCGTTCGTCCCAAGGAGAGGTGCTTCGAAGCCTCAGCCAGGCCGCGTCCAATGTGCTTCAATTTGTGACGGAAGCCGGTTCGCGCGTGACGGTTCGTCCGAGTGGGACCGAGCCGAAGATCAAATGCTACGCCAGCGTGACCGAGGCCTGGGACGGCCAAGGAAGCCACCAAGACGTCATGGCGCGTCTTCAGTCCCGCGTGGAAGCGCATTTTCAAGCGCTTGGCGTTCAAGGTCACTAACCTTTTCCTGAACGCGATCGTCCAACGCATCCAAGGATTCAAGCCGCTGCAACGCGGGGGTGATTGCAGGGGCAATGGCCTCCACGGGGCCCACCAACACGCTTGAAGGGTCGCTTTCAGGCAACCATGCTCTTGGACCCACGACCTGATTCAGAAGGAGCATCACAAAGGACAGGACAAGCGCCACCTTCAAGGCGCCAAACACCCCTCCAGCGAGCTTGTTTGCGAAGCCCAGCGCCACCAAATCCAACACCTTCTCGAGGAGTTTGGCCAGCAGATGAACCGCCACCACGACCAACAAAAAGGTCAACGCCAACGAGGCCATGTGCACGGAATTGACTGACCAAGAAACATGCGGTGAGATGCCCTCGGACACGAGGTGAGAAAAGTGCGAAGCCGCCCAAATTCCCCCCACAAGACCTGCCAACGAAGCCACGGAGAGGAGCAACCCTTTCGTGAACCCACGCCACGCACCGACGAGGAGCAACAGCAAGAGGACGACGTCCAACGGAGCCAAGGGGAGGTTTTCCATGTGTGGGATTTGTGGGAAAGTTAGGGGTGAAAATCCGCATCCGGGTTGGGTAACTTCGCGCAGTAATGAGGTCCGATTTGTCTCAAAGCCCTTTTCAAGTCCGCGCTGGCTCGCCGTCCGACATGCCCGCCGTTCATGCGTTAATCGTTGAACTGGCGACGTACGAAAAGGCGCCTGCGGAGGTCACGTTGACCGCGGCGGAATTGGAGGCGGACCTGCGAGAGGGGTGTTTTGAAGTGACGGTGGCGGAAGGCCCGCAAGGCCAAATCGTGGGCATGGCCCTGCACCACTTGCGCTACAGCACGTGGAAAGGACGGACGTGGTACCTCGAAGATTTGGTGGTGACGGAGCCTTGGCGCGGCAAAGGAGTGGGTCGGGCGTTGTTCGAAGCCGTTGCACAACGCGCGCTTGAGCGTGACGCGCAGCGCTTGGAGTGGCAAGTGCTGGACTGGAATGCCCCCGCAATCGAATTCTACCAGCGCCTGGGCGCCTCGCTTGACGGCAGTTGGTTGAACGGCCGCTGGACGAGGCAGGATTTGGAAACGTGGGAAAGCCAACAACGACCATGAGGTGCTCCACCCACAAATTCGGTGGTGCTTCGGTCCGAGATGCCGGAGCCATTCGCCGCGTCGCTTCGCTGCTCGCCGACCAGCTCGGGCCTGACGAAAAGGCGTTGGTGGTGGTGTCGGCCATGGGCAAAACCACCAACGCGTTGGAAGATGTTTGGCGTACGGAAGGCGCCCGAAGAAAGCAGCTTTGGGACACGTGTGTGGCAACCCATGTGGAGGTGGCCGCCGATTTGGATGTTGACGTCGCCGATCAGCTCCAAGCTCGGATGGCTTCGTGCTGGGAGGAAGCGATCCAGGCCGAGGTTTCCGGAGACATCAATGCGGCTTACGACGCGTTTGTGGCGGCGGGCGAATTGGCAAGCACGACGTTGGTGGCGGGTTGGCTGTCAAAGGCCGGACTGCCGGCAACGTGGTGGGACGTCCGAGAGACCCTTGCGACCACCGGACCTCACCGATTTGCCCGGGTAGACGAGGCGACCTTGCAGGAAGCGGGAGCGTCTCTGCGAAGCCGTTTGTCCGCGTCGCCCGTGGTCGTGACCCAGGGATTCATCGGTCGACATGCAGATGGAGGCACGTCCACCTTGGGCCGAGAAGGCTCGGACTACAGCGCCGCGCTTCTCGCTGTGGCCGTTGAAGCGCAGGAGGTGACGATTTGGAAGGACGTGCCGGGCATGATGAACGCCGACCCCAAGCGCCACCCTGAGGCCGTGACCGTCCCACGTGTGGACCACGGCGAAGCCTTGGAATTGAGCTATTACGGTGCCAGCGTCATTCACCCACGCACCGTCAAACCCTTGCAACAAGCCGGGCTTCCCTTGTGGGTCAAGTCCTTTGTGGATCCCGACGGCCCCTCGACGTGCATTGACGCCTTCCCGGGCCTTGTGCCCGAGGTGCCGATGTTCATTTGGCGCGACGACCAAATGTGGCTCGAAGTCTTCACGGCGGACGGAAGCTTTCTTGCCGAAGACCACCTGACCACGGTGTTCGGCGCGTTGGATGAGGCGGGCATCCACGTGAGGTTGATGCAGCAAAGCGCGACGCACTTTGGCCTTCTTGCCGACCGGGACGAGGCCAAACGCACCACCCTCACTTCCGCCTTGGGTCAGGCCTTTCAGGTGGAATGCACCTGGGATCTCGTTCTGCTCACCGTTCGGCACGGGAGCTTAGAAGACCTGGAGCGATTGACAGGAGGGAGAACGGTTCAAGTGGAGCAGCGCGCGGGTGCCACGTGGCGCCGCGTCTTGGTCTGAGCAAGCTGAGTGGCAGAGAGACTTCTCAAACAGCACACGTTCAATGATTTAGTTCGCTATTAATTCGAAAAAGAATCCCACCGGCTTGGTTTTTCGAAACATTTGATTCACATTGCCCTAGCCAAAGGATTGGTCTCCTTTGGTGTGGTACAAACGGGTTCTTCGGAAACCGTTTGAGTTCAATGTCAAGTGGGGCGGGGCGAAAGTCCCGCCTTTACTTTGCCCAAAAACGCGGTATTGCGCAGGCTTCGGCGCCGCTTAGTACTCGTCTTCGTTGAAGAAGAAGTCCTCCTTCGAGGGGTAGTCAGGCCAAATGTCCTCAATCGTTTCGAACGATTCGCCGTCGTCTTCAAGCTGCTGAAGATTTTCTACCACTTCCAAAGGGGCACCCGTGCGCATCGAAAAGTCGATGAGCTCGTCTTTGGTGGCGGGCCAAGGGGCGTCCTCCAAGTAGGAGGCCAGTTCGAGAGTCCAGTACATGGTCTAATTCTTGCTGTCAGCGCGCAAAAATAACCGAATCTCAATGCGAGTCAAGTTTCCGACGGTCATTTGCTCGTCAGAAGTCAAAAAGTCGCAGAAATCAACCTTTTGCGGGGGTCCACGGAATTTCTTCGCTTCCCGTGCTGTGGGCGAGCCAGCGGCCTAAAATGAAAAGGGCGTCGGAAAGGCGGTTGAGGTAGGCCATCGGCTCCACGCGGTGCAATTCCACGCACCGACGTTCAGCGCGACGACACACGGTGCGGGCGACGTGCGCATCGGCTGCCGCGGGGTGGCCTCCGGGCAGCACGAAGCTGGTCAATTCTGGGAGGTGCGATTCAAGGTCGTCCATCCACGACTCGAGCCCTTCGGGACCGGTTGGGTTGAGGGCGGGAAGCTTGGACTTCCACTGGGGGTCGGTGGTGGCCAGGTGGCTTCCGAGGGTGAAAATCTCGCTTTGGATGGCCTGCAATTGGGTGCGGAGGGAGGATGCAGCCTCGTGCGTGGCCACTTTCCCGAGCCACGCGTTGAGCTCGTCGAGGGTGCCGTACGCTTCGATTCGAAGGTCGTCTTTCCCAATTCGGGCACCGCCAAAAAGGCCCGTGCTTCCGTCGTCTCCTGTGCGGGTGTAAATGCGCATGCTGCAAGCTACGATGGGAAAGGGCGATGCCCTGCGTTCCGGGTGTACCTTTGGGCTCGATGGACGCCAACCGAGACGCCAATCAGCACGTGAAGCAAAAGCGGTACGACGCCGCCTACATGCGGATGGCCCGCGAATGGGCCAAGCTGTCTCACTGCCAACGCAAGCAAGTGGGGGCCTTGATTGTGAAAGACCAAATGATCATCGCCGACGGCTACAACGGCACCCCGAGCGGGTTTCCCAACGTCTGCGAGGCCGAGGACGGTTCGACGCATTGGTACGTCCTTCACGCCGAGGCCAACGCCATCACGAAGATGGCCAAAAGCAACAACAGCGCCCACGGCGCGACCCTGTACATCACCTTGTCTCCCTGCCGCGAATGCGCCAAGCTCATTCACCAAGCAGGAATCGTTCGGGTGGTCTATGCTGAGGCGTACAAGGACGAGAGTGGCTTGGCGTTTTTGAACCAAGCGGGGGTCGAAATCGTTCCTCTGTCGGAATGAAGAACGCACAACCTTTGGCCTTGGCCTTGGCGTTGGTCCTCGGCCTGTGGATGGGACGGGGCTGTGGCGGATGGGAACAGGGCAGCGAAAACCTAGCTCCCTTGCAATTTCACGGCCAATGGAATGCGGGGGGCGACCAAGCGCGGTTGCTGAACGTGCTGCATCGCATTGAAGATTTGTACGTCGACACGTTCGACCGCAGCCGACTGGTCGACGTGGCCATTGAGGCCATGCTCGAGGAACTTGATCCCCACACGGTGTACTTCACAGGGGAAGAACTCGAGGCCATGTCGGAAAACATGGAAGGGAATTTTGAGGGGATTGGGGTGGAGTTCTTGATCCAAGAGGACACGCTCATGGTGGTCGCGGCAATTCCTGGCGGACCATCCGAAGAGGCTGGCATCTTGGCGGGGGACCGCATTTTGGAGGTGGAAGGAGAACCGATCTCGGGCCTGGGGTTGACCAACAGCCGGGTGATGGAATTGCTCAAAGGCCCGCGCGGCACGGAGGTCAATTTGGGACTTTCACGCCGAGGCCGGCCGTTTCAAGTCCATTTGACCCGGGACCGCATTCCCATTCAAAGCGTGGTGGCCGCCTTTGTGATGGAGGATTCCGTGGGGTACGTGAAGGCCATTCGCTTTGCTGCAAGCACCGCCGACGAATTCGAGCAGGCCATGCGGTTCCTCGAGGAACAGGGCGCGCGGTCGGTGGTGGTGGATTTGCGGGGCAACGGCGGCGGGTACTTGAATGCGGTGGTCGACATGGTCGAGCTCTTTTTAGACCAAGGCGACCCAATTGTCTACACCGAAGGCAAGGCGTCGCCTCGCCGCACCTATTCCACCCGGCGCCGCGGCCGTTACGCCGATTGGCCAGTTGCCGTGCTCGTGGACGAGGGGTCGGCCTCGGCAAGTGAAATCTTTGCGGGCGCCATGCAAGACAACGACCGCGGCTTGGTGGTGGGGCGCCGGACGTTTGGCAAGGGGTTGGTTCAGGAAGAGTTTCCCGTGCCGGGTTCGGGCGCGCTTCGGTTGACGGTCGCACGATTCTACACCCCGACGGGCCGCGCGATCCAAAAACCGTACGGCGATTACGAAGACGACTTCGACGTCAGGATGGCCTCCGGAGAACTGTACCACGCCGACAGCATGCCGCTGGTGGATTCCCTTCGGTACGTCACCCCGCTCGGCCGCGAAGTCTTTGGCGGAGGTGGCATCGCGCCGGACGTCTTTGTTCCTTGGGACAGCGCGGTCACGAGCGCGTGGGTCAGCGAGTGGATTTGGACAGGCGTGCTTCGCGACGCGGTGTTCGAGTGGATGGACGGCCAACGAGACGAGCTCGCAACGTGCGCCCGCCCCCGTGACATTGAGGCGCTCCCTGCGTGGGGCAACGGTGTGGTCCAAGCCGTGAAGACGGAGGCCTCGAAACAGGGTTGGCCCTACCGCGCGCCGACGAGCGAGGAGGAGGCCAAGCTGAAGCACCGGTTTTTGGCCCAAGTGGTCCGCACCTTGTGGGGAGAGTCGGCGTCGTACGAGGTGCTGAACGAAGGCGACGAGGGGGTGGCACGCGCGGTTCATGCCTTGGTAATCGAATCGCCTTTTGTGCACGTGGAAGGCACTGTATCTTTGGGCTTGACAAGCAACGAAACAAACTCCAAAACCAACCAACATGGCTTTTGAACTTCCCCAACTTCCCTACGCGTACGACGCCCTTGAACCGCACGTGGACGCGCGTACCATGGAAATCCACCACGGAAAGCACCACGCAGGGTACACCAACAACCTGAACAACGCGGTTGCAGGCACGGAGATGGAAGGAAAGGACATCGAAGCGTTGCTTCGCGACCACAGCGACAATGGCGCGGTGCGCAACAACGGCGGCGGTTTTTGGAACCACACGCTCTTTTGGAACAGCATGTCTCCGAACGGAGGTGGCCAACCAAGCGGCGCCTTGGGCGAGGCCATCGACCGCGACTTCGGCAGCTTCGAAAACTTCAAAGACGAATTCAGCAAGGCGGCTGCAACGCGCTTTGGTTCAGGTTGGGCGTGGCTGTGCGTACGTGACGGCAAGTTGGAAGTGTGCAGCAGCGCCAACCAAGACAACCCCCTGATGCCCGGAGTGGGATGTGGAGGGCACCCGATTTTGGGCTTGGACGTGTGGGAGCACGCCTACTACTTGAATTACCAAAACCGTCGCCCAGATTACATCAACGCGTTCTTCAACGTGATTGATTGGAACGCGGTGGCCGCACGCTTCAACGGCTAAGCCGAGGCGCTCAAGTCATGAAGCAGTACGTCGTCATGGTGGCCGGGGGCACAGGCACCCGGATGCGCCGTTCGACGGCCAAGCAATTTTTGATCGTCGAGGGTCTGCCGCTGATGTGGTGGACCCTTCGTCGTTTCAAGGAAGCCCTTCCTGAGGCAGAGGTCACGTTGGTCTTGCACGACAGCCTGTTTGACGAGTTTCGCGCGCTTGAGGAGGTGCACGGTTCCGCGGGTGCCCAACACGTGGTGCCCGGGGGGGCAGAGCGTTTTCATTCCGTGATGGCCGGATTGGCTACACTCCCCGACTCGGGTGTGGTGGGCATCCACGACGCGGTTCGGCCATTTCCTTCGGTGGAAACCATCCAACGATGCTTCGCGTTGGCGGGGAAAAAGGGGAGCGCAGTGCCCGTGGTGCCGGTCAAGGACAGCATCCGGCGGGTCGCGTTGGACGGCGTTTCGAGCTGCGCGGAAGACCGGGCTTCCTTGCGCGCTGTGCAAACCCCGCAGTGCTTCGATTTGGCTGCGCTGAAAGGCGCTTTCGAAACCCCTTACCGCCCGGAATTCACCGACGACGCCAGCGTGTTTGAGCACGCGGGACTCGCCGTGCATTTGTGCGAGGGCGATCCTTGGAACATCAAGGTGACCACGCCGGAAGACCTTACAATCGCGGAGGGGTTTGTTCGCTCGGCGTGGCCTCAGGGCTGAGTTCAGCCAGGTAATTCGCCGTGTTTCCTCGGGTGACCATTCTGCTCAAGGCCCAACCCAAGACCGACAAGGCGACTGCCGCATGCACCCAGTCGCTCGTCTCCCAAGAAGCGAGGGGTTGAGGTTCCAGTCCTTCGTTGAGCCATTCTGACCCCATCCACCAAGCCGCGACGACCACGCCCGCGTTGTTGACGAAGTGACCCAACACGGCAGGCCAAAGGCTTCCGCTGTACGCGACCAAATAGCCAAATGCCGCTCCCAAGAGCATCCGTGGCACAAACCCGAAGAATTGCAGGTGAATCGCGCTGAACAAGGCAGCCGACACCCAAATTCCGAAGTGAAGGTTTCCCGTGGCACGAACCAACAGCGGCTGCAGGGTTCCTCGAAACAAGAACTCCTCACACACCGCGGGCAACAACGCCACGGACAGCAAAACCGGCCAAACCTCGCCCGGGTTTTCGAACGCCAACAGGGCCTGCGTCAGCACCGTGGCTTTGTCTTCCATCGAACCGGCCCACGCGTGGAGATCCGAGCCGGGAACAAGCGCCCACTCGTTCAACCGGTACGTCAAGTCGAGCAGCGGGCTCATCCCCAGGGCAACGAGGACGGCGAGCAATGCCATTCCCAGCGAAGGGACTCTCAGGAAAAACCGGCCCAAAAACCCGCTGCCTACCAAGCCCGCGAACGCGAGCGAGGCACCTAAGAAGGCCAGCAATTGGTTGGCGTTGTTCATGGCCAAAACGGCCGAGCGATTGAGAGAACCTGTTTGGCCTGCCGCAAGCACGTCTTGCATCAACGAAGCATCTCCGCCCGACACCCACACCACGCCCAGGCCCGCGGCAATTGCCATGAAGGTGAGCACGATGCAACTGAGCAGCACCACTTGGGCGGCGGGATGCATGGTCTGAAAGGCACGTCGAATGAAGCTCATGAGCAGGCGGGATGAAGGGCGGCGTTGTGCCACGCTGTAAATTTGCGGAAACTTTGGCGAACGTGGCCCGCATTGCTGACATCGACCTGGGAGACTTTCCCCTGCTTCTCGCCCCTATGGAGGACGTGAGCGACCCGCCGTTCCGCGCGTTGTGCAAGGAATACGGGGCGGACATGATGTACACGGAGTTCATCTCGTCCGAGGGGTTGATCCGCGACGCGGCCAAAAGCGTGGCCAAACTCGACATCTTCGACTACGAAAGGCCGATCGGCATCCAGATTTTTGGGTCGGAGATTGAATCGATGCGGGAGGCTGCGGAGATTTCGGAGCAGGCCGGTCCCGACCTGGTGGACATCAACTACGGTTGTCCCGTCAAGAAGGTGGCGTGCCGGGGGGCCGGTGCGGGCATCCTGCAAGACATCCCCAAGATGGTCTCGATGACCAAGGAGATTGTCGACACGTGCTCGTTGCCTGTCACCGTCAAAACGCGCCTTGGTTGGGACGACAGCAGCAAACACATCGTGGAGGTGGCGGAGCGACTTCAGGACGTAGGCATTCAGGCCATCAGCATTCACGGACGCACACGCGCCCAGATGTACAAAGGCGAGGCCGATTGGTCCCTGATCGCGGCGGTGAAGGAAAATCCGCGCATGACGATTCCTGTGTTTGGCAACGGGGACATCAACAGCCCGGAAAAAGCACTTCGCTACAAGAACACGTACGGCGTGGATGGCATCATGGTGGGACGGGCGGCCATTGGGGCGCCGTGGTTTTTCCGGGAGGTCAAAAACTTCCTCGCCACCGGCGATCCCGGCGCGCCGCCGGACATGGAGGAACGCGTGAAGGCGGTCCGAACACACCTGCGCAAGAGCATCGAGTGGAAAGGGGAGCGCCTCGGCGTGGTGGAAATGCGCCGTCACTACGCCAATTACTTCCGGGGCTTGCCCCATTTCAAGGAGCACCGGTTGGCGCTTGTGACGTTGGACCAACCGGAAGCACTCGAGGCCAAACTCACGGAGATCTCCGAAGTCTTCGGGGATCACGTCTTCGCCTAAGTCACGCCTGGGCTTGCCGGCGAATCAGGTGACGCACCATGGCGGACGAACCGAGGCCGCCCACCACCACCACGACGGCAAGTGTGCCAAGCACGTCGCCTGCATCGAGCCTCACGGGGTACGCAGGAACCACCGAGCCCTGCAGTTCGAGCCAGCCGAATTGCGCCTGTCCCAACACCAATCCTGTGCCAGCCAGGATGCCGACGAGACCGCCCACCACGTTGATGACCAAGCCCTGAAGTCCAAAGGCTTGCTCCATCATGTGCAGCGGCATGCCCATGGCCCGGAGCACCTCGAGGTCTTGTCTTTTGTCCAGCAACAACATCGTCAACGAGGCCATGATGTTGAAGGCAGCCACCACCAGGATAAAACTGAGGATGGCGAAGGTGGCCCATTTCTCGGCCTGGTTGGTTTGGGTGATGAATTTGTGTTTTGCGTCGCGCGTCAGGGTGGAAAGCAACGCACCTTCGTCGCCGAGAGCCTTTCCCATGGCGGACTCCAACTCCTTCGCAAGGCCCTCTTGGCTCCATCCTGGCTTGGCTTTCACCTCGAACCGTGAGACTTTCCCTTCGCGGTCCAAGAGTTCTTGCGCGGTGCGAAGCGGCACCAAGAGGTAGCGCGTGTCCAGGTCCGCGTTGATCGAGAACGTACCGCATGCGTGCAGGGCGACGGTACGAAATGCGCGTTCACGGTGGCGCGCCAACTTCTTTCCCCGAATCGGCGCGCTGACGGAAAACAAAGGAGGCTCGACGTCGTCGCTCCGCAGGGAAAGCTCGGAGCGAACGCCGAGCCCCAAGCACGCACACCTTTCGTCGCGGCTGCTGTCGCCCAGGACATACGCCCCTTCGAACACGGCCCCTTCGATTTGCGACACCGCGTTGTACGATTCGTCCACGCCCAAGAGCGAGGCGACGCGCACCGCTTCGTCGGCACGAACGACGGCTTCGTCTTCCAACACAGGAGCCCAAGAGGCGACCCCGGGGACGTCGTCCAACAACCCTCCCCACGATTCGGGAAGCACGGCGCCGGAACGCGGCACCACCGCCACGTCCGCGTCCAGGGTTCCAAACAAATCCTTGACCAAGTCCTCGATGCCGTTGAATGCGGACAAGACGCAGACCATGGCCGCTGCCACGGCGGCAATCACTGTGACTGAGATGCCTGAGATGAGGTGCACAAGGGTGCCCGACCGTCGTTTGACCAGGTAACGCGAGGCGAGTCGAACCGGCAGCCGCATGGGCGCTTACGTGTTCAGGGCACGTTGAACTTCGTCCACAAAGTCCAGGCTGTCGTCGACGTAGAAGTTCAATTCTGGCACACGACGAAGTTGTTTGCCGACTTTGCCTCCGAGTGCTTTTCTTACTCGCCAGCCCTCGGCCTCCACCGTCTTCAACGCACTTTCTTGGTCCTTCACCGCCATGAAACTGAGGTAGACCTTGGCCAACCCCAAATCCGGTCCAATTCGCACTTGCGTCACCGTGATGAAGAGTCCGCCAAACCACGTGCTCGATTCGCGTTGAAACAGGATGCTCAACTCCCGTTTTAGAAGTTCAGCCACGCGTTCTTGTCGGATGGTTGCCATGGCTCGAAGGTAGCAAGGGTGGGGAGACACCCGCAGGTCAGTACAAAAATTGGTTGTACGGGTACCGCTTGACGTGCAGGTCTTTCACGCGGTCGTAGAGCGCGCGGCGGAATGCTTCGTAGCCCACCTTGGTCTTCGCCGACACGAACATCACGTCGTGGCCCAACGCTTCGTAGCGTTCCCGAATCCCGCGCTCGAGGTCCTCGGGGGAGCGCTCGCCGTCGGGGTCGCGCAGCAAGTCGACTTTGTTGAACAGGACCAGGGTTGGCTTGCTGTCGCTTCCGATGTCGGTGAGCGTGCGCTCCACCACCGCCATGTGATCTTCGAACTGGGGGTGGCTGACGTCAATGACGTGAACCAGGAAGTCGCTTTCGCGCGTCTCGTCCAACGTGCTTTTGAAGCTCTCGATCAGCTGCGTGGGGAGCTTGCGAATGAATCCCACCGTGTCGCTCAACAAGAACGGCAAGTTGTCGATGACCACTTTTCGGACGGTGGTGTCCAAGGTGGCGAAGAGCTTGTTTTCTGCAAACACGTCGCTCTTCGACATGAGCGTCATCAGGGTGCTCTTGCCCACGTTGGTGTAGCCCACAAACGCCACGCGAATCATCTCCCCGCGGTTCTTTCGCTGCGTCGCCATCTGCTTGTCAATGCTCTGAAGTTGCTTCCGAAGCAACGCAATCCGGTCGCGGATGACCCGGCGGTCCGTCTCGATTTCTTTCTCCCCAGGCCCCTTCATGCCAATGCCCCCTTTCTGCTTTTGCAGGTGAGTCCACATGTTGGTGAGGCGAGGAAGCAGGTATTGGTATTGGGCCAGTTCCACTTGGGTTTTGGCGTGGGCCGTGGCCGCGCGTTGTGCGAAAATGTCCAAAATCAAATTCGTCCGATCCAACACCTTCCGCTCTGGAATTTCCTTTTCGATGTTGCGAAGCTGAATCGGGCTGAGCTCGTCGTCGAAGACGATCATGTCGATGTCTTCCTCTTCCACGTACTCCTTGATTTCCTGAAGCTTTCCCGAGCCTACAAACGTGCGCACGTCGGGTTTGTCCAAACTCTGCACGAAGACACGGCGCGTTTCTGCCTTGGCGGTCTCCGCCAAGAAGGCGAGTTCTTCGAGGTATTCGTCAAGTTGTTCGCGACGCTGGTGCCTCGTGGCCAACCCAATCAGGACGCATGTCTCCGCGGGTTTGGCCGTAGAAACGGGTTTTCGTTTGCTCCCCATGCGTCAGTTCCTGAATGTCCCGATGTGTACGGCGATGCCTCGGATGGTGGGCATGTCCAGCATGTCGCGGTGCGGGGGCATGGTGCCCTTGCCGTAGGCGATGATGGCCACGCGTTCCTCCACGGTCATTTTGCTCGTCCGCAAGTCTGGGGCGGTCACAAGAACCGGCTCACCGTCGTTGCCGTGGCACATGGCGCACTTCATGATGTAGTGTCGGGAGGCGTCGGCCAAATCAATTCCAGCCGCACCCATGTCCACCGCCGGCACGTCCACTCGTTCTCCCTCCGACGAGGCGCATTGCACGCACGTCAGTGAGAGCGCGCACGCAAGAACGACCCAAGTCGACCTGCGCATGCTCAGAACCAACCGACTTGCTCGAATCCGGGACGGAAGGGCCAAGGAATGCCTAGCAGAATGAGCAACAGGCAAAGCCCAAAATACAACGCCTGCTTCTTGTGCTTGGCCGCGTCATCTGCGGCGCGCTTGCTTAAGCTGTAGCCCAAGGTGCCCAGCACGATGGCCACAACCATCAACGTGGCGTGTTCCATGGCGAAAAAGCGGGTGTAGGAATTGGACATAGTCCCTTCTTGACCCAGCATGCCAATCCATCCGCGCATCATGTAGAGCATCAACCCCAACACCAGCTGCAAGTGCAAGGCAATCATGGTGAACAACCCCAATTTGCGTTGGCCTTCTGTGAACGGCGCGTTGCCACGTGAGCCCTGAAAGGACTTCACCACAACCAACACCAGCAACACCAAAGCCACCCAGCGCAAGGCGCTGTGCATGTGCAAGAATCCTGTAATCATGAAGCGAAGTTACACCACACCTTGGTCAAGCATCGAATCGGCGACTTTGACAAACCCGGCGATGTTTGCGCCGCGCACGTAGTCCACCGTGCCGTCAGGGTTGGTGCCGTATTCCACGCACTGGCCGTGGATGTTCTTCATGATGGTGTGCAGCTTGGCGTCCACTTCCTCTCGGGTCCAGTTGTAGCGGAGCGAGTTTTGGGACATTTCCAATCCGGACGTGGCCACACCCCCCGCGTTGGAAGCCTTGCCGGGGGCGAACAAGATGCCGGCGTTGTGGAACGCCTCAATGGCTTCAGGCGTGCTGGGCATGTTTGCACCTTCGGCGACACACGTGCAACCGTTGGCCAACAACGCCGCCGCTTCGTCGCCGTTGAGCTCGTTCTGCGTCGCGCAGGGAAGTGCCACGTCGACGCTCACACCCCAGGGTCGTTGGCCTTCGAGGAACTCGGCCGAGCTGTAGGCGGCAGCGTACTCCTTGATGCGACCACGCACCACGTTTTTGAGGTTCATGATGTAGGCCAATTTCTCGGAGTTGATTCCTTCGGGATCGTAGATGGTTCCCTGCGAGTCGGACATCGTCACCACTTTGGCTCCCAACTGGAGGCACTTTTCAGCCGCGAACTGGGCCACGTTGCCTGAACCTGAAATGGCCACGGTCTTCCCTTTCATGCTGTCCCCCTTGTGGTTCAGCATTTCCTCCGCGAAGTACACGCAGCCGTAGCCCGTGGCTTCCGGACGAATGAGCGACCCGCCCCAGTTGAGGCCCTTGCCGGTCAACACGCCCGTGAATTCGTTGCGAATGCGCTTGTACTGGCCAAACATGTAGCCAATCTCACGCCCGCCCACGCCGATGTCGCCGGCCGGCACGTCGGTGTTGGCACCGATGTGGCGAGACAGCTCGGTCATGAAGCTTTGGCAGAAGCGCATCACTTCGTTGTTGCTCTTTCCTTTGGGGTCAAAATCCGACCCGCCCTTGCCGCCGCCCATGGGGAGGGTGGTCAAGGAATTTTTGAAAATCTGTTCGAAGCCCAGGAACTTCAGGATGCTAAGGTTCACGGTGGGGTGGAAGCGCAAGCCGCCTTTGTAGGGGCCGATCGCGCTGTTGAATTCAATTCGGTAGCCGCGGTTCACTTGCACGTTGCCCGCGTCGTCTGTCCAGGGGACCCGGAACATGATGACGCGCTCGGGCTCGACAATCCGTTCGAGCACTTTGGCGTTTTTGTACTTGGGGTTGGCTTCCATGAAGGGAACGATGGCCTCGGCCACTTCCTCCACTGCTTGCAAAAATTCGGGTTCGTTGGGGTTGCTCGCGGCAACTCGGTCCATAAACGCCTGAATGGCGGCGCTGTGATCTGAATTCATCGACGTATGTATTGACGTTCGAGGGACGAATGTACGTTAGAGGGAGGGGGTTCGGCCCCCGTCGACTGGCAAATTGATGCCGGAGATATACCCAGCGGCCGGTGAACAAAGGAAGGCGATGGCGTGACCGACTTCTTCCGGTCGTCCTACGCGGCCGGCAGGCACCTTGGCGGCCATTCCGGCGAGGACGTTCTCAGGGGTGGAACCCGTTGCCTCTGCTTTGGCTGCAGCCAGGGTCGTGAGCCGGGCTGTGAGCGTTGCGCCTGGAAGCACGTTGTTGACCGTGATGCCTTCGGAAGCGACTTCGTTGGCCCAGGTTTTGGCCCAGTTGGCGACGGCGCCTCTCACCGTGTTGGACACGCCCAAACCCACCAGCGGGGCCTTCACCGACGTGCTAATGACATTCACAATCCGTCCCCATTGAGCCCGCCGCATGCCCGGCAAAACGGCTTGCGCAAGGATTTGGTTGTTGATCAAGTGTTGCTTGAAGGTGGCAAGAAAAGCCTCCTCCGCGGCCTCGGTGATGGGGCCGCCTGCCGGTCCGCCGCTGTTGTTCACCAAGATGTGCACGTCGTGGGCTTCCACCACCGCTTCCACAGCGCGTTTTACTTGGTCCGGGTGATGGAAGTCTGCAACCGCCGAGCTGTGTCCCTCCCCGGGAAGGGTGGTCAAGGCCTGCTGCAAACGATCCGCGTTGCGCGCCATCAGGGTGACGCGGGCCCCAAGGCCGGCAAGCTGCTGAGCCGCTGCCAGGCCAATGCCTTGGGAGGCGCCGCACACCAAGGCGTGCTTTCCGCTCAAATCCAAGGGCAGAACGTGGAGTTCCTTCATGCGGCCAAAGGTAGGCGAGACCTATTTTGGTCCCATGAAGCGATTGGAACACCTTGGCATTGCGGTGGCGGACTTGGCGGAAGCGGAACGCATTTTCACAGACGTGTTGGGCGTGGCCCCCTACAAGCGCGAGGAGGTGGCGGACGAAGGGGTCTTGACGTCGTTCTTCCAAACCGGCGATTCCAAAGTGGAATTGTTGGAGTCGACCACGGAAGACGGTCCCATCGCCCGTCACGTTGCCAAGCGGGGCCCGGGCCTGCATCACGTCGCGTTTCTCGTCGACGACTTGGCCGGTGAAATCGCCCGGCTCGAAGGCGAGGGGTACCGCGTGATTTCAGGGCCCAAACCGGGTGCGGACGGCAAGCGAATTGCGTTTCTGCATCCCGCGGACACCGCCAAGGTGTTGGTGGAACTCTGCGAGGATGCGTAGGGTCACTCTTCGAGGCGCTCCATCGCCTCTTTCCAGCCCTTTTGTTTGGCTTTTCCAGCCCCCGCCATTTTGCGGTTAAAGAGCGTTTTTGAGGCGGTGCTTCGCGTGGGCGCCGCACAACCCGGCTCGGCCTTTCTTCGGTACATGTCGCGGTGAAGCGTTACGCGCCACGGCCGGTAGCCCAGTTGCTGCCAGTCCAAGCCACGCACGTCGGCGTCCAACACGCGAACGAGGGTGTCGGTTCTGGCTTTGGCCAGCTGGAGCAAGTCCATGTCCACGGTCAGTCGCACCATTCGGCCTCGGTAGACCTTGAGGCCTGCGCCCAAACCCACGGTCAATGCGACGTGCCAATCCGGGAGTTGAGCAGGTTGGAAGAACATGTCAGAACCGGCGGCGGCGGTTTGGGTCAGGTGGTAAGCCGCTCGGAGGCCGGTGCGCCATTCGACGAAGCCGTCGGGTCCCGTGGCCAAAGCGCGCATGCTTTGAAGGTCGAGTCCGACGGTGGTTGCCGACGCTTCTGCGGTGATGAGGTCCTCCACAAACGCGACCGACGTGTCGGCGCCGGCCCCCTTGAGTTCGCCGACAAACGATTCGCGCGTGCGAGATTGGCTCACGTGAAGGGAGGCTGAAATGCGGTCGGACCACAACGCATCCTCCAGCAGCCACAACTGGCCAAATCCCAGGCGCCAACCGACTTGATGTTGGGCCCGCCAAAGGCCGTTGTGCATGGTGTCAAGAACCGTGCTGTCCCCCACAAGGTGGGTTTGGATCCACGTGCTTTGAAACGACGAAGGCACCCCCATGAGCTGGCTCGTTCCTGCGGAAAAAGTCCACGCCTTGCGTTCGTGGGTTCGGAGCGTGGATTCAAAAGGGTTGTCCAACACGCCTTGTCCCCGCGCGACGAGGCACGAGGCCACCAAAGCCCACGTGAGCAAGGCGTGTGCAAAACGCTTCACGCGTCGGCTGCTTGCAGGGATTCGAGTTCCTCGAGCACCGCGTCCATCCAAGTGTCGTCTTCGAAGTGGTTCCATTGTTCCGGTGCCACCATGATCGTTTCCATGGCTTTCTGCTGTTGCCGCCCACGTGCGAGGGCTTCGTGGTAGGGGGTGTGGCTAAACGTCACTTGCGAGTACAGCGGGAGCCAACGGTCGGGGTGCTTTTGTTGCAAACGTGCCTCGAGCTTCTTTTGTTGTAGAAACTTGGGATCGCCCGTGAGGTCTCGCATCTCGATGTAGTTCTGCAAGGCCAATTCCAAAATGGCATCTCCCGCGGGTTTCCGAAGCCGCGTGTATTCCGCCATCACCTTGTCCCACTCGGCACCGGAATCCAGCAACCCGTCCAAAACCGTGCAGTCCTCCATGCCGCTGTTCATCCCCTGCCCGTAAAACGGCACGATGGCGTGGGCCGCGTCGCCCATCAAGGCCACGCGCTCTCCGTCGTTCCACGGGAAGCACCTTGTCATGACCAGGGACGATACTGGGTGGGCGTTCCAGTCCTCGAGAAGGTTGGGAAGCAGCGGGACGACGTCCGGGAAATGCGTGTTGAAGAATTCCATCACGGCCGCGTCGTCGTGGAGGTGATTCAGGCCGTACGGCCCCTCGAACGGCCCAAACAACGTGCAGGTGAACGTGCGGTCCGGGTTGGGCAGCGCCATGAGCATGAAGGTGCCGCGCGGCCAAATGTGCAGCCCGTCCTCTTCCATTTGGAACGCGCCGTCGGCGCCGGGAAGCATTGGGACTTCCTTGTACCCGTGGGGCAGGTACCGCTGCTCGAAATCGAAGCGGTCGTTCCGCATCATGCGGCCCCGAACCGCGCTGAAGGCGCCGTCCGTCCCGAAAATGCGGTCGACCGCCACGTCCAGGGCTTGGCCTTCCGTCTCAAGGTGCAGGGTGGCGCCGTCCGCGCCGGCGGTGTAGCCCTCGCATCGGTGCCCAAACTCAAATCGGACGTTGGGCATCGACTCGGCGGCCTCCACGAGGATGCGGTTCAGGCCCGCTCGGGATACGGAATAGATGCACTGGCCCTCAAGCCCGTACGGTTGGAAGGTGCGCGTGCCTTCGACCGCGTGCATGCGGCGGCCACGAATGGGCAGGGCGATCTCCCGAACGCGGTCGGCGACGCCTGCGATTTCAAGCGCTTTCCAACCACGGTCACTCAGGGCGAGGTTGATGCTTCGTCCCCCGTGCAGGGGACCTTTGCGCGGATCGGGCCGGCGCTCGTAGACGACCACGTCGTGGCCGCGGTTGCCGAGCATACGCGCCCAGAGGCTGCCGACAAGACCCGCACCGACGACCGCCATCTTACCCATGGGCGCCTGTTGCTTTGGCCAAGGCCTGATTCAAATCCGCAATCAAGTCCGCCGCGTCTTCCACGCCGACGCTTAACCGAATCAGGCCGTCCGTGACGCCGGTTTTTTCACGCACTTCCTTGGGGATGCTCGCGTGGGTCATGGTGGCGGGGTGCCCGATCAGGCTTTCTACCCCTCCGAGCGATTCGGCGAGGGTGAAGAGTTGGGTGCCTGCGACGACTTTCTTGGCCGTCTCGAGGTTGTTGTCTGCGAGGGTAAAAGCCACCATGCCGCCGAAGTCGTGCATCTGACGAGCCGCGACATCGTGGCCGGGGTGCTCGGCAAAACCGGGCCAGTGCACCTTGGCGACGGCAGGGTGTCCGAGGAGGTGCTTGGCTATTTGGGCGCCGTTTTCGCAGTGGCGTTGCATGCGCAGGTGAAGGGTCTTCAAGCCGCGAAGCACGAGGAAGCAATCCATGGGGCCGGGCACGGCACCGCACGAGTTTTGAAGGGTGCGGAGCTGGTCTGCCCACGCTTCATCCGACGTCACGAGGCACCCCATCACCACGTCCGAGTGGCCCCCGAGGTATTTGGTCACGCTGTGCATCACCATGTCAGCCCCAAGCTCGAGCGGGTTTTGGAGCATGGGCGAGGCGAACGTGTTGTCCACCACCACGCGCGCCTCTGAGCCTTTTACGGTTTCGGCCACCGCCGCGATGTCCGTGATTTGCATCATGGGGTTGGTGGGCGTTTCCACCCAAACCAGGCGCGTGTCCTCGTTCATCGCCGCTTTCAGGGCGTCGAGGTCGCTCAAATCCACGAAGTGGAAGGTGATGCCGTAGTGCGCAAAGACGGTGGTGAACAAGCGGTAGCTGCCGCCGTAGAGGTCGTTGGTGCTGATGACTTCGTCTCCGGGCTGGAGCGTTTTCAACACCGTGTCCATTGCGGCCAACCCCGAGGCAAAGGCCAAACCGTGGTTGCCGTGTTCAAGCGCCGCGAAAGCAGCTTCGAGGGCAGAACGAGTAGGGTTGTGGGTCCGCGAGTATTCGTACCCCTTGTGGTTGCCCACGCCTTCCTGAACGTAGGTCGAAGTGAGGTAAACGGGGGTCATGATGGCCCCAGTGGTGGGGTCCGGTTCAACGCCTGCGTGCACCGCCAAGGTGCCGCGGCCGGGTGAGTTCAGATTGTCGCTCATGGGATTCGAAAGTTACGGGAGGACGGCTCAGTTTGGGGAGGAGGTTTGTGCAAGCCAAAACGGCATCAATGCGCCCCCCACCAGCAAGTAGATGTGGTACGTCACGTAACGCCACACCAACACGACAGCCGCCCACAACGTCGCGGTCAAAGCGAGAGGCAGGACGTCCGTCATGAACGTCGGCAAGGCAAGTTCCGCGAGCCCCGACGATCCGGGCGTCGGGCTGATCATCATGACCGTCCACATCGACAATTGCCGTGCCCAAACGCCAAATTGGCTCAACGCATCTCCATGGCGCATCAGGGGCACGAGGAACGCCATCAAGAGCGCGTTGAGGGTCAAGAAGCGGGCGGTCCAGCTCACGGCTGTGGCGGCAGCGGCCTGGCCCCAGGCTCGCCACGACATGGTGCGCAAGTCCAGCGACGCGTTGTGCAAATCGAGGGCCAATTGCCGCAACGGATCCCTCCACCGCGAGAAGAGGCGTCGCGTAGCGAGGGATTCCAATCCGGCCCGAATGCGCTGGGGCGCTCCAAACAGAGCCGTGCTCAGAAAGGTGGCGAGCACCGCCATGAAGGCGTAACCGCCCACAAAAATGGTCGTGACTGAACCTTCGATCCAGGACGCCCCCTCGGGCAAAAAGGCCGCCCAACCGACCGCCAATGCCACCAAAGGAACGGCCACCAAGAAGTACAGTTCGTCCAAAAGCGCCGTCGACATCACCGTCGCCAAACTCCGCCCCCACGACAACCTATTCCGATGCAGGATGAACGCCGCCACAGCGCTTCCGCCCACCACAGAGGGCGTCAGCGCGGACGCCAATTCCCAAAGCAGGATGCTGGACGTGGCTCGTTTGAGGCTCAGTTCCCTGCGCGACAGCACCGTCAATCGAATCACGTATCCCACATCCCGAAGCAACACCAACACAATCGCCACCCCGACCCAGGTCCAGGACACCTCCACCGAGGTCAACGCGCGCCACGAAGCTCCTTTCACCACCGACCAGAGAATGACTCCCACTGAAGCCAGGACCGCCACTGTCACGGCCCCCCACACGCGTCGCGTCGTCAGCCATTTCGCGGCTGAGGTGCGTCGAGAATCGTCGGGAGACAGGGCCATGACCCCAAGGTACACCACGTGTCGCGCCCTGGGCTTACGCGTAGACGTGAGACCCTTCGCTGCAGTTCGTGCACATGGGGATGCCTGCGCGGTCTGCGAAGAGCGTTCTGCGGAAGTTTCGGTAGGCCTCGCCGTGCCAAACCTCGTGCATGGATTGGTTTCCGAGTTTCCCGAGCACGTGGTGGGCGTCTTTGTCAAAACAGCACGGCACCACGCGGCCGTCCCAGGTCAAGACGGTGCCTTGCCACATGCGCCAGCACGCGTCTTCGAGCTCGTTGCGCAAGGTCCAGTTCCCGGTGACGGGGTCGCGGTCGTAGCGACGGTGCTGGGGCGCCTTCGTGAGGAGGGGGTGGCCGTCTCGGGGGTCGTCGAGTTGGGCGGTTTTGATTTCGACTTCGTCGACGCCGCATTGCCGGGCGGTGCGAAGCAGGTCGGGGAGTTCGTGCTCGTTGGGCCCCACAACGAGGAATTGCCAGACGAGGTGGGGGCCGCGACCGCGTTGGCGTTTGGTCTCCACAAGCGTGCGCGTTCCCTCCATCACCTTGTCGAGTCGCCCGCCTACTCGGTAAGAGGAATACGTTTCTTGGGTAAGCCCGTCGATGGAGACGATCAAACGGCTGAGTCCTGCGTCGATCAGCGACGCGCAACGCGCCTCGGTGAGGTGGTGCGCGTTGGTGGACGTTGAGCTGTAGAGGTTGTGGTGGTTGCAGCGTTCAATGATCCGCTCGAGGTCCGGATGGAGCAAAGGTTCGCCCTGGAAGTAGAGGTTGACGTACGTGAGCCACGGTGCGAGCTCGTCGATCCACGACGCAGCAGCCGACGTGTCGAGCATGCCCGTTGGACGGGTGAAGGCGCGAAGGCCGCTGGGGCATTCTGGACAACGCAAGTTGCACGACGTGGTCGGTTCGATGGAAACGGATGTCGGCATGGCGCCGGCAGGCATGGCGGGTTGGCCGGTGCGCTGGGCCTTGAGGTAGCTCCACTTGAGGCGCATGAGGTTGGCGGCTCGACGTGGCGTGAGCCCGTTGAGGCGCCTCATTCGATCCTGTGCAGTTGCCCACCTTCCCATGGCCCAAAGGTACGTTTCGCGCTACCTTCGCCGGGATGATTCGAATTGGCAACACGCTGCTTAGCGAAGACCTGTTTGACGAACATTTCGCCTGCGACCTCTCGGCCTGCAAAGGAGCGTGTTGCGTCGAGGGCGACAGCGGGGCGCCGCTGACGCATGCGGAAGTGGGCCAACTGGAGCGGGCGTGGGAACACGTGGCACCGTTGCTTCCTGATTCCGGACGTGCTGCCGTGGACGAACAAGGGCTTGCGGTGAAGGACGCGGACGGCGATTTGGTCACCCCCTTGGTGAATGGAAAGGAATGTGCATTCACGGTGTTTGACGCCGACGGCACGGCCAAATGTGGGCTGGAAAAGGCCTATTTCGAAGGCAAAACCGAATGGCGCAAGCCGCTCAGCTGCCATTTGTACCCCATTCGGGCCAAGGAGCTCATCGATTTCACAGCGCTCAATTACCACCGCTGGCCCATTTGCGAAGCGGCGCGTTTGTGTGGCAAGGCCGGCAAGGTGTCGGTGCTGGATTTTTGCAAGGACGCGCTGGTGCGGAAGTTGGGGGAGGAGTGGTACGAGGAGGCGCAACAAGCCCAAACCCTATGGCGCTCCTCCAACCCTTCGTGACTTCGATTCAACCCGTTGCTCGACTCGTGGGTCGACTCTCGGCTTGGGTCATGTTGACGGTCCTGATCCTGCAGGGCACGGTCGCGCATGCACAACCTGCTGAAGGGTGGGCACCGGATCGCCACGCGGTGGTCCTCGGGGCCGACTCGGACCACGTTTACGTGGCGTTGGGGGCGCCCGGTTTGTCGTTAGAAGATGCGATTCGCGACTCTTGGACGGTGCATTCGGCCCCGAGGTTGGGCGGAGCCTTGGTCGAAGAGCAGTTGCGGCCCTTGAACGTTGAGGCGTGGGCCAACTTGACTGGAGTCCAGCACGTTGCGATGCACCCGAGCGGGAATTTGGCTCTGATTTCGGCGCGACGGGAAGGGGACGACCTGGATTTGTTTTTGTCCCATCGACGTCCGAGCCGCGTTCCAGGGGGACGCGAGACGTGGACAGCGCCCCTGCCGCTCGACGGGTTGAACACCGAAGCGGACGAGGTCTTTCCACATTGGGAAGGCCGGGACGTGGTCTTTTCCTCCAACCGAACCGGGAAGTTCCAACTGCACACCTCGCGCGCCGTGACCCAGTGGCTTCGCGCCGAGGCCCGCACCGACCTCCCCAACCTCCCCATGGAAGTGCTGTCCGCTGTGACGGTGGGTCCGGGATGGACGTGGGTTTCTGGACGAAGTTCTGCGGACGAGCACGTCGCCGTTCATCGCATTCAGGCGCCGGCCCCTGAAGCCGTGCTCGGTGCGGGGTGGTCCCTGTGCTTGCGAATCGGCGACATCCCGGCTCGAGACCAAGACATCGCCATTCGGGAAGTCGCCTCGCGGAACGTGGTGCGGCAAGTGAACACGGGCGCGGAGGGCTGCGCCTCGATTGGTGACCTGCCTTCGGGACGGGCCTGGACGGTGCAGTGGCTTCGCGGCTCGGTGCTCCCTTCGCCCAGCGTTCGTGCCCTCGCTGAAATCCGAGCTCCCGACGGCCGAGTCGTCCGGACCTACGAATTGCGGGCCGACCGAGGCTGGGAATTTGTGTTCTTGCCCCTCGATCCAATCACGGAGATCCAGGACCACCGAGGTCAGGACGGAAGCACCTGGCCCACGTCCACCCTCGCCATCCTCAGCTACGAACGCGGCTCGCCAACCCCAACCTCCGACTCCTGGCGACCTTTCCTCACGTGGGCCAAGGGAATTCAGTCGTTTCCGGAACAGGGCTTCCTTCTCGTCACAGGCCACACCGACGCGTCCGGCACGGACGACGTCAACGCGGCACTGAGCCGCGCCCGCGCAGAGTACGTTGCCACGCAATTGCAAGCCCTTTCGAAATGGCCGGAAGGGCGTGTGGAAGTCCGAGCATTGGGCAGCACACAACCCCTCGGCGACGACCCGACCCAAAACCGCCGCGTTGAGGTGCGTTGGGTCCCCGCAATGCAGTAATTTCGCGCCATGCTCATCAACGTCATGCGCGCTAAGCTGCACCGCCTTACGGTCACCCAGGCGGATTTGAACTACATCGGCAGCATCTCCCTCGACCCGGATCTCATTGAGGCGGCAGGCCTTGTGGAAGGAGAGCGCGTACAAATCGTGAACCTCAACAACGGCGAACGGCTGGAGACTTACGTCATCACAGGCGAACGCGGCACCGGACAGGTGTGCCTCAACGGCCCTGCAGCCCGTCGAGTTCAGCCCGGAGACGTGGTCATTGTCATTGCCTACGGCATGATGACGGTGGAGGAGGCCAAGTCGTTCCAACCCACCGTGCTCTTTCCAGATACGGCGACGAACCGCTTGACATGACCTTGCGCAAAGGGCTGACCTACCTCGTCTTCTTTGGCATTGGACTCGGCCTTTTTTGGCTGGCGATGCAGGGAGTCGAGGACCCGGAAGGCCTGATGCATGACATGCGCTCCGCACAGTGGTGGGGCGTTGCCGCGTCTTTTGTTATGGGCTACCTCGCCATCGTGTCACGCGGACTGCGCTGGAATTTGCTGCTTGCTCCCATGGGACATCACCCCGCCCCGGGCCGAAGTGTGCACGCCGTGGCCTTCTCTTACTTCGCCAACGCCTTCGTCCCACGCTCAGGTGAGGTAGCGCGTTGCGCCGCATTGAACCAAACCGACGACATTCCTGTCGATCAATTGCTGGGCACGGTCATCACCGAGCGGGTGGTGGACTTTGTGATGCTGTTTGGCCTCGTGGGGTTTGCGCTTTTCACCAACCTCGATGCCTTCTTGGCTTTGATGGAAAAGGCCCAGCTTCCCGCCACCACCACGTTGGCTGTTGCCGCCGCGTTGGGGGCCGGAGGCTTGGTTGCCCTTTGGTGGGTGTCACGTCAATACAATCGAACTGGATTGTTGGGCAAAATCGCAGGATTTCTGCAAGGCATCGGCACGGGCATCCGCAGCGTGTTGGGCATGGAGAAGCGCGCGATGTTTTTGGTGCACACCGTTTTCATCTGGGCCATGTATTTCTTCATGTCCTACGTGCTGTTCAAGGCCATACCGGCGGTGAGCACCATCGGGTGGACGGATGCGGTCTTGGTAATGGTGGCCGGTGGCTTTGGAATGGTTTTGCCTGCCCCCGGTGGCATCGGCTCGTACCATTGGGCCGTGTCTTTGGGCTTTGCTGCTGTAGGTTTTGTTGGCGATGTGGGGTTTGCTGTGGCCAACGTGGTGTGGCTCACCCAAACCGCGATGATCGTCCTCACCGGCGGCCTCGGGTACATCGTGTTGTTCTTTCATCGCATGCGCCGTGGCTGACACACGAGTGGACTCCCGCGAAGCTGTCGCTTCCCGCGTCCAGAAATGGAAGGCGCAGGGTCTCAAAGTCGTGTTCACCAACGGGGTGTTTGACGTGCTTCACGTGGGGCATGTGGAGGTGCTTGAGCGGGCGGCAGCCGAAGGTGATCGTCTCGTGGTCGGGGTCAACTCCGATGCCAGTGTGAAGCGCCTTGGCAAGGGGAACGACCGTCCCATCCACGCTGAAGCCAGCCGCGCCCGGCTGCTCGCTGCGCTCCGTTGTGTGGATGCGGTGTTGGTGTTCGAAGAAGACACCCCGCTCCTCGTGGTCAAGGCCTTGAAGCCGGACGTGTTGGTCAAGGGAGGGGATTACAATCCGGCATGCACGGACCCCGACGATCCTGCTTACATGGTGGGAAGCGAGGAAGTGGCGTCTTGGGGAGGTCGGTCCGTTGCTGTTCCGCTCGTCCCCGGCCAAAGCACCACGGCCACCCTGAACCGGATTCGAACCTCTTAAACGCACAAACGCCCGGCTCGTGGCCAGGCGTTCGAATGCGGTTGTGAAGGGCGCGCTTACACGTTTTCCTCTTCCAAGAATTTGGTCGTGAAGTCTCCGCTGCGGAAGCGCGGGTTCTTCATCAGCCTTTGGTGGAAGGGAATGGTGGTTTTCACGCCTTCAATGATGTACTCGTCCAGCGCACGCTGCATCTTGGTGATTGCCTCCTCACGGGTCTGAGCGACGACAATCAGCTTGCTGATCATGCTGTCGTAGTGCGGCGGGATCATGTATCCAGCGTAAGCGTGGGTATCCACGCGAACGCCGTGTCCACCAGGTGCGTGGTAATCGGTGATGCGCCCGGGGCTTGGGGCCCAATTGCGGTCGGGGTCCTCCGCGTTGATGCGGCATTGGATGCTGTGCAACTTGGGGTAATGGTTGCGGCCGCTGATTTTCTCACCCGCGGCCAACTTGATTTGTTCTTTGATCAAATCGTAGTCGATAACCTCCTCCGTGATGGTATGCTCCACCTGGATTCGAGTGTTCATCTCCATGAAGTAAAAGTTGCGGTCGGCATCCACGAGGAACTCCACCGTGCCCACCCCTTCGTACTTCACCGCTTCGGCTGCCTTGATGGCGGCTTCGCCCATGGCGTCACGGAGCTTGTCCGTCATGTAGGGAGAAGGTGTCTCTTCGACCAACTTTTGGTGGCGGCGTTGGATGGAGCAGTCGCGTTCGCTCAAGTGGCACGCCTTGCCTCGTCGGTCGGAAGCGATTTGGATTTCAATGTGGCGCGGTTCCACCACAAATTTTTCCATGTACATTCCGTCGTTGCCAAACGCCGCTCCAGCCTCACGCCGAGTCTTTTCCCAGCCTTCGGCCAATTCTTCGTCGTTGTTGCACAGCTGCATCCCCTTACCACCTCCTCCGGCAGTGGCCTTGAGCATGATGGGGTAGCCGATTTCGTGGGCGCATTCCTTCGCCTCGTCGAAGTCGGCGAGAATGCCTTCGCTTCCAGGAATCGTTGGAACGCCAGCGGCTTTCATGGTGGATTTGGCCGAAGCCTTGTCGCCCATGGCGTTGATCATCTCCGGGCTTGCACCAATGAACTTGATGTCGTTCTCAGCGCACACGCGCGAGAAGTTGGCGTTTTCAGACAAGAAGCCGTATCCCGGGTGAATGGCGTCCGCGTTGGTGATTTCCGCAGCGGCGATGATGTTGGGGATGTTCAGGTAGCTCTGCGCTGAGGGTGCAGGGCCAATGCACACTGCTTCGTCGGCGAAGCGGACATGCAAGCTGTCTCGGTCGGCCGTGGAATACACGGCAACGGTGGAAATGCCCATCTCTCGGCACGTGCGAATCACACGGAGCGCAATTTCCCCGCGGTTGGCGATCAAAATTTTCTTGAACATGCGGTCAGGGTCGGTTCAGGTTCACGAAGGGTCGACGAGGAACAACGGCTGGTCGTATTCCACAGGTGAATTGTCGTCCACGAGAACCTTGACAATCTTGCCCTGAACTTCCGACTCAATCTCGTTGAAGAGTTTCATCGCTTCGATGACGCACACGGTGTCACCTGTCTTGATGACGTCTCCCACCTCAGCGAACACGTCTTTGTCTGGGGAAGGACGGCGGTAGAACGTGCCAATCATGGGCGACTTGATTTCGATCAAGTTGCTGGTGTCTTCTGCAGGCGTTGACGCGGGAGCGGCAGCCGCTGCGGGTGCCGCGGGAGCAGGAGCCGCGGCCACAGGGGCAGGAGCCGCAACGACGGCCTGAGGCACGGCAGCTGGCACCTGGATGGTTTGCACCACGGTTTCCTCTTTCTTGCCACGCCCTTTGGGCATTTCAGATTTGATGGTGAGTTTGAAATCTTTCTGTTCGATTTCTACCTCAGTGACGCCCGCTCGGGCGACAAACTTGATAAGGTCTTGAATTTCCGTCAGTTTCATGTCGGAGAGGTTTTGCGGGGGAAAGGTAGTTCAGGGGCTGTGAATGAAGGTCAGTTTGAACCGTCGTACGCCCATTTGACGTACACAGCTCCCCAGGTGAAGCCGCCTCCGAAGGCCGCTAAAATGAGGTTGTCGCCTCGTTTCAGTTGCGACTCCCAATCGTAGAGGCACAGCGGAATGGTGGCGGCGGTCGTGTTGCCGTATTTCTGAATGTTGATCATGACCTTTTCGTGGGGAAGGCCGGTGCGACGCTGGGTCGCGTCGATGATGCGCAGGTTTGCTTGGTGAGGCACGAGCCATGCCACGTCGTCTGCCGTGAGGCCGTTGCGTTCCATGACTTCGTAGCTGACGTCGGCCATGCTTGTCACCGCCGCCTTGAAGACAGGCTGTCCGTCCTGGAAAATGTAGTGCTGTTTCGCATCCACCGTTTCGTGGCTGGCCGGACGCAACGAACCGCCGGCCGGCATGCACAAGAAGTTGCCGCCGGCTCCGTCCGAGTGAAGCTTGGCGTCCAGGATGCCGCAGTCGCCCTCGTCCTTTTGAAGGAGCACGGCGGCCGCACCATCCCCAAACAACACGCACGTCGTCCGATCGGTGTAGTCGATGATGGAAGACATCTTGTCGGCGCCGACGACGACGACGTTTTTGGCGGTTCCGCTTTCCACGAACTGGGCGCCCGTGTTCAGCGCAAACAAAAAGCCGCTGCACGCGGCACTGAGGTCAAACCCCCATGCTTTGGTCGCGCCCGCCTTGTGGCCAATGAGGTTGGCCGTTGAGGGGAACAGCATGTCTGGGGTGACGGTTGCGCAAATGATGAGGTCAATGTCAGCGGGGTCGAGGCCGGATTTGGCGCAAAGCAATTTTACCGCTTCGGCGCCCATGTCTGAGGTCGCCTTGTCAGGGTCTTTTAAGATGCGTCGCTCCTCGATTCCGGTGCGCGTCCGGATCCATTCGTCGGAGGTGTCGACCATCTTTTCGAGGTCCGCGTTGGTGAGCTTGTCGTCGGGCAAGTATCCGGCGACGCAGGTGATGGCAGCAGGCATGGGCTGAGAGTGAATAAGCGCCAAAGGTAGAAGGTGAAATCAGGCCAGATGTTTGAAATGGGGCCGAGTCTTCAACGCGTGACGTGGAAAAGTCTCGACATGAAAAAAGGATTCCGTTGGGAATCCTTTTTGCCAGGCCCGAAAGCCCACGTTCAATGTCGCACTTCGGCTTACGCCTCTTCGCGCTCCATCACCACTTTGCCCTTGTAGTAGAGCTTGCCCTCGTGCCAGTGGGCGCGGTGGAACATGTGAGGTTGGCCTGTCGTTGGACAGGTGCTCACGTTGGCCGCCGTCAGGGCGTCGTGGGTGCGGCGCTTGCGCGTACGCGTCTTGCTTTGCCGTCTCTTGGGATGTGCCATAGTGCGTTAGTTGTCGAGTCCTTTTAATGCTGCCCAGCGTGGGTCGATGTCCTGCGAGTCGTCTCCGTCTTCCGGCGAATCGTCGTGCCATTCGGTCATGTCCAAATCGCAGTCGTCTTCGTTTTCATGGATGGTGCGGGTGGGTTTGGCCAAATGGACCAACTCGAAGATGGCGTCCGCCACATTCAATTGGTACTCGTTCGAACCAAGGATCCACAATTCGTCGTCGTACACGGTCTCTTCGCCAAAGCGAATCGACACACGCTCGCTCCCGGTCAGGGGAACGTTGACGTCGTCCAAACAACGGTCGCAAGGCGCCGTTATTTCCGCATTCAAGGTCAGGCGAAGGGTCATCGTGGTGTCGAGTTTGTCCAACTCCACGAGCACTTCTCCGTGAACTTGGTCCACGTCGGAATGGGGGAAACACGCAAAGAACTCCGGGTCCACACGCATTTGGAATTCATGTTTTCCAGGCTTCAAACCCACAAAAGGGATGCGGTAATCGGCCAACAAATCCATGTCCTCCAGATTTTGGGGAGTGCAAAGGTAGCGAAAGCGGTCGGAATTGCCAACCTGTGAGGCCGCGTATTTTGCCGGACTCCCTGTTCGGTCACCGCCGCGCGCGGTACTCGGGCTTCGGGGGGGTGATTTCGAGCGGGCTAGATGCGATTTCGCGGTGCTCGACGCGGTTTAATCGCACATCGCATGCGAGTCGAAGGGCTTCGCGGAACGAGTCGCCATTCGCTTGACCTTGGCCGGCGATATCAAACCCGGTGCCGTGGTCGGGGCTGGTGCGCACGACAGGCAGGCCGGCCGTGAAATTGACCCCGCGGCCGAAGCTCAGGGCCTTGAACGGGGCCAGGCCCTGATCGTGGTACATGGCCAGCACACCGTCGAACTTTCGGAACGCACCTGAGCCGAAGAAGCCGTCCGCAGCGTACGGTCCGTGCGCCGAAATGCCTTCTTCGGCGGCTTTTTGAATGGCCGGTGCCAGGATGCGTTTTTCTTCGTCGCCCATCATCCCGTTGTCTCCGGCATGGGGATTCAATCCGAGCACGGCGATTCGCGGGCTCGGCAAGCCGAAGTCCTTGACCAAGCTGTCGTGCATGAGCCTCAGCTTGCTCACGATGGCCTCGGCAGAGAGGTTGCTTGAAACGTCTTTCAAGGCAACGTGCCCGGTGACCATGCCGATGCGCAGCCCGTCGCAGCAAAGCAACATCAACACGTCCTCGACGCCGGCCTCGCTGGCAAGGTATTCGGTGTGGCCTGGAAAGGCAAACCCCGCTTGGCGGATGGTGTCTTTGTTGATGGGGGCGGTGACGAGGACGTCCACGGCGGTGTTGGCCAAGTGCCCGACCGCCATTTCTAGGCTCCTCATGGCGACAGCTCCCGCCTCTTTGCTGGCCTCGCCTGGCGTGTGCTCAAACTCGTCTGCTTCAAAGGTGACGAGGTTGATCTGGCCGGGTTTGGCGGACTTGGCGTCGTCCACCTCGCTCCATGCCACGTTTTCGAATGCTGCTTCGGCGAGTTCCCGCGGGGCAAACACCACGACAATCATGCTCGACAAGCTTCGTTCGTCCGACAAAGCGTCGGCCAGGGCTTCCAACCCGATGCCGTTGGGGTCTCCGCAGGAAATGCCGACCTTGATTTTGGAATTCTTGTGGCTCATGAGGTGGGCCCAAAGGTAGCGACGAGTACCTTGGTCTTCCCATGCTCCTGTCCTTAAATAGTTGCAAAGTGCGCGAGCGCATTCTCAGATGCATGCTCGCCTTGGGGCTTGGACTTTGGGGTGTTGGGGAGGCCAACGCCACCCACAACCGGGCAGGCGAGATCACGTACACCCATGTTCAAGGATTGACCTACGAAGTGGTCATCACGACGTACACCAAGGCGAGTGCGTTGGCGGACCGTCCGTGGCTGTTTTTGACGTGGGGCGACGAAATGGATGGGCCGCTCGACAGTTTGGAGCGTGAACTTCCAGTGGTCGTGATGCCGGGAGACATCCAAAAGAACGTCTACCGGGGCACCCACACCTACGGAGGGCCCGGTGTGTACCCGCTCACCGTGATCGACCCCAACCGCAACGAAGGTGTCCTGAACATGACCGGTTCGGTCGACACGCCTTTTGCCATTCAGTCTCTGCTGATCATCGACCCGCAAGCAGGGCACAACAACAGCGTGCAGCTCTTGAATCCCGCTACGGAAAACGCGTGCTTGAATCAGCCTTGGGTGCACAACCCGGCTGCGCACGACCCGGACGGAGATGTCTTGACGTACAGCTTGGTTCCGTGCCGAGGGTTTGACGGCGAGTTCATTCCGACCTACGTGTTTCCCGACGAAGTGAGCGGGGCGCCCGACGTGTTTGCCGTCGACCCGACCACCGGGGACGTGACGTGGGAGACCCCGCAGTTGGCCGGGGAGTACAACGTCGCCATCCGCATCGAAGAGTGGCGAGAGGTGGGCGGCGTGCTGAGAAAGGTGGGGGAGGTCATTCGCGACCTTCAAATCGACGTCCAGCTCTGTGCCAACCAAGCCCCCGAATGGCTGGCCATGGCGGACACGTGTGTCCTGGCTGGCGAATCTTTGACCTTCACCGTGTTCGCCTCGGACCCCGACGGGGACGCGTTGAGCCTTTCCGCCGTGGGCGGGGCCCTGAGCGAAGTGTCCCATCCCGCCCAATTCAGCCCGGCCGGGAGCGGCACGGGGGTGTTTGCCTGGTCACCGGAGTGCGCCGAGGTGCGGGCCGAGCCCTACCAAGTGGTTTTCAAGGCCCAAGATTTGGGCAACGCCGTCCCGTTGGTTGACATTGAGACACGCCAAATCACGGTGGTTTCTCCTCCTGTCTCGGGCCTGGCTGCCGAGCCGTTGGGCTACAACATGGCGGTGACGTGGACGCCCAACGCCTGCGCCGACGATTTGGCCACCCCTCAACAAGTTCAAGGGGCCGGCTACGACGTCTACCGCCGCTTGCAAGAGGAGGAAACAAATTGGGAGCCAGGGCTGTGTGAGACGGGTGTTCCTGAAGGCGTGGGATACAGCTTGGTAGGCTCGGCAGAAAACCTTGACAACGCTGGGTGGATGGACGAGTCGGGCCTGAGCTTTGGGGTGACTTACTGTTACCGGGTTGTCACGCGCTACGGCGACGGCGCATTGTCGTTGGCGAGTGACGAGGTCTGCGGCCGAATCCGCAAGGACGTTCCCGTGATGACCCGGGCTTCTGTGGCCTCCACCGGACCGGCCGACTCGGTTCGGGTGGGGTGGTCGCCTCCGACTGAGCTGGACACCGTTGCGTTTCCCGGGCCCTACCGGTACGAGTTGCTTGGCGCTCCTGTAGACGGCACGAACGGGGAGGCAGAGTTGGTTTGGTCCTCGGGCCTTTCCGCGGTTTTGACGGCATTGGACACTGCGGTCTGGGTGACGGAATTTGACACCGAAAGCCAGGCTTGGTCGTGGGTGGTGCACTTGTTCAGCGACGGTGAATTGGTGGGGACTCCGCCTCCGGCAACCACGCCTTGGTTGCGCTTGACTCCCGACGACAACCGCCTCCGCATTGACGTGCAGCAAGGTGTGCCTTGGCAAGTTTCCCAATACGTGGTGGAGCGGCAGGTCCCGACGGGCGGAGCATACGTGGTGCTGGACACCGTAAACGTGCCGATGTTTGTGGACACCGGGTTGGTGAACGGGGCACCGTACTGTTACCGTGTGACCACGGTCGGCTCGTACGACGATCCGACCACAGAAACGCCCCTGTTGAACGTGAGTCAGGAGGCCTGCGACCGCCCCTTTGATTTCACGCGCCCATGTGCTTTGGGGCTCGAAGTGTCCGCTTCGTGCGAGGTGGAGCGTGATACGCTGCGTTGGAGCCGCCCGGATTCCTGCACTTCCGACGACATTGTGGGGTACCGGATCTACTGGGCGCCGTTCTTGGGGGATTCCCTGACGGTGTGGCGTGAAATTGACGACCCCGAGGTGACTTCGGCGGTGTTCAACGAAGACGACGTCTACGGCACGATTGCAGGATGTTTTTTGGTGACAGCTCTGGACAGCCTCATGCCTGGACCCGACGGGGAGCTGAGACGAAACGAGGGCTGGGCGGGAGACACCGTGTGCGTGGACAATTGCCCGTTCTACTTTTTGCCCAACGTGTTCAGTCCCAACGACGACGGTTCCAACGACGCGTTTGAGGCCTTCCCATGGAAGTTTGTGGACAGCGTCAACGTCGTGATTCACAACCGGTGGGGCGAAGCGGTGTTCTCCACCACCAACCCCGACATTCAGTGGGACGGAACCTACCTCGACACGGGACAACGCTTGCCGGATGGGGTGTATTTCTATTCAGCCACGGTGTTCACACGCCGCTTGGAAGGCATTGTTCCTGAACAATTCTCAGGGCAATTGCATTTGGTTTCTGGGCGCGCCGGAACGACCGATTGAGCCCCGAGCACAAGCCGTAAGTTTGACCCATGTTCACAGGAATCATCGAAGCGCAAGGAGAATTGGTGGGTGTTCGTCGCGAAGGCACCAACGTGCACCTGGACGTGCGTGCGCCGTTCACTCCTGAGCTTCAAGTCGACCAAAGCGTGGCCCACGACGGAGTGTGCCTTACCGTGGTGGCACTGAATGAGGACGTGTACACCGTCACGGCCATTGAAGAAACCTTGGCCAAAACGCACCTCGAGTCTTGCCAAATCGGACACGTGTTCAACCTCGAACGGTGTGCCGTGGTGGGGGACCGCATTGACGGTCATGTCGTGCAAGGTCACGTCGACACGACAGGGAGTTTGGCGTCCGTGGACGAGCGCGACGGGAGCTGGGTGCTGACTGTGGAACATCCAATCGGGCCAGAATGGATGACCGTTCCCAAGGGAAGCATTGCTTTGAGCGGCATCAGTTTGACGGTCGTGGACAGCGGACCTGGACGCTTCTCGGTGGCCATCATTCCCTACACGTGGGAACACACCAACCTTCATCGCACGCCGGTGGGCGCACCCATGAATTTGGAGTTCGACGTGATGGGGAAATACGTGGCGCGCTTGTTGGATGCCCAGCTCAAAGCTCGGGGCGTGGGCGGAGCGTGAAGTTTTGGCCCAAGTACACGCGACGAACGGTTTCATCCTCGGCGAGCTCTTCCGCCGTTCCTTCCTTCAAGATTTTGCCTTCGAACAGGAGGTAGGCCCGGTCCGTGATGTGCAGCGTTTCTTGCACGTTGTGGTCCGTGATGAGCACGCCGATTCCCTTTCGCCGGAGTTGGTCGACGATGCGCTGAATGTCCTCCACAGCGATGGGGTCGACGCCGGCAAACGGCTCGTCCAACAGGATGAAGGCAGGGTTGGAGGCCAAGGCGCGGGCGATCTCTGTTCGTCGACGTTCGCCCCCAGAGAGGACGTCGCCAGGGCTTTTGCGAACGGCCTGCAAGTTGAATTCGTCCAGCAGCGCCTCGAGGCGCGTTGATGCTTCGTCTTTGCGGAGTCCTTGCAGTTCCAGGATGGCTGCCACGTTGTCCTCCACGCTGAGTTTGCGGAACACGCTCGGTTCTTGGGGGAGGTAGCCAATGCCCTTTTGGGCCCGGAGGTACATGGGGTCGGAGGTGATCTCGTCCTTGCCGAGATGAACTTGCCCACCGTCCGGTTTCACCAACCCCACTACCGCGTAGAAGCTCGTGGTCTTTCCGGCGCCGTTGGGTCCCAGCAACCCCACGACTTCACCTGGGGCCACGCGAAACGAAACGTGGTCCACCACGGTACGTTTGCCGTAGGTTTTGATAAGGTTGGTGGCGACGAGGTCCGCGGACATGGGCGCAAGTTCGGTCAAAGTTCCACTCCGACGCCCACGCGCACGCCCCAGGCTTCACGCATGCCTAGCTGAGTTTCCGTCAAGCGAAGGTGAACGTCCACGCGGAGGACGCGAAAGATGTTTTCGATTCCAACTACACCTTCGGCGTACCACCCGTTCAGCCCCGAAGTGGTGGAAGGCATGGCCGTAATGGATTCGTGGCGGCTGTCCCACGAACTGTGCACCCCCTTAATGCCGACCACTTCGCGGAGGTGCAGACGCTTCACAATCGGAAGTCGGCCGAGCACGACGCCCTCGCCGTGCCATTCCAACGAACCCCGCGTCCACCGGTCGCTGGCAAATTCCATGAAGCGCAGCAAGTTGAAGGCCCCGTTGATGCTCAACGAGGTTTCGTTGGCGGGCTGAAGTTCCGTAAGCACTACCGGAGCGCGGCCCGTGTACAAGCCGGCTTGCCCCCACCAATCAATCCGGCCCAGGGGTCCGAGGCGTCGGGTCCCTTCTGCGTCCAAGGTCCAGCGCTGGTAAGTGAATTCGCTGCCTACAACCCTCGGCAACCCCAAGGTGACGGTGCCGGTCAGCACCGGCCATTTGGATCCGAGGCTGATTCGTTCGAAGGCGCCAGACACGAATTTCTCGTTCCGGGCGTAGCGCGTTTGCAACGTGAGTTCGGCCGTGACAAGCGGCGAAGTGCCGGTGGTGTCGCTTTCCCGAACGAACAGCACTTCGCCCCGAGGGGCCACGCTTCGGTGGCGAAATTCGACCGACTGCCCCCATCCTGAACCGAATTCGTGCAGCATGCTGATTTCGGTGCGGGTTATTTCGCTCAGGCGCGTTTGGTCGTTGAGTTGAAGTGCGCTGTTCAGTCCGTTGCCTTGGTCAAAGAACCCCATCATGCCCAGTTGGTCGATGTCGCGGGTGTGCTCCGCGAAGATTTCGGTGCGCGGGGATTTGCGCAGGACCCATTCGGCAGAAGCGCCGTATTTCCAGCGCCGGTCGAGGGTCCCGTACGCGGCAAACGTGCGCAGCCAAACCTTTCGGGAGAAGTCGTTGCTCGTTTGGACTCCCAAACTGAAGCGCTCCCCTTCTACGAAGTTTCGGCTGTACGCCCGGAAATAAGGGCCAAACTCCACAGGCCCTTTGACCACGTAGCCTGTCCCGGCCAGCATCAAAAACCCTTCGAGGAACTTGTACTGCCGCATGCTTTGGACGGTGTCCACCATCCAGTACGTGCGCGAAGCGCGTGGAGTCAAGGGCTCCGCGCGCAGCGACTTCCATTCCTGTTCAAGCACATCGTTGGAGCCTTTAGCAAAACTGATGTCACGCGGGCTCGACCACGACGAATCGGGCCAAGAGTCGGCCAGGTCAAAATTCGAATGCACCACGGTTTGGTGGCTGTAGATGCCCATGCCTCCCTCGCGCAAACTGACGTCGGCAAGGTTCTCCTCGCGCCCGAGCACCCACCGTCCATCGTGCAATTCGTAGGTCTGTGCCCAGGAATAATTCCGAACGAAGTTGACGTTGGCTCCTTCGCTGATTTTGGCCTCTACGTGACGAAGGCCGAGGGTAAGGGTGTCGATCCACATCTCTCCTTCAAACGTCAGCTCACCGCGCCGCCGCGGAACAAAGGCAAGGTGGAAACAAGGGCGATTTCCGTGGTCAAGAGTGTCGAGAATGTAGTAGCGGTAGTGCACGTTGCCACGGTCGTGAAGCGGGCTGGTGAACGCGCGGTCGAGCAACAGCATTTGGTTCTCGTAGAGGTTGATGTCCAAAAACTCGGATTGCACGCTGGACGTGTTCTCCCCGTTTTTCATCCACGTGGCGCGCGCGGCCTCGATGCGCTTTTCTCGCCGCCGCCCTTCGGTGCGAAGCGTACCCGCCACTTCCGTGACAAACAAGGGGAGGGAGACGCGGCTTTGGGACGAGTCGAGGTGGTCCCACACCCACGCAAACGGACCCCAAAACCTGCGCTCGGGCCACCGTTCGGGGTAGTCGTTAATCGCCACTTCTTGGACGTCGTAGAAGTCGTGCTTCAGGGCGGGGATGCGACCGGGGTCGTTGGTGGGCTTGGCCTCGGCCACGCGCTGCATCAGCGGTTTGGCGGGATTCACGGCCTTCTTGTCGGGACGGACCACCGCTGCCTCGAGGTCCACGCTTCGCGCTTCGAGGGCCACGTTGATGACCTGAGGAACCCCGCGCTGCAGGGGAATGCTTTGGGCCTGGTAACCCAGGGTTGAAAACACGGCACGTGTGACGCGCTCGTCCCCGGCATCCAGCGCGTATCGCCCCTCCAAGTCCGTCATGGTGCCGAGGTTGGTGCCCGCAAAGCTGACGTTGACGAAGGGCAAGGTGATCCCCGATTCGCCGTCAAAAACGCGGCCGGAGATGGAGGTCTGGGCCGCAACGACACCCCAAGAAGCCAACGCCAAGCAGAAAAGGAAAACGCGCATCAACGGGCTCGGCGTTTGTCTTGACGACGGGCAATCCAAATGCCCATTTCGTAGAGGAACAAAACGGGGAGGGAGACCAAGATTTGGCTGGTGACGTCAGGCGGCGTGATGACCGCAGAAAGGGCCAAAATCGCCACCAACGCGTGGCGGCGGTACGACTTCAACATGGGCGCGGTCACCAGCCCTGCTTTGCTCAGGAAATACACGAGCACGGGAAGCTGGAAGACCAATCCGGCGGCAAGTGTGATGCTCGCCACGGTTTTGACGTAGCTCATCACCGCGATTCGCGAGGCGACGTCGCCCAAGTCGTAGTTGCCGAGGAATTGAAGGCTCAAGGGGGCGATGAGGTAGTACCCGAATGCCACGCCAGCCAGGAACAGCACCGACGAGGCGAACCCCGCTCCGCGAGCCGCTTGGCGCTCCGCAGACTTCAAGGCCGGCCTCACGAACGCCCAGACTTGGTGAATCAACACGGGAAACGCCAGGATGACACCGCCCACCAAACTGACCACGATGTGCGCGGAAAAGTTCCCGAGCATGGTCGTGTTAATCAATTCGTAGGAGATCTGCTCGACGCACAGCGCGTCACCCGACCCGATGGCGTGAGACAACGCGCACCACGCCCGGTAGCTGATGAACTCCGGGTTGCGCGGTCCGAAGAGCACCACGTCAAACACCCAGTCCTTCATGACAAACAGAACGATTCCTCCGGAAAAAACAGCCAAGGCCGAGACAAACAGCCGCCGTCGGAGTTCTTCGAGGTGGTCGAGAAACCCCATTTGGGCTTCTTCGTGGGCCTGGTCCATGGGCATGACGCGAAGTTAAACCAACCCCTCGCGCAGGCAATCGTGAACGTGCACCATCCCGAGGTATTTCCCGTCCCGCACCACGACCACCTGGCTGATGCTCTGTTGCTGCATGCGTTGAGCGGCCTCCGTTGCCAAGGTGCTTGCGTCGAGGGTTTGGGGCGAAAGCGAGGCCAAATCCCCCGCGCGCTTCTCCGCCACGTTCCCGGCAGCCCATGCGCGGCGCAGGTCTCCGTCGGTCACGATCCCCGCGACTTCCGAATCTGTTCCTTGGGCATAAACCACCGTGGCACCGTACCGGCCCTCCGACATGGCCTGCAGCACGGTCGACATGTCCGCGTCCCACGCCACCGCCGGCCGTCGGTCCGGGTCCACGAGCTCATTCAAGGTCCACGTCAGCTTTTTCCCAAGCGCACCCGCCGGGTGATTCTTGGCAAAGTCGTCCGGCTGAAATCCCGAGCGTTCCATCAGTGCAAGCGCGAGGGCGTCGCCCAAAGCAAGCTGCAGCGAGGTGCTCGTGGTGGGCGCCAAATCAAACCGGCACGCCTCCTCTTCCACGGCCACGTCAAGGATCACCGTGGCGGCCTTTCCAAGCGGCGACTCGGCTCTTGCAGTGAGGGCGATCAACGCGCACCCTCGGCTCCGAAGGGTGGGCAGCAGGCCGACCACCTCGTCGCTGGTTCCGCTTTTGGAAAGGCAAACCACCACGTCGCCGGGCTCCACGGCTCCCACGTCGCCGTGCAAGGCTTCCCCTGCGTGCAGGAACATGGACTTCGTTCCCGTGGAATTCAAGGTGGCCGCCACCTTGGCCGCCACGTGAGCGCTTTTTCCCACGCCCGTCACGACGACCTTGCCGGTCGCATTCGCCAGAACCTCAACGGCTTGCACAAACGGCGCTCCGAGGGCTCTCGACGCCGCGGAAAGGGCTCGTGAGGCCAACGTCAACGTGCGTTTGCCAACTTCCAGATCCGCTTGGGAACGCACTGAGTTCGTTTTGGAAAAAGAGGGGTTGTTCACGTGGCAGTTTTACGTATATTTATAAGAGCAAAGCTAATGCCTACCAATGAGCCTGGTTGAGTTGGCGCCACAAGAGGCGCTGAAAGTGTTTTTTGGATTCGACGAATTCAAGGGTGAGCAAGAAAAGGCCATCCAAAGCGTCCTCGACGGTCGTGACACGTTTGTGATCATGCCCACCGGCGGAGGCAAGTCGATGTGCTATCAACTCCCGGCCCTCATGATCGACGGGGTGGCGCTTGTCATAAGCCCTCTCATTGCCTTGATGAAGAACCAAGTGGATGCCATTCGCGGCCACCACGAGGACAAGCGTGTGGCGCATTTCTTGAACTCATCCCTTGCGAGAGCGGAGGCTGAGCGGGTCAAATTGGACGTCGCAGAGGGCCACACCAAGTTGTTGTATGTGGCGCCGGAGAGTTTGACCAAGGCCGAGAACATCGAGTTTTTGAAGTCGGTTCGAATCAGCTTTGTGGCGGTGGACGAAGCGCATTGCATTTCAGAGTGGGGTCACGACTTCCGCCCGGAATACCGCCGAATCAAGCCCATCATCAAGGGCATTGCCGACGTGCCCATCATGGCGTTGACCGCCACGGCCACCCCCAAGGTCCAGCAGGACATCCAGAAGAATTTGGACATGGTGGATGCGGTGGTGCTCAAGGCGTCCTTCAACCGGGACAACTTGTTCTACGAGATTCGTCCCAAGAAAGAGGCGCTGAAACAAATCGTGCGTCATTGCCTTCAGAATGCGGGCAAGAGCGGCATTGTGTATTGTTTGAGCCGGAAGAAAGTGGAGCAAATCGCCGACACGTTGCGAGTCAACGGCGTCAAGGCCTTGGCGTACCACGCCGGGATGGACAGCAACCAGCGCAGCAGCATCCAGGACCAGTTCTTGATGCAAGACGTGGACGTCATTGTGGCGACCATCGCGTTTGGGATGGGAATCGACAAGCCGGACGTTCGGTTTGTCATTCATTACGACATGCCCAAATCCTTGGAGAGCTACTACCAGGAAACGGGCCGCGCGGGCCGCGATGGAGGCGAAGGACACTGCATCGCGTTCTACAGCCACAAGGACATTGACAAGCTTGAAAAATTCCTGCAAGGCAAGCCCATTGCGGAACAGGAAGTGGGCATGCAACTTCTTCAAGAAGTGATGGCATACGCCGAGACAGCCACCAGCCGGCGGAAGTTTTTGCTGCACTACTTCGGGGAGGATTTTGACGAGGTCAACGGACCAGGCGCCATGAATTGCGACAACAGCCAGAACCCACCCACCTTGGCCGACCGGCAGGAGGAAGTGCACTTGCTGTTGAGTGCCGTCTTGGAACACAAGAACAAGCACCGCATGGGCTTCTACACGTCGCTTTTGACTGCGACAGAGAACCGCCAAATGGCCGACTACGGCGTCGTGGGGAGCTCGTTTTGGGGCCGCGGGAAGGAGCACGACATCGAGTTTTGGCAGGGCATCGTCCGCCAAACGGTCGTCCTCAACTACCTCGAAAAGGAAGTCGAGAAATACGGCGTGATTCACTTGACCAAGCAGGGCATGGACTTCATTTCGTCACCTCAACCGATCTTGCTCGCTGACCAGCGGGACTTCAGCGACGTGGATTCGGGTGATTCGCTCGCCCAAACGCACGGCGACAGCGGCGGCGCTCTAGATCCCAAGCTCCGTGGCATGCTCACTGAGCTTCGCAAAAAGGTCAGTTCTGAAAAAGGTCTGCCCCCGTACGTCATCTTCCAGGACATCAGCCTGGACGAGATGGCGACGCATTACCCGATCACGCCTGACGAATTGCTTCGAATCACGGGCGTTGGGTCAGGCAAGGCGGCCAAGTTTGGGGCGCCCTTCACCAAGCTCATTGCGCAGTACGTTGACGAGGAGGGCATCGAGCGGGACGATTCGCTTTTGGTCCGAAGCAGCGGCTCCAAGTCGAGCAACAAAGTCACCATCATTCAACTGCTCGACCGGAAGATGGGGCTGGACGACATCGCCGCCGGCATCCACGGCCAACGAGAAAAAGTTCTCGAGGAGATTGAGGCCATCGTGGGTGCGGGAACCAAGGTCAGTTTGGACCACATTTTGGAGGAGTCGTTGGACGACGAATGCCTCGAAGAACTCTTCGATTTTTTCCGCGAGTCGGAAGACGAGAGTTTGAATGCGGCTCGCGAAGAATTCGACGACGCGTATTCGGAGGAAGAGCTGCGCTTGGCTCGGATCAAATTCCTCTGCGAGGTCGCGCACTGATCATCGGTCGACTGTGGCGGCCGCAAACGCCATCAACCCTGAACCCACTTTCAAAGCCTGTTCGTCCACGTCAAAATGCGGCGTGTGCAAGCCGTGTTTGCCCAACGGGCTGTCTGGGTTGGGGGAGGCCGTGCCGAGCCGGTAGAAACACCCGGGAACTTCGTTGGCGAGGTAACTGAAATCTTCACCCGTCATGCGAATGTCCAAGTCGTGTACGCGTTCCGCGCCGAGGTATTCCACCGCGGCAGATTTGAAAGCCGCTGCAAGCCTCACGTCGTTGTTGACGTGCGGGTACCCCACTCGGATTTCGAGGTCGGCCCGGCAACCGTGCGCCTCGGCAGTCCGGTGTACGAGCTCCGTAAGCAACCGATGCCCTTCCCAGCGCCAGTCCTCGTCGAGGGACCGGAAGGTGCCCTGCACCGCCACGCTGTCCGGCAAGATGTTGGTGGCGCCGAGCGCTTCAACTCGGCCAAACGACAGCACCGAAGGCACGCCGGCCGGGCAGTTTCGCGAAACGAGTTGCTGGGCGGCCACGACGATGGCCGACGTGGCGAGAACGGCATCTTTGCACAGGTGCGGAAGGGCGGCGTGCCCTCCTTTTCCATGCACCGTCAGGTGGATTTCGTCGGCCGAAGCCATGTAGGCGCCGCCACGAACGCCAACGTGCCCCTCCGGAAGTTGGGGGTAGACATGCTGGCCGAGGATGTGTGCCGGGGCCGGATTGGCGAGCACGCCCGCCTCGACCATCCCTTTCGCGCCTCCGGGAATGCGCTCCTCGCCCGGTTGAAAGATGCACCGCACCGTTCCTTTCCAGCGCCCTCGCGTCGCGTGCAACAGCTGGACCGCGCCGAGAAGGCTTGTCGTGTGGACGTCGTGGCCGCAGGCGTGCATGACACCGGGACGCGTGGAGGCGTAGGGCACGTCGTTGAGTTCCTGGATTGGAAGCGCGTCCAAGTCGGCACGCAGCGCGACGAGGCGCGACTCCGGTTCTGTGCCGCGAACGTGGGCGACGATGCCGGTGCCCGTGACGTGGGTGTCGTGTTCAACCCCCCACGCCGCGAGCTGCTGAGCAACGAACGCCATGGTCTCGTGTTCCTCAAACGACAGTTCTGGGTGGGCGTGCAGATGCCGTCGCAAGATCACCCATTCCGGGTGGTGTCGCTCAGCCAGGTCGCGCAGTTCCTCCTGAAGTGTCATGGGAAGAGGGTCGGTTTGATTTGGGCCCAAGCCTTGAGAAGCATGCGCACAGAAGCGTACATCATCACCAGTCCAAACACCAATTTTACCCAGGCCGCAGGAAGCCGTAAGCTCAGCTTTGAGCCGCCCCACGCCCCGGCCACAAACGTGACGCACAGGACCGCGGCGTACGCCCAATGAACCTCGCCCGCGCGGTGGTACTGCATGACGGCAAGGATGCCCACGGGAGGAAGCATCATCGCCAAACTCGTGCCTTGAGCGGCATGTTGGCCGAGCCCCAGCAGGGCCATCATGGCGGGGACCAGGATGAGGCCTCCGCCCACGCCAACAAAGCCGGATGCGACCCCGGCAAACAAGCCAATGGCCAGGAGGGTGATCAACGTAACGGGGTCCATGGTTCAGAAGTCAAAATTCAGGGACAAGGTAAAGCGCCTCGGCAAGGTGATGCCGTCGTCGACCCCGTAGGCCCAGTCTGCGGCCAACCAGTAGCCCAGGAATCGGGAGCGCACCCCAAACCCGAGGTCGTACAGGATGGGTTCGCGGTTGTTGTTCACGGTGACCGTGATGGGGTTGGACTCGACCGTCACAAAGTTGAACGTGTTGTCGTCGGAATAGGGGTGGAGGCCCGACCACGCCGAGCCGACGTCGGCGAACGCAATCATTTGAAGGTGCTTTAAGAAATCCGATTTTCCTGCGCTGTTGAAGAAGAAGGGCAGGCGAATCTCGGCGTTGGCGACCGCGACGTTGGCGCCGTTGCGCACGTTGTTTTGAAAGCCGCGAAGTGGCGTGATTCGGGCTTGGTAAGCAAACGGAATGTCGGGGTCCACAGGCGTGTTGGCGTTGCCGGCAATGGACAAGCTGTTGTCGGTGCCGCCGAGCATGTGGAGGAGCTTCTTTTGGCCGAGGGACCAATCGCCGGCCATGCGCAAGGCTAAAATGCTCGGCCCCACAAGGGGGATGTACCGTCGGGCGTCGAAGCCCACCGTCCCAAACGACCACCCGTTTTCCGGAGAGGCCAAGCCGCCGTCCAAGTCGCCTGCCGTAGCCGTTACTACTCCGTCGACGAAGTACTCCGCCCAAATCCGAGCGCGCAGCCCGTGGTGGATGTTCAGCCTCGGGCTTCGCGTGTCGTCGTGGACAAAGGCCACCTGCATTCCGAGCTGTTCTCCGGTGCCGTTGTCGGCCGTAAGAGAAAACAGGTCCGTTCCTTGAACGACGTCTCGGTTGAAGCGCGCTGCCACGCCCCAGCGCAAGCTTCGAACCTCGTCAAACGCCCAGCGCCATTCGCGCCGCAACAGGTGGGTGGCGGTCTCCACGAGTTGGCCTGTAAGCGGATCTACCCGAGCGCTGGATTGCCGTTGGAACGAAATCTCCTTGTCCAATTGCCCTTCCAGGTTGACAAACGCCAACCCAAAAAATGTGTTCGACAAGTTCACCGGGATGGTGTACCCTCCAACAATGTGCCGGTTGTCCATCAAATCGCTGAGGCGAATTTCTGTGGCGTTTCCGAGGCCGGGTTGTGCGTTGACCTGGCCGTTGTAGGGCTGGTAAAATGACGTTCCGAAGGTGTTGTTGAGTTGCGTTTGAAGCTTGTCCAAGGCGTAGTTCAAACGGTAGTTTCGGGGAACGAGCCTCGCGTAATTCCGAGGTTGTTCCGTCTCTGGAACTTCGCGTGCCGTGTCGGTTGTGGCGGGTGCAGATTTTTCCCGCTCAAAGACGTAGTTGCGGTAGTCAATCTCGTCGTCCCCCCAGTTCCGAGACCAATCGGGGAGTTGCGTTGGAAACGGGAATTCTTCCTCGGCCTCCCGGCGAACGAGTTCGGGTCGGGTGTGCAGGGAGTTCAGGTCCGGCATCGGCACAGTCAACACATGCGTGGAACCGGCTCTCCGCACGGCGATGCGCGCTTTGGAGGTGTCGACGGCAACCGACGTCGCAGGAGCCGGCAACACCAGGGCCTCGCGAAGCTCGGTGAATTGCCGGTACCGGATGACTGTGTCGATGGACACAATGCTGCTGTCGCGCCAGCCCAACCCAACTCGGGAGTCAAGCCCCTCGGCGTTGGCGACATAGGCAAATTCCCCTTTTCGAAGGGGTTGGGGACGACGCTCGTCGATTTCCGGCGTTTGGGTCCACCTTTCGAGAGTGATCGGGTCGTCGCTGAGTCGGGCGACGTAGAGGTCAAGAGGTGCGTGAAACGGATGGTCGAGTCGGTCGTTTCGAAGGGTGTCGTCCGGCCGGTTTGACGCGAAAATGAACGCGTCTGTTCCCACCCAAAACGCCGGGTGCAAGTCGTCAAACCTGTCGCGCCAGAGGGGGCGTTGGTTGTTCGCGACGACGTCGTACTTGTACAAGTCGGATTGCCCGTCCTCGAGGGCGGACATCAACAGAAAAGCGCCGTCGGGAGAAAACGCCATGTCGAGCACCTGATCGAGTTTGAAGAGCTCACGCAGTTCGGTGTCGCCTGTTCGCATGTTCACCAAGCCCAGGTACGGTGCCCCCGTCAATTCGGTGGCGAAGGCCAGCGTCTTTCCTTCCGGGTGCCAGGCGAGCCGGGGATGCAGGTCGTTTTCGAGGCGGTCGAGTCGGTGTCCAAGGACGGCGTGCCAGGTCCGTTTGCCGGTCTTCACGTCGAACGTACCGACGCGCAGTTGCCCCCGTTCGTTGGTCGTGAAAGCCCAAACGTCTTCCTGCGGTGACATCGCGTACTGGGTGTATTCGTAGCGCCGTTGCAGCCTCATTGGCACTTCAGAACCGGCCGAACGCCGCGCCATTCGAAGCTCTTTTCGAGAGGTGTATTCGGGCAAAACTTCTTCGAATGCGGCCGGGGTGTGTCGCAGGTGGTAGGCCCGCACTTCGGCCGCGAGGTCGTCCAAATAGAACCCGGTCGCCAACCGAAAGCCGCTTTCCACGCTTCGGGTGATCCGGGTCATGTACAAAACGTTGGCGACGGTAGGGCGTCCGTAGATGTCCGCGATGTAGGCCCAAACCGCTTGCCCCAGCACTGCCGCCTCGCGGCCGGCGCTTTGGTCGATGCGACGGAACGCTCCAGTTTGGCACGCGTCGAGAATCTGAGCCAGGCTCTCGGCGTCCAGGCCTCGAGCGGCGAACCGGGCAGCGCCCTCCGACATCCATTCTGGCACCTGAACGAGGTTTCCGCTGCGCAAGGCCTCGCTCCATTCGCTCTCGTACATGGCTTGGTTGAACAGGATGCGAGCGAGGCCCTCGCGCACGTCACGTTCCAGCCGGAGCCGGTCTCCTGTCCCGTACAGAAACATCTTGCTGCCCACGAGCCGGGCCGTTCCCCCGATGTTGGTTTGTTGGTCCTGAGACGTCATGATGCCGACGTTGCTCTGCCGGAACTCTTCCTGGGACTTGAACACAAGCACCTGAATCGGTCCTTCCAACGAACGCCCAAACATGGGACTCAGTTCTTGGGCTTCCTGTTCAAGGATGCGAGCGACTTGGCCCGCGATTTGGTCTCCTTCTCGGTAATGGTAGACTTCGAACATCCCTTGCTCGAAATACTGCCACGCAAAGGAGCGGTACTGCACACGGTTCTTGCCAAACTCGACGTTCAGCCCGTCTGTGAATTGCGCGTGGCTCATGGCACTCGTCGCAACAAGTGTCGCAACAAAGCACACCCGAGCGAGGCGCCACAAACCGGAAGGGGAAAGGCTGAACATTCTTCCCGAAATTACGCCGCATGGTGCATACGCTCACATGCAATGTGTTTGGAGAACAGACGTACGTGGTGGACCACGGCGACGGCAACCTGACGGTGGTGGACCCCGGCATGGCTACCCGAGAGGAGCGCCGGGCTTTTCGAGGGTTGTGCGAATCGCTTGGGGCCATGCCCGTGCAAGTGCTTTTGACCCACGCACACCTCGACCACGTGATGGGATGTCAATGGATGAAGGACACGTACGGCTTGCTTCCTCGCATGCATCCTTTGGACGTGACTACTTACGAGCGAGGGCCGCTCGCTGCGCAGATGTACGGCGTGCCGATGGATCCGCTTCCCGAGGCTGTCGCGGACTTGGTTCCCGGGGAGCACGTGCTTTGCGGGCAAGCCAAATTGGAGGTCCGGTTCGTGCCGGGACACGCACCGGGTCACGTGGCGTTTGTCTGTCACGAGCAAGGGTGGGTCCTTGCCGGTGACGTGCTGTTCGCAGGAAGCATTGGCAGAACGGATTTGCCGGGATGTCACGCCCCGGACTTGGTGAAAAGCATTGAACAGCAGCTCTACACGCTGCCCGACGACACGGTCGTTTGGCCAGGCCACGGTGGACCGACGACCGTAAGCGCGGAAAAAGCATCCAACCCCTTCGTCAACGCTTCTCGCTCAGGCCTTCTCCAGCGTGAAGCTGAAGGTTGAGCCCTCACCCACCGTGCTTCGTACGCTGATGGTCTGTCCATGGGCTTCCAGGATGTGCTTGACAATGGCGAGCCCCAGTCCCGATCCTCCCGCGTGCCTGGACCGCGATTTGTCCACGCGGTAAAAACGCTCGAAAACCCGGGGAAGGTCGGTTTCCCGGATGCCAATTCCCGTGTCGGCCACCTCGACGAGAACCGCCTCGTCGGCGTCGTAGTACCGCACCTCGGTGTGCCCGCCTTCCGTGCCGTAGTTGATGCTGTTCACAAGCAGGTTGGTCAGGACTTGAACCAACTTGGCCGCGTCTCCTTTGACCATCACTTTTGAGCCGTCCATGCCTTTTTTCAGGCGCAGTTGGATGTTGTTGCGTTTGGCTTTGGGCTCCAACCCCTCCATCGTTTCTCGCACAATCTCGAGCAAATCGAAAGGCACCATTTCGATGTCCAAATTGCCGCCTTCCATCTTCGTGATGACATCCAAATCCTCCAACAACCCCGACATGCGCTCCACGTTTTTCGCGGCTTTGAGTAGGAATTTTCGGTTGATTTCCGGGTCGTCCATGCCGCCTTCAAGAAGCGTCAGGATGAAGCCTTGAATGTTGAAAATGGGGGTCTTGAGCTCGTGTGCGAGGTTGCCGATGAATTCCTTTCGGAAGGTGTCGGTTTCGCGCAGGTGAGTGATTTCTTCGATTTGGGATTCGGCCCAAGTCATCACGTCACGGTTCACTTGTTCGACAATGTCGTCGCGCATGTCCAAGTTCATGTGGCTGCTCGACCCCTTCAGCCTCCGGATGGTTTTGTAGATGATCCGAACGCGTTCTTGGATGTAGACGCCCAGCTGGCGGTAGACCAAAACAAAGCAGACAACACCCACCGTTGCACCCGACAAAGGAGGAACCCACCACTGACCTTCGATGTCGTTCAACCACAGGGCAGCCGCAGTGGTCGTGAGGGTCGCCAACCCGACGGCAATGCCGGATTGAATCGCCACGGAACGTGGGCTTTTTCCGGCCATCACCCTACAAATTTGTACCCAACTCCTTTGACGGTTTTGAAGTAGTGCTCGCCCAACTTTTCTCGCAGCTTGCGAATGTGAACGTCGATGGTGCGGTCCCCGACGACGACGTCGGTTCCCCACACACTTGCAAGGATGGTTTCCCGGCTGAATACGCGCCCAGGCTGGGAAGCCAGCAGGCTGAGCAGCTCAAACTCTTTCTTGGGAAGGGACATCTCCTTGCCTTCGTGAATCACGACGTAACGCTCGGGGTCGATCATCAGGCCGGTGCCGTCGTAGTCCCCGCCCACGTAGCTCGCGGCTTTTTTGCGGCGAAGCAACGCCTGCACCCGTGAGATGAGCACACGTGGCTTGATGGGCTTGAGGATGTAGTCGTCGGCGCCGGCTTCAAAACCGGCAATTTGGCTGTAGTCCTCGCCTCGGGCGGTGAGGAAAGCCACGATGGATTGACCGAGGGTTTTGTCTGCACGAATCTCTGTGCACGCCTCAACGCCGTCCATTTCTGGCATCATGACGTCGAGCAAAATCAAGTCAGGCAGCAACTTCTTGGCGAGGGAAACGCCCTCCCGTCCGTTGTTGGCAGTGTGAACATCGTATCCCTCCTTGACCAAATTGTACTCGATGAACTCCAGGATGTCTGGCTCGTCGTCGACCAACAGGATGCGCTGCTTTCCCATTGCCCGAAGTTCATCACGTTGTTGTTCAGTAGAGGTAAACGACATGTAAAGGCTGTCTTAACACGAAGATGCGACAAAAAGCCGTTTCACCCGGCCAGTGGTCACGTCCGTTCCCCGAGTTCGAGCAGCGCGAGGTAGTTCTCCCACGCCACGCGAACCTCTTTGAAGTCGGCGTCGTTCCAAAACTGGGCCCCGTCCGTTTGGTCTTTGCGGTCGTGGGCTTCCGATTGGGACCACGCGTAGGTCCGGGAACCTCCTTGCCCCCAAACCCACATCAGGCCCGCTGCAGCCCAACCCATTCCGGCCGGAGCCAAGATCCCCGCGATTCCTGACCACAACAACCACGTCAACGGGAACAACAAAATGCCGTAGCCGAGACGCATGGTGCTGACAAACTCCGCCTTTCTCACTGTTTTGGAAACAAAGCGCTCGATGAACAACTGCATGGGCCACGAAGGCAGGTTGGCCACCCGCGTCAACGGAGCCAAAATTCGAGTCCATTGACGGGCAAGGCGCACGTCTGACGGCTTGGTGCCCCAAGCCTCGGGCCGTCCCGGTTTCCCCGCCTGATTCCACGCGTTCTCCCAGGCAGTGTGGGCGTCCTTGACGCGTTCAGCCCACGCGGAATCTCCGTCCCACTTTTCCGCCCATGCCCCAAGTTTGTCGGCAACTTCGGTCCATTCCACATCCTCCAATTCAGTGGGGCGAAGTGCGCGAACGGCGTGATGCAGATGCGGCTGAGCTTCCTGGGGCTGGATGTTGACCACGAGCTTGGACAAGGCATTGCGCAGGCGGTCGTTGAAGGCTTTTTTGTTCAAAGTGCCGTCTTCCAGCAGCAGGTCGTCGAAAGGAACAGCGGGTCCCGTTCGAACGCGAAGCTGCCTACGGAATTCAACGTAATCCTCGTACTCCACGCCCACGGGCATGACCTGGATGTGCTTGAGCTCGGGGTGCTTGGCCGCGGACCGAGCCAGCATTTCCGCCAACCCGCCCTTGAACTCCCGGAGGGAAGGGAAGGGGTTGTGGTTGCCCTCGGGGAAAATGCCCATCGCCGCTCCAGCCTGCAGCCGCTCGACGCAAACGTCGAAGATGATGTCGTTGCGGTGCCGAATGTCTTCCAACCGGTCACGCTGACGGTAAATGGGCATCTGGTTGAAGCCGTACATGAAGTGCCGCGCCACGGAATTCCAAAACACGTCCGCGCGCGTCAACCAGTGAATTTGCTGGGGAACGAAGGCGGAGGACACCAAGGGGTCCATCATGCCGTTTTGGTGGTTGCTGATGAAGATGGCGGGCGTTCCAGCAGGAGGGATGTCGGTCATCGTGCGCGCGCCGTGGACTCGGTGGTAGCGCGTCATGCCACCCCAAACCAAGATCCGAGCCAGCCGGTAGTACAGGTGCGAAACCTGGACCGGTGGAGTGAAAACAGGACGGGATTTCTTCATGCTCATGTCAACGCAAGCGCGCCCCGGCTCCTTCCAACGCGCTCAAGATGCGGGCCATGGCCGATTCGATTTGTTTGTCGTTCAACGTTGCGTCGGGATTCTGAAGCTTGAACGCCATGGCGTAGCTCTTCTCGTTTTCCGCCAGGCCTTTTCCTTGGTAGACGTCAAACAACTGCACGTCTTTGAGCAACTTTTTCTCGGCATTTGCCGCAGCTTGCTTCAAGGTTTCGTAGGCCACACTGCGGTCCACCACCACGGCCAAATCGCGCCGCACGGAAGGGAATTTCGGCAAGTCGTGGGCCTTCACCTTGCGCTTTTTCACGGCCTTCCAAAGTTGGGCGACGTCCAAGTCGGCCCAAAACACAGGCGCCTCCACGCCGCAGGCTGCTGCCACCGAAGGCTGAACCATTCCCCAACGACCCACCTCGTTTCCGTTTCGGTGACGGAGCACCAATCCTTCTGCCAGCAACCCAGTGTCCGTGGGTTCTGGCTCGGCCAAGACCTCAAGCCCCACACGTTGCATCAGCGTCTCTACAGCATGTTTCAAGGTGAAAAGTGTGGCGCGCCCTTCTTTGCCCTTGGGTCGGTTCCACGACTCAGGGAATTCCCGACCTGTGACCCACATGCTGAGGTGCTCCTTTTCGACGTATGTCGACTTTCCGTCTTCGTTTGGGTCGCCCTTGGTGTAGCTGCGCCCAAATTCAAACAACCGCAAATCCGGCTGTTGATGGTTGGTGTTGCGTGCGATGGCCTCCAGGCCTTGGAACACCAAACTCTGCCGCATTGCTCCGAGATCCGCACTCAAGGGATTCAACATGTGCACACTGCGGCTGGGGTCAAGCGCCCGATCCGCCACCAATTCCGCGTAGGAGGCCTTGGTCAGAGAATTGGACATGATTTCAGAAAACCCCAAACTCACGAGCAGTTCCCGCCAGCCAAACAAGACGTCTTCTCGGTTGGGCTTCGCGGGTACCTCCAGGGTCCCCGTCATGCGATCGGGGATGGGGACGTGGTCGAAACCGTGAATGCGAAGCACTTCTTCGGCAACGTCGGCCGGCCTGGTCACGTCACTCCGGTACGAGGGAACCCTCAAACGCCACACGTCGTCGCCGCGATCTTCCACCACGATGTCCAACGAGTCGAAAATGGACGCCAGACGACCTACACTCAACGAAGTTCCCAGAAAGCCGAACAACCAATTTAACGACACGTCCACTTGGGCATCGCGCACGGCGGGTTCGCCGGCGTGCTCCACGGCGCCTTCGACGGTGGCTCCTGCCCATTCCTGCAGCAGGAAAACACATCGTTCGGCGGCGACGCGCACGGTTGCGGGATCGACCCCGCGCTCAAATCGGAAGCTCGCGTCGGTACTGAGCGTGTGGCGTTTGGCCGTCTTGCGGACCGTGACGGGATGGAACCACGCTGCCTCGAGCAACACCCGGGCCGTCTTCTCACTTACCCCGCTTTGTGCGCCACCGTAAACTCCTGCGAGGCACAGGGGTTTCGCGTCGTCGGCAATCACCAAATCGCGTTCGTCCAGGGTCCGGTTTTGGTCGTCCAGGGTGGTGAAGGGTTCCTCGGCAGCGGCTTTCCGCACTGTGACGGTGCTCCCTCCGATTTGGTCTAGGTCGAAGGCGTGCAGCGGATTTCCGAATTCATGAAGCACCAAATTCGTGGCGTCCACCACGTTGTTGATGGGCTGCACGCCGATGGCGCGGAGCTGTTTTTGGGCCCATTCGGGGCTCGGCCCGACGATCACGTTGTGGAGTTCCACGGCCAAGTAATGCGGGCAGTCTTCCGTCGCCTCGACGACAAGTTTGACGTTGCTTCCTCGGCTCAGCACCTCCGTCAAGTCCGTCGTGGCCGGAAACGTCAATTCCCCGACCTTGACCGGTCCGACCCCGTCTACGGTGCCGTGCTTCAATCCGGCACGGAGGTCGCGGGCAACCCCCCAATGGCCCATGGCGTCGTTTCGGTTGGGCGTTAGCCCAATTTCAATCACTTCGTCGCCCCCGAGTCCTATCCATTCGGCGAGCGGAGTGCCCGGGACCGCATCGTCGTCCAGCACGAGAATGCCGTCGTGGTTCGTGCCCAAACCGAGTTCGTCTTCGGCGCAGATCATGCCCATCGACACTTCGCCTCGAATCTTTCCTTTCTTGATTTTGAAGGGTTCGCCTTCTGAAGGGTGGAGCGTCGCACCGACGGTGGCAACAGGGACTTTTTGGCCTTCCGCAACGTTGCTGGCACCGCAGACAATGTCCAACGTCTCGGCACCAACGTCCACTCTGCAGAGGCGAAGTCGGTCCGCATTGGGGTGAGGCGACACAGAAGTGACGTGGCCCACGACCACGCCGGCCAATCCCCCGGGAATGTCTTCCACGCGCTCGACCCCTTCGACTTCCAAGCCCGTTGCGGTGAGCACTTGCGCGGCTTGTTCGACGGGAACGTCAAACGGAAACAGCTGTTGCAGCCAGCGTGCGGAGATTTTCATGGGAGGAGGTTTTCAGGCCATTTGTGGTCTTGCAAATCTACTTTGTTCAGAGGCTTTTTCCTTGGAAGAAAATCGCCTACATTTGCACCCCTCCATCGGGATGTAGCTCAGTTGGTAGAGTACGCGTCTGGGGGACGTGTGGTCGCTGGTTCAAGTCCAGTCATCCCGACCAAAGCCACGAGAAATCGTGGCTTTTTTTGCATCCGAATCGAACTTAGTCCCCGCATGGATTACGCATTTGAGCGAGATTGGCAGACGCTAGTAAAGCTGATGATGGACCGCTTCGGCGAAGAGCCGGACGTGACGACCATGGTCTTTGCCGTGGGTTTGCAAGAGGCCGGGCAAGGAGCCAGGAGGTACAAAAAGGACGAAAAGATGGACCTGATGCACGTGGGGGTCTGCACGTTGTTGGAACCGTTGGGGCACTACGTCCGAGACGGGGTGGACGAAGACGGTTGGCCTCATTTCTCTCTCGGCGCGCCGATGCCGGCCCTGACACCCGAGGAACAGGAAGTCATGATGAAGCGCGCATTGTTGGACTACTTCGCCGCTTGGATCGGCCGAGAGGCCGCAGAAAACGAATGAGAAGGGCCAGGAAGGTTACTCCATGACGACGGTGACCTCGCTGGTCTCCATCTCCACGATTTTGATCAGCCCGCTGCCGGACAGGGCACCCTTGGTGCATTCGACGTCAAGCACGGCAAACCCAGCCTGGCCAGCGACGTAAAAGCTCGAGAAGTTGAAGGAGGTGAATCCTTCGTTGGTGGTGACTTGGGTGGTGTCAAACCGCGGTTCGCCATTAAAGTCCCCTTCCAAAGATCCCAACGCGTACAACCGCACTTCGGCGTCTGACACGGGAACTTCCACCCCGCCTTCGTCGCGAACGACGTAAATGTTGGCGATAGTTTCGTCCATTTCGTAACAACCGGCGAGCAACAATCCTGCTGCAGCAACCAAAGCGAAGGAGAAAATGCGGTTCATGGTCGTGTCGTGTCTTGGATGGCGTCTACCTTTGACGCTCGACCCCAAAGATGATGAAAAAAGACCAAATGCGCACCCACGCGCCTTCCTTCTTCGCCACGACCCTGATGGTGGCGGTTGCCGCGTTGTTGATGTCTGCCTCGGGATGCGAGGCGCCCAAGGGTCCTGCAGGTTCGGGTTCTCTCGAGCCGGCAAGGGTTCAGATTGACACGAAGTTTGGGTCCATGGTGGTGCAACTCAGCGATTCCACGCCCCAGCACCGGGACAATTTCCTCAAGCTTGTGGACGAACAGTTTTACGACAGCCTCTTGTTTCACCGCGTCATCCGCGAATTCATGGTTCAAGGTGGCGACCCCCAAAGCAAGGGAGCGGACGCCAACGCGCGGTTGGGAAGCGGAGGACCTGGGTACACGGTGGAGGCGGAAATCCGGCCCGATTTGCTCCACGTCAAAGGCGCGTTGTCCGCAGCGCGACAAGGCGACAATGTGAACCCCGAGCGTCGCAGCTCAGGAAGCCAATTTTATCTCGTTCAAGGTCGCCAATTCAGCGAGAACGAGCTTTCAGGAATCGAAGGCCGCATTGCCAACTTTGCTCAGGAATACGGCAACGGGTTGGCCAACGTGGAAAATGGGCAGTTCGTGTATTCAGAGGAGGCGCGCGAAGCGTACAAGACTGTTGGTGGTACGCCGTTCTTGGACATGCAATACACCGTCTTTGGTTACGTGGTGGAAGGCTTGGACATTGTGGACAGCATCGCAGCGGTCCCCACGGACCGCCGACGCGGTGACCGTCCTCTGGAGGACGTGGTCATGAGCATGAAGCGCTTGAACTGAACCGCTGGACTTGGGCAACATGAAGGAATTGATCGAAGGCATGATGGACGACGTGGCCGGCGCTCGATTTGAGGGACCGGAAGCGGTCGAGGCGTTTCGTGTAGCGTACCTCGGACGCAAGGGAAAAATCAAGGACCTGATGGCCTCGTTCAAGGAGGTGCCCGGGGACCAAAAGCGCGAGCTCGGTCCCATGCTAAATGCGCTCAAGCAGGCTGTTGAGGCCAAGGTAAGCGAAGCCCAGCATGCCACAGTAGCGCGCCCGCAAGCTTCGGGGGAGGATGCGACTCGTCCGTCCGGTGGGGTCCCGTTGGGGACCCACCACCCTTTGCAAGTGGTGCGCCGGGAAATCGTGGACATCTTCCAGAACATGGGTTTTGCCGTGGCCGAGGGACCTGAAATCGAGGATGATTGGCACGTTTTCAGTGGCTTGAACTTCCCGCCAGAGCACCCGGCACGCGACATGCAGGACACGTTCTTCGTGGAACGCGACCCTGACATCTTGCTGCGCACGCACACCAGCTCCGTGCAGGTGCGGGAGATGGAAAAGCGTGAGCCGCCTATGCGCTTGATCATGCCAGGCCGCGTGTTCCGCAACGAGGCGATTTCGGCCCGGGCGCACTGCATGTTCCATCAAATCGAGGGATTGTACATCGACAAGGGGGTGTCGTTTGCCGATTTGAAGCAAACGCTGCTGCACTTTGCCCGGTGCTTCTTCGGTCCAGACACCGACATTCGGTTGCGCCCGTCCTATTTTCCGTTCACGGAACCAAGCGCCGAGGTAGATGTGTATTGGGGATTGAAGACGGAAGTCGACAAGCGAATCACCAAGGGGACGGGCTGGCTGGAGATTTTGGGCTGCGGCATGGTGGACCCCAACGTCCTCGAAGCAAGCGGCATCGATCCCAACGTGTACAGCGGCTACGCTTTCGGCATGGGGATCGAACGAATCACGATGCTGAGGTACCAAATCGGGGACCTTCGCCACTTCTTCGAGAACGACCGCCGCTTCTTGGACCAATTCGCAGGCGAGCGCTGAATACGCGTTGGGCGGCTAGGCTTTGACGTGAGGCAGCAGAAAAGTCAAAGCCAATTCCCCAGTCGGGCGCTTTTCCACGGTAAATCTCCCGGCGAGTTTTTCAATCTGGAGCAACACGGGGTTCCATTTGGAACTGTGCGTTCCTCCGGCAAACATGCGCTGCAGTTCCTGGGTGGAGGGGGTTTCAGGGCCTTCGATTTCCACCTGGATTCCCTGCCAATCGTTTCGAATTCGTCCCGAAAACGAGGAGGCTGAAGGATTTCCCTCCAACAACCTTTTCACGGTAACTGAAAGGAGGGACAACAACCCGTCCGGTGCTTCGCGGCCCTCAGGGGTGCCGTCAAACTCCCATTCTACGGCTGTGCCGTGGTCCATTTCCAACGAGGCGATGACGTCGTCGAAGTCCAAACGGTCGGGGCGAGTCAAGACTTCCTCCACCTCGCCATGTTTGGTGACTTGAAAGTCGGAATGGGCTTCCGTTGGCACGGAAAAGGGATCTCCTTCCGCGTTCATCATGCGCTGCATTCGGAATGCGCGTACCCGTTCTGTTCGCAGGGCTTTCTTCAGTTCGTGGGCCCGAAGGGCGGCGGCAATTAGTCCGAGAAGAATCAGCGCGCATGCAAATGGCCAGGCCCCAGGAGAAGCGGCCGCTTGCATCGCTTCAGCCGCGGCCAATTCAAAGGGGTCTTCGTTCAAGACGGGAAACGATTGAAAAGACCGCGTGTCTCGGCCTTTGTGGACGTTGTGCAGCATGGATTGCGTGAGGCTGTCCGCCAAGGCCAAATGTTGAAATGCGACCTCCGTGGCTCCACGTGCTTGTTCAAAGCGTGCCTGTTCACGTGCAATTCGAGCGCGCAGCGCGTCGTCGTTGACCCGCTCAGCGGCCAGTCCTGCTTCATGGTAGGCCAGGAGCGCTTCGAGGGGTTGTCCCGCACGTTCCGCCGAGACCGCGACGCGCAGCTGCGCCACAGTCCATTCCTCCCGGTTTGCGACCGGATCAAATTGCTTGGCAAGTCGCCGAGCCAAATCCAAAGCTTCGAACAGCCGACCTGATCCGGAGAGCGACGTGTGCAGGTGGGTGAGTTCGGAGAGGACTACGCGGCGCTCGCTCGGTTGGGACTTGTTGAGGTACGCTTCTACGGGAAGGTGATCCAAGGGGTGACCCAGCATGGCGCCTGCTTGCAGTCGCAATCCTCCCGCACGTGCTCCCTCCAGCAGTGCGGACTCTTCCCAAACGCGCTGCCAATGGCCCTCGACGAAATGGAGTTCGACCACGGCCAGTTGAACTTTTGGGGCCAGCAGGGGAGAAGCTCCCAGCTTGAGTTCCTGTTCGAGCAGGGCAAGGGATTGCGCCGCCTTGCCGCATGCCACAAGCAGTTGTGCCAAGTCCAACACAAGCTCGGTGCGCACGTGGGTGGGGCACGTTCCGCAGGTCTGCAAGGCTTCCGTCAAATGGGGTTGGGCTTCCAGGACATTGCCGGCATTCCAATGGATGTCGGCCAATCCGAGGTGGGCTCGTGACAACTCGCATCCGGTCAGGGCCTCCGTCAACGCAGTTCGGTACAACGTGATGGCTTGAACCATTTTCCCCTCCAGACGCAGGGTGTCCGCTCGGTGAAGGAGTGAGCCAGGGGAACCTGCCCAGCTTGCCGTATTGGCTCCAAGCATCCACGCCCAGGTCAGGGCAGCCCAAATGCGAAGCGTCGGCCGGGGAAAAAGCATGGACACCAAGGTACTCCTCACGTGGTGGCCCGTGAGGTGGTGTGCAAGGCGGTTTCTGACAGCGTTTGGTGGAAGACTTACGGCTGACGTACCACCGACAAGACGGTGGTTCCAACCTGACGAAGCGTCTCACGGTCGATGACCGACATGTTGTCGGCGTGGGTGTGGTGGAATGGACCGTACCCCATGGGACGAACTTGAATCCGGTAGTCCACAATGTTGGCGCTTGGGATTCCGGCAAGGTCGGACACGAAGAAATTGTCGTCAATTGTGGGCGGAGTCGAAGAATTGTTGAAGCGATTTCCAAAGCCCAAATCGCTCGCCCGTTTCCACACTTTCCGGACCACGTGCGGGGCGAAGCGCAGGCTCGTGCCCTCCTGGTGGAAAACCGCGTCCGAGGCGCCGACCATGTCAAGCAGAATTCCAAATCGTGCTCGGTAGCCCGGGCGGTGTGGGTTTTGGGCCCAAAACTGACTGCCCAAACACCAATCTCGGTAGCCGTTCTCTGTGGAAGGCATCCATTCAGGACGGCCGTAATCTTCCGCGTCGAAAAACACGATGTCCACGCCCACGTCGGCGGATTCGAGCCCCAATTGCCTCGCGACTTCGAGCAGGACGCCCACGCCGGATCCCCCGTCGTTGGCCCCGTCGATGGGTTCTCGCGTTCGGGTCGTGTCCTTGTCTGCGAATGGGCGCGTGTCCCAATGGGCGAAGAGCAGAATGCGGTCTCGGGATTCGGGGTGGAACGTCCCAACGATGTTCTTCATGTTGAGCACTGTGCCGTCAAACGCCCGAGCGCGGCCTTCCTGCACCGTGACATCCGCTCCGTGGCGTGCCAATTCGGCGGCCAACCAATCGGCACAAGCTTCGTGCGGTGCGGTGTTGGGTACCCGAGGCCCAAACGCCACCTGCCTCTCCACATACGCGTACGCCGAATCGGCGTCGAACGCCGGAGCGGCGATGCTTTTAGAGTCGGGTTGGGTGCCTCTCGAAGGAGGTGCAGGGGACTCGCACGACGCCAAACCGACAACGAACGCAGCCAACGCAGCGAAGCCAAATCGAACCTCAGCCACGCGTCCAGGAACTGCCATCCTTGCCGTCTTGTATGGTGATGCCGTGTGCTGAGAGCACGTCGCGAATCTTGTCTGCCGTGCCCCAATCTTTGTTGGCTTTTGCCGTGGTGCGCATGTCCACAATCAAGTCAAGCAGGGCGCCCGTTTCCGATTCGTCTCCGGCACCCGCGTTCGAATCGTTTTCGGCTTGCAAGCCAAGAACATCGCGCATGAAAGCTTGGAACGTGCCTTTCAAGGAGGCGATGTCTTCCGCACCCAACGTCACCCGACCTGCCGCGGCACCGTTCACCGCCTTGACGCCGTCAAACAACGTGGCAATCAGGATGGGGGTGTTGAAGTCGTCGTTCATCGCAGCGTGGCATTTTTCCTCAAACGCCTTGACATCGAAATTTCCTTCCCCAGAGGTGGGTGCCAATCCGTTCAAGGTGTCGATGGCTTTTTCCAACTTGGACAACCCTTTTTCAGCTGCTTGAAGCGCCTCGTTGCTGAAGTCCAGCGTGCTCGCGTAGTGGCCCATGAGCATGAAGAAGCGCACAGTCATGGGGGTGTAGCCCTTGTCGAGGAGCTTGTGGTTGCCCGTGATGAGTTCTTCAGGCGTGAACCCGTTGCCTTCCGACTTCGCCATTTTGCGACCGTTGACGGTAAGCATGTTGCCATGCATCCAATAGCGCACGGGGCGTTCGCCGCCGTTTGCCCCGACGTTTTGGGCAATCTCACACTCGTGGTGAGGGAACTTCAGGTCCATGCCTCCGCCGTGGATGTCAAACGTCTCGCCAAGGTACTTGGTGCTCATCACAGAGCACTCGAGGTGCCATCCTGGGAAGCCCATGCCCCAAGGAGAGGGCCATTGCATGAGGTGGCTCGCGTCCGCGGCTTTCCAAAGGGCAAAGTCGAGCGGGTCGCGCTTCTCGCTTTGTCCGTCGAGGTCGCGCGTGTTGTTCATCAGCTCGTCAATCTTCCGGCCCGACAACTCGCCGTACGGATGATCTTCGCTGAATTTCCGAACGCTGAAGTAGACGCTGCCGCCTATTTCGTACGCGTACCCGTTGTCGATGATTTTTTTGATGGATTCGATTTGCTCAACGATGTGGCCTGTTGCCGTGGGCTCGATCGACGGACGCAGGATGTTGAACACGTTCATCACGTCGTGGAAGTCGTTGGTGTAACGCTGCACGACCTCCATGGGCTCCAGGTTTTCAAGCCGCGCCTTCTTCCCAATCTTGTCCTCTCCGTCGTCCGTGTCGCCGGTCAAGTGGCC
>JBMZHG010000001.1:25397-94961 GCA_049616325.1 Flavobacteriales bacterium | reverse complement strand
GACGTCGGTGATGTTTCGCACGTAGCGAACCTTGAATCCGAGGTGCTGCAAGTAGCGGTAGACAATGTCGAAGGTCAAAAACGTCCTCACGTTTCCCAAGTGCACGTTGCTGTACACCGTAGGCCCACACACGTACATCCCCACAAAGGGCGGGTTGATGGGGTCAAACTTTTCCTTTTGCCGGGTCAGGCTGTTGCTGATGTGCAGGGCGTCCATGGGTCTCTGTTCAAGTTCAGAATGCAAAGAAAAGCCTTAACGCCGCACCCCGTCACGGCTGCAAAGAGGTTGTCAACGTCAGGCTGGTTGCTGGAGCCCCTCGAAAACGTGTTCCACCAACCTGGGAACATCATGTTTTGCGCGCCAGCCCCAATCCCGTTGGGCGGGGAAATCGTCCAGGCTGTTGGGCCAAGAAGCCGCAATTTCTTGCCGGCGATCCGGGAAATACGACACGGCGAATTCAGGCATGTGCGCTCGAATGGCCACCACCAATTCGGCGGGCGTGAAGTCGCATCCGTGCAAATTGTAGGAAGTCCGAACGTGGATGTGCTCGCTCGGGGCAGCCATCAATTCCAACGTGCCTCGAACGGCGTCTTCCATGGACATCATCGGCAGCCGTTCGTGGGCGTCCAAATAGCATGTCAGCCCCTGGCCTGCCGCGGCACGGTGAAACGCCTCCACCGCGTAATCCGTGGTGCCGCCGCCAGGCTGGGAGCGGAAACCAATCAATCCGGGATACCTCACGCTTCGAACATCCACACCAAACTTGTCGTGGTAATACTTGCACCACAACTCGCCCGCGACTTTGGAGAGGCCGTACACCGTGGTCGGGGTCAATGCCGCATCCTGAGGTGTGCGGTCCTTCACGGCGTCGGGCCCAAACACGGCAATCGAACTCGGCCAAAACACCTGTTTCACTTTTCCTGCCTTGGCTGCTTCAAGCGCCAAAAGGAGGGGCTTCATGTTGAGGTCCCAAGCAGCCAGCGGCATCGTTTCACCTTTTGCTGACAGCATGGCTACAAGCATGAACATGACGTCGACGTCGTGTTCGCTGAGGAGAAAATTCAAGGCTGCTTCGTCGGTCGCGTCCAACTGCACGAAAGGGCTTTGTTGCGCAGCTGGGTGAGGCACGGGTCGGATGTCGGCAAGAAGAACCTGCTCCGGTCCGACGCGCTCTTGGAGCGCGAGCATCAGCTCAATGCCAAGTTGGCCTGCTGCTCCGACAATCAACTGCTTGCCCATGGGAGACGAAGGTAGTGTCAGGGTACCTTTGGGTGGTGAACTCAAACGACTTTCATTACGACTTGCCTGACGCGGCTGTGGCCAAACATCCGGTTGAACCACGCCGAGCGGCGCGCATGCTCGTCCGATCGAAAGACGGCACCCTCGAAGACTCGTCGTTTGAACACCTCCCGAAGGCCCTTCAAAGCGCCGGGGTAGACGGTTTGTGGGCCAACGACACCAAGGTGCTTCACGCACGGATTTTGGCCACCAAATCCACAGGAGGCCAACTCGAAGTGTTTTTGCTTGCCCCGCTTCAAGGCACGGCAGAACGGTCTCTAACTCGCTCGGAAAGCGTCGAATGGAAGGCCATGGTTCGCAATGCCAAACGCTGGTCGGACGGCAAAGCCTCTGCCAAGGGAGACCGTTTCCTGTTGAACCTTGAACGCATGGACGAAACGGCCGAGGGCATTCGATGCGTTCGCCTCACCTGGACCGCCTACGAACCGGGGCTGCAAGCTGCGACGTTTGCGGAAGTGCTCGACGATTTGGGCAAGACACCGCTTCCTCCGTACATGAAGCGTCCGGCTGAAGGCCAAGACCGCGTTGACTACCAAACCGTGTTCGCCCTTGCGCCCGGAAGTGTGGCGGCACCGACCGCGGGACTTCATTACGACGACGACCTGCTCGCGTCCTTGAGTGCAGTCGGTTGCCCCCTGAACAGGCTGACATTGCACGTCGGAGCAGGGACATTCAAACCGCTTTCAGACGGCGAGATCATGGCGCACGACATGCATGCAGAACGATGCGTCATGACTCGGGAAGCGGTTGAACGGTTGGCTCGGCAATCGATCCGCGTTGCGACGGGAACCACCACACTTCGTACGCTTGAAAGCCTGTACTGGTGGTCTTGGCATCACCGGTCTACGGGCGAATGGGTCGACGTCGTTCCGCAGCGAATCCCCTATGGCGAATCGGCGGCTCGCGCCGTCGCTTGGACGGATCTCGATGCCTTGAATCACGTTCTTGAACAAGGCCCGTGGAGTGCCACGGGCGAGGTGACGTTTGAAACCCAGCTCATGGTGGTTCCTGGGTACCGGGTTCGCATGGTGAAGGGCCTCGTGACCAACTTCCATCAGCCGGGGAGCACCTTGCTGTGCCTTGTCGGCGCCTTCGTGGGCATGCAAGGGTGGAAGGACATGTACATGCACGCCCTGGATTCTGGCTACCGGTTTCTGAGCTACGGCGACGGATGTTTGCTCTGGTTGGTTGACCCGTCGGAGGCCGATTGACCTGGCCTCCCAGACGCAACAAACCCCGGTGCCAACGCACCGGGGTTTGTCAAATTCGAGAATGGCTGGACTTAGTTCAGTTGCCGACGGTTGTCCTCAACACCGGCCGCTTTTTGCATGGTGCTCAACACAGTGAAGGGGAAGTTGGTGCGCGCCCGAGTAGCCAACGTGCTCTGTTCGTCGAGGTAGCTGTCTTTGCTTCCCGCATCAGAAACCTTTTGAGGAGCAATGACCCAAACGCCTTGCGTGCCAACAATTGGACTTGACATGCTTCCGACAGGAATGGCAAACGCAGCACCAGCTACTTTGGGCTCCGTCGAAGCTCCGCTGCCGCGAACGGTGGGGAACTTGATGCTCAGGTCACGTCCTGTCTTCACCGTTTCGCCAACGGCAGTTGCCACCTCTTCGAGGTTGACTCCGTCCATTTTCTTGGCGTAGAGTTCGCCCTTGGCTTCGTTCGTGGCGCCTTCACGCATTTGGTCCTCCACGTCCTTCAGTTCGGGCACCCCCGCTTTCTTCGCGGCATCAAGGTGCGCGACAATGTAGAATTCAGGAGTAAGGATGGGGTTGGACACTTCGCCTTCTTCGCTGCGGTAGGACCACGCCACAATTTCTGCAGCATCGCGCACGCCTGCAATGCTTCGTGCCGCCGGGGCAATGCCGTTGGCTTCACCTGTGGAGTACCCCGCTTCTTCGGCCGCAGCCACCAGACTTTCCTTGTCCGTCGCGTTGATGGCAAATTCGCTCGCCATGGCATAGGCATCCCGTGCTGTTGTGGCGGATGCCGCCACGTCTTTGGCGATGTAGGCCACGCGTACTTCTTCAATTTCAGTACGTCGACCTAGGACTTCAATCAGGTGCACTCCGTAGGTGGTCTCAACCCAACCCAATGCGCCAATGGGCTCGTTGAAGCAAAAGTCTTCGAATGGCTTCACCATGCGGCCTTTAGGGAAGTAATCGTAGACACCGCCGGTGCTTTTCGATCCCGGGTCGTCGCTGAAGCGTTCCACCAAATCGTCAAAATCACCTCCGTTCCGAAGCACCTTCTTCAAGCTGTCTGCACGTGCACCGAGTTTGGCCATTTCTGCTTCGTCTTTCGCGTCTTTGGCAGAGAGCAAGATGTGGCGGCACTTGGCCGCTTCGTCGGGAGCCATCCCACGTTCCAGCACTTGAGCGAGGATCATCTGGCCGTTTTTGGTGTACGGTCCAACAACGGTGCCAACAGGTTCATCGAAAAACTTCACTTCATTGACGTCCAACTCCACTTGGGCCAAGCGCAAATTGCGGATGTCTTCCCGCCCGTCGTTGGCGGCTTTGGCAAATGCTTCCGCATCCTCTGCGTCGCGCCACTCTTCCGCCGTGGCCTCCAACTTTACCTCCATCGCGTTGATGTCCGATTCGCTGGCGCCAAGGGGAATCTTCACGTAGGTGATGTCGCGACCTTCCGTTTGCTGGTATTTGGGGTCGTTTTTGTGTGCGTTGTAGTACTTTTTGACGTCGCCGTCCGTGACGTTTACTTCGCCGTCGGGGATGTTTTTGTACAACTTCGCGACGTACTGAATTTCCGCCTTTTTCTCGGTGTTGATGTATTCGTACTTTCCTTCAATGCTGTTCGTGTAGAGTGCATCGGAAAGAAGCGCATCCATTTTTTCCTTCTTGCGCTTGGAAATAATGAGGCGCTTGTAGCTCAACAAATTCAACTTGCCCTGGTCGGTCGTGAGCATGGCCCCAAAGTTCTGCTGCCAGAAGGCCTTGTTTTCTCCGTTGCTGTAGAAGGCCCGACCCATGTAGGGAGAGTCAAGGTTGCCAAAGAGCATTTCCTCGAATTCAGCGTCGGTCACTTCCAAACCAAGTGCGTCGTAGGTGTCGTCGAGCACGATGTTGGCTGTCAAATCGCCCCAAACTTCCTCTTGAAGCTGGTCCCCAGAAAAGCCGAGGCGGCGGCGCTCGTCCAATTCCATGCGGTAGTCAAGCGCGGAGATGCTCTCGCCGTCCACACTTCCCACATCTCGGGAGTTTCCTTGGCCCATCAAGGCCAACACGGCGTCGTAGGGCACCAAGAAGCCCAACATTCCGATTCCGATCATTGCGAGCAACAGGCCTTGCCGGTTGCGGATTTTTTCAATCATTGCCATGGTCCTCTGGCTTAGCGTTTTTACAGGTTCGCGAAGATAACGATTCCGAAGCAACTCCGCACGCTTCGTGCTTCAAGCGTTGCGTTCTGGCCAAAACTCAACCCACATAATCCGGTTTTCTTCCACTTCGCGAACCACGAACTCAACCTCTTCGAGTTCGACTTTGGTCCCTTCCTCCGGGATGTCCCCAACGGTGTGAAGAATGAGGCCGCCCAAGGTGTCATAGTGATCGGATTCAGGGAGGCTCCATCCATGTAAATCATTGAGAACCCGCACTTCACGACGAGCTGGAACCCACCAACTTCCGTCGTCTTGTTGGTGTTCTTTTTCGTCTTCCTGGCCGTCGTGCTCGTCGTCGATTTCGCCCAGCAATTCCTCCACGATGTCCTCCATGGTAAGAATTCCTGCCGTCCCACCAAATTCATCGACAACGACCGCCAAATGCCTACGGCGTTTCAAGAATTGCCTCAGCAATTCGTCGCCGGCCATGGGTTCGGGAACCAAAAACGTGGGGAGCAAGATGTCCTTCAACGATTCGGGACGATCAAACAGGTCCTTGGCATGGACGTAGCCCACGATGTGGTCCATGTCGCCTTGGTAAACAACGAGTTTCGAAAAGCCGGTTTCCGCGAAGGCGGCCTGCAATTCAGACAGGGACGTTTGAAGCTCCACCCCGCGAACTTCGTTTCTCGGAATCATGCTGTCTCTCGCTTGCACGCTGGGAAGGTCGAGGGCGTTTTGCAGAATTTGAAGTTCGTGTTCCAATTCTTGCTCGGGCTCCATTCGCCCGCTTAGGCCTTTGACGAAGTGGTCCAAATCGCTGACTCCGAGGCTCTCCATCGTGACTTGCACGTTTCCTTTGACGAACGGGCGCAGCAAGGACTTGCTTAGAATCATCACAATCCACGCCGGGATGGCAAGCACCAAAAACACCAGAAGCAAAGGGTAGGCCAGGAGGTTGAGCCAAAAATTCGGCGCAGCGTGAAACAACGATTTGGGCATGAATTCTGCCAGGACCAACACGACGGCGGTGGTGATCAGGGTTTGGGTTGCAAGGACGAGCGTCGGCTGGTCGGCGACTTGCCAACCTTCCACTTCAAACAACCATTGACTGATCAGCGCACCGGACTCCATGCCGCAAATGACCAAGGCGAGGTTGTTTCCCACGAGCATGGAAGCGATGAAGAGTTGGGGGTGATCCGCCAAGTAGGCCACCACTTTGCCACGCAATGATTGCTGGGCGTTGAGTTCCGTCTGCAGTCGATTGGAGGCGACAAAGGCCATTTCCATACCTGAAAAAAAGGCCGAAGCCAACAGGGACAAGGCGAGAATCAAGAGCGAACTCGAGGGGTCAGGATCCATGCACGCAGTCGTAGGTTATTCCGAAAGATAAGCCATCGGATTCATTGGGGGCGTTCCATCCGAAGTCGGAAAGTTCGGCGCACCCCAAACCACAGCCACGCAATGCATGGAAACAACCCGAGCGTCCACCGCGTGAGGTCTTCTGTCAGCCACAAGTACCCCACGTAAGCCGTCGTGGCCACCGAAGCCACAAGCCAAAACACCTCGGCCGCACGTGCCGTCTTGTAGGTCACGGAGGATTGGGGGTCACGGGGTTGTTCCATCGGGCAAAGATGACGATTCTTTCGTGGTCTTGACGCTGTCGGCATCCAACCCCAGTTCGAACGATCCAGTCGGCGACAGGATCTCGTAACGCTCGAACCGACTGTCGGCCCGCAACCCACGCCCACGCAACACGCCTTGTGCGGTGTGGATCTCGACGGGCCGGTTGGTTCGCACCAGGTCGGAGTCGTGGGACCAAATCAGGTGTTCCGTTTGCATCCGATCTCCCGATTCGTTGACCAATTCCACGTTCTCCCAAGCCTCGAGCCTTCCCAGTTGGTCGTCGTACGTGCCTCGGACGGCCGAGAGTCGAGCGGTGTGGGTCGTTTTGGTTCCTCCGATGTACAGCGTAAACCCTTCGTCGACCTGCCAGAGAGGGTCCAAAAGCGCGTTGTCATTCGCGCGTTCGTCCTCCCAGCGCTCCAGTTTCGTAGCCTCCAGGGCTTGGATCACCTTGCCGCGCTCGGTGTACTCGAAGTACCCTCCTTCAACCACCTGAGCAGGCATGCGGGGTGCTTCCTCGGGCAAGGAGCCTGCGTCAAGTTCGGTGCGATCCAGAGGCCCGCAACCCGCTGCAAGGAACAGCCCCAACGCGGAAACCGCCCAAACCCCATGGGTCGAGCGGTTTCGAAACGCGGATTCAAGGGCGGCGAACGGCATCAACGCACGCGAATCGTGGTCGATTCTCCGGCACAAGGACATCCGGGCTTGTTGGGGACGGTGAAGGACCCGCCCGCTTGCTTTCCGAAGGTGAAAATGTCGTCCACCGTGGGGAATTGCTTGGCCATGTTCGACATTTTCTTGTCGGCCAACTCCGCCAGTTCCGCGTTCATGCGCTTGGCCCGAGCGTAGTAGTCAGAAGCCACCCAAAACACCGAGCGCGCACCCAAGGCGCCGTCGTCGCACGACGAAGAACTTCCTGCGATGGCGTCGCCGATCAACATGTAGGCGTCCGCGTTGCCCGGATCCACCTCGAGCACTTGACGGGCGTAGCTTTTGGCGGTGCCAGTGCGGCCCATGGCGCTTGCGATTTGACCTGTTTTCAAGAGGTAGGTCACCTTGTCCGAGCATTCGCCGCAGCGGTTCACAGCGTCTTCCATGTACTTGAAGCTCGAGTCCAATGCGCTCGATTTGGCAAAACCGATTCCGATGGCGTAGGCGGCAGGGGCAGAGGGTTCCACGCTGTACACCGAGGTGGCTACAGGCAAGAAAAGGTCGTTGTCGGTGCACTCTTTTTTGTTCAAGAGGCGCAACACCTTTTGCTTGAGGTCCATGTTATCGTTGTCGGCTGCGACAGCAGCGTCCAGGACGGGCACCATGTCGCCGCAATCGGCGATGGCCACGAACACCGTTTCGATGTTGCCTTTCGCCTTGTCGAAACGTTCCGCGTTGCGCGTGTCTCCGGCAGCTTCAGAACGTGCAATTCCAGCGTCGACGTATTCGATCAAACTGAGGTAATCCGTCAGCATCTGTGCCCGCATCTCGCGTTGCGCCAAGCTGTCCCCTTTGAGCGAACGTGTCAACGTGTAGAAACTCGCGGTGTAGTACTGGTACAACGTGGTGGCTGAGGATTCGGCGCCCAGGCAGTCCAAGCTTTCCTTGAACATCCCGTACGCGGCTTGGTGCTCCTCTCTGTTGTATTTGTAGAAGTCGGAGGCTTTTCGGCCCAAAATTTCACAGCGGTTGTTGGGGCTTCGCTTGGTGCTGGGGTAAAGCTCCATGCGCTTGTCATGCAGGTACAACAAGCTGTCGACCAAGGTTTTTTCGCGGTCGGAGCCTTCTTCTACAGAGCGCAATTCGCGGCCGATGAACGTGGTGCCGTCGGCGTACAAACCTTCGCTCGCAGATTCAGGACAAACGTCGCATGCCTTTCTCCACTGGATGTAGGCTTCGTCGTAGTTCTTCTGCTTCTTGTAGGATTTGTACACACTGAGCGCCTCTTTGCACTTGAGTTGCTGCTCTGGCGTGTCGCCGTAGCGCTCGTCCTGAGCCCAACCCGAGTCGGGAGCCAAAAGGAGGAGGAAACTTGCGGTAAGGAGGAGTTGAAGGGCCTTCATGGTCTTGAGGTTTCTCTGGTTCAAGGAATTCTCTTGGGTTCAATGGGGAATCAATCGTACAACCGAGGGGTGAGCCAAAGGTTCTTCACGAAGGGGGTGAGAGTCACTCCCACATGAAGCCGAACGTTGGTTTCTCGATGCACGGATGCCAGTTCTGTATGGCGTTGACCAACATCCATGCCAAGATGCAGTTGGCTGGCGCTGCGGCTGCCTTTCAAGGGCGTGTTCATGCCCAAGCTAACTCGCCATTCTTCCAGCGGGAAGGCGTCTTCGCCGTCTTCGCTCACCAAAGCCAAAGGCAATGTGGATTGGCTGAATCCAGCTCGGTAGGTGGGCCGAACAATTTTTCCGGGTTTGCGGCCAGGAGTCCAGGTGAGTCCCAGCGCCGAGGTTGACGCGTCCCCCCACGTTCCCGCCCCGTCCATCAAGTACGGCAGCGATTCTGCCGCCTCCGACCACGCTTGGCGACGGTGGTCGACGAAGATGCCGACGCGATTCCCTTGAGGTCCGTCCCATTGCAGGCCGACTCCAGCCGTCCATTTTTGGGGCACGGCCCCGCTCAACACGGCCTCGTCAAACGCCGAAGTGTCGATCCCTGCAACCACGTTGTTGACAATGAGCGTGGATTCCACCAGGCGGAAGTAATCCGTATTCAGGGTGCGCTGAGGGCTCCAGGTGGCGCCAGCACGCAAGACCCAACTTCCTTTGAACTGTTTGTACTCGTCGTACTTGGCGCGCAGCACTTGAAAGGCTTCTGCGCCGAAGACCGCACCGGTCGCCCGATGCCTCGAAGAAACCACGGTTCGAACATCCCGGTAGGACAGGTCTTCGATGTCCAAACGAGACGTTTGGAGGGCGTCGCCAAACCAATGGTCCACCTGCGCTCCCACGTCCAACCCCCGTGCACTGACCAACACGCTGTCCGTGGATCCAGCCGTCACCCAAGTCCTGCCGCGCCACCCGTGTGCCAGTCCGAGGTAAGCACGCGCCAACCCGCCGGAGCCGTCGTACGACTCAAGGATGTTTCCCAGCAAGGTGTCTTCGACGGCACGGGTGATCGAAAAGGCCTTGGACGAGAGGGGCGTCAAACCCAATTGCAAGGCGCTTCGCGACCGAGGCTGCTTGACGACCAACCCAAAGTTGCCTGGGCCACCTGTCAGTGCATGAGAGACGCGGTCGCCTTCCGTAAGCCTCATGCCTTGGACATGAACGGAGCCTTGAAAGGTGGGGTGGGTCAACCCCGCAGCCGCAGCAGGTTGGTCCGCGTTGACGACCCATTGACTTGCGCTGACCGAGGTGATGCCGCCCATGCTCGCCAACGTCGGTGTGAGTGCCCCTTGTGCGGTTCCAAGGCCAAATCGAGCAAACGGGCTGAAGTCGGTTTCCTGCGCAAGTCCCGTCCAGCTCAGAAAGAAGCTGAAGATGAAAAGGAGTGCGAGGCGCTGCGAGGGGCGCCCAAGGCGGGCTTCAGCGGGGAGGGTGGGCGTGGTTAAACAATGCATGGTACCCTTTCAGGGTCAAATGAGCGTCGGCGAATTTCGGGCGGATGAAGCGGAGTTCCAAGTGTTCGGCGTCCCCGCCGGTCAGGATGACTCCAAGATTTGGCACTTCTTGGCGCATGGCTTCCCATTTCCCGAGGATTTCAGAGGACACGCCCCCCCACGCCCCTGCTCCGAGAGCCTCTTCGGTGTTGAGCCCAAAAGCTTCGACACGGGCCAATGCGGGGATTTCGTCGGCGGGAAACGTGGGACGCGGCAAATTCGCGGTGCCCGTTGACATGGCTGTCAGGCGCATTTCTGCGCCTGGGGATACGGTTCCTCCGAGGTGGCGTCCATCCCGGATCACGTCCACGGTCACGCACGTTCCGACATCCACCACGAGCCACGCGTCGAGCGCAGGGGCTTGAGGCACGGCGCCGTGGAGCACCGCCCACGCATTGGCGACGCGGTCAAGCCCGAGTCGCAGGGGCTCTCGAACGTCCGTGGGAAGCGGGGTTTCGTCTCCGGGCCGAAGGACCCAAGCGTCCGGGAATGTCTGAACCCAAGGCTCGAGGTGGCCGCTTCCTGTCACCATCACGCGGTCCCCGGGTGCCACGTCGGCAAGCCAAATCGACGCCTGTTCAGGCGAACCTGCCGGCGCGTGCTTGACCAATTCCGGGGCCGCGTTGACCGGGGCCGCGCTCGGGAATTTGGCCCACTTGGCGCGGGTGTTGCCCACTTCGAGAACCCAAGTGCTCATGGCCAGGTCAGGGTTTCCATGAGGCGCCGTACGTCCGCTTCCATGCGCTCGAGAACAGGCTTGGTGCTGTCGGGGTTGGGCTTGTGGTTGAAGTACAGCGAGCCCCGAACAAAATGCGAGGTGCTGTCCGTGACGAAAAATTGAAGTGGCGCCGCAACCGGCCCTTCAAGCACGTAGACCATGCCCGACTTGCCAGGAACGGTCAACGCGTTCCGCCGGATTCCAGAGGCCGCCACTTCGTGACCAAACACCAACGACTGAGCGTCCTTCAGCAAGTCCGTAAGCCGTCCGTTGACTGGCACTTCGGTGACGTGAATTTTCGCGTTGAAGCGAGGGAAGGCGAGGTTGTACCAACATCCAGGTTCGTCCTCCGGGGCAGGCTTGAGCTGAACTTTTGCGTGGTTTGGCACGCGGTAATTGGCACCGCAAGGGCTGAGGTAGGGCGTCGAGGCCGTGTCGGGAAGGGTGAGGCGAACGTGGCCCGCGGGTTTGGGCACGGGCATTTCTTCAGGCTGAATCCACCAAGCGACGCCCGCGGCCAGCGAAGCCAGTCCGACCAACCAGCCCCAGGGCACGTTTCGACGTGCGTTTTCCTTCGTGGAGGAGCGCGTCATTCCAAGTCCGATTCAGGAGGAGTGGGGTCTTCGGGACGGGGCAAAGACACCTTGACGCGGTGAATCCGCCGTGCATCTCCCGAATCCACTTTCAACACCACGCCCTCAAACTCTACGAATTCCCCTTTGCGCATCAATTTTCCGGACTGTTCCTGCATGAACCCGCCGAGCGTGTCGCTTTCCCCTTTGGCGGTCTCCCACGTCTCCTCGTCAAGTCCGAGAATGCGGTAGCAATCGAGCAGCGGGGTTTTGGCTTCCATCAGATACGTGAACTCGTCCAAAATGGAGTGCATCACCTCTTCGTCGTCAAACTCGTCGGCGATTTCTCCCACAATCTCTTCCAGCACGTCCTCCAACGTGACCAGCCCGCTGGTGCCGCCGTATTCATCCACAACAATGGCCATGTGGATTTTTTTCTCTTGGAACTCGCGAAGCAAGTCGTCGATTTTTTTGCTCTCGGGGATGTACATCGGAGGGCGAAGAACCGAAGCCCAATCCAAATCGTCTTGGTGCAGCGAAGGAAGCAAGTCCTTGACGTGGAGGACGCCAACGATTTGGTCCGCGGATCCTTCGTGGACCGGAATGCGGCTGTACCCTGAGGCCACAATGGTAGCGCGCACGTGGTTCCAGCTGTCCTCTTTGCTAAAGGAACTGATGTCCGTCCGAGGCGTCATCACTTGCTTGGCGTCCTTCGACCCAAAATTCACAATGCCTTCCAAAATCCGCTGTTCGTCCTCTGTCCGGTCCGCGTTGTCCGTCAATTCGAGTGCCTGTTCGAGGTCTTCCACACTGACTTCGGTTCCGGGCGAGGTGAGCTTGTCGTCCAACCAACTCCCCATCCGCACCAGCGGAAGCCAGGCTGGGCGGAGAGCCCGTTGCGCCGCCATCAGCGGAGCGCTGGTGAATTTGGCCAATTCTACCCCAAACGACGTGGCGTAGATCTTGGGAATGACCTCTCCAAAGAGCACAAGCAAAAACGTGACGCCCACCACGTGAATCAAGGTGTTGACCCAGGCCGGCAGTGTGTCGCTGGGAAAAAGTTGTTCGGCCACCACCGTAGCAATGAGCACAATGGAAATGTTGACCAAGTTGTTGACCACCAAAATGGTTCCCAAGAGGTTCCTCGGGCCTTCGGTGTTGTTGGGAGTGCGCATCAAGGCCAAAACACGTTTGGCCCCCGGATGGTCTTCGTTTTCGAGTTCACTCAGGGCTTGCGGCGAGAGGCTGAAAAACGCCACCTCCGACCCCGAGACCAAGGCGGACACAACGAGAAGCCCTGCCACAACGGTCAAGCTCCCCCAGTGTTCCATCAACGATGCGGCTGTCGTCACGTGCGGCTCGAACAAGGTTGAAATTCGTCAGAACGGGAGGTCGTCCGCAGAGCCTTCAGACGCGCTTGAGGCGAGCTCGGGTTGCGCTGCGGGTTGCGCCGCGGGTTGCTCCACGGGTTGCGCCGCGGGTTGCGCCGCGGGTTGCGCCGCGGGTTGCGTTGCGCGTTGCACCGGTGCCTCGCTTTGACCCTCGCGACCTGGCGCGGGCCCCAACAATTGCATGACGTCCGCCACAACTTCAGTGGTGTAGCGGTTTTGACCTTGTTGGTCTTGCCATTGGCGCGTTTTCAATTTGCCTTCGATGTACACCTGAGAGCCCGTCTTCAGGTATTTGCCTGCCGTTTCAGCCAACCCGCGCCAAAGCACGACGTTGTGCCATTCGGTCACCGTCACACGCTCGCCAGAGGCGCGGTCGGTGTACGACTCTGACGTGGCCATGCGCAAGGAGCACACAGGAACGCCGTTGGGTGTGTAGCGCAATTCAGGGTTCTGACCGAGGTTGCCTACGAGGATGACTTTGTTGATTCCTGCCATGGTTCGAAGGTACTGCTTTGCTCACAGTTTTGCCTCGCCCACGAACAAGGAGAGTTGGTCCCACATTTTGGTCATCAGCCGTGGGCGGGCCAACTCCTCCAACAGCCTCCATTCAACGGCGGTGCCGCCTTGCGATTGTGCGAACCGTTCCAAGCCCTCTTGGTCGGGGGCTTCCCAACCCCACATGGTGGCTGTGATTTTTCGATGCGAGAGGACGTGTATTACGGGGTCAAACAGTTTTCCGAGTGAGGCAAATTCGTCCGGTGGAGCGTGCTCGGGGAAGGCCCAAAGTTTGGCCCAAACACCGTCTTCCGGCCGTTGCACCACAGCCACTTGATTGCCCCATTTCACCACGTGCCAATTCAACTTCCAGGACGTTGGTTTCTTTTTTGGAAGTTTCACTGGCAGGCGGCTCCACATGGATTCGTCTTGGGCGGAGGCACATGTGGCAGCCAAGGGGCAAACGTTGCATTGAGGTTGACGTGGGGAGCACACCAGCGCACCCAACTCCATCACCGCTTGGTTGTGGTTCCCTGGGTTGGCGCGGCTTGATTCGGTGCCTTTCAGCCATGCGTCCGCGGTGGCTTGCACGTGCTGGATGCCGTCCTTGCTGTCGACGGGATGCGTCATTCCCAACCAGCGAGCAATTACGCGTTGGACGTTGCCGTCGACGGCAGCCACGGCTTCCCCCAACCCGATGGACGCAATTGCCGCCGCGGTGTACGGCCCGACCCCAGGAAGGGCGAGCCACTCGGCGTGGGTGGAGGGAAACTCCCCCGCCTCGTGGATCGCCTTGGCGGCCCGGTGCAACAACCTCGCGCGACGGTAGTACCCGAGGCCTTCCCACGCCTTCAGAACGTCGTCCTCCGAAGCTTGAGCGAGGTCCGTAACCTCTGGAAACCGATCTCGGAAGGCAAACCATTTGGGAATTCCAGTCTCGACGCGAGTCTGTTGCAACATGATTTCGCTGAGCCAGGTGCCGTAGAGGTCGGGTTTTTGGCGCCAAGGAAGGTCCCGAGCATGCTCCAAATACCACGCATTCAATGCGTTTGATGCCGAGCCAACGGAGGCTTCGTCAAACATATTTTGGAGAAAACCCTTGTCATTCATTTCGTTTTCAAAGGTATGCGCCTATTTTTGCACCCCTGAAAACGCCCCACGAGGGACGTTGAATTTGAACCACGAACCTACAAGAATCCCTAGAATCCCATGACCAAGGCCGACATCGTAAGCCAAATCTCCGACCAAACTGGAATGGAGAAAGGAGACGTTCAAGTAACTGTGGAAGCGTTCATGCGCGCCGTCCGAAGCAACCTAGAAAGTGGAGAAAACGTGTACTTGCGCGGTTTTGGAAGCTTCGTCGTGAAGACGCGAGCAGCCAAGACGGGCCGCAACATTTTGGCGAAGAAGTCGATCCAAATCCCTGCTCACAACATCCCGTCCTTCAAGCCCAGCAAGGACTTTGTGGAGAACGTGAAGCTGAACGTCAAGGTCAAGTAATTTTTCCAATGGGAATGTCCAAATCCACATGGTTCCTGGTGGCCGGCGCTGGTGTGCTGGTGGCCAGCATCTTGTGGATGCCTCGCGTTCCCGCCTCTTCGGAGCAACATGCTCACACCGAGGTCGCGCTGGAGGACATTGGAACGGATCCTGTTGACGTGGCAGTTGCCAAGGTCAACAGCGAAAACCCGATGGCGGGCATCTTGGAGTTGCGGGCCTTGGCCGATGCCACCCCGCCCAACTTGGACGCGGTGCTTTGGCTCGGCCGCTTCAGTGTTCAAAGCGGACAGCTCGACAAGGCACGCGAGCGATTCAACCAGGTCATTAAAGCTGCCCCAGATCGCGTCGAAGCGTATTGGGAGCGCGCCATGTTGGACATGGAAGAAGGGTTTTTGGAAGACGCAGTGCAGGGTTTTGACCTGTGCGTCTCAGCAGACGAAATGTACGTGAATGGGCGGTTTTTCAAGGCGCGTTGCCTGGAGGCCATGGGCCAAACCGACCAAGCACTGACGGAATACAAATCATACCTCCCACTTTCCCCGGACACGGCTGTGTCGCGGAGTGTGGAGGGCATTATCGAACGGCTTGAATCTGGATACCCAGGCTCAGGCACCTAAACAACATCATCATGCCAAGCGGAAAAAAGCGCAAGCGTCACAAGATGGCGACGCACAAGCGGAAGAAGCGTCTTCGCAAGAACCGTCACAAGAAGAAGTAATTGACGCGGTGCGGGACAGGGCTCGAGCTCGTGTCCCGCCGCCGTGACTTCATGTGATGAACGCCGAACTCGTCATCAATTCGACGTCTGCGGGCGTCGACATTGCACTTCTCGAGGAGGGACAGCTCGTTGAGCTTCACCGGGATCGAGGAGACGTGCAATACGCCGTGGGCGACATTTACGTCGGCCGCGTCAGGAAGGTCATGCCCAATCTGAATGCGGGTTTTGTGGACGTCGGACACGGAAAGGATGCGTTCCTCCACCACTCCGACTTGGGTCCGCAATTCATGACGCAGCAGATTTGGGTCAAACGCGTGATGTCTGGGAAACAACCCACTTCGGACATCAGTCAATTCAAGCGGGAAGGGGACACTGACCGCAAGGGCAAGATGAAGGACTACGTGTCCGCGTCGCAGCTCGTGCTGGTCCAAGTTGCCAAGGAACCCATCAGCACCAAGGGACCGAGGTTGACCGCCGAGGTCAGCCTGCCTGGAAGGTATTTGGTGTTGGTTCCGTTCAGCGACAAGGTGAGCCTGTCTTCGCGCATCAAAGGAGAAAAGGAGCGCAACCGGTTGAAGCGGTTAATGCAAAGCATCCAGCCGCCTGGATTCGGAATCATTGTACGCACGGTGGCTGAGAACAAAGGGTCAGCCGACCTGCACAGCGACCTCGAGGACCTGGTTTCGCGCTGGAAGAAGCTCTACGAAAACCTCAGGAACGCCAAGCCCGGAAAGCGCGTCTTGGGTGAAGTCAACAAGGTCAGCGTGGTGATGCGCGACGTAATGACGCCCGACTGCAAGACCATCCACGTCAACGATCCCCGTGTCGGGGACGAGGTAAAAGAGTTTTTGGTGGGCAGCGGTTCGGGGGACGAAAGCATGGTGAAGTTGAACCGGGCGAAAGACCTCTTCAATGCCATGTCGATTCACCGCCAAATCAAAGCGGCCTTCGGGAAGCAGGTGAATTTGGCGAGCGGTTCGTACCTCGTACTTGAGCAAACGGAAGCCATGCACGTCATCGACGTGAACAGTGGCGGCAGGAAGAAAGGTGCGTCCAGCCAGGAAGAGAACGCGTTGATCACCAACCTCGACGTGGTCAATGAGATTGCTCGGCTGTTGCGCCTTCGCGACATTGGGGGCATCATCGCCATTGACTTCATTGACATGGCCAAGCGCGAGCACAACAAGCAGCTCACCGACGCCATGAAAGAGGCCATGAAACGCGACAAGGCCAAGCACAACATCTCGCAACCGAGTCGGTTTGGGGTGATGGAGATGACGCGCCAGCGCGTCCGCGACGTGGCGGAGGTGGCGACGCAAGACGCTTGCCCAGCTTGCAACGGTTCGGGCAAGGTCGAAGCAAGCATCCTCATCACGGATCGCATCGAATCGGCCTTGAAGTACCTCGCGGAAGGAGAAAACCGAACGCGCATGACCTTGATGGTTCACCCTATGCTCGAAGCTTACCTCACCCAAGGGTGGTGGAAATCCATTCGTCGAGCGTGGGAGAAGTCGCTGGGAATCAAGTTGGCAATCGAGTCCAACTCCAACTTGGAAATCCTGGAGTACCACATCCACAACGCGCTTGGTGCGGAGATTACGCCGGACTGAGGATGGAAAACGACGGTTGGTCCTGGCAGGTCAGTCGTCAGCGTGAAGGGGCTGCAAGTTCCTTCGGATAGCACAAGAAACTTTTTTCGACCGGCCGGCTCAACATTTGCAGGTTGAGGTGGTCGTTGGCGTCCGCAAAGTCGCGCGTTGTGCCATCCTTGTAAAGGACAAGGATGCCTTTGGGTACGTAGGCCTTGTTGTCGATTCGGGCGTTGCTGACCAGAAAGCTGGCCTCTTCAGTGGACAACCCAAATGCCTTCGCAGTGGCCTCCACGCGTTCCTGAACATCTTCCTGGGTGAAGGGTTCGGGGCGCAATTCAATGCGGAACAACCCCCGATCGAGAAGGCGCTGACTGAGCAAGGCAAGCACCGGGTCGTCGTGGTGCCGCCACGACTTCATGGCCACGAAAATGTCGCTGTCGTCCAATTCGCAAAACCGTTCGAGCACTTCCGGGTCAGCCAAAAACTTCGCGCGGTCCAAATCGTCGTGGAGAAACAGCGACAGTGCGGGAGAGGCGAAGACCGAAGCACCCTGACGCACCAGGTGTTTGGCCCGGCGCAGCACAAGCATGAGCATGTGCTCGGCGCTCAGCACAGTGCGATGCAGGTACACCTGCCAGTACATGAGGCGTCGCGCCACGATGAACTTTTCGATCGAATAAATGGCCTTTTCCTCGACACACAATTGGCCGTCGACCACGTTGAGCATCTTGATGATGCGCTCGCTTCCCACTTTGCCTTCCGTCACCCCGCTGTAAAAGCTGTCTCGCGCGAGGTAGTCGAGCCGATCCATGTCCAGCTGGCTGCTGACCAATTGATGCAGGAAGCGCTTGGGGTGGTGGTCGTTGAAAATTTCGATGGCCAAGTCCAAAGCCCCACCCATCTCTTCATTCAACCGTCCCATGATCAACGCGCTAACGTCCTCGTGGTTCACACCCTGCACAATGCTGTGCTCCAACGCGTGGCTGAAGGGACCGTGTCCGACGTCGTGGAGCAGGATGGCCAAGCACGCCGCCTCGGCCTCGGCCTCGGTGATGGCCACACCTTTGTTGCGGAGGCTGTCAATGGCCTCCTGCATCAGGTGCATGCACCCGACCGCGTGGTGGAATCGGTTGTGCACCGCACCAGGGTAGACGAGGTGGGACAGGCCGAGCTGGGAGATGCGTCGGAGTCGTTGCACGAACCTGTGGTCCATAAGGTCCAGCGCCCGTTCGTGACGCAAGGTGACGAACCCGTAGACCGGGTCGTTCAAAATTTTGTGGCGGTTCACCGTGCTCATGCAAATACGAAGTCGGGCGTCTCGACGTTACTTTGCCGTCAGGCGAGGTCCACGGCGAGAGACGCCGCAAGATACGCGCCTGACGAACGCTCTGGAAAGGGGCGTCGAACGAATGCAAACCGAGATGGCACGACCACAGATTCTTTGGGCCGACGACGAGATCGAATTGTTGAGACCTCACATCTTGTTCCTGGACGAGAAGGGGTACGACGTGACCGGAGTAAACAGCGGGGTGGAAGCCTTGGACGAGGTGGAATCTCGGCCGTTTGATGTGGTTTTTTTGGACGAAAACATGCCGGGATTGAACGGCATCGAAACCCTGCAGCGCATCAAGGAAAAACACCCAGATTTGCCGGTGATCATGATCACCAAGAGCGAGGAGGAGCACATCATGGAAGAGGCGATTGGTTCGAAGATCAGCGACTACCTCATCAAGCCGGTCAACCCCAATCAGATCCTGCTCGCGGTCAAGAAAATCCTGGACAATCGGCGTCTTCAGGGCGAGCAAGCGCAGTCGACGTACATGCGTGAATTCCGTGAGTTGGCAATGAAGTTGGGGGGGCGCATGGGGGCAGACGAATGGTCGGACGTGTACCGTCGTTTGATGCACTGGCACACGACGTTGGGGGAGTCCGGAGACCGGAGCATGTTGGAGATTTTAGACAGCCAACATGCGGAAGCCAACCACCAATTCGTGCGTTTTGTGGAGGACAACTACGAAGCGTGGATGACAGGGTTGAAGGAAGCGCCAATGATGTCGCATCGGGTCTTGCCTGAATGGTTGCCACAAGCCATTGAAGGGGCCGAGGGCCGGCCCGTCTTTTTGGTGGTCATCGACAACCTTCGCTGGGACCAATGGCGCACCGTTGCTCCAACGTTGCGTCCCAAGTGGAACACCGTGGAGGAAAAAACCTACTTCAGCATCCTTCCGACCGCCACGCAGTATGCGCGCAACGCCTTGTTTGCGGGGATGACGCCTGGAGAGATCGCGCGGGTGACGCCCCAACTTTGGATAGGTGAGAATGAGGAAGGGTCCAAAAATGCGAACGAAGAGGCCTTGCAAAAAGCGTTGTTTTCGCGTTTGGGCGTGCAAGGGAAGACGTCGTATCACAAGATCACCAACCTTCAAGCAGGCAAAAAGTTGGCGGATCGTTTTCACGAGCTAAAAGGGCAGCAATTGACGACGGTGGTGTACAATTTTGTGGACATGCTCAGCCACGCCCGCTCGGAAATGGAAGTGATCAAGGAACTGGCGGACGACGAGGCTGCGTACCGCAGTTTGACCCATTCATGGTTCCAGCACAGCCCGATCAAGGACATGATGGATGCCATGGCCGACATGGGAGGACGCATGATTTTGACCACGGACCACGGGACGGTTCGCGTGGATCACCCTGTGGAAGTTCGCGGGGATCGAGAAACCAACAGCAACCTGCGCTACAAAGTCGGCCGAAACTTGGGGTACGACGCCAGCGAGGTCATGGAGCTCCGCAACCCGGAAACGGTCGGGCTTCCCAAACCCAACGTTTCGAGTTCTTACATCTTCGGCAAAGGCAGAGATTTCTTGGTGTACCCCAACAACGCGGCGAAATACACCAAGACGTTTCGCGACACGTTTCAGCACGGTGGCGTGAGCATGGAAGAGATGATTGTGCCGTGGGTGATTTTGGACCCCAAAGGCGTTTGACGTGGCGGAACTCAAGGAAATTGCGCGGTGGGAAGGATTCAGCTTGGCAGGGCTGAACGACGTGGCTCAGGAACTGGGTTGTGCCATGCCCATTCAAGGTGTGGTGGCGGTGCACGGTCCGATGGGCGCAGGCAAGACAACGCTGATCCGCGCCTTGCTCGCGCAGCTGGGGGTTGAGGAGGGTGCGGCGAGTCCCACCTTTGGGTTGGTGCACCACCACACGGCCTTGCGGGCGGGACAAGACATGGAAATTCGGCACATGGACCTTTACCGGATGGAAGACGAAGAGGAGGCTGAACGTTCTGGCATCGCCGAATTGCTTCAAGGTCGCGCACTCAACTTGGTTGAGTGGCCTGAACGAATTCCCAGTTTGATGCCGGAGGACGCGTGGCTCTTGCAGGTCATGACTCAACCGGACGGCACGCGTACCTGCATTTTGTCGCGATTGCAGGAGTGATTCGCGTCGAGTTGGCTATTTTGGGGCCGCATGGATTCAGGACGCAAAGCCATCAAGGCACTCGCTCGGGAAGCTGCACTTCTTCCGCAAGAAGAGTTGCTGCATGCTCGCCAAGGCCACGCCGAGCTCACCATTGGCATCCCCGCCGAAACCAGTCTGCAAGAGAAGCGCGTGGCGCTTGTTCCTGAGGCGGTCGCGCTTTTGGTTGCCCACGGGCACCAAGTGCTTGTGGAAACCCAAGCCGGAGCGGAAGCTCAGTTTTCCGACAACGACTACAGCGAGTCGGGAGCCCGAATTGTGTACGACCGACGCCAGGTGTTCCAGGCCAACATTGTGCTGAAGGTGGAGCCGCCATCTCTTGAGGAAGTAGAGCTCATGGGGATGCGCCAAACGTTGATTTCAGCCCTTCAACTCAGCGTCCAAAACGAAGGTCTCCTCGAAGCCCTCAGCGCGAAGAAGACCACCGCCATCGCATGGGATTTCGTGCAGAACGAAAACGGCATTCAGCCTCTGGTTCGTGCAATGGGGGAGATCGCGGGCAACACGTCCGTGCTTCTCGCCGGTGAATTGATGGCCAGTTCCAGCGGCCAAGGAACCATGCTCGGCGGTGTGAGTGGCGTTCGTCCAAGTGAAGTTGTCATTCTGGGGGCGGGCACTGTGGGAGAATACGCAACGCGATCGGCCTTGGGCTTGGGCGCAAGCGTCAAAGTCTTCGACAATTCGGTGCACCGCTTGATTCGGTTGCAAAACGCCGTGGGACAACGTTTGTGGACGTCTACGCTGCAACCGTCGGTGTTGGAAGAGGCCCTGCGCACGGCCGACGTCGCCATTGGTGCTGTCCGCGGTTCGGGTTCGCGCGCTCCCATGCTAGTGAGCGAGCCCATGGTTGCAGGGATGCGGGACCGGTCCATCGTGGTGGATGTCAGCATCGATCGGGGTGGTGTATTTGAGACCTCAAGACTTACAAGCCACGAACGTCCCACCTACATTGAGTGTGGCGTGATTCACTATTGTGTACCAAACATCCCGTCGAGGGTGGCACGCACGGCCAGCAAAGCACTGAGCAACATTTTTGCTCCTATGCTGCTTGGCATTGCGGGAGAAGGGGGGGTGGTTCCCGCCATCAAAGACCGCAACTTGATTTCCACCGGAGTGTACATGTTCAACGGCACGCTCACCAACGAAGAGATCGCTTTGGATCGAAACCTGCCTTGGAAGCCGCTCGACCTGTTGGCGGCTACGTTGTAATCCGGTGGAAGGCTCCTCTTACGGTTCAGGCATCCAGGGTCTCTCCTGATTTTTTTCCGGTCAATGTTGCCTTGATTTCGTGAAGCTTCATGAGCGCTTCGACGGGAGTGAGGTGGTCAATGTCGACCTCCATGATTCGATCCCGAATGGATTCCAAAGCGGGGTCGTCGAGTTGGAAAAAGCTCATTTGGATGCCTTCTTCTGGCGTCGAAAGGGCATGCAGGTCGGGCGTTGAGGAAGCAGTTTGTTCTCCCCGCGAGGCCTCCAACGTGGCCAGCACTTCCTCAGCTCGACGCACCAACGTACGAGGCATGCCCGCCAATTGTGCCACGTGAATCCCAAAACTGTGGTTGGACCCGCCCGGAGCGAGCTTTCTGAGAAAGACAATTTTCCCCCCCATTTCTTTCACGCTGACGTTCACGTTGACGATTCGGGAGAACCGTTGGCTCATGTCGTTCAGTTCGTGGTAGTGGGTGGCAAACAAGGTCAACGGCCTCAAGTCCTGAGCTTCGTGCAGGTGCTCTGAGATGGCCCAAGCAATGCTCACCCCGTCGTATGTGCTCGTGCCCCGTCCAATTTCGTCCAACAACACGAGGCTTCGCGAGGTCAGGTTGTTTAGAATGGCCGCGGTTTCGTTCATCTCCACCATGAATGTGGATTCGCCGCTGCTGATGTTGTCTGAAGCCCCGACCCGCGTGAAAATGCGGTCCAGAATTCCAAGGTCTGCGTGTTTGGCCGGCACAAACGAACCGGCTTGCGCCATCAACGAGATGAGGGCGGTTTGACGCAACAGCGCACTCTTTCCAGACATGTTGGGGCCCGTGACCATGAGAATTTGCCGCGTTTTGGGGTCAAGTTGCACGTCGTTGGCGACGTACGTTTCTCCCTTGGGCAACTGGCGTTCGATGACCGGGTGCCGCCCCTCGGCAATCGAAACGCCTTGCTCTTCGCGCATTCGCGGACGGGTGTAGCCCAGTTCGGTTGCGGTCTCCGCATGGCTCGTCAACATGTCGAGCAGGCCCATCGCCCGCGCGTTTTCCATCAACGGACTCACTTCCTTGACGCACGCGGCCACCACCGAAGCGAAGGCTGCAGTTTCGAGGGTTTCAGCTTGGTCCTTGGCGTTTAGGATTTGGGATTCAAGCTCCTTCAATTCCTCGGTGATGTAACGCTCTGCTTGGGTCAGGGTCTGTTTTCGAATCCATGCCTCAGGAACCTTGTCCTTGTGCGCGTTTCGCACTTCGAGGTAGTATCCGAAGACGTTGTTGAACGCAATTTTGAGTCCAGAAATCCCCGTCGCTTCGGCTTCGCGATCGCGGATGGCGTCGAGCGCCTCTTGACTGTGAAAGGCCAAACGGCGTACATCGTCCAACTTCGCGTCCACACCCGAGGCGATGACTTCCCCTTTTCCAATTGCCGTGGCAGGTTCCGCCACCAATTCGCGGTCGAGGCGTTCGAGCAACGTCGTGCACGGGTGCAGCCGCTCGAGGTAGGGGAGAAGTGCGGATTCGCCGGCCGTGGTGTCGGCCACGGCCTGGACCGCGTGCAACCCCTGCCGCACGTGCCCCATTTCTCGTGGGTTGATTCGGCCTGAACTGGCTTTGGAGGTCAACCGTTCCAAGTCTCCCACCGAGTTGAGGATTTCGCGCAGCTCGTGGCGCAACGAAACCTCTTCGGCCAGACGGGCGACGGCCTCGTGACGGGCCTCGATGGCAGCAAGATCCGTCAACGGAGCAACCAAACTTCGTCGCAGGGCTCGTCCACCCATCGGCGTGCACGTCCGGTCCAACACGTCCACCAAGGACGTGCCGTCCGGGTGATTGGGGTGAAGGATTTCCAAATTGCGCACCGTAAAACGGTCGAGCCACATGCCTTCCTCCGGCCTCAAGCGCCGAATTCCTTGCACGTGATCGAGTTGCCGGTGATGCGTGACGTCCAAATAGTGAAGCACGGCACCTGCTGCCACGGTGGCCAACGGCGCGTCGTCTAGACCAAACCCCTTCAGCGATCCCGCGGCGAACTGACGCTCGATTTGATCGTGCGCGTGCGCCTCGGTGAACACCCAATCGTCCAGTCGGGTTCGAGGCACGTCGTCCCCGAACAGCGCCCGAACGTCCCCTTCGTGCTGGCGGTGCACAAGCCATTCTTTTGGTTCGAGGCTTCGAAGGATGCGGTCGACCCAGCGCGCGTCCCCTTCTGCAGCTTGAAATTCGCCCGTACTCAAGTCGAGCAAGGCCAGGCCTACGCCCTTGGGTGTCCAGTGAATGGCGGCCACGAAATGGTTGACTTTGCTCTCAAGAACGTGGTCGTGCATCACCAAGCCAGGGGTGACCAATTCGGTGACGCCTCGTTTCACCAGGCCTTTGGCCTGCTTGGGGTCTTCGAGTTGGTCGCACACCGCCACCTTCAGGCCAGATTTGACCAATTTGGGCAAGTAGGTGTCAAGGCTGTGATGCGGAAATCCGGCCAACTCCACTTCCGAAGCACTGCCGTTTCCGCGCTTGGTCAGCACAATGTCCAACACCTTCGCCGCTGCCACAGCGTCGGCGCCAAACGTCTCGTAGAAGTCTCCCACGCGAAAGAGCAGCACGGTGTCCGGATGCTGAACCTTGATCCGGTTGTACTGCTTCATCAATGGGGTTTCTTTGCCTGCCACGCTGAGGGTCTTCGAAAGGTCGTTGAACGGGGAACTTCGAATGTAGCACGACGACTCCGGGACACCCTGAAATCAGGGGGTTCCGTTATTCACAAGGGGTCCACATCGCGGACCGAGAAAAGCTCAAAAATCGGCAGGAGGACCCTGCACCACAGGCAGGCCTTCATTCTCCCAACCCGAGATGCCGTTCGCCAGGTTGTAGACTTCGTGGTGGCCGGCGGCAACGAGTTCTTTGGCGGTCAGGCCACTCCTCCCTCCTCCGGCGCAATACACAAGCACCGGACGGTTGCGTGGGATGGAGTTCATGGCGTTTTCAAAGGCCTTTTCGTCCCCCCAATAATCGGCGTGAGCCGCACCCTCCAAATGCCCTTCGTTCCATTCATCTGGGGTTCGAACGTCCAACAGAAGGGCGCCTTCAAGTTGCGTCATCAACGATTGAAATTCCTCGTTGCTCACGTCTTTGAGGATGGGGCCGTCTTTTTTCTCGGTTTGGGCGTTGCTGCATCCCACCGAAAGGAGCGCGAGCGTGGCGAACAAGGAAAGGGCAAATCGCGTCATGGAGCTAAGGGTCATGTTCAGGAGGCTTTGGCGTCGGGCTTCGCACCGGACTTCGCACCGGACTTGGTCTTGGCACGTGGGGTCTTGGTGGATTCCTCCGAAGCAGGAGAGTCAGCATGGTCGTGCTGCGCCTCGATTTGGCCCTGTGCGTAGGAAGCCGTGACGATCAGGGTTTTCGTGTCACTTCCCGGAAGGTCAAACATGGCGTTTCGCAGAATGACCTCGCAGATGCCCCGCAGCCCACGCGCACCGAGTTTGCGTTCTACGGCGTGGTCAACAATCAAATCCAAAGCTTTTGCCTCAAAGGACAATTGAATGTCGTCCATCGCAAAAAGTTTGGTGTATTGACGAATGAGGGCATTTTTTGGCTCGGTCAGAATCCTGCGAAGTGCGCTGCGCTTCAACGGGCGTAGGGCCGTCAACACGGGGAATCGGCCAATCAATTCTGGAATGAGTCCAAAAGCACGCAGGTCGGAAGGGTCGACGTAGGCGAGTGCTTCGTCTTCTTCGACAACTTGCCCGGCGGAAGCGTATCCAATGGTGCTTTTGCGAAGCCTCCGCGCCACGATTTTCTCCATGCCGGCAAAGGCGCCCCCGCAAACGAACAAGATGTTGGAGGTGTTGACGGTGATGAGTTTTTGTTCGGGGTGCTTCCGTCCGCCTTGCGGGGGGACTTGGACGTCCGTGCCTTCAAGCAACTTGAGAAGGGCTTGTTGCACGCCTTCCCCGCTCACATCCCGCGTGATGGAAGGGTTGTCGCTCTTTCGCGCAATCTTGTCGATCTCGTCGATGAACACGATTCCTCGTTCGGCCGCTTCCACGTCAAAATCGGCAGCCTGGAGGAGGCGCGAAAGCACGCTTTCCACGTCTTCCCCAACGTACCCTGCTTCGGTCAGGACCGTGGCGTCTGCGATGCAAAAGGGTACGTCGAGCATCCGCGCGATGGTTTTCGCGAGAAGGGTTTTTCCCGTGCCGGTTTCCCCGACCAAAATGACGTTGCTCTTGTCCAACTCCACCTCAGGTGCGTCGTCTGCATTCTTGTGCGTCAGACGCTTGTAGTGGTTGTACACCGCCACGCTCAGGGTGCGCTTTGCGGCCTCTTGGCCGATGACGAAATCGTCGAGGTAAGCCTTGATTTCAGAAGGCCGGCGAAGCGTGAAGTCCAACGCCGATTGAGCGCCTCCTTTGGCCGCGGCTTCCTCCATGACAATGGCCTCCGCCTGTTCCACGCAACGGTCGCAAATGTGCCCCGTCGCCCCGGCGATGAGGATTTCTACCTCGTCTTTGCGCCGACCGCAAAACGAGCATTGGATGTCTTTTTCGGACATGGGCTTCCTTCAGTTGTTTGCCCTTGAAGTTAGGAAGAATCAGCTCGGGCGAACCAACACTTCGTCAATCATGCCGTAGGCCTTGGCTTCTTCAGCAATCATCCAGTAATCGCGGTCGCTGTCTTCCCAGACTTTGTCGTAGGTCTGGCCGCTGTGCGTGGCAATGATGTCGTAGAGCTCCTTTTTGAGCTTTTGGATTTCGCGCGCCGTGATTTCGATGTCGGAAGCCTGGCCCCGTGCGCCGCCCAAGGGCTGGTGAATCATGACCCGGCTGTGCTTCAGGCCGGTGCGTTTGCCGGCAGCACCGCCGCAGAGCAGCACCGCACCCATCGAGGCGGCCATGCCCGTGCAAATCGTCGCCACGTCAGGACGGATGTACTGCATGGTGTCGTAGATGCCCAAACCTGCGTAGACACTTCCTCCGGGGGAGTTGATGTAAATCTGAATGTCCTTGCCAGGGTCGGTTGATTCCAAGAAGAGAAGCTGTGCTTGAATGATGTTGGCGATGTAGTCGTCGACTCCGGTGCCAAGGAAAATGATTCGGTCGGCCATCAAACGGGAGAACACGTCGACTTCCCGGAAGGGCATCGGACGTTCTTCAATCACCGTGCGCGTCATGTTGTCTGGACCAGACACAGGGCTGTGCGTGGCCGAGATGTAATCTTCGACGGTGTGGCTGCTCATGCCGTGGTGGTGCACGGCGTACTTCAGGAATTCTTTGCGGTTGTTCATGGTGCGAATCTTGAGGCCAAATTACGCCCCGCAACCCTCCCCCCCGGCACGACCGCACCGGGTTGTTCACAACTGTTGGGGTAGAATCAACGTACTTCCGCAGCGAGTTTTCCGAACTCGTCGAAGCTCACGAGCTTTTCGGAAATCGTCACGCGCGTCTTCAGGTCGTCGACCACCTTGCGCTCGACCAAAACGTCGGCGATGCGGCGGCGTTCTTTCTCGTCGTTCAGCACGTTTTTCGCCACGTTGGTGAGCGTTTCCTCGTCCATGGGCATGCCGTACTGTGCATATTGGGCGCCGACCATGCGTTTGGCCTCGTCTTCGAGCTCGTCGGCCGTCACCTTCAAATCGATGGCCTCCGCCACCGTTTGCTGCAAGATCTGCCAGCGCAGCGACTCGGCGTAACCGGGGTATTCCTCCTCGACCTGCTCAGGCGTGAGCGGGTTTTCGTTGGTCAACATGATCCAGCGCTTGAGGAACGTGTCGGGCAACTCGACTTTCATGTGGTCGATGAGGTCCACCACAAATCGGCGGCGGAACACCCACTCCGCGTCGCGGTCGAAATGGCCGTCGAGATCTTGAGAAACGCGCTCGCGGAACGCCTTCTCGTCGGTCACCACGCCTTCGCCGTAGACCTTGTCGAACAGAGCTTGGTTGATGTCGTGCGGCTCGAGGCGCTTCACCTCCTTCACCGTGAATTTGAAGTCACCCTTGAGGTCGTGCACCTGCTCGTGGCTGATGCCAAGCATTCGGCCCAAATCGTCGTGTCCTCGGCTCACCTTGTGCGGATCCACCGTGACCTCGGAACCGGGCTCGAGGCCGATCAAGGCTTTCTTCGTCTTCTTGTCCTCCACAAATTCAATGCTCACCGTGCTGTCGCTGGTGATGCCGCCTTCCAAGACGTTGCCGTTGGAATCGAGCTGGGCGAGCGCGCCCACAAGCATGTCGTTGTCGGCGCTTTTGTCCGGGTCGGTCATCTTGCCGTGGCGTCGTTGCAAGTCCGTCACTTGACGCTGGATGGCGTCTTTGTCAACCTTGATTTTGTGGCGGGTGAATTTGGCCTTCTTGCCGAAGTCCAGGTTCAACGCCGGGGCCAAACCCAATTCGTAGTGGAACGTGAACGTGTCGGGGTTGTTCCAGTCTCCTGCGTCCTCAGAATTTTCGCTTGGGATGGGGTTTCCGAGCACATTCAACTTGTTCTCCTGGATGTGCGACTGAAGTTGTTCGCTCAACAACGAGTTCAACTCCTCTGCCAACACCGATTGGCCGTACTGACGCTTGATCAGTTGCATCGGCACCTTGCCTTTCCGGAAGCCGGGCATGGTTGAGTTTTGCTGGTGGCGCTTGAGGGTACGCTCCACGCGGGGCGTGTAATCTTCAGGGGTCAGGGTGACGGCCAATTCGATGCGAAGGTCGTCGAGGGAAGTCTGAGAGACGTTCATGGGCGAGGTTGGTGTTGCCGGTTCAGGTTCCTCGAAGATGTGCGGGTGGAGGGACTCGAACCCCCACGCCGAAGCACCAGATCCTAAGTCTGGCGTGTCTACCAATTTCACCACACCCGCGCCCTTCGAGGGCCGCAAAGTTACGCGGTTTTTCTCGCCTGTCAACTTCACGTCGTCGGGGATGAAATCAAGCTGCGGAGATCAGATTGCCGGCGCACGTTTGCGCCATGAAAAGGTGGCGAAACGGTGCATGGATGTCGGTGGCTTGGTGCTTTTTTGTCGTGGAAGCCTTCGCCCAAACCGATTTCCTGGGTTCCGACCACCACCGAGCGAAGGGCAGTTGGGCCTCCGGAACCCAAACCTTGGTCGGGGTGCCTTGGTACGGGTTGGAGGCAGGATTGTGGCGGACAATTCCTGGGAAAACGTCCAAAGAGTGGTCGGCTGCGCTGGGAGTTGAAGGGTGGGGTGCGTTGCAGGAGGCCAAGCTGCGGGTCGGTTTTTGGCACGGCGTTCGACCGGGATGGGCGTTGGAGGCTCAATTCGGTGTCGGCATGTCGACCTGGACCGACCTGCCACGGCGTTCGGGGCACGGGATCGCCTTCGCTCGGCTTACCCGAACGCTCCCCTCTGGTTTGTTCCGATGGGAGATTCACTCTTCCATTGGACATGGCCGGACGGCACTTCACCTTGTCACTGACCCGGATGTGGCGCTCGGCACAAACACGTGGGGGTGGCAGGGCTGGTGGGTGCCTCACATCGAGGGAGCGACCGTCCCTCTTCCGGCCATGGGCTGGTCGCAAGGCGGCATTTGGCACCTCGCCTGGGGGCCGAACTTGCAGGCATGGCGTGAGGCTCGCTTGTGGCTTGAAGCGGTGAGCCGATTCCAACTCCAGGTCCGTTTTCCGGCCACCCAGTGGGAAGTCTCATGGACCAAGTCACTCGGACGCAGCAGCACAGATTCAGGTGAAATCACAGCTTCTGGCGGGCGGAAGCGCGGTCTGAATTCAGTTCAGCCCAGCGCGGGACGAGTGACGCTGACACGACGCGAGGCGAGTTCCGGGGCTGGCTGGCGTTGGACATGGAATTCTAAAACGGGGGTGGAATGAGGGGTCGCCGGCGCGTTTTGGTCGCGGTTTTTTGTGGGGCGATTCTGGGTTTGGCGCGGGGTCAAAGTGACGCGTGGACAGCGTTCAACGACGTGGATTTGTGGTTGCTTTTGACTCGGGCCGTGGAAGAACGGGCGATGACACCGGACGGAGCCCAAGCCGTTCGATTGCATGTGGAGCGGCACGGGACACCGGTTGCGCCCGAAGAGGCGTGGTCCATCGAAGGGTTGGGGCCTGAGGAACAATCTTGGCTTGCCGCGAGTGAATCTTGGCATGCGTACGTCGCGCGAGAAGCAGAAAATTCGGCGGGGGCGAAACCGCGCACACGCATGGCGCTAACCACGCAATCCGGGTGGGGCACCGTGCCCGAATCCTGGACGGAAGCACGCATTCAATCCAAATTCTTGCGCGGGAGGGTTCGGTGGGCAGACACCTTGCGGATGGACGGAGCTGTTTCGTCCTCTGCTGGGCGTTGGACATGGGTTCTCGGCGACCACCATGTGGGTTGGGGATGCGGGTTGACCGTTCCTCGATCCGACCCCTTCGGTCTGGCTTTGTTTCTGGGAAGGTCGGAAGTCTTGCTGCCTCAGGCACCGGCGCCTTTGGTTCACAGCGAGTTCCTGGGCGGTCTGCGAGGGGCTGTGGTTGAACGCGAAATGGGGTCCTGGACGGGGGGCGTTTCGTTGGGGCACTCGCACGTTGCAACGAGTGTTCGCCGCGCTTTTCAGGGCGCGGAGTTGGGATGGAGTGCATTTCGAGAGCACGGCGAATGGACGGCTGGCGCGGATTTCCGTTGGCGTTCCGGCAGGTTAGACGGTCAGGCTGGCGTGGCGTGGTCCCCGAACGGCGTGACTGCGCGCGGATCGTTTCGCATCGCACAAGGTCCGTCTTGGCTTTTGCAAGGAGCCGCCGACGTTTGGCATTTCAAGTCTTGGCAAGCGGAGTTCCGAGGCTACGGCACTTGGCAGCACCGCGAAAGCGGTTCGTCCGTTCAAACCCGGGTTCGAAGGCATTCGGAGTCCATTTGGGACGTGCGATCGAGGGCGTCGTTTCGCAAAGATGCTCCTTGGGTATGGACGTTTTGGGGGCGTGAAGAAGTGTCCATGGTCGGGGCGCAATTTCGCTCTGAAGATGTGCGAATCCAGGCATGGTTGGGGCGCGACAATTCAGGAGCTTGGTCCTACGCGAGAAGCGTTGAAGTTCAGGCGACGAATGCGAAAGGAAGTCGCTGGGGAGCTTACGGAATGGATGGGCATGGAGATTGGGACGGGGCCTACGTGTCGACGCCTCACCTCGACGCTCGGCGATGGGGCCGAGCTCCCACGAATGGATGGAGGATGGGAATTTGGTATCGCGCGGCAACACACCGGAATCCATCTTGGGGAGCAAGGGGTTGGAGCACCCTGTTTTCGTGGTCACCTTCTCAACAGGAGGCCTTTCGTTGCGCTGTGCGTTGGAGGTGGGAAGCGTAAAGCTCTCGAAGTATCTTGCGACGGTAGAACGCACTTTAAAACGAACCCGCGAAGAAGCATGGCGAACACCAGCGACATCAAAAATGGCATGGTCCTGAACCACAACAACGGGTTGTGGCAAATTGTCGAATTCCTTCACGTCAAGCCTGGCAAAGGCGCGGCGTTTGTTCGAACCAAGTTGAAGAACATTGAAACTGGCAAGGTGGTGGATCACACGTTCAATGCGGGTCACAAAATCGACCCCGTTCGCATCGAGACGCGTGAGCATCAATTCTTGTACAACGACGAAGAGGGGTACCACTTCATGAACACCGAGACGTACGAACAGGTGCGTCTCGAGAAGCACGTCATCAGTGCGCCGGAATTTTTGAAGGACGGCACGATGTGTTTGGTCGTGTTCCACGCGGAGGAGGAGCGCGCCATCAGTTGCGACTTGCCCAGCCACGTGGAATTGGAAATCACCTACACGGAGCCGGGTGTCAAAGGAGACACGGCCACCAACACACTGAAGCCAGCAACCGTGGACACGGGTGCTGAAGTGCGGGTTCCCTTGTTCATTGACACAGGAGATTGGATCAAAGTCGACACTCGTACCGGTGAATACTCCGAGCGCGTCAAAAAGTAAGGCCCTCTCGGCCTCCGAAGCCATGCCCAACCCCAAGGAACACCGGCTGAAGCAGAAGCTCGAATTGCGGGACTTCAAGCTGAATGCGCTCCTGAGGGTCACGGAAGCCATCAACGCCCAATCGTCGGCGGACGAATTGATGCAACACTACGTGGATGCGCTCAAAGCCAACCTCGGCATCGATCGATTGGTGCTCTACGCAGCCGACCTCGAAGGAGACCAATGGCAATTGTTGGTTTCGGCTGGAACCGACGGGTCGTGGCCGGTGTCTCGTCCCGCGGACTTTTTCAAGGGCCTGGATTTGGACTCCATCGGGTTGGCTGGAGCCATGGGCGGCGACGAACACCCTTCAGACGTGGTCGTGCCAATTCACCAAAACGACGAAGTCATCGCAGTCGCTTTGGCGGGCGACACGACGGACGACGACCGCGGGGTGAGCCCGGTGGTGAAGCACCTCAATTTTTTGGTGACGTTGACCAACATTTTGGTGGTGGCGCGTCGCAACACCCAAATGGTGGCGCGCAGTTTGAAGCAAGAGGGTCTTCGTCGTGAACTTGAACTGGCGGGCGAGATGCAGGCGATGCTGCTGCCGGGGTCTTGGGATGACCTGGATTTGGACGTGGCCGGCTACTACCAACCGCATACGCAAGTCGGCGGCGACTATTACGACGCCTTCAACACCGATTCGGGAGACGTGGTGATGTGCATGGCCGACGTGAGCGGCAAAGGCATGAGTGCAGCGCTGTTGATGAGCAATTTCCAAGCGCAAGTCAGAGCCTTGTTTCAATCGGGCAATTCGTCCTTGCGGGAGACCCTGAACACCCTCAACGGTCGGGTCATGCAGATTGCGCAAGGCGAGAAGTACATCACGTTTTTCGTCGCGGTGTTTCGACCCCAGTCGCGCACCTTGGATTACGTGAATTGCGGGCATAATCCGCCGTTGTTCGTCAACCCTGACGGCAGTTCTGCTTTGCTGGAAGAAGGCTGCGTGGGGCTGGGCATGTTTCGGGAAATCCCGTCCATGAACATGGGGTCAATCGACGTTCCGGTTGGTGGGTTGCTGTGTTGTTACACGGACGGGTTGATTGAGCAAGAAAACGACCAAGAAGTGCCCTTTGGAACGGACCGGTTGTTGGGCATGTTGGCGCACCATCAAGGCCAGTCTCTCGAAGCCGTTCACCGCACCGTGGTGGCCGCACTTGAGGCATTCCGGGGAGAGGAGCCTCCCTTGGACGACACGGCCATGCTGAGTTGCAGATTCACCTGAGCTGAATCACGGCTTGGCGGGACGCGTCTCTTTCGCCGAGGACGTCCCCAAATCGAACACAACGAGCATCGCCAAGAAGCCCCAGAACGGTGCACTCGCCTTGTCCGTGTCGAGGTAGTTGTTCAGAACGCCGTGCACGAAATAGGTCATGAGTCCCAGAAACACACCGAGGGCCAGCCGTCGGTCGTCGGGGTTCGAAAGCGTGCGCTGAAGCTTGAACCCGAGGTGAGCCGTGACCAAGAGCAAAGCCAGCCAACCCACGAGCCCCAAAATGCCCTGCTCTGCAAGGGGGCCGAGGTACTCGCTGTGGGCGTTTCCAAGGTCCGCGTTGTTGGTGCTGATGCGGGTGCGAAGGGTGGACGTTTGGAACGGCGCATACTCAAACTGGTACGTCCCTGGGCCGAAACCAAAAAGAGGCCTCTCCTGAAACATGGCAAGGGCGCACGACCACCGATTGAGGCGCTCGAGGTTGGAGTCGTCGCTCGAGACGTTGGAAATGCTTTCCACGTGCTGGGCCAAATCGTCCGACGAATCCTGTTTGTTGCGTTCAAGTTGAATCACCAAGGCGTCCCAACTGAATGCCAACGCCACCAGCCCGATTGTCCCTGCGGCGATCAGGGTTTTCAACCGCACCCCCAGAAGCATCAAGGCCCACAGTGCCGCCGCTGCCGCCAGGCTGACCCAAGCTGCGCGGGTGAAGGAAAGAACCGTGCCCAACATAAGCCATCCTGCTCCGAGCCACCAAAGAACTTGGGACAAGGTGGATTGATTCTTTCTCCAGGCCATCGCCACGGCAGGGGGCAACATCATCGCCAACACGGCGCCGTAGGACGTGTGATCTTTGAAGAAGGGTTTCATTACCCAGTGACCGGCGCTCTTGCTGAACCCGTAATCCGCGTGCCTTGCCAGGGTGTACGCAACGACCAAAGACAAGGGGAGAAGAAGGAGGGCGAGAAAACGGCGCTGGGCCTTGGGGTCGGATTGGAACCAGGCGGCAAGCAGCACGTAAAACGAGGCCAAAAACCACGCACGCGCCACCCACGCTTTGAGAGAAACGACCATGTGGCTGCTGGGCAAAATGGTGAGTCCCATCCAAAGAAAACCTGCGCCAACGACCCACGTGGCGGGGTGGCGAAGGAAGGCGCGGTCGGGGGTTTGGCCTGAACAAGTCCGGGCCACAAACACGAGCAACAGGGCGAAAAGCATGGGTTCGGTAGGCATGTACCATCCCATGGAAACGAGCCCAAACTCACTCAGGTTGAGCGAAAGCGGCACCAGAAAAAGCACGGCGGACAGGTAGAGGTCGACGCGCGCGAAGGCCCACCAAATCAGAAGGACGGCTGCAGGCAAGGCCAGAACGTGGGGCACGTCGAAGGCCCACCCGGCGAGGGCCAGGAACGTCATGGCGAGGCCCGCCAACCATCCTGCGCGTGGGGCCGACATCAACGTTTACGGAGCGGGTTGAGCGCGTTGCAACGTTTCCCAAGCGAGCATGCCCAAGAAGGCTGCCGCCACGGCCACCACCGACGTCATGACCACAATCAGCCAACGAACGGGCTTGGCTTTTTTGTCCGCGGCGCTGGCGTAGTCCACAATGAACGACGACGACATTTGTGTTTCCGCGTCAACTCGCATCAACTCGACGCGCTTTTTGAGCAGAGATTGCTGTTCGTAGGCCGCCTCGAGGTAGGCCGACAAGTTGTTGTAGCCGTTGGCGAGCGAGCTGATGCGGGCCAAGTCGCTCTGGATGGTTGCTGCAGCACTGCGGTTGTTGGACGCCAAGGCCTGCCCGTACTGGGCGGTGAGGCCTTCCACTTGCGCTTCGAAATCGTAAATGCCCAGGGAGTGCAAGGTGGCGAGGCTGTCTTCGGCTTCCGCGATTTGCTGCGACGTCTTGGTCAACGTGCGGACAGCCAAGTCGTAGGCTTCCCGTGCCCGGTCGTTTCGCATTTTGTTGGCGACGCTGTCGACGAGGTAGGCCATGTCGTTGGCCATGTCGCGCGCCACTTCTGGGTCGGTGTCCAAGACCCGCACTTGGATGGAACCAAACCTCGTCAAGTTTGCACTGACGTTTCCGTTGTAAGCCAACCCCATGGCCGCCTTGGCGCCGGGCTCAGTCGAGTCGATTTCGTAATGCGTGTACAGGTTGTATTTCTCGATGATCCGGTTCCGGATGCGGTGGGAGTTGAGGATTTGGAGCAGGCGCTCGGCGTCTTCCGTCTCTCCGTAGGCGAGGAGGTCGTTCTTTTTGGTTTCCTCAAAAAACTGCTCCCCAATGCTGTGCTGGGAGGTGGCGAACATCACCACGGTGCTTTCAAAGTACTCGTCGAGCATCAATGCTACGCCGGTTGCGGCCAAGGCAGCCACGAGGCCGACGGCCACAAGGGTCTTGAGGTTGCGGTAGAGGAAGACCAACAAATGGGTGGACTCCATGGGGTTGGAAGAGGACATTTGTTCAGGGATTGTGTCGTGAACCGGCGCGAAGGTAATGGGCGCGGGCGGTACCTTTGAGCACATGGCGCGCATTGCCTTGAACGGTCGGTTGTTGGTGCCGGGAAAGTTGGAAGGAATCGGGCGATTCACCCTTCGGACCCTCGAGAGGCTCGTGGCCCTGCGTCCCGACGACCAATTCTTGTTGGTCGTGGACCGACCGGAGGACGAGATGTTTCATCTGGGTCCCAACGTCGAGGTGCGGAGGATTCGTATTCCGGCCCGCCGCCCCTGGTTGATTCGGTGGTGGTTTGGACGGCCCCTCGGTGGCCTGCTCCGACGTTGGAAGGCCGATGCGTTTGTTTCGCTTGAAGGACCTCTCGCCACAGCAATGCCCGCGGAGTTTCCGCAGATGACGGTCATTCACGATTTGAATTTTGAGCACCGTCCCGAAGGGTTGCCAAATGTTTGGGCCCGGTATTACCGAACGGAATTTCCTCGCTACGCGCTTCGAGCCCAGTGCCTCGGAACGGTTTCGGAGTTCAGCAAGTCGGACCTCGTTGGAACGTACGGCTTGGAGTCCCGGGGCATTGAAGTGTTTCCCAACGCGGCCGATCCGGAATTCGTCCCGGCCAGCGCGTCAGAAAAAACCGCGGCGCAGCGAGATTTTGCTGGGGGGCGGCCTTACTGGGTGTTCGTCGGGTCGCTCCACCCGCGCAAGAACCTCGACGGGTTGCTCAAGGCTTTCAAGAAGTACGTTGAGGAAGGAGGAACTTGGGACCTCGTGGTGGTGGGGGCAGCGATGTGGAAGAACGAGGACGACCTCGGCGATTCTTCGGTGGCCCACCGCGTGCATTTCGTTGGGCGGCTGAACAGCGCGCATTTGGTCCAGGCCGTGGCCGGAGCTGAGGCGTTGGTCTTCGTTCCGTGGTTTGAAGGATTCGGCATCCCGGTGGTGGAAGCGATGGCGTGTGGGGTGCCGGTGATTGCCTCCAACGTGACTTCCTTGCCTGAGGTGTGCGGCGACGCGGCGTTTGCGATGGTGGATCCGGGGGACGTCGTCCAAATCGCGTCCGCCATGTCCAACCTCGAGCGCCAGCCTGAGGCCGCGCGCTCGGCTTCGGAGCGGGGTGTGGCGCGCGCCAAGGAATTTTCTTGGGACCGCACGGCCGAGCTCGTGAGCCGAGCCTTAGACCGTCTTCTCGAACCGCAATCGGCATGAAACAGCGGTTGATGAGTCAGGTGGTGCGGGGCCGGGTTGAAGCAGGCTGCGACGAGGCGGGACGCGGATGTCTCGCCGGTCCGGTTGTCGCCGCGGCCGTGGTCCTCACCCCCCAGGTGGCCCGCACCTTGGCCCTGAATGACAGCAAACAACTCACGGCTGCACAGCGCAACGGGCTGCGCCTTGAAATTGAAGAAAAGGCCGTGACCTGGTCCGTGGCTTTCGTGTCGCCTGAGGAGATCGACCGCATCAACATCCTCCAGGCTTCGTTTGAGGCCATGCGCCGCGCCGTGCGAGGCCTCGTGGCTCCACCCGACCACTTGCTGATCGACGGAAATCGGTTTGTCAGCGCGCCTGACATGCCACCGCACACGTGCTTGGTCAAAGGCGACGCCAAGGTGGCTTCTATTGCGGCGGCAAGCATTTTGGCCAAAACCCACCGCGACGACTACATGCTCAAGGCAGCAGAAACCTATCCCGGTTACGGTTGGGAGACCAACGTCGGCTACCCCACGGTTCCACATCGAAAAGCGCTGGTTGAAAAAGGCCCAACGCCCCTGCATCGGAAGTCCTTTTCTTGGGCTCCACCAAGTCCGACGCTTTTCGACTAAATCCGGCCGCTGTGTAAGGATTATATGCGTAAGTCAGAGGTCTATGTTAACCGTGGATGACTTTCGTGCAAAATCGTCGGTGAAGTTCTTGATTTAGGCGAGGAATGACTACTTTCACCCGTCCAAAACCTTTAATTCCAACCCAATGCGTTTTTCAACTTGGCTCGCCGCAGCCTTCCTTTTTCTGGGAGCAGGATCGGCACTGGCTCAATGCGACAACCTCTTTTTCTCGGAGGCCGCTGAAGGATCTTCCAACAACAAGTACTTGGAGATTTACAACCCAACCTCTAACACGGTGGACTTGGCCGGGTACGCGTTTCCAAACGTGAGCAACGCCCCCAGCGTTGTTGGCGAGTACGAATATTGGAACGCCTTTCCCGAGGGTGCAGTAGTGGCACCTGGCGACGTTTACATCGTGGCTCACGGTTCTTCGGATCCGACGATTTTGGCGGAGGCAGATCACTTGTTCACCTACCTCAGCAACGGGGACGACGGGTTCATGCTGGTGCAAGGCGACGAGACCAACTTTGTGCAGATTGACGCTGTCGGAGATTGGAACGGCGACCCCGGTTCGGGCTGGGACGTCGCAGGCGTTGCCGCCGGAACGGCCAACCACACCCTTGTGCGAAAGTCTTCGATTCAGTCGGGCAACGGCGGCGACTGGGTGACCAGTGCAGGCACCAACGCCGACGACAGCGAGTGGATTGTACTCGATTCAGACGACTGGACCAACCTGGGTGTGCACGCATTTGACGGCTGCGGAGCGGCGGTGTTGGGATGTACGAACCCGAATGCGACCAACTACGACGCCACGGCGACGCAAGACGACGGCAGTTGCTTGTTCGACAATCCTTGCAACGTGGATGGCGTGGTTGTGGAATCAAGCAGCTTTCAATTCGTTCCCCAGGACCTCAACATTGAAGTGGGCCAAACGGTGGTTTGGACCAACCTGGGAGGCAACCACAACGCCAACGGCGACGTGGACACCCAAACGGGCCTGTCTTTCGGCAACCCAGAGGCCTTTTTCTTCAGCCCCGTGATGGGAGACGCAGCAGGCGTATGCATCGGCTCGTTCACCTTCACGGTTCCTGGAGTCTACACGTACGACTGTTCCGTCGGCTCGCACGCTGCCCTCGGCATGGTGGGCACCGTCACCGTGGGAACCGGCGGTTGCACGAACGCGGCAGCGGCGAATTACAACCCTGCTGCGGATTACGACGACGGTTCGTGCTTGGTGGTGACTCTCACGAGCATTTCTGACATTCAACTTGGCCAGGAAACGGAAATCTTCACGGACAGCACGGTGGTGACATCCGGTGTGGTCACGGGGGTTTACGGCAACAACGTCAGCATTCAGGACGGTCAAGGAGCCTACAGCGGATTGTGGTTGTACGCTCCGGACGTGCCGGTTCAATTGGGCGACCAAATCGAGGTCAGCGGTGCCGTTTCGGAATACTTTGGCAAAACCCAAATCTCGAACCCTGCCGTGGTGATTCAGAGCCAGGGCAACGATTTGCCTGCAGCGGAGTCTCTCAGCACGGCTGAGGCCGGAACGGAGCCTTGGGAAGGGGTGCTTGTGCAAGTGTCCGGGGCCGTCACCAACCCGAGTTTGGGCTATGGCGAATGGGCCCTGTCGGACGGATCAGGCGAAGTGGCTGCGGACGACGCGGGTTTCGATGCCATAGATGCGGGCCTCGTGGCGCTGGGCAACGATTTGCAGTTGACGGGGGCACTCGATTACTCGTTTGGCGCGTACAAAATCCAGCCACGCGATGCGGCAGACGTGTTGTTGTTCGGCTGCACAGACTCAGGAGCAGCCAACTACAACGACCTGGCTTCGTTGGATGACGGTAGCTGCGAATACGTTGGTGGTGAGTGCGGACTCTTCATCTCCGAATACGCGGAAGGTTCGTCGAACAACAAGTACATGGAGCTCTACAACCCCACGTCTTCGCCCATCTTCTTGGACGAATACACCTTTGCGAATTGCAGCAACGGGTGCGACGATTTGGGAGCGTCGACGTACGTCACGGACAATTTCGATTACTGGACGTTCAACTTCCCCGCAGGCTCGCAAGTGGCTCCCGGCGGAACGTTCATTGTGGCTCACCCCTCCGCGGATCCCGTCATCCTCGCCCAGGCAGGAATGACGTACACCTACCTCAGCAACGGCGACGACACGTTCGCGTTGGCCCAAATCACCGGCGGTGACACGACCATCGTCGACATGATTGGAAATCTTGGCGCAGACCCCGGCTCAGGCTTTGCTGTGGCAGGTGTCCTGAACGCAACTCAGAATGCGACCCTCGTTCGCAAGCCCGGCGTGTCTACCGGAAACGGCGGCGACTGGGCGACCAGTGCAGGAACCAACGACATCGACACGGAATGGATTTTGAACCCGCAAGACGATTGGACCAACCTCGGCGTTCACTCCTTTGCTGGCGCATGCGCGGTGGACAACACGGGATGCACGGACCCCGGGGCAGTCAACTACGACCCCTCGGCGACGGAAGACGACGGCTCATGCATCTTCATTCCCAACCTCACGATTCAAGAAATTCACAGCGGCAACTTCGCTGGTTCTGTCGTGACCTCGGGCATTGTGACGGCGGTTTACGGCAACAACAGCGCTTTGGCGGGTCAGCCTTCGTACGCGATTCAAAACGGCACGGGTGCTTACTCCGCCATTTGGGTCATCGGCTCCGGGGTGGCTGTTGGAGACCAAGTTGAAGTGGCTGGAAACGTGAGCGTGGTCTACGGTTTGCGCCAAATCCTTTCTGCGGTTCCGACCGTGCAGTCCTCGGGCAACGCCCTTCCGGCTGCCGAGGTCTTGGCGGCCTCAGCCATCAACGACGAGCAGTGGGAAAGCGTCCTCGTGCAAATCACGGGTGAGGTTGCCAGCCTGAATGCCACGTACGGAGAATGGCTCCTGAGCGACGGCGCCGGCACGGGCATGGTTGCAGCACTCGGGTACAACGCCATCAACGACAGCGCTGACGTGGCAGGTGTCATGACCCCGATTGTGGAAGAAGGTGCCAACTACCGCGTGACCGGCCCCAACTTCTTCAGCTACAACAACTGGAAGTTGTGCCCACGTGACACAGCCGACGTCGCTCGAATTGGCTGCACGGACCCGTCGTTCCCTAACTACGACGCCCTGGCGACAGAAGACGACGGCTCTTGTGCGAACGTTTCGGGATGCACCGACCCCTCGGCGGACAACTACGATCCTTCTGCTACGGTGGATGACGGTTCATGTGTCATCACAGGCTGCACCGATCCGACTGCCTTGAACTACAACCCTAACACCACTCTGGAAGACAACACCACGTGTTACTACACGTTGCCAAGCGTCCTCATCAACGAAATCCATTACAACCCTTGCAACAGCCAAGGTGCGGACTTCGACTACGAGTTCGTGGAACTGGTGAACGTTGGAGATTTGGCTGCAGATCTTTCTGGTTTCGAATTCTACAACACGGCAGGTGGGTTGGATCAGCTCGGTTTGGCCTTCCCAGAAGGAACAAGCATTGCTGCTGGAGAATTCATCGTCATCACGGTGTCAGAGGCAGGCACTGCGAACTACAGTGGCAACGGCTACCAGGTGTTCCAAATGGACCAAGGAAACTTCAGCAACTCTGGGGAGGCGTTGTCCCTCCGCGATGCCTTCGGGAACGTGGTGAATGCTGTGACGTATGCGAATTCTGGTGTTTGGCCTTCTGATGCACAAGGCATCTTGGGCAACAACTGGATTGAAAGCCCCAACGGAGGCTGTGCAACGTTGGAGTACATCCCTGAGGTCTTGGAGGCGTACTTGACGACTCCGGTCGGCAACGGCAACGATTTCGGCGGCAACTGGCAAGCGTCATGGGTGGACAACGGTACGCCGGGTGCGGCCAACTCGTCCGCCTTTGGCTGCAACAACCCCAATGCGTGCAACTTCAACGCCAGCGCGTTGCTGGGCGACGAAAGCCAGTGCACTTACGACTGCACGGGTTGCACGTACGCCGATGCAGACAACTTCACGGCTGGAGCGACACAGGACGACGGATCGTGCACGTTCTCGGTGTCCAACCCTTGCCCTTCCGATTTGAACGGCGACGGATCCACCACCACGGCGGACCTTTTGATCTTCCTCGTGGACTTCGGAGCGGTCTGTCCCTTCTAATTCGAGGCAACACGAAAGCAATCAGGAAGGGCGCCCATGAGGCGCCCTTCTTTTATCTTTCTCGCGATGATTTGGATCAAGTGGTTGTTGAGTGTGCTGGGAGGCTTGGGGGTGTTCCTGTTTGGAATGCGGACCTTGAGTGATGCCATTCGACGTGTTTCTGCAACGTCGTTTCGAGAATTTCTGTCGAGCATTACCCAGAGCACGTGGGTCGGCACCATGACAGGCCTGTTTGTCACGAGCCTGCTCCAGTCGAGTTCAGCCGTCACCGTGACGCTCGTGAGTTTGGTGAACGCCGGGCTGCTGACCATTCGCGAATCGGTGGGGGTGTTGTTTGGTGCCAACATTGGCACGACCATCACGGCGTGGCTCATCGTCTTGTCGTTGGGCGGATTTTCCCTCAGCGACATGGCGTTGCCCATTGCGGGTTTGGCCGTCCCACTCCTCTTGATGGAGCGTCGGTTGCCGCGTCAGGCAGCCAACATCATGATTGGCTTTGCACTCCTGTTCATTGGTTTGGGGTTGCTCAAAGGCCAAATGGAAAGCGTGGGCGCCCGCGAGCTCTTCACGTCCATCTTTCCTGACGGCAGCGGGGGGATTGGGCACAACGTGCTTTTTCTGCTCATTGGCGCGACGCTGACCGCACTCATTCAATCTTCCTCTGCGGCAACGGCCTTGACGTTGGCGGCCATGGTTTCCGGTTTGATTGGGCTTGAAAGTGCGCTCGCCATGGTACTCGGTGAAAACGTGGGTACCACCCTGACGGCCAACTTGGCGGCCGTGGTTGGCAACCGTGCGGCAAAGCGGGTGGCTCGAATTCACTTCCTAATCAATGCCTTCGGAGTGCTGTGGATGATTGGTCTTGTGCCGGTCATGGCGGACATTTTGACCAACGTGTTTTCTGCCGCTGAGACGGACGACGTGCGCAACGGTTACGCGCTAGCGATGTTCCACACGGCGTTCAACGTGCTCAACGGCCTTGTGATGGGGCTTTTCATTGATCCGTTGGTGAAGTTGTCCAAGAAATTGGTTTGGGTGGAGGACATGGAAGGTGATACGACCACCCCAATTCCTGGTCGAATCGTCGACGCGCGGCTCAGCTTGGAAGAAGTCCAAAACGACTTCCGCCGCAGCGCCTCCCTTTTGAAGCGAATGGTGCAAGGAGTGGAAGAATTGTTTGGCATTTTGGAACCCGCAGACCGCACGGACGTGTTGAATCACGTGGCCAAATGGGAAGAACGTACCGACCGCATCGAACAAACAATCAACGCGAAACTGTCGGGCGTGGCTCAACAGGAACTCAGCCCAGAGCTGAGCGGGCGGCTGGCTGCGTTGTCTGCCATCAATCCGGACTTTGAACGGGTGGGTGACATGCTCCTGAACATGGCGTTGCAGTTGGAGACCAAGGAAAGGGAAGGGGTGTATTTCATGCCGCGTCAACGCAGCAACGTGCTTCAGATGTTGGGACTGCTCAAGGAAGCCATTCAAGTCATGGACAACCAGCTAAAGTCGACGTCCGTGGATTTGGAGGCGGTGGCTGAAGTGGAAGGAAAAATCAATGCCTTGCGCGATCGCCTCCGTGAAAAGCACTTGAAGGACGTGGAGCGAGGCAAGTACCCAGCATCCAGTGGCGTGCTTTACAACGAGCTCATTTCCGCGCTCGAAGAGTGCGGCGACCGGGTGGCACACGTGAGTTCCCAGTTGTCAGGAGCTTGGGGGGAAGAAGATTAAGGGACGGCAACCGCCGTTGTGACTGCTTCGTTGCTGGGGTTGAGGTCTCGGTCCCAAAGGGTCCAAGCAAACCTCACCGAGTCGGCTTCGGTTCCGAAAAGGTACCACGAGGTCAATTCCACTTCAATCGTGCCATCCAATGCGGGACTTGAACCCGTAGGTGTCGCCACAGGCACCCTGTAGGCATAGGGGACAAGCAACGTCGGAACAACCCATTCTCCCCCATCCCATTCCTGGTATTCGCCAACCAAATTGAAGTGGTGTTCGCAAGTGGCGCAGAACGGAGGGAGGGTGTCGGCTTGAGTCAGTCCCACGTTGCCGTCGCCGTCTGTAAACCCAAGGATGAGCTTGGCAGTCCCGTCCGATCTGGGGTCGAGTTGCTCAAAGGCCAAGGTCGGTTCGTCGGGGTAGTTGGGGTCAGGCAGACATCCCGTATCGAATCCGAGTACGGTGCCCATCATTCCCCAAAACCACATGCGTCTCATGTCCCAAACTTACGTCGATGACCGAAGAGTTCCGAACTTTGTGGCATGGCTCGGCGCTTTCACGGTTGGGGAACGGATGCGACGCTCGACGAGGTTCGAGGTATGCTTGGTGCTTGGATGGAGAACCCGGAGGGAGCCCCATGGGAGGAATGTGCGTTGGCGCTGTTTCGTTGGCAAGCGACCCACAACCCCACGTACCGGTCGTTTGTCCATTCGCTGGCCGTGAACCCTGACGCCGTTTCTCGAACTCAAGACATTCCGTGCATGCCCGTCGAGATCTTCAAATTTCACCCAGTTCGTTCCGGGACTTGGGAGCCTTGCCACAGTTTTCGCAGTTCAGGAACCACGTCGACGACGCTTCGGGCGACCCACGAGCTGGATTCCAAAGGCATGTTGTGGTACCAGAAGGTGACGGAATTGGCGTGGTCTGCCGTTTGGGATCGTGGAGTCGAATCGCATTCGTGGTTGGGCTTGCTCCCCGGCTACTTGGGGCGAGAAGACGCCTCGTTGCTCGCCATGGTTTCGCATTTCATGCATCGATCGGATGGACACGACGGCGGCATGCTGATGCACGACCACAAGGCACTTCAATCCCAAATTCAATCCTGGGCCGCCACCCCCGGCCGCCGTCCATTGGTCCTTTTCGGAGTGACTTGGGCGATTTTGGACTGGACGGAGGAATTGAAAAGCCGTCCAGAATGGCTGCAAAACATCCCCTGGGGGGAAGTGACGTTGATGGAAACGGGCGGCATGAAAGGCCGAGAGGTGGAGCCCATCCGCGAAGAGGTCCACGCTCGAATTCGAGCCGTACTTCCGCGCATTCGCGTGGCCTCAGAGTACGGAATGACAGAAATGTTGTCTCAGGGATACGCCACGGACGGGGAGCATCATCGCTTTCCCGACTGGGTGCACCCCATCGTACGGGAATCACGGGATCCCCGAGCTTTGGCCAACCCCGGTGAAACCGGACGTTTGGATGTGCTGGACTTGGCAAACGTGCACAGTTGTGCATTCTTGGCCACTGGAGATGCGGCACAAGCCACGGAGAAGGGACTGAAGTTGATGGGGCGCAATGACGAAGCAGAGGTGCGTGGTTGCAGTCTCTTGGCTGCTCCGTGAATTCAATGCTCGATTTCGTTGGCAGACTGACAATCGTGGGGCATCTTGCGGCCGCAACTGCAACACCGTGGAATCCCTATTTGCCCTGCTCGGTTTTGCCCTCGCTGCTTATTCGGTGGTGGGAAATGACAGCATCCAAACTTTGGGAACATTCCTGGTGTCAAACGAGCGTCGAAAGTGGTGGCATTTGTGGTTGTTTGCAGGAGGCATCATGGCGGTGGTTGTCACCTTGGGATACCTCGGGTATGGAGAATATTTGGGGGGCAAGGGAGACGATTTGACCTTCGGGAAATACGACGGCATCTTCAAGGACGGTCAGGTTTTTCCGACCATCAGTGCGTGGTACGTCTTGCCTCCTCTCGCGTTGCTATTCATCACCCGGCTGGGCATTCCTGTAAGCACCACCTTTCTGGTGCTGACGTTTTTTGCGCCCAAGGCGCTGCCTCAAATGCTCATCAAAAGCTTGGGCGGGTACGGGGTTGCGTTCACGTTTGCCATCTTTGCCTTTGTGTTGTTGAGCCGGGTGACCGAGCGGCTCTTCATGCGTCATCCGTTCGAGGGGGAGGACCACGGGCTGTGGACCAATCGCAATTTCTGGACAGCTTTGCAATGGACGTCCACAGGGTTCTTGTGGAGCCAGTGGCTGACGCAAGATTTGGTGAACATCATGGTCTATTTGGGCGATCCGAGGGAAGTTGGCGTTGGGACGTTCGCCTTTGCGCTGGTCACGCTTTTGGCCATGCTTGGTTACATCTTTTACCGGCGAGGCGGAAAGATTCAGGAAATCGTTCGCGTCAAGACGAACACGCAGGACATTCGGTCGGCCACCTTCATCGACTTTTTCTACGGCCTTGTGCTGCTGCTTTTCAAATTTGACATGCTGGGGATTGGGGCCAAGATCCCCATGAGCACGACATGGGTGTTTTTGGGCATGTTGGCAGGACGCGAAGTGGCCCTTCGCATGCGTCTTGAAGAAACGAAGGTGGACGGTCGAAACGTCGCCACCATGGTCTTCTCCGACCTTGGAAAAGCCACCATCGGGCTGGTGGTCTCTGTGTTGCTTGTGGTGTTCCTGTATGTGGTGGAGGGGCGCGATTTGACGCTCCTCTTCAGCTGAGGCTCTCAAAGCCCCGAGTCACCCCGAAACGCGAACCAGAAAGTAATTTTTCTTGCCGCGCTGAAGCAAAATCAAACCGCTTCCAACCAAGTCAGATTCGGAGACGACTTTTTGTTCGTCCACCTTGGTTTTGTTGACGCTTACGCTTCCTTCTTTCAGGGCGCGTCGAGCTTCTCCGTTGGAAGCCAAGAATGCACCTTCCCCGCCTGCCAGCAAGTCCACGATGCCAATTCCTGCCTGGAGGTCGTTTCGTGAAACTTCACGTTGCGGAACGCCTTCAAACACGGAAAGGAGTTCGGACTCGGGAAGCGCCCTCAAATCGTCCTCCGTGCTTTTCCCAAAGAGCAGGTTGCTGGCGGCCACCGCGGTGTCCAAATCAGCTTGGCCGTGGATCCGTCGAGTCACATCTTCGGCCAGGGCTTTTTGCATGGCACGTGCGCCGGGGTTGGCTGCGTGGGCGACCTCCAGGGCCTCAATTTCTTCCCGCGGGAGCAAGGTGAAAATACGCAGGTAACGAGAGGCGTCTTCGTCCGCAGCGTTGATCCAGTACTGGTAAAATTTGTACGCCGAGGTACGGTTTTTGTCGAGCCAAACGTTGCCGCCCTCGCTCTTTCCAAATTTCGAACCGTCGGCTTTTGTGATGAGGGGAGCCGTGATGGCAAAAGCTTGACCACCTCCCTTGCGTCGAACGAGCTCGGTTCCGGTGACGATGTTGCCCCACTGGTCGCTTCCGCCCATTTGGACTTTGACGCCATGCTCCTTCCACAGGTGGTAAAAGTCGTAGCCTTGGACCAATTGGTAGGTGAATTCGGTGAAGCTCATGCCGCTTTCAAGCCGGTTTTTCACGCTGTCCTTCGCCATCATGTAGTTGACGGTGATGTGCTTGCCCACGTCGCGAATGAAGTCGAGGAACGTGAAGTCCTTGAACCAATCGTAGTTGTTTACGACCGTGGCTGCGTTGTCTCCTTGGAAGTCCAAAAACTTCTCCAGTTGCGCTTTTTGGCAAGCCAGGTTGTGCTCCAGCACGTCGAGGTCGAGGAACTGCCGCTCGGCAGTTTTGCCGCTCGGATCGCCAACCATGCCTGTTGCCCCTCCCACGAGGGCGACCGGCGTGTGGCCAGCTCGTTGCCAATGCACGAGCAACATGATTGGAACCAAATTGCCGATGTGGAGGCTGTCTGCCGTAGGGTCGAAGCCCACGTAGGCCTTCACGCGCTCTTGCGCCATCAATTCTTCGGTGCCCGGCATGATGTCATGCAGGAGCCCACGCCATTTCAGTTCTTCAATCAGCGACATGGATGCAAAGATACTTCGCGAAGCCACGACTTAAAGGCTCGGAAGGAGCCGCTCCAGTCGGGCACTTCGGCTGCCTTTCACGAGCACTTGCCTGCCTGAAAGGGGAGTGGATTCCAAGGCTTGTTGAAGCTCCTCAAAGGACGGCCAATGCGTCCAATTTGCATTTTCCGAAGCGGCTTGCGCCTGGCCAAACCAATCCCCCACAGTCCACAACTCCAGTCCGTGCTGCAGGGCGAGTGCGGCTACGTCGCGATGTGCCTCGGCACTGACTTCGCCCAATTCAGCCATGTCACCCAGAAGGACGAGTGGGGCGGCGTGTCCTCGCGATGCAAAGTCGTTCACGGCATGGCTGACGCTTGACGGGTTGGCGTTGTAGGCGTCGAGCAGCACCCAATTTCGAGACGTGTTGACGGCCTGCGATCGCTGGTTGGTCGGTTGGTAAGACGACAAGGCTTGTTGCGCGTCTTGTTCAGAAACACTGAAATGCCTCCCTACGACATATGCGGCCACCACGTTGGGCAGGTTGTAGCTGCCTTCGAGTTGGACTTGAAACGAATCGCCGCGGTCGGAGGTAACCTGTCCCCCGGCTTCCCCTTCCATCGGGGCGCTCCACCGCCAATCTGGGGTGTTGACCTTCACCTGATCTACCACGTCTTGGGCGGCTTGAATCACTTTGGTGTCGGCTTCTTGGACGAAAGCATGACCTCCTCGATGTTCCAGGTGATCGAACAGTTCTTTCTTGCCGAGGTACACGCCGTGTTCACCTCCAAATCCATCCAAGTGCGCCAGACCAATGTTGGTGATGTATCCGTGGGTTGGCTCCGCGATGGATGCCAACGCCGCAATTTCTCCGCGGTGGTTGGCGCCCATTTCCACCACGACAAACTCCGGATCGGCGGGAGCGTTCAGCAGCGTCAAGGGGACGCCAATGTGGTTGTTGAAGTTGCCCTTGGTGGCATGTACCTCAAACGCTGAGGCGAGCACATCTCGAATAAGTTCTTTGGTTGTGGTTTTGCCGTTGCTTCCGGTCAACGCCAAAACCGGACAAGACCATCTGCGACGGTAGGCCCAAGCCAATCGTTGCAACGCGCCCAATTCGTCGGGCACGACTGTCACGTCGGGGTGCCCTTCCCACGTTTTGTCCGTCGTCACGGCATGGCACGCACCCGAATCCAGGGCCTGAGTCACGTAGGTGTTGCCGTCAAAATTGGCTCCTCGAAGCGCCCAAAACACGTTTCCCGTCAACTCGGCACGCGTGTCGGTTGACACGCCTGAAGCGTTGTCACGAGCGTTTAGAAGTCGCTCGAGGAGGGAAGAGGGCAATTCCAGCATGATGCGTCACAAAGAAAAACCCCACGGGGTTTTCCGTGGGGTTTTGAAATGTTGAGTTGTTGACTTTCCGTTGGGGAAGTGAGTGTCATTGGCCGCTGAACGGCACGGGGGTGCCGAGGCGATCCATGGCACAGCGAAAACCGATTGAGGCTGAACTCTGACGCTCGTCGAGGTACCGGCGGGTCCCTGGAATCAGGAAGTAAGCTCGGTCGTCCCAGCCGCCGCCTTTGTAGACTCGACTGCGGTTGCTGATGAGTGTTGACCCCCCGAAATTGTAGACTCGCTTGTTCTTCAATTGATCTTCCTCAGCACTCTGCGCAGCGAAATCAAACGAACTGTTGCGGTCGCCGTCGAGGTAGTCGATGTTGTCCGCGATGCGGTAGTTGGTTCGGGTCAAATTTTCTTCGAGCGATTCGTTGCGCTTTTGCATTTGACCAGGAACGGCTTCAATGTTGGAGCTGAAGCCCTTCCGAAGATCCGCGGCGGCCAACGCGTCACTGTCGACGATCAAATCCATGGCGTCCTGCATCAAGGTCTGTGCTTCTTCAAAGCGCTGGCCTTTGAGACGCTCCTCGGCCTCCGAGACTTTGGAGTTCAGGTTGCCCATCAAGTCCAAGTCTTCGGGAGTGAAAATTTGAACCGAGTTTCCGTCTTTCTCGTAGGCTTCCAAGAAGGCTTTCACCCCTTCAATGTTGTAAACCACGTAATCGTATTTGTCGACGGGTTTGCCTTCAGCATCCAACACCTTCGTTTTGTAAACGTTGCCGCGGAAGGGGCGGAATTCGTTGTTGTCTTGAATGGAAAGCGGGCGGTAAACGTCCATGACCCATTCGTTGACGTTTCCAGCCATGTTGTACAGGCCGTAGTCGTTCGGCGCGTAGGTGTAAACGTTGACTGTAATGTCCCCGAAGTCATCCAAGGCCCCGGCAACACCCATGTAGTCGCCGTTTCCTTTGACAAAGTTGGCGTTTATGGAACCGTAGCCGCCCGAGCGGCTGTCACCGTTGCGCACAAAGTGACCGTTCCAGGGGTAGGTTTTGCGTTCAGCCACGAGTTCGCCCAAGCTGTTGCCGATGAGTCCCAATGCGGCGAATTCCCATTCTGCTTCGGTAGGCAGGCGGTAATCCGGAAGCAAGACCCCGTCTTCGACGCGAAGGTCCCTCCATTCTGAATTGAGTTGGTAGCTCGGAAGTCCCTCACGGAGGCGCTCACCCTGATATTGGCCGTTCAGGTAGGATTCTGTGGTGAAATGTTCTTCGTCGATTTGCGCGTCGGGGTTGTGAACCAACAATCCCTCCCGAATCAAGATGCCTTCGTTTACGCGATCGGATCGCCACCGGCAGAAGTCGTTGGCCTGCAGCCAACTGACACCCACAACAGGATAATCTCTGTAGGCGGGGTGGCGAAGGTAGAAGTTGACCATGGGCTCGTTGTACGCCAACTTGTTTCTCCACGATGCGGTGTCTGGAAGAGCTCGCTCCACGATTTCTGGGTACGACGACCCATAAATGCGTTGCAGCCAGTTGAGGTATTCCGTCCAAAAGTGATTGGTCACTTCCGTTTCATCCATGTAGAACGACGACACGGTGGTTCTGCGTGGAATGTTGTCCCAGGAATAATTCAGGTCGTCGTCGACTTGTCCCATGGCGAACGTTCCGCCTTCGACGAAAATCAGGCCAGGGCCGGTTTCTTGTTCGAAGTAAGGAGTGCGTTCAAAACCGCCGTTGTCTTGGAAGTTGTATGCCCAACCGGTGGCGCCAGATCGCTCGTAATAGCAGCCGTTGAGCGTCATCAGACTTGCGGCGACCGCGAGCAAGCCAAAAAGGTGCTTTTGCGTCATGTTGTCAGGATTCAATTTTCAGGTTTCGAGTAGGATGCAGGAGAAATGTTCGTCAGAACGTAGGGCAGGAAACGGTTCTGAACTTAGATCGTTGCGGCGAGGCGAATTTCATTCCCACGCTGATCTCATGTGCCCCGCCTGTCGCAGGTGTCAAGTCGGAAACGGTGATGTCGTAACTGTATCCAAACCGCATGAGTGGTGTTTCCACACCGAGGAGCACAATCAACGCATCTCGCGTGTCGTCCGAGAAGAAACCACGGTGCCATACCCCGGCTACAAGAGGACCTTTGCTCACGTAGACCCCGAGGTTAAGTTGTTGAAATTCCCCTTGACGGCGGTACAAGACGTTGGGCGAAATCCAAGCTTCAATGCCTTTCACGCTTCGTTGGAGGGGAAGTTTCGCACCTGCGTGCCCCGTGATCTTCATGGGAAGACGACTCGTCCCAACCACCAAACTCTCGTTGGGTTCGTTGAGGTGGTGACCGGCGACGCCAGCGTAAAACTTTTCAGTGAAAGCCAGCAATCCGGCGCCAAAATCCACTTTCTTCACGGTTTCTCCCCGCGGGGTGTCCTCAGTTTCGAAAATGAATCCGCGACGTGGATCAATCATGTCGCCAAATGTCAAATTGCTCCAGTCCAAGGCTTTTTGGAAGTAGCTTGCTTCCAGCGCCATCCGCAACGACAACTTCCGTGTGATGGCCTGTTGGTAGGAGTACATGCCAGTGATGCGGGTGGTGGTCAGGGTGTTTTGGCCAGCTTGGTCGTTCATCACGACCAACCCCAAACCACCTTGAATCGAATTGAAGTGCTGGTCGTAGCTCACGGCTTGAGTCTCGAAAGCACCACTCATTGCAGGCCATTGGTTGCGGTGTGTCATCACCACCCTTGGGCCGCGAGCTGTTCCCGCAAAAGCCGGGTTCAGAAGCAACGGATTCGAATAAAACTGAGAGAATTCGGGATCTTGAGCGCGGCCTTCCTGAGGGGCTACAACCACGAGCAAGGCACTCGCAAGTGCGATGAGCAAAAGGCAGGAGGTGAATTTCGTCATGGTCGAACGGACTGTTGAACCCACAATATTACGGAAATTTGGCGAGGTGGCGGTGTTGGGGGCAGGCCAATTCGGGGTCTCCTCCCAAGGCTTTGGGTGGTGCGGTATGAGGCAATATGCCTCACCTTTGTGCGTATGTGTCTTGTCGGTTGTCCGCATGACCGTCCTTAATTCTTCTGCGAAAATGCACGATTCACGCCTCTTGCCTCCTGACGCTTCGGGAAGGTTGTTCACATTCCAACGTGGGTGGAAGGTGTTTTGGTATGCAATCGCTCTGGGAATTGTGGAGTGCACCTTCGGTCTGTTTCCGGCGTCTCAGGCTCAGACCGTCACCCAATTTGAGGTTGATTACCCGGTTTGTCAGGTGGAATTGGAATGGGAACAAGGCCGTGTGGCTGAGGTGGTTCGGCGTGCTGGAGGTAGCGTTGAGGACGTGTGGCAATCGGCCGAGGTAGGAACGTGGGCTGGCGTCGAGCTCTTGGATCACCAAACCACGTGGGTCCCTGTGGAACACGACTTGCATTTGGAGATTGAATCGCAATGGCGCAGGACCTCCGGGGAATGGGCGTGGGAGGCGGTGAACGTCAACGGAGTGTCGAGGTTGCGGGCCACGGGGCCGGTCGTTCGTTGGCGGCATGGGAATTGGGAACGGTTGGTCCGCCTCGAAGCGACCTTGGGTGCTTCTCCGCAACCGTCAGAAAGGGTGATTCGGAATTGGCCGTTGGAAAGCGTGCGTGCGCAAGGATCGTGGTATGCATTTGCCACGACATCCGAAGGCGTTCATTGCCTCGGCTACGACGAGCTCGTGGCTTCTGGGCTGAACCCTGCGGACGTGGTGCCGGGTGCGTTGCGGTTGTTTGGACACGGCGGACAGGCCTTGCCTTTGGAAAACGATGCGGAGCGGCCTTTGGACGTCCCGCAGCAACGCGTCGCATTGCGCGGGCTGGAAGACGGCTCTTTCGATCCCGGAGACGAGCTTTGCTGGTACGCGCCTGACCACGCGTCGTGGCGCTGGGACGCGGAGGACGGATGGATTTACACCTCTCCGCTTTGGGGTGACACCGCCAAGTGGTTCTTGCGGGTGGATGCACCGGCATCTCTCGCGTTGACTGAAATCTTGGAGGCGCCATCATTTGAAGGAGAGGCCGAAGAAATCCGGACGTCGCACACGGCCTTTGGGGCGGAGGAAGATCACACAACGAACCTGATCAAATCGGGTCGAAATTGGTTTGGTCAGCGGCTTTCTGCGCTCGGAGCCAATTCCACGACGTGGAACGTGCCCGTGCCCAACGCTGTGCAGGGCGAAACGGCCGTGGTACGCTTCGGCGCTGCGATGCGCACCGTCGGTTCAGGCACGGCCTCCCAGTTGCAGTACACGTTTGAAGGCACGTCCACGGTCTTGACAGACAACCTGTTGACCCCCTCGTCGTTGTCTTACGCGAAATACGTCGGAGGCGAGTTGAGTGCGCCGCTTTCGGGCAACGCGGTTCAAGTGCTTGCAACGTTTGCTCCGGGAACCGACGACGCCAACGCTTGGGTGGATTACCTCACCTACCAGGCCCCGCAACTGTTGGTCTATTCGAACGGACAATTCCCGGTCAATGGGCTTCCTGTGAACGCCAATGGCGAGGCGGTGACCAGCGCGGAGTGGGTGATGGGGGGTGCCAGTCCAGACGAAGTTTGGGACGTGTCCGACCCGCTTGACGTGCAGCGCATGGCGACTTCCAATGCGAGTGGAAGCACCTCGTGGAAAAGCGCATTGGGCCTCGTTCCCAAGCGCTTTTTGGCGTTCCGTTGGTCGAGCGCAAAACGTCCCGAGGTCCTCGGGCCGGCAAGCAACAGCAACGTGCACGGATTGGGAGAAGTGGATTACGTGGTGGTCACAGTTCCCAACCTGCTTCCTGCTGCGGATTCCTTGGCCCAAATCCACGCCCTCCTCGGCAAGCGCGTTGCGGTAGTTCTTCAGCAGGACGTCTTCGACGCGTTCAGTTCCGGGGTTTCTGACCCCACGGCCATCAAGATGCTCATGATGATGCTGCAAGATCGTGCCGCTGCGAGCGCAGGGGAGGTGGATCCGCCGAGGTACCTCTTGTTGTTTGGCGACGCGTCCTACGAGAATCGGAACGTGCCGGGCAACGGCACAACGGTGGTTGGGCACTACTCCTCCGAGTCACTCCAAACCACCACGAGCTACATCTCGGACGATTATTTCGCGCTAACCGCGGACGGTCAAGGAGAACGTCCGGAAGATTTGTTGCAGTTGGGGGTGGGCAGAATCCCTGCGCCGGATTTGGAATCAGCGTGGGCCGTGGTGGGCAAAGTGGCAACGTACCTGGGCTTGGATGAGGCGGCAGGCGACGCAGCCTCGTGCTTGGACCCTAACGGCAGCAGCGTTTACGGACCTTGGCGGAACCGCGTGTTGTTTGTCTCTGACGATCAAGACGGGAACAATCAAGACGGCCACCGGTACATGGAAAACAGTGAAGAACACAGCGCGACCATCCGAGCCAATCACAACGAATACGACGTCGTGAAGGTCTATCCTGACGCGTACGTCCAAACCAACACGCCTGGCGGCGAGAGGTACGACGATGCAGCTGCCGAAATTGCCCGGCGCGTCGACGAAGGGGCACTCGTGGTCAACTACATCGGCCACGGCGGCGAGCGGGGGTGGGCCCACGAGCGAATTTTGAATTTGGAAACGATTCAAGGCTGGTCGAACCTCCGACGGATGCCCGTCTTCATGACCGCCACGTGCGAATTGTTCAGGTACGACGATCCCGACATCTACTCCGCAGGTGAGGCGATTCTGTTCAATCCCGAAGGGGGTGGGGTGGCGCTTTTGACTACCACCCGAACGGTGTACAGTTCCGGCAACCAACAGGTGAACAGGGCGTTTTTTGAAACGGCGTTGAACGACGTGGAGGGAAGGTGTTTGGGCGACATCTACAAAGACACCAAGAATTCGGAGGAAATCACCTCCCACACCAACAGCCGCAATTTTTCGCTCATGGGCGATCCTGCCATGGAACTTGCTTACCCTAAAGAGCGTGTCTTTCTGACGCAAGTGCCCGACACGATGCGTTCGCTCGACGAGGTGGTCATTCGAGGGTACGTCGGCAACGCTTCGGGCGACACCTTGTCGGAATTCAACGGGGTGGTTGTTCCAACGGTCTTTGACAAGCAGGCTTCCGTGACAACGTTGGACAACGATCAATCGGAAGGTCCCTTTACCTACGAAGTGTTTCAGAACATCCTTCACAAGGGACTGGCGTCGGTTGAAAACGGGGTGTTTGAATTTCGGTTCATCGTTCCGCGCGACATCAATTACGCCTACGGCGCTGGCCGCGTAAGTTGCTATGCGTTGTCCGACCAAACAGACGCCCACGGTTTTTCGGAGTCGTTTGTGATCGGAGGAACTTCGGAGAATCCCCTCAACGATTCGGACGGTCCGGTTCTTGAGCTGTTCATGAACGACACCCTGTTTCAGGCCGGGGACGTCGTTCACGAGGACCCGTGGTTGTTTGCCCGCGTCTTCGATGCGAGCGGAATCAACACCTCAGGCAACGGCATAGGCCACGACGCCAAGGCCATCTTGGACGGCGACGCAAGCCGGCCTTTCGTGCTCAACGAGTATTTCGTGTCGGATTTGGACACCTACCAAAGCGGCTCCATTCGATTTCCGTTCCAGGACCTCTCGGAAGGGCCGCACGACTTGGAATTGAAGGTGTGGGACGTGGCGAACAACAGCGCCACAGCAACCACGCACTTCGTGGTGGCTTCGTCCTTGGAGGTGGCGTTGCTTGAGGTGTTGGCCTTTCCCAATCCCGCAGTGGATCTGGTGACTTTCCGAATGACTGGGAACCAGGCGTGCAAAGCCGCTGAAGTGGTACTCCAGGTGTTCAATTCGTCTGGAGTAAAGGTTCACGAGCAAGTGTTCGAAGGCGAAGTTCTTGGGTTTCGCGACGACGTCATGTCTTGGGACTTGAAACCTTCTTCTGGCAGTTTCGTAACCCCCGGCGTGTATGTGTTCCGCGTCACTTGGACCAACGAATTCGGCAACTCCGCACAATACGCGGACAAACTTGTCGTTCTTCGACCCGAATGAGGCGTGACACTCATGATTAACTTTGGCAGCTCTACGATGAAGCATTTCCTTACCCTTGTTTGTGCAAGCCTCCTTGCGGTGGCACTTTGGACGCCTACGACGTCGTGGGCCCAAATCACCGAGGAAGACCCCACCCAACTGCTCCAGCTCAACACGATTACCACGGCCGTGCCGTTCTTGATGATTGCGCCGGATTCCCGTTCGGGGGCCATGGGCGACGTCGGTGTGGCCTTGTCGCCCGACGCGAACAGCATGCACTGGAACCCCGCCAAAATGGCCTTCACAGCCAACGAAGTGGAGATGAGTTTGAGTTACGCTCCATGGCTTCGGGCGTTGGTGGACGACATGAATTTGGCCTACGTGAGTTCTGTTCGCAGGTTGAATCAGCGTCAAGCCTACGGCGTGGCGCTTCGCTACTTCAGCCTGGGAAACATCACTTTCACGGACGAGGTAGGCACGACAATTCGGGACTTTCAGCCCGCCGAATTGAGCTTGGATGGGGGCTTTTCCCAAAAGTTTTCTGACCGATTCAGCGGGGGATTTTCCGCGCGCTTCATTCACAGCAATTTGACTGGCGGAACGGCGGTTCAAGGTGCGGAGAGCCAGCCTGGCATTTCCGTGGCGGCGGACTTGAGCATGTATTACGTGAACGACCAAGCCGATTGGGGCAAGAAGGACGGCACGTTCAGCTGGGGTTTGAACATGAGCAACCTCGGCGCCAAGATGTCTTACACCGAGACCGCCAACCGAGATTTCATCCCGAGCAACCTGCGCATTGGGGCGGCGTATGAAACGGAAATCGACGACTACAACAGGTTGACAGTGGCGCTGGATGCGAACAAACTTCTTGTCCCAACACAGCCCATTTACGGAAATAATCCTGGACCAGACGGCTCGTTGCCGATTGTGAGCGGAATGGACCCCAACGTGGGGGTTGCCACAGGGATTGTGCAGAGTTTTTACGATGCGCCTGGGATTGTGACCATCGACAACGAGGGAGAAGCCGCTGTGCTTGAGGGAAGTCGGTTAAAGGAGGAGTTGCGGGAGGTCAACCTCGGCGCAGGTTTGGAATACAACTTCGCCGACGTCTTTGCCTTTCGGACGGGCTACTTCTACGAGCACTTCAGCAAGGGAAACCGTCAATTCATCACGTTGGGTGCCGGCGTCAAGTACACCGTGTTTACGGTCGATTTGAGTTACTTGATCAGCACGACGCAGCAAAACCCGCTTGCCAACACGTTGCGGTTCTCCTTGCGAATGCAATTCTCTGACCTCGCGGATTACATCCAGGGAGAAGAATGAGTCTTCGCATCGGATACGGCTACGACGTTCACCAACTGGCCGAAGGCGAGGACCTTGTAATCGGAGGCCTGGTCGTTCCACACACCAAGGGTTCGGTGGGTCACAGCGACGCCGATGTGCTGCTTCATGTGATTTGTGACGCCTTGCTCGGCGCGTTGGCTTTGGGCGACATTGGCACCCACTTCCCAGACACGGACCCGGCTTACAAAGGCATCGACAGCAAGATTTTGTTGCGCGAAACGTGGGCGATGGTCAAAACGCGAGGATGGAAGCTGGCCAACGTGGATTCCACGGTGTGCCTCCAGCGACCCAAATTGAAGCCTCACATTCCGGCCATGCGCCAGTGCGTTGCGGACTTGTTGGAAGCCGACGTAGACCGGATTGGAATCAAGGCCACGACCACCGAAAAGCTCGGATTTGTCGGTCTAGAGCAAGGCATCAGCGCCCATGCTGTGGTCTTGCTCGAATCTCAGGACTGAGACTCCTCAAAGTGCCCCGGCTCGTTGTCGGCCGAGAAGTGAATTTTTAGATTCGCGGTGTCGCGCAGCAAATCCACCTTTCCAATTTCGAGTTGAACGATGGTCACGCCGGTACGGCGTTCGAGGTCGGCAATTAACTCGGCACGTTTTCCTTCGTGAAGCAAGTCAATTCGGTCGTACACCACCATTTTGGTGGCGAGATGTTCCACAAACCACAGCCGTTCAAGGACCAAGGAAAGCGCCCAAATCAACGTGTTGGCCAAGATGATTTCGGTCCAAGTCGCGGCCAACGGGGCGAGCGCATTGATTACCGCCAACGTGATGACGATGAACAAGTAGGTCATTTCCCGAATCGGGATGGCGTTGGTTCGGTAACGGATGATTCCGAAAATGGCGAACAGCCCCAAGGCGAAGGCCAAGTCAATTTCAACGCCAGCCAACAACCGGCACAGAAGGAACACGGCCGTGGAAACGAGCATGAAGGTGAACACGAAGTCTCGGCGTTTGGCCGCCATGTGGTAGATGACGCGAACCACGACCAACGAGGACACCAAATTCAACGCAAACAGTGCGAGCAATGCGCCCCATCCTTCGGTCAACGAGAAGGACGATTGCAGAATGAGTGAGGTGAGAAGGGAAAGGGTCATCGCAGGAGAGATTGTGGAGCAAAGGTCGGGTTGGAAGCGTAGTGTTCAGCGCGAGAGAGGTCTCGCAAGGCAGAACGGTACGTTCTGACTGGCCGCTTGGGGGCAAGTTGGGCGCTGCCCAGGACAAATTTGGAGACCCGCAACGAACGGCCAAGAGGTCCACGGCGTCCTGCCTGACTCCGGAAGGCTTGAATCAGCGATCCTTGGTGGTTCACCACGTGTTGCTTCCATTCCACCACGGCGAGGTGGGGGACGGGGCGAATCCACCCCTTTTGGTTCCCAGGGCGCACAAAAGAAAGGTCGGTGTCAAAGGTGATGCGTTCGCCTGAAGCCAGATGGGCCAAGGTGAACCGTTCGAACGAACTCTGAAGGACAGGATTCAATTCTTTAGCAAAAGGCACGTGTTGCGCCACAAAGGCACGTTCGCGCTCTGTGAGTGGCGCATCCCAAGCTCGTTCGGAGAGACGCACCAGGCGTTCCTTGGTTGTTTTGCCGTACACGTCGCGCCTCTTCACTTCCAAAAACGCCACACCCGTGTTGGCGTAATGCCGGATCCGAACTTTGAAACGGGCCGAACGCCCTCGCACGTGGTCCTCAAAGCAACGAGCCTCTGGCGTGTCGAAGTAAAGGTTGTTGTAGCGCGTCGTAACCTGCTTTTCAATGGTGAGCACGGCGTGTTCCGGCATGGCTTCCAACACGTTTATGAGCCAATCCGTGGGCACGACGTACTTGGAATCAAACCGGTCCATCAAGGCCACGCTTTCAATGGCTTCAAGACCAATGGAAGGGCGTTGGTGTAAGACGTCGTTCAGAGAAGGCAAGGGCAAGAAAGGTTTCAAATCGGGCAGGTGACCTGCGTTCAGCGGAACGCGAAGGTACAACGCGTGCGTCGAGGCACAGGTTGCGTTGCTGCAATTCCGGCCCAAAAGACGTGTATTTTGGACACGATACAGGGTCGAAGAGCAGCCGTGCCCTTGGGCCGGCGAACGGGTGGTGCTGAACGCTATATTTGGGCGTTAACTCCATTGCGATGGCTACTTCACAACCCACTGCTGCTGCAGCCCCCAAAAAGCCTGTAAAAGCAGGTCGGAAGCAGGATGTCAAGAAAAGCAACCTGCCGCATAATAAGGACACCTACACACGTTGGTTCCGCGAGATGTACCTCATGCGAAAGTTTGAGGAACGGTGTGGTCAACTCTACATCCAACAGAAATTTGGCGGATTCTGCCACTTGTACATTGGACAAGAAGCCGTGCTTTCGGGCATGCGTGAGGCCATCCGCCCAACGGACCGCGTCATCACGGCCTACCGAGACCACGCGCACCCACTCGTGCTGGGCACGGACCCCAAGTATGTGATGGCCGAGATGTACGGCAAAAAGACAGGCACGAGCAAGGGGAAAGGCGGATCCATGCACATGTTTGACAAGGAGCGCAACCTCTTTGGCGGACACGGCATTGTCGGTGGTCAAATTGGCCTTGGTGCAGGAATCGCCTTCGCGGACAAATACCGCAAAGAAGATCACGTGACGGTCTGCTTCATGGGAGACGGTGCGGCGCGGCAGGGCATGTTGCACGAGACGTTCAACATGGCCATGACTTGGAAGCTTCCGGTGATCTTCATCATTGAAAACAACCAGTACGCCATGGGTACCTCAGTGGAGCGCACGTCAAACGTGACGGACCTGGAGACGCTGGGCGCGAGTTACAACATGCCTTCTGCCACGGTGGACGGCATGAGCCCCGAAGCGGTTTGCGCCGCGATTTCTGAAGCGGCGGAGCGCGGTCGAAAAGGCGAAGGCCCCACATTGTTGGACATTCAGACGTACCGCTACAAAGGGCACTCCATGAGCGACCCCCAGAAGTACCGCACCAAGGACGAAGTGGCGAGCTACGTCGAGCGTGACCCCATCACGCATGTTCGTGGAGTGATTTTGGACAACAAATGGATGTCAGAGGACGACCTCAAGTCCGTGGAGAAAGAGGTCAAGGCGCAAGTCGAAGAGGCCATCAAGTTCGCGGAAGAGAGCCCGCTTCCCGACCCGTCTGAATTGTACGAAGACGTCTACACGCAATCCGATTACCCCTTTGTGAACGACTGACATGGCTGAAATCATTCGCATGCCCAAACTGAGCGACACCATGACCGAAGGGGTCGTCGCGGAGTGGCACAAAAAAATTGGCGACGAGGTGGAGAGCGGCGAGTTGCTCGCTGAAATCGAGACCGACAAGGCCACAATGGAATTCGAGTCCTTCCAAGACGGCGTTTTGCTGCACATCGGCGTGGAAAAAGGAGGGACAGCTCCTGTGGACAGCGTACTTTGTGTCCTTGGCGAAAAGGGCGAGGACATTGCGGAATTGTTGGCTTCGTCCGAAGCTGAGCCCGCTGCGGAAGCAGCGCCGGCACCCGCTCCTGCACCGGCGCCTGCGCCGGCTGAACCTGCGGCACCGGCTCCTTCGCCAGCTGCAGCACCCGCACCAGCAGTCGCTCCCGCAGCCGTTGCACCAGCTCCTGCGCCAGCGGTGGCAAACGGCCGCGTAAAAGCTTCTCCGTTGGCGAAGAAACTTGCCGAGGATCGCGGCCTGAGCCTCGGGCTCATTCCCGGTTCGGGTGAAGGTGGACGGATTGTGAAGCGCGATGTTGAGGCGTTCGTAGGGGGCGGTGCGAGTGCCGCAACCGCCGTCGAGCGTTTCACGGAAGTAGGGGTGTCGCAGATGCGCAAGACGATTGCTCGTCGTTTGGCCGAGAGCAAGTTCACAGCGCCTCACTTCTACTTGAGCCTCACCGTCGACATGGACGCCGCCATGGTGGCCCGCAAAGCCATCAACGACCGTGGCCCGCACAAAGTGAGCTTCAACGACATGGTGGTGAAGGCCGTCGCAATGGCCCTCAAAAATCACCCTGCCGTCAACAGCAGCTGGTTGGAGGACCGCATTCGCTACAACGAACACGTCCACATCGGCGTGGCTGTGGCGGTGGAAGACGGTTTGCTCGTGCCTGTGGTGCGACATGCGAACGTGAAGTCGTTTGGGGAGATTGGCGTGGAAGTGCGCGAGTTTGCCCAAAAAGCAAAAGACAAGAAGCTCCAACCCAGCGATTGGGAGGGCAACACGTTTACGATTTCCAACCTCGGCATGTTTGGCATCGACGAATTCACGGCCATCATCAACCCGCCGGATGCGTGCATCCTCGCGGTGGGGGGCATCCAGGCTGTACCTGTGGTGCGTGACGGTGCCGTGGTTCCTGGCCACACCATGAAGGTGACCTTGAGCTGCGACCACCGTGTGGTCGACGGTGCTACGGGTGCGGCTTTCCTCAACGAGGTCAAGCAAAACTTGGAGAATCCCGTTTTGATGTTGGTCTGACGGGGCGGGGGACGTAGCTTGCCGTAACCATGGCTGAGGTGCTCCCATCGACTCCTGTAGAATTTCTCAAAGGCGTCGGGCCTAAACGGTCCGACGCCCTTGTTTCCGAGCTGGGCATCCGAACCTGCATGGACCTGCTCTTGCACCTGCCATTTCGGTACGAGGACCGAAGTCAATTTCACCGGATTGCCGACATCCAAAGTGAGCACACTGCCGTGCAAATGCTCGGCGTGATCACCCAAGCCAAGGAAGTACGGGGGGCACGGGGAAGCCGGCTGATTGCGGTGTTTGACGACGGCGAGTCGACGTTGGAGCTTCAGTGGTTTCGTGGTGCGCAGTGGATTTTTCGCAACCTGCCCGTCCAAAAGGAAGTGGTGGTCTACGGCAAGCCCAACCTGTACAAGGGCAAATGGAACCTTGCCCACCCTGAGGTGGAATTGCTCGCGCACTACGAAACGCGCAAAGGAGACGGCCTGCACCCTGTCTATTCCAGCACGGAAAAGCTGGGAAGGCATGGCCTCAACAGCCAGGGCCTGGCAAAGCTGATTCGCAATGTTGCGTTTGAGGTGGCTCCCGTGTTGACCGAGACTCTGCCGGAACGGGTGTTGCGGGAGATGAAACTGTTGAACCGTGCGGAGGCCTTTCGGAAAGTGCATCAACCCGCGACGCCTGTTGAGGCAGAACAAGCGCAAACCCGATTGCGCTTCGAAGAGCTTTTCTTGTTGCAGTTGACCCTGTTGCAACACAAAAAAACGGTCACGCAGGACCTGCTCGGAGTGCGTTTTGAGGAGGTGGGCGAGGCGTTCAACACCTTTTATCACGAGCGTTTGCCGTTTGAGCTCACGGACGCCCAAAAGCGCGTGCTCCGCGAAATCCGAAGCGACCTCAACACGGGGTGGCACATGAACCGCCTGCTCCAGGGTGACGTGGGAAGCGGCAAGACGGTGGTGGCCTTGCTCACGGCCTTGCTCGCGAAGGACAACGGCTACCAAGCAGCCATCATGGCACCGACTGAAATCTTGGCCCAACAACACCTCGAGGGCCTTCGCGAACTTTTGGGGCCCATGGACGTTCGGGTGGAACTCCTGACGGGTTCAGTCAAGGGGGTGCCGCGCAAGACGATTCTGGAGGACCTCAAAGCCGGGGAGATTGACATCCTTGTGGGAACCCATGCGTTGATCGAGCCAACGGTGGTGTTTGAGCGGTTGGGGCTTGCCGTCATTGACGAGCAGCACCGGTTTGGGGTGGCTCAACGCGCCAAGCTTTGGAAGAAGGCCAAGGTGGCTCCGCACATCCTCGTCATGACAGCCACGCCGATTCCGCGCACGCTCGCAATGACGGCGTACGGTGACTTGGACGCGAGCATTTTGGACGAATTGCCGCCAGGTCGCAAACCGATTCAGACGGTGCACCGGACGGATGCCTCTCGTTTGGGAGTGTTCCAATTTTTGGAAGACCAAATCGCCGAAGGCCGCCAGATTTACCTTGTGTACCCCCTCATTGAGGAAAGCGCGACGCTCGACCACAAAGATTTGATGGACGGCTACGAAAGCATCGTCCGTCGTTTCCCTCCGCCGCAGTACCAAGTTGCCATCGTGCACGGGCGGATGAAACCTGAAGACAAGGCGTGGGAAATGGAGCGTTTTGCCAAGGGCCAAGCCCAAATCCTCGTCGCCACCACGGTCATCGAGGTCGGGGTCAACGTGCCCAACGCGAGCGTGATGGTGATTGAAAGTTCGGAGCGGTTTGGGTTGTCGCAACTCCACCAATTGCGCGGTCGCGTGGGGCGCGGGGCGAGCCAGAGCTACTGCATCTTGATGTCGTCCTCGGACCTCGGGCAAGATGCGCGCCGGCGCCTCGAAACCATGTGCCGCACCAACGACGGCTTTGAAATTGCGGAGGTGGACATGGAGTTGCGGGGTCCCGGTGACGTGATGGGCACGCAGCAAAGCGGCGTCCCCGACCTGAAAGTCGCGGACCTCGTCCGGGACAGGCCGTTGCTCTCCAGCGCACGTTACCTCGCGCAATCCGTGCTCGAGGACGACCCGGCTTTAGGCCGTCCCGAACACGATGCGTTGCGTGAAGCGTTGGAAACTGCGTTGAAAGCCCGCAGCAATTGGGTGCGGATTTCCTGAATTTGGCCCCGAACTTCGACCCATGCGAACTTGGGTTCTTCCTCTTTTTGCGACGCTTTGTGCGGCCCTTGCTGCCGGTCTGCATGTGAGTGCGCCTGGAAGTTCAGGTCCGCCGGAAAACCCCATGCGATGGGCATCCGATCGCTGGACGACTTGGGAACAAGTCTCGGCTGACGAGGCCGCTCTGCGGATTCCGGGGGCGACGCTTCCTGACGGGAGGTGGTTCAGAAGGTTCGAAGACGAGGCGGGGGGTGAAGTTTGGCACAGCGATTTGCCGTGGCAGGCAATTCCGCAAGGATGGTCGCAGCGGGCGTGGCGCGGAGGCTGGTTGTGCGGCGCGACGGAAGCCTTGAGCGCGTGGAGCGAGGATCCCGGGGAGATGGCGCGCAGGTGGAAGGACGGCGAATCAGGCGCTTCGTTGACACGCATGGCAGGTGGTTGGGCGTGGAAAGGCGAAGGGTGGATTGTCTGGCCTGAAAGGAGCCCTGAACAGTTGGACTCAGTGGGGCTCCCCGCCTCGGAATTTTGGGCGCCTGAGGGTGCGGGAGTGCCAGAGGTTTGGTGGTCGGGACTGGCGGCTGAAGGGGCTCCTGGCTGGCCGAATGCCGAGGCAGAGCAAGTCTTCCGTGAACGAGGCATTCCTGTAAGTGATGGCGCGACGCGGTGGAGAGAAGGAGGGCGATTTCGGGTTGCCGAGGATTGGCATGACGAGGTTCAATCGGGCATGGAAGAGCGCGGGTGGTCCGTTCACTGGGTGGACGGCGACGTGGTGGTGAACGGGTCTGACCAGTGGACTTGGCGTCCGCTAGACGGCGCGCGCGAGGGGCGTGACAAGGAGGGAGGCTGGCGCGGCGAGCTCCTTGCGGGTGGCGGGGTGGTTTGGTTTCAGGGCGAGAACGATGCGTCAAGGTCCGAAGGGCCCGCGACGACGGTCGGAAACGGAGCCGAGACAGGAATCCTGTTCTCGGAAGCCGATGAACGCGTGTTGGGTGCGGTCCGGAACCACCGCACGCGAGGGGTGATCACGGTGTTTCAAGAGGAAAATGGGCTGGTGGCGCGTGCCGAAGACGGCTCCGTGGTTTGGGGACAAAAATTCGTCGAACGCGCCCTTGTCGGCGGCGTCGAGGAGGTGGACGTCTACGCGAACGGCAAGTACCAAGCCATGGTGTGTTTCCCCTCGGGGCTGCATTTGTACGACGTGAAAGGGCGGCAAGTCACGGGTTTCCCGATTCGGCCGAAGAGCGGAAATTGGACGGCTTGGGCGCTGGTGGATTACGACGGAACCCGGAAGTACCGGTACTTGGTGGCATGTGATGCGGACGGGTTGGTCCAGAACTTCCGTCGCGAAGGAGAATCGACGCCCGGATGGCGTCACCGTCCCGCAACCGGCGTGGACGTTTCTTCGCCGGTGAGGCATCTTCGGCACCTGCGCCTCGGGTCACGTGACTACCTCTACGTCGGACGTGACAACGGGCAGGTGGAGCTCTTGAAGCGCGACGGGTCGACCCGAGCCACCACGCCTGTGCAGGTTTATGCGCGCCAGGCTCCGGTGTTTCGCGTGGGATCCAACCTGGACCGGACCTCTGTGCTGTTTGTGGACGGCGCCGGTTGGGTGCGGGAATTCACCCTCGGCTCAGGCGATGAAGTGGGGTTGTCTGGAGCGACCCGGGCGGACCGAATCGAAAGTTTGGACGTCGACGGAGACGGACTCGACGAAATCGTGACGTGGCTTCGGGGCGAACGCACGGTGTGGAACGCCCGAAACGAAAAAGTCGAATGAGGTCCAAGCCTGCGGTCAGGCTCAATCGTTCAGAACCGACCGGCTGATGACAATCTTCTGGACTTCCGAGGTTCCCTCGTAAATCTGCGTGATTTTGGCGTCACGCATCAAGCGCTCGACGTGGTATTCTTTCACGTAGCCGTAGCCGCCGTGGATTTGGACGGCTTCTACGGTTTGCTTCATGGCGACCTCTGAGGCGTAGAGCTTGGCCATCGACGAAGCGAGGTCGTAGTTCTCTCCGGCATCCTTGATGGCCGCTGCTTTGAGGCAAAGCAATCGCGCAGCCTCGATTTGTGTGGCCATGTCGGCCAGCTTGAATGCAATGGCTTGGTGCTTGTGAATCTCTTTGCCAAACGCCTTGCGCTCTTTCGAATAGGCGAGGGACAGTTCCATGGCGCCGGACGCGATGCCGAGGGCTTGCGCCGCAATGCCGATTCGCCCCCCGCTTAGGGTCTTCATGGCAAATTTGAACCCAAACCCATCCTCGCCAAGGCGGTTCGCCTTGGGCACTTTCACGTCCTGGAACATCAGGGTGTGCGTGTCGGAGCCGCGAATGCCGAGCTTGTCTTCCTTGGCGCCGATTTGGAACCCCGGCATGTCGCGCTCCACGATGAGGGCGTTGATGCCGCGGTGGCCTTTGTCGGCGTCGGTTTGGGCAATGACGAGGTAAGTCGAGGCGCTGTTGCCGTTTGTGATCCAGTTCTTGGTGCCGTTAAGAAGGTAGTGGTCCCCCATGTCGATGGCCGTGGTGCGCTGCGACGTGGCGTCGGAGCCGGCTTCCGGCTCGGAGAGACAGAAGGCACCGATTTTTTGGCCTGACGCCAGCGGAACGAGGTACTTCTGCTTCTGCTCCTCCGTGCCAAACTCCTGAAGTCCATAGCACACGAGTGAGTTGTTCACGCTCATGCACACACTCGCCGAGGCATCCACCTTGCTGATTTCCTCCATGGCAAGCACGTAACTCACGGTGTCCATGCCTGAACCGCCGTACTGCGGATCCACCATCATGCCCATGAAGCCGAGCTCGCCGAGTTGGCGGATTTCGTCGGCGGGGAAACGTTGATCGCGGTCCCGCTCGATGACGCCGGGCTTGAGCACGTTTTGGGCGAAGTCTCGCGCGGCGTCGCGCACCGCGAGTTGTTCTTCCGTGAGGTTGAGGTTCATTGCCTGCTTCCTTTTGAGGAGGTGAATAAGTCCAAAACTCCGAGGGAGTCCGCCACGTTTCTGCGACGTACTTTTCACTCGATGCGCGGCGAAGATACAAGGAGGTGCCCTCCCGAAGGTTGGCTTGCGGTCGGTCTGATGAGCGGGACGTCCGTGGACGGACTCGACGTGGCCTTGGTTCGCGCACGCCAAATCGAGTTCTCGGACCGGTGGGATTGCGAGTTGCTGAAGACAGAAACCTTGCCCTATCCGGAAGCGTTGCAGACTGCCCTTTGGTCGGCCATGGAATTGAGCGCGGTGGGGTTGATGCAGTTGGATCGGGATTGGGCGGATTGGGCGGCTTCCGTGGTCGGGCCCTGGATGGCGCGACATGCTCCACGGACTCCGGACCTCGTCTCGTCCCACGGCCACACGGTCTTCCACAAGCCCGAGCTGGGTTGGACCACCCAAATCGGGTGCGGGGCGACGCTCCACGCCGCATTGGGTGTACCCGTGGTCAGCGACTTGCGGCGACTTGACGTTGCGTTGGGAGGCCAGGGCGCGCCACTCGTTCCCTTGGCGGACCGCGAATTGTTTGGGGAGTGGGACGTGGCGCTGAATTTGGGGGGCTTCGCCAACCTCAGCCTGGAAGACGCCGAACGAGGGCGCCTGGCGTGGGACGTCGGACCGGCCAATTTGCTTTTGAATCGGTTGGTGGAGGAGCGCGGGCTGGACATGGATCGCGACGGAGCCCTGGCTCGGAAAGGCAACGTGCTCCCGGACGTCCTGACGTCGTGGCAAGGGCTTTCCTTCCATGCGACTCCCGCCCCCAAAAGCCTGGGCCGGGAATGGCTTGAGAAGGAAGTTTGGCCCGTGGCGGAAGAGGCCCGGGCGAAGCATCGCTTGGAGGACGTCTTGGCCACGGCCGTGGCTTACGCAAGCTGGGCCGTGGCGCGCGACGTCCCGTCCGGCGCCCGCGTTCTCGTGACGGGAGGAGGTGCCCTCAACCCCGCTTTGATGCAGGCCCTGAACGAGGCCGGTGCCGACCGAGGCATTGTTTGGGACGTCCCGGAGCTGGACCTCGTTCACGGCAAGGAGGCACTCGTGTTTGCGTGGCTGGGCCTGCTTCGTTGGCTCGGCATCCCCACCACTTTGCCGAGCGTGACTGGAGCTTCGGCGCCTTCTTCGGGCGGTGCGTTGTGGGGTCCCGGGCCGGACGTGGCGCGAGTTTGACCTACCTTCGCGGCGCTCTGAAATGACCAGCATGAAAGACCTTTTGAAAGCCTACGAAGACCGCGCACCTGAGATTGTTTTTGCGTGGCAGGACAGCGAAACTGAAGCGCGTGGATGGGTGGTAATCAACTCGTTGCGGGGAGGTGCGGCAGGGGGCGGAACGCGAATGCGTCCGGGGTTGGACCAGCGCGAAGTGGAAAGTTTGGCGAAGACCATGGAGGTCAAGTTCACGGTCTCGGGACCCCACATTGGCGGTGCCAAGAGCGGCATCGACTTCGACCCGTCTGACCCGCGCAAAAAGGGCGTGCTCGAGCGTTGGTACAAGGCGGTCACCCCGCTCCTGAAGCATTACTACGGCACCGGCGGCGACCTGAATGTCGACGAAATCCACGAAGTCATTCCAATGACGGAGGCGAACGGGGTTTGGCACCCCCAGGAAGGGGTGTTCAGTGGCCATTTCCAGCCCAACGAAGCCCAAAAAGTCCGCCGCATTGGCAACCTCCGCCAAGGCGTTTCGCAGCCCGTGGAAGACCCGGCCATCAGCCCTGATGTGCTGCGCAAGATTCGTGTGGCTGACCTCATCACGGGGTACGGCGTGAGCGAGTCGGTTCGGCATTTCTACGACCTGCATGGCAGTTCGGTGAAGGACAAGCGCGTGGTCGTTCAAGGTTGGGGAAACGTCGGCGCCGCGGCTGCGCTCTACCTCGCTCAAGCGGGGGCGTCCATTGTCGGAATCATCGACCGCGTAGGAGGTCTCATTCGGCCTGACGGCCTGTCGTACGACGAGGTGAAAGACTTGTTTTTGGCGAAGGAGGGCAACGCGCTGAAGACTGCAGATCTGCAGTCGTTTGACGAGGTCAACGCAGCGATTTGGGACCTTCCTGCGGAGGTCTTCCTCCCTTGTGCAGCGAGCAGGCTTGTGACTCGAGACCAAGTGGAGCGCATGGTCGCTGCCGGAGTGGAAGTCATTTCTGCCGGAGCCAACGTGCCATTTGCCGATTCGGAGATTTTCTATGGACCCATCGCGGAGTACGCGGACCAACACTTGGCAGTTATTCCAGACTTCATCGCCAATTGCGGGATGGCAAGGGTGTTCGCTTATCTGATGAGCGACGAAGACGTCGACATGACGGACGCGGCCATTTTCCAAGACACCTCCAACACGATTCGGGAGGCGTTGGCGGCCGTTCATCGGGAACATCCGGAACAGAAGCACGTGACTGCGAAGGCGTTTGAACGGGCGCTGGGGTTCCTCGTGTGAGCAAGTTTTCTCACTCCCAACCTCCAAGCGCCGTTTCTTTCCCATCTTCGCTCTGAACTACCTGCACATGGACCTTCTCATTCTTGGCGTGTTCGTCCTCGGATACGCCTTCATCGCCCTCGAACACAACATTCACATCGACAAGGCTGCTTCAGCGTTGGTGACGGGCACGGTCTGCTGGGCTTTGTTCGTGCTGGGATTCCACAACGTCCCTGCGCACTTGGCGGAGGAATTCCATTTGTTTGCAGCCGACCACCTGGGCAGCGGTCGCGGCGGATTGGCCCAATTTTTTGAGCATCGGTTGCTGCACCACATGGAGGAAATCAGCAGCATCCTCTTTTTCCTCATGGGTGCGATGACCATCGTGGAGCTCGTCGATGCGCACGAAGGTTTCCGGGTGATAACGGACAAAATCCAAACGCGGAGCAAGGTCAAAATGCTTTGGATTGTCTGCGTCCTGACCTTCTTTTTCTCGGCGTTGCTGGACAACCTCACCACCTCGATTGTCATGGTGTCGCTGCTGCGCAAGCTCATCGACGACCGTCAAACCCGATGGCTCTTTGCCGGGATGGTGGTCATTTCAGCCAACGCGGGCGGAGCGTGGTCGCCCATTGGCGACGTCACGACGACCATGCTTTGGATTGGGGGCCAACTGGGCACCAGCACCATCATCACGCACCTGATTTTGCCGAGCATCGTGTGCTTGCTCGTCCCGCTCGGCGTGTTGAGCTTGCGGCTCAAAGGTGAGGTTGAGCGACCGGCCGAAGTGGAGGAGGAACAGTGGGACCCCACCACGCCTTTCGAGCGCAACCTCGTGTTCGCCGCAGGAGTCGGGGGGTTGTTGTTCGTGCCGGTGTTCAAGACGGTCACCCACTTGCCTCCGTTCATGGGCATGATGCTCAGCCTCGGCTTGCTTTGGGTACTCACAGAACGCCTTCACCACTCTAAGAACATCGAAGAAAAAGAGCACCTCACCGTCGTCGGC
>JBMZHG010000001.1:0-25387 GCA_049616325.1 Flavobacteriales bacterium | reverse complement strand
CTCCGCCTCGGTGCTCTTCTTCTTGGGCATCCTCCTCGCCGTGGGCGCGTTGCAGGAAGCCGGTCACCTCATCTTGGCTGCCGATTGGTTGCGTACGAGCTTGAATGACGTATACCTCATTGATTTGGCGATCGGCCTACTCAGCGCCATCGTGGACAACGTCCCGCTTGTCGCCGCGAGCATGGGCATGTACGACGTTGTGCCTGCGGCGGCTGTGACCGATGCGTGGACGGCCATGTTTGTGCAGGATGGGATTTTTTGGCAGTTCCTCGCCTACTGCGCGGGAACGGGGGGTTCCGCGTTGATCATCGGTTCTGCGGCAGGCGTCGCGGTGATGGGTCTAGAGCGCATCGATTTCGTTTGGTACCTCAAGAAAATCAGCCTGTTGGCTGTGCTGGGATACTTTGCAGGAGCGGGGGTGTACCTGCTCATGTTCGCCTGATTTCAAAGGGATTTGTCCGGAGGCGTTGTGAACCTGCTGCGTTGAATAACTGGGAGGCCTGAGGTTCGTTTGGCCCAATATTCGAGGGAACTTGTACGTTCAAACCTGGAATCCTACCTCCATGCAATCGACCCTTGCTTTTCTCCTCCTTCAAGTCGCGGGCGACGCGGCAGATGTCACCCCAGAAATCACGGAGGTGGACGTGAATGTCCTCCAACTGCTGATGGAAGGCGGATGGTACATCATGCTCCCGTTGGCGCTGATGAGCCTGATCGGGATGTACGTGTTCTTCGAGCGCTTCTTGGCCATCCAAAAGGCGGACAAGGTCAGTCCCGACTTCATGAACCGCTTAAAGGATCACATCTCGCAAGGCAACTTGAGCAGCGCGCGAAACCTCTGTACCGACAGCAACACGCCGCTCGGACGCATGCTTGACAAGGGCATCAGCCGAATTGGCAAGCCACTGAAGGACATCAGCGTGGCGATTGAAAACGTGGGCAAGCTCGAGATCTACCGCCTTGAGAAAAACCTCAGCACCCTGGCTACGGTGGCGGGTGCGGCCCCCATGGTCGGGTTTTTGGGGACGGTCATTGGGATGGTCAACGTGTTTCTCGACATGGAGGCCGCTGGGACGGTGCAGGTCAGCGACATCTCGTCCGGCACCAAACAGGCGATGGTGACCACGATTGTGGGTTTGATTGTCGGCATTTTGGCCTACATGGCCTACAACCACTTGGTAAGCAAGGTGAGCAAGGTGGTGCACCGCATGGAGGCGAACAGCCTTGAATTCATTGACATCCTCGAAGAACCTGCGCGCGGATGAACCTCGGCCAACGCAACAAAGTCAGCGTGACGGGCAACATGTCGTCCATGACGGACCTCGTGTTCTTGCTGCTCATCTTCTTCGTCATTTTGTCGACGTTGGTGAGCAACGGGGTCAACGTGGACCTGCCCACCTCCAAGGGCACCACGTCTGTCACTTCCCGCTTGACGGTCAGCATCCAAGAAGACGGCTCGTACCACCTGAACGGGGAGGTTCGTCCGATTTCACGAACGGACCTCGAGCCCAAGCTGAAGCTCGAAATGGACAAGCAGTCCGAGAAGGTGCTCTACCTCCAAGTCGACAAAAACGTCCCCACAGGCCAAACCGTCGAGCTCATCGGCATGGCCAAGGCCAACCAATGGAAGGTCATGCTGGGATCCAACCCGGCCAGCGCCAAATAACCCTCAACCTCTCCAATCCTTTTTCGGATTCTCCCTCATGTCGAAGAAAGAACAACTCGAGCAAGCGCGTGTCTCGCAAGAGAAGCGCAACCAGCGGCAAGCCGCTGCGCTGAGCGGCTTCTTGTTCGTGGGGGTGCTCATGCTTTGTTTCTTTTTGACTGCGTTCACCATTCAGGACCCTCCTCCTGGAGAGCAATTCGTGGCGGTAGGGTTCGCCGACCTCGGCTCGACTGAAGAAGCCGGAGGCGACACCGAATCTGAAACACCAAGCGAGGTCGTGCAGGAGGCCGAGGAAGAAGAAGTCGCGGCCTCAGAGCCGGTACCGCCGGTCCAGGAGGCTGCGGAGGAAGTCGCGACCCAGGAATCGAGCGAAGTGGCAGTCAACGTCAAGTCTGACCCCGACCCGGAGCCCGAACCCGACCCTGAACCGGTCCGTGAAGACCGCACGGCGCACCTGTTTCGAAACCCCGGCGACCCTAGCGCGGGCGGGGGCGGCTCCCAGGGCAGCACCCAGGGCACCGGAAACGAGGGCGAAGAGGCAGGGAAAATTGACGGCCGCGGCGTCGTTTCTGGCGATTTCGGCGACGCCATGCTCAACGGCGGGACCATGATTGGCGAACCGAAGCTCACGGAGCGTCCCCAAGAACAAGGGACGGTCCGCGTCAACATCGTCGTGGACGGATCCGGCAAAGTCATTCAGGCTTCGCCAAATTACCAATCGGCAGTCACCACGTTGACCGATTCTTACCACGTCAACCTTGCGATGCGCGCGGCCAAGACAGCCCAATTCACGGCCGACCCCACCAAGCCTCGCCGAACGGGCTACATCACCATTCGCTTCGACCTTGAGTAAGACGGCCTACGAACGTGCGGTTGACGCGCTGTTCACCCAACTCCCGATGTTCCAACGCCAGGGCCCGGCGGCCTACAAGGCCGACCTTGGTGCCACGCGGCGGGTGTGCCAAGCCCTTGGCAATCCTGAAAAGGCCCTTCGCGTGGTTCACGTCGCCGGAACCAACGGCAAAGGCACGGTGTGCCACATGGTTGCTGCGGTCTTGCAAGAGGCAGGCTTTCGGGTCGGCCTTTTCACCTCCCCTCATTTGGTGGATTTTCGGGAACGGATTCGGGTGAATGGGGTCTGCATTCCAGAAGCTTCGGTGGTGGATTTCGTTGGCCGATGGCAAAAGGCGGAAGGAGCTTGGGGTACGCCGTCCTTTTTTGAACTCACCTTTGGCATGGCCTTGGACCATTTTCGAGATGCGCTTTGCGACGTGGTCGTGTTGGAAACAGGCATGGGCGGGAGGCTCGATTCGACCAACGTCATTCCTGCGCCCGAAGTCACGTGTGTGACCAACGTAGGGCTCGACCACCAAGCTTTTCTTGGAAACGATGTCCCCTCGATCGCACGAGAGAAAGCGGGAATCTTCAAGGATGGGGTGCCGGTCGTGCTCGGGCCCATGCGGCCTGAAGCCTTGTCCGAGATGCTTTCAGCCTCTCTAAAAACCTCCAGCGAAGTTCATTACGCGCGGGACGTGGAGACCGACCTTCGGCGATTGGGATTGGAAAGCGATTCGCCCGTCGACCGCGTCAACATGAGCACAGCTTTTGCCGTGCTGCGTGTCTTGACGGCCCGCGGTTGGAAAATCAGTCCCGAGTCTACGGCCAACGGCCTTCGGAACCACCAAGCCTTGACGGGTCAGCGTGGTCGCTGGCAACGCATTGTCATGCCGAAAGGTCCGGAAGTGATTTTGGACGGCGCCCACAATGCGGACGGCGTTCGTAACACGTTGGCAGAACTGCATCAACGAACCGAGGAACGTGGAGGCCATTTGTGGGTCGTTTGGGGTGCAGTGGGCGACAAGGATCCCTCGCCTGTCATGTCATTGCTTCCCGTCGAGGCTCGTTTCGTTTGGTGCGCAGCAGACATTCCTCGGGCCATGAATCCGACCACGTTGTCACACGTACGTCCGGAATTGGAGGGCCACGTCAGCTCAACGGCCGTGCTGGCCTTGACATGGGCACTTGAGCAGTCAGGCCGGCGCGACGTCATTTGGGTGGGGGGGAGTTTGTTTGTGGTTGGCGATGTCTTGAGGGAAGCCCCGAGCAAGATTGAAGGATGGCCCTTGGAGGAAGAGGGAATCAAACAGGAATGCCGCTAGTTCCGTCTTTCACCTAGAGTGCTTGGCCCCTGGTACAAGAGACAAAAACCCCTGCATCGCAGGGGTTTTCTTTGTTTGGTGGTGTGGGCGGTGAGGGACTCGAACCCCCGACCCCCTCGGTGTAAACGAGGTGCTCTGAACCAGCTGAGCTAACCGCCCGGGGAGCGCGAAGATAGCGAAGTATGTTTGTTGCCCCATGCACAACGAAAAAGGAGAGGCCAAACCGCCAAGGACGACGTGGAATGACATTGTGCGTCGGATTGCCGACAGCCAGTGGGGTGGATTGTTGTGGGGAACTTCATGGCGCCAGTTGCATTCACCCACCTTGTTCGAGATGGGCAAAGCGTTGCAGCCCAATCCCCATCATTGGCCTCGTTTGGCAGCTGAAACTTGGACTGCAGAGGGCAAGGCGGCTATGGAAGCCGCGCGGAAGAAATTTCTCGAATCGAAAGCCTTGGTCACTCGTCGGGACCTGGGTGCAGGTAGCCGCCGCACCCGTGGTGAATCGGCAGTCCGGGTTTGTGAATTGGCCCAAAAATCGTTGACGCCAACGGCCGATTTGGAGGCCTTGTGCCGGTGGCTCCAAGTCGTTGCTCCGATCGAGCGCAAAGGGCGTTTTCTCGAGCTTGGCACTTCACTCGGACTCACCTCTGCCGGGGTGGCATCTCTGGGTTGGGAGGTTCAGACCTGGGAGGGCTGCCCGGCGACGTTGGAACTCGCGACGCAGATGTGGAAGGAATTGGGGCTGTCGGCCGACATCGACGCACGCGAAGGTGATTTTCGAACCCTGGTCAAGGAACTGAGGACAGGTGAAGCTTTCGACGTGGTCTATTTGGATGGATTGCACGAGGAGCGAGCCACATTGGAATTGGTAAGCGTGATGAAAGCCCACGTCGTAACGTGCCTTGTGGTCGACGACATTTCCTGGAGTGCGGGAATGAACCGCGCGTGGCAGTCGCTTCAATGCGACCCAGTGTGGCGCGTGAGTTTTACGTGGCGAGGGCGAGGCTTTTTGCTCAAAGCTCCTCACATGGCTCGCGCACAGTTCCGTTTGGCCTGATTGGCATAAAATCGTGAAGAGATGCTGAAATCCTTTGCCAATCCCTAAATTAGGCTTCCTTAAAACACGAACATGAAAACTTGGATTACCACTCTGGCTTTTTTGACGATGGCCGCCACCACTTTTGCCCAAGACGCACGGCTCTCCTCCAGGGAGAATGCCGAACAAGGAGGTGTCTACCGCACGTCCATTTCATCCGGCGAGTTTTACGGCAAATTGGTCTCGTACATGCAAGCGAACAATGAAATTGTTCGATTTCAGACGGATGAAATCATGTTTCGCATGACGCGCGACCAAGATTTTTTGAAGGCCTTAGAAAATCTGAAGGGTTTCCGTTTTGACAACTCCATTGAGGCATTGAACGTGCTGGCCTCGCATGGATGGGAGGTTCGTGCTGCAACCGTGGTAAGCGGCCGCAGCGGCGACGAGCAGCATTATTTGATGGCGCGTCCAGTGGACATCATGATGCCCGTCTCACCTTGGTTGGAACGTCGCGCTCCGGCAAATTCACGCGAAAAATAAGATTCGCCTTGGGCGGGGTTTGGTTGGTGCGCGCCCTCGGGGCGTACGTGCTCCTGCAATTCAGTTGGTGGGCCTACCTCCTGGCAAGTTCCGGAGGAGCCCGAGAGAAGTTGATGGTCCTTGGAGAAGGAACCGTGTTTGCGTCTCTTCTCGTCTTGGGTTTGTTCCGATTGGAGCGGAACATTCGCCGGGAACGGGTGAGGTTGGCACGCGAACGCAACATGCTTTTGGGCGTCACCCACGAATTGAAGACCCCGTTGGCCAGCGTTCAACTTGGGGTGGATACGTTGAAAAGACTCACGCTTAGCGCGGAGGATCGAACGGCGGTGTTGGAGAACATGCAAGCCGGAGTTCAGGATTTGGAGCGTCGCGTGGAAGACATGTTGACGGCCACCCGACTGCAACGGGAAGACGCTCTTCAGGCTACTTCGTTTTCGTGGGGTGGCGCCATGAAAGAGGCGCTGGGTCGCATGGAATCTTCGTCGGACGGACGCCTTGTTTGGTCATGCGGGGAAGTCGATGCGCAAGGAGATTGGGTGCGTGGCGACGAAGGGTTGTGGGTTCTCGCTGCTGCCAATTTGATTGAAAACGCATTGAAATATTCCTCGGGATTGGTGCAAGTGCGTGCCGAGTTCACCGACGGGCAAGCTGTTTTCGAAGTGCAGGACGAAGGCGAGGGCATTGCTTTGGAGGATCGAGCCGCCGCTCTGTCGCCCTTTGTACGTCTGCACGAATCTGGAGCAGGGACCGGTCTTGGCTTGCATTTGGTTGCCCAAACCGCAGAACTCCACCATGCCCAACTGACAATGACGTGCCTGCAACCGACGGGGTTTGTCGTTCGGGTTTTTTGGACTGCAACGCGTTGAGGCGTCCCCTACCTTTGCCGCGTGAGAACGGCATTGATTATTCTGGACGGGTGGGGCCTTGGCAACCACGATGGCAACAACGCGATTGAGGTCGCGAGTACTCCCTATGTGGATCGGTTGAACGCAGAGGTTCCGCACGCCACGTTGCGCACAGACGGCGAACACGTTGGTCTTCCTGACGGCCAAATGGGCAACAGCGAAGTGGGGCACATGAACATCGGCGCTGGGCGCGTGGTGTACCAGGATTTGTTGCGCATCGACCGGGCCGTTGCGGACGGCTCTCTCGCCGAGGAGACGGTGCTCCAGGAGGCTTTTCAAAAAGCCAAGGAACCAGGGAAAAGACTTCACTTGATGGGATTGGTTTCGCGGGGTGGCGTTCACAGCCAGCAAGCTCACCTCCACGCTTTGGTGGATGCCGCGGTTGAAGCTCGAGTGCCGGACTGCGTGATCCATGCGTTCACGGACGGCCGCGACACGGCGCCCCAAATGGGCACGACCTACCTCACGGACTTGGAAGCTCACTTGGCAGGCACCGACGTGCGCATTGCGTCCGTTCACGGCCGGTATTACGCGATGGATCGAGACAAGAGGTGGGAACGTGTGGCGAAGTCGTACGTGGCATTGACCTCTCCAGTGGAGGAGCGTTTTGCTTCAGCATTGGAAGGGGTGGAAGCGCATTACGCCAATGGAGTGACGGACGAGTTTGTGGTGCCGTTTCAAGTGGAGGGGGTCGAAGGTGTGATTCGTCCGGGAGACGTCGTGGTGTGTTTCAATTTCCGCACCGACCGGTGCCGTGAAATCACTCAGGCGTTGACGCAGGAGGCTTTTCCTGAACACGGTTTGGCCCCATTGGACTTGCACTACGTGACGATGACGAATTACGACGAGAGTTTCCGTGGCGTACACGTCCTGTACGACAAGCCCAACCTCGTCAACACGCTGGGTGAGGTGGTCAGTGCGGCGGGAAGAACCCAATTGCGCATGGCGGAAACGGAGAAGTATCCTCACGTGACGTTTTTCTTGAGCGGCGGACGCGAAGAGCCGTTCGAAGGCGAGCAGCGGGCCATGGCGCCCAGCCCCAAGGTGGCGACCTACGATTTGCAGCCGGAGATGTCCGCTCCCGAGCTGGCTGAAAAGGCCGTCGAGGCGCTGACGACGTGGCAGCCGGATTTTGTGTGTTTGAATTTTGCCAACCCGGACATGGTGGGCCACACCGGCGTCTTTGAGGCGGTGGTGAAAGCCGTGGAGACCACGGACCGGTGTTTGGAAAAGGTCATGGAAACGGCCAAATCCCAGGGCTACGCCGTCGTCGTCATCGCCGACCACGGAAACGCCGACCTGGCGCGCAACTCCGACGGCACGCCTCACACGGCGCACACCACGAACCCCGTTCCTGTTTGGGTGCATGGCGCCCCAAGTGGCGTCGTGAAAGATGGCATTTTGGCGGACGTGGCCCCCACGGTGCTTGCGCTCATGGGGCTTTCCCAGCCGAGCGAAATGACCGGGTCATCGCTCGTTTGATCGAAACTTACTGGTTCCGAATCAAGGTCAGCGGGCCGGAATCCTTCAGGCCGTCCGACCTCAACAAGACCCACTGGTAGGTGCCTTCAGGAGCATTGTTTCCATTCGGATAACGCCCGTTCCAAACCAATTCAAACTCCGCATCGCTTGCGGTTTCGTCTTGGTACACAACGGTGCCGTAGCGGTTGTAGATGAGGAGGCGCGATCCGCGGAAGCCTTCTAGGCCTCGGATTCGGAAGTTGTCGTTGTAAGCGTTGTAATCCGGGGTGAACACGTTGGGGATGTCGCATTCCCGAACCCGGATGCCGGCGCGAGTTTGGTACCCGCAGGTGTCGACCAAAATCAACGTGTCGGGGTTGCTCGTTGAATTGATGCCTCGAATTTTCTGCAGCAAGTAATGGTCGCCGGACTCGATGTATTCGAACTCAAAGTGGTCGTTCCCGGTGGACAGGATGGAAACCCCAGTTTCGTCGAGCACGTCGCTGATGGGCGTGTACGGGAAAAGCATGGGAAAGTCCTTTTGGCCGCCGACGCAGAGTTCGCCGTCTTGGGCCACGGGGTAGGTGATTTCCTGCACGTGAGTCACCGTCTTGCCGCATTGGTCGACGATGACGAGTTCTGGGGCGTGCGAGCCAATCAACTCGCCAGAGGCGTTCGTCATGGTGAACAACGAGTCAAAGGACATCGTCCACTCCGACGGGTCGAACCACGCGTTGTTCCACACGTTTCCGTCCCAGATGTACCGGAAGGGTCCGTACCCGGAAATGTTGTCGTACCCGAGCAGCTGCGTGCCGTCGAGGTTGATGCAATCGCGTTCCGAAGGAGTGGCCAAGATGGGGAGGGGGTCCAGAATCACTACACGGGACGTGGTGGTGATCAATTCCCCGCATCCGTTGATGTATTCGTACGTGATTTCCACGAATTCCACGCCTTCCGAAGCGCCGTCGTCCACCACCCCGAGGGTGATGACGCTTTCGGTTTGGCCTGGATTCATAACAACCTGATTGAAGGAGCTCGCGTAGTCCAACCCAAGCACCGCCGACCCTTCCAGTCCCAAGTAAAGGGTGTCGAGCATGTCGGATTCCACCTCAGGTCGGATGATTGTGAATTGCGCGTCGTTGCACCCCTCGATGATGACGGCGTCCACAACGGTTTCTTGCCCGTCGACTGTCACCGTCATCTCGTTGTTCGCCGACCAATCACCGAAGGGAAAGGACTCGCCGTTGGGGTAGTTGAACACGGCGGGCAACCCAACTGACTCTTCGTAGGGAACCAAATTTTGCAACCCATCGGCGGCAAAAGGCACGGCATCTGCTTCGAGGTTTACCGCGTTGGAGCTGAACGACCCCGCTTCGAGCACCACGAACGACTCCAGAGCCGTGTCAGAACCGTCGGCGATGGCCAACTTGATGTGGTAGGTTTCCCCGCACTGCACGGCCGCAGCCGCAGTAAAAGTTGTGGTGTACCCGTTGGTGCAAATGCCGTCTTGCCCTGGGTTGTTGACGTAGTACTCGCTGTTGGTCACGTTGTTCACAGAACTGATGGTCACAGGGAGCAAGGGGTCGGATTCTGGAACTTGCGCGATGTTGATGGCCCCGTCAGGAAAGCCCGCCGGAGAGGCGTAAGGCCCTGTGATGCCAGGGCCGCTCAAGAAAAACGCGAAGATGTCGTTGTATTGGGTGTTGACGTACGTGAGGTATTCATCTGAGCCAAACACGTAGTTGAACGAAATGCTGTCCCCGCCCGCTTCGAAGTCAAACTCCAAGATGCACAAGTCGTTGACACTGCTTACAGTAAAGTTTTCTCCGATCAAAGGAGGAACAGAGTTGGCCACGTCGAGCAAGTCTTGGTCTCCGACGCTTCCTCCCAAGCAGTCCACGCAAAATCCCTCGCATGTGGCGTCGTCCGTGTTCAACATCAACCCGGCATCGACCGAAAACACCGAATTTCCGTTTTCGAGGTAGCCCAATTGGACGATGCTCCCGGTGTAGGTGATGTTGGTAGCAGTCACACCTTCTCCCAAGAGGATTTCTTGGATGTATTCCTCGGCGGTTGCGTAGGGTTGGGTGATCGTGGCTTGTCCTCGTGCGGTGGTGATGGCAAGAAATGCCAGAAACAGAGAGGGAAGGATACGATGTTCGGCGGTCATGAGCCTGGGTCTCGGTGGTTCTGCAGCGCGAAGACATTCTACGCACATAGGGTCAAACTTACAAAAGGGCTTCAGGGTTGTTTGGTGCGCCAAATCCTAACTTCGCACCATGGCCGGTGAACAACCTTTGATTCATGCGCGAGATCTGAGAAAGACGTACCACGTGGGGGATCAGGTTGTTCACGCCTTGGACGGGTTGGACTTGGACATCCGGGCCAACGAGTACGTTGCGCTGATGGGCCCCTCGGGCTCTGGAAAGTCTACCCTCATGAACATGCTCGGATGCCTGGACAGCCCGACCTCCGGATCGTATATCCTCAACGGCCAAGACGTGAGCCGCCTCGAAGACGACGCGCTCGCGGAAATTCGAAATCGGGAGATTGGCTTCGTGTTTCAAACGTTCAATTTGCTGCCCCGCTACACGGCCCTGGAAAATGTCGCCTTGCCGATGGTGTACGCCGGAATTCCGAAGGCGGAGCGCCAGGACCGCGCCCGGGAAGTCTTGGCTCAAGTTGGGCTGGGAGACCGCATGAATCACCGGCCCAACGAACTCAGCGGCGGGCAGCGGCAGCGCGTGGCGGTCGGTCGAGCGTTGGTGATGAAGCCGAGCATCATTTTGGCCGACGAACCCACGGGGAACCTGGACACCGCGACTTCGGAAGAGGTCATGGAGCTCTTCGGGGAAATCCAAAAAGCGGGAAACACCGTCATCCTTGTCACGCACGAGGAGGACATCGCGGCGTACGCGCATCGCACGGTGCGACTTCGCGACGGACGTGTCGAAAGCGATTCCTGAGTTGGAAATTCATGGGCGTGCAGCAGGGGAAGCCGCGCTCCCTGTCTTTACTTTGTAGGAGGACCCCATGATGGGGAAAAGCCGATGACATGACGGATTCTCAGACCACGGCGCGCAAGCGCATTTCCCTGCTTTTGAGCGACGCCCACGTGGGCCAAACCGTCCGCGTTTGCGGGTGGGTTCGCACGTTCCGAAACGACCGGTTTTTGGCGGTAAACGACGGTTCAACGCTGCAGAATTTGCAGCTCGTGGTCGACAAGGACGCCACGGCTCCGGAGGTGTTGAAACAGCTCCACACGGGAGCGGCGGTGGAAGCGGTGGGGACGTTGGTGGAAAGCCAAGGCGGCGGTCAAGCGACGGAGCTTTTGGTGCAGTCTTTGGAGGTTCTGGGCGGGGCCGACCCCGAGGAATTCCCGATCCAAATGAAGCGCCACAGCTTGGAATTTCTTCGCGAGAAGGCGCACTTGCGTTTCCGAACGAACACGTTTGGGGCGGTGTTCCGCGTGCGCCACGTGCTTCAGTACGCGGTGCACTCGTTCTTCCACGAGCGCGGGTTCTACCAACTTCACACGCCGATCATCACCGGAAGCGACGCGGAAGGTGCCGGCGAGATGTTCCGGGTGACCACGCTTGACCTCGAAAACCTTCCTCGGACCGAGTCCGGTGCGGTGGACGTCGAGCAGGACTTCTTCGGCAAGGAAGCGAACCTGACCGTCAGTGGACAGCTCGAAGCGGAACTGGGCGCCATGGCACTGGGCCAGGTGTACACCTTCGGGCCGACGTTTCGAGCCGAGAACAGCAACACGTCTCGTCACCTGGCGGAGTTTTGGATGATTGAGCCGGAGATGGCCTTCGCGGACTTGAAGGACGACATGGCCTTGGCCGAAGATTGCCTCAAGTACGTGCTGTCCTACACATTGGAGCACAGCGCCGAGGATTTGGCCTTCTTGGAGAAACGCGAAATCGAGGCAGAAAAGGGGCTTCCGCAGGCGGATCGACACGAGCATCCGTTGCGCGCGAGGCTGCAGGCTGTGGTTGACGCGCCCTTCACGCACCTGACGTACACCGAGGCCATTGATTTGCTGAGAAATTCCAAGCCGTACAAGAAGAAGAAATTCAAATTTCCGGTCGAGTGGGGGGTGGATTTGCAAAGCGAACACGAGCGCTGGCTTGTGGAGAAGCACGTCGGCGGGCCGGTGGTGGTCACCGATTACCCGGCGGGCATCAAGGCGTTTTACATGCGCGCGAACGACGACGGGAAGACGGTGGCAGCGATGGACGTGTTGGTGCCAGGCATCGGTGAAATCATCGGCGGAAGCCAACGCGAGGAGCGCTTGGACGTGCTGAAAAAGAAATGCGCGGATTTCAACATTCCCGAAGAACACGTGTGGTGGTATTTGGAGACGCGAAAGTTTGGTTCGGCGAAGCACTGCGGGTTTGGCATGGGATTTGAAAGGCTGGTCATGTACGTCACAGGAATGCCCAACATTCGGGACGTCATCCCCTTCCCAAGAACCCCGCTGAACGCCGAATTCTAACCATGCTCAAACAGAGCCTCCAACAAAAGCTTCTTCAGAAGCTGTCGCCCCAGCAGATTCAGCTGATGAAGCTGCTGCAGGTGCCGACGTTGGAGCTCGAAGCCCGAATCAAGCAGGAGCTCGAAGCGAACCCTGCGCTGGAAGAGGGAGCCGAGAGGGAGGAGGTGCAGGACGACCTGGACCGCGACGAGCACGAGGCGTCGGAGGCGCTTGAGGATTTTGATTTTGACGAGTACCTGGACGACGAAACGCCGGATTACCAGCTGAGCGTGAGAAACCATGGAGCCGACGTGGAGGACCGCGACATTCCCTTGGGGAGCGGTGCGACGTTCCGTGAATTGTTGTCAGACCAACTCGGGCTGCTCGACATCGCGTTGGAAACGCGGGCCTTGGCCGAGCACCTCATTGGGCATTTGGACGACGACGGGTACTTGCGGCGGGATTTGGACAGCATTGTCAACGACCTCGCCTTCACCCAGGGCATCGACGTGCCGCGAAGTGCGCTCGAGGAGAGCTTGGAGGTGGTCCAAACCCTCGATCCGGCGGGTGTTGGCGCTCGGGACTTGCAAGAATGCCTCCAGCTTCAAGTGACCCGCAAGCGTCAGGACAAGCCTGCGGAGGATCCTCGTCAAGTGGCGCTTGCGCGTGCCGCGTTGCTCCTCGAAGAGCATTACGAGGCCTTCACGAAGAAGCATTACGACAAGCTCCAATCGGCCTTGGAAATTGACGAGGACGACTTGCGCGCTGCGCTCGACGAGCTGACCCGCCTCAACCCCAAGCCCGGAAACGCCGGAAGTGAATCTTCTCGCGTTGTGCACCACGTCATCCCGGACTTTCTTCTTTCAGTGGACGGCGAAGACGTCTTGCTGCAGCTCAACGGCCGCAACGCTCCCGAGCTTCGAGTCAGTCGGACGTACCGCGAAATGATGGACACCTACAGCCAAGGCGGGAAGCAGGACAAGGCGACTCGGGAGGCGCTCACGTTTGTCAAACAAAAAGTGGATGCCGCCAAGTGGTTTGTCGACGCCATCGCGCAGCGGCAACAAACGCTCACCAAGACGATGCAGGCCATTGTGGACCACCAGCGTGCGTACTTTTTGAGTGGCGACGAAGTGGACCTGAAGCCGATGATCTTGAAGGACATCGCAGACCGAATCGGCATGGACATCAGCACCGTGTCGCGCGTCGCCAACAGCAAATACGTTCAGACCCCTTACGGAACGCTCTCGCTCAAGTCGTTCTTCTCTGAAGGCATTGCCACAGATAGCGGTGAAGAGGTCAGTTCGCGCGAAGTCAAGAAAATCTTGCAGGACGCCATTGCCGAAGAAGACAAGCGCAAGCCCCTGTCCGACGAAAAGCTCGGGGTGTTGCTTAACGCCAAGGGCTACAACATCGCTCGGCGGACGGTGGCCAAATACCGCGAGCAACTCGGCATACCTGTGGCTCGGCTGCGCAAGGAGTTGTGATGAGAGGCTTGGCACAATTCATCAGTGCGGTGTTGCATCCGTTGTGCATGCCCTTGCTTACGCTGAGTTTGCTTTGGGCGGTGGACGGGTATTTGGCCTACCGGATGGGGCTCTTTGCCTACTTGTTTGTTCTGTTGCTCATCAACACCCTTGCTCCTGCCTTTTCGTTGTGGATTCTGAAGCGACGGGGGGTGATCAGCGACTGGGACATTCGCAGACGAGGCGAGCGTCCGATTCCCTTTTTGCTTGTGCTCGCGTATTACCTCATGGCGTATGCACTTGTCGTCAACAGCACCAGCGTCGAGGTGCCGTTGTTTTACCGCCAAGTGCTGCTTTCCTTGGTGGTGGCCATTGGCTCGGCCTGGGTTCTGACGTGGAAGACCAAAATCAGCATGCACATGCTGGCCCAGGGCGGCGTCCTCGCCGTGTACATGACCGTGGCGATGTCCGACGGTTCCTGGAATTTGGGGTGGGTCAGTGCGTTGATTCTCAGTTCCGGTCTGGTAGGGTGGAGCCGACTTTGCTTGGGGGCGCACACGCCTCGGGAAGTTTACGCGGGGTTTGCGCTCGGCCTGGGGTCGGTCTGGCTTACCCTTTTTTGAGCGCTTGCTGCCACTTCCACGAATCCGCCAACGACGTTTCCAACGAACGGCGAGTGGCCCAACCCAGCTCTTCCTTGGCCCGCGAGGGATCTGCCCAAATCGCCACCACGTCGCCTGCCCTTCGCTCACCCATGCGGTAGGGGACGCGCTCGCCCGTGGCCCGCTCAAAGGCTTGGATGACTTCCAACACGGACGCACCTTGGCCAGTGCCCAAGTTGAAGGCACGTACCACGGACTCGTCCGCTTCTTGTCGGAAACACCACGCTAGGGCCGCGACGTGTGCTTCCGCCAAATCCATGACGTGCAGGTAGTCGCGGATGCAGGTGCCGTCTGGCGTGCGGTAGTCGCCCCCAAACACCGTCAATTCTCCCCGAATTCCCGCCACGGCTTGGGTCAGGAAGGGCACGAGGTTGTTGGGCACCCCAAGCGGCAATTCGCCGAGGATTGCTGTGGGATGAGCTCCAATCGGGTTGAAATACCTCAACAGCGCAATGCGATGCTTGGGGTGAGTTGCGGCGTGGTCCGTCAACACCCGCTCGCTCGCCTGCTTCGTCCACCCGTAGGGAGATTCCGCTTCCTGAAACGGCGCCGACTCGTCCACCGGGACATTCTCCGGCTCTCCGTACACCGTACAGCTCGACGAGAACACGACGTTTCGCACGGCGAATTCGTTGGCGACTTCCAACAAAGTTCCCAGCCCGCCCACGTTGTTCGAGGCGTATTTGGCAGGGTGATCCACGCTTTCGCCGACGGCTTTGTGGGCAGCGAAGTGCAGGATTCCTTCCAGCGGGGTGCCAGCGTCGCGCATTTCGGCAAACAAGCCACGCAGCGCTCCAGCATCGCGAATGTCCGCTTCGACGAACCGAACGTCTGTGCCGCACAGTGCCCGAACGCCTTCCACGGCCGACAATTCTGAATTGTTCAAGTTGTCGAGCAGCACCGGAACGTAGCCAGACTCGTGCAATGCAACCGCGGTGTGGCTGCCGATGTAGCCGGCTCCTCCCGTCACCAAGACGCGCTTTTTTAGGTCGCTGCTCATGGTGCGAATCTACGCCGTTCGGGCAGGGATGTAACTTTTTTATACTACATCACGTATGTCAGCCCATGGGCCGTCACTACGATTTGACCTACCTCCAGCAGGTGTTTCATGGCAACGAAGCCATGGTGCAACAGATTGTGGAGCTGTTCCTTGAGCAAGCACCGCAATTCAGCACGGAGATGGACATGTGCATTCGTCAAGCGCGGTGGAGCGACCTGCATCCCGTCGCGCACAAGCTCAAGTCTTCGGTCAACATGCTAGGCATGGCAGGCTTGGCTCCCTTGGTTCTTGAAATCGAACGCAAAAGCAAATTCAACCAAGACCTCGCTTCTTTGCCGGGGCTCGTCTCCGATTTGAATTCGGAGATGGAGTTGGTTTGCCAAACTTTGTCGCACGACCTCAACGAGGTTCGAAACGCCGACGCGCGGAACAATTCGCGGTTGCGTCGCGCCTGACCCAGACTCATCCCGTTGAGAGTACCTTCGAGGCATGGAAGCTTCGAAGGGCTCGCTTTTTGAGCTCTCCCTTGAGGAGTGTCTCGCCAGGTTGACTCAAGAGCACAATTCGCTCCGGGTGGACCGCCCCTGCACGCTGGGCGACGGCGTGGAATTGTGGTCCGATCAAGAGCTGGAATCGCACCTTCAGTCGTATCAAGATTGCCCTCCTTCGCCAGGCGAATTGGGATTGTGGGTTCCGGCTTCAGGAGCAGCCACTCGCATGTTCGCCTTCCTTGATTCTGACCCTCAGGCTCAACGCCGACTTTGGGACGAGGCAAACGACTTGGCGTTTGGATCCGCATGGATGAAAAGCCTCGGTGTGGATGATTGGCGACAAGGATCGGTGCCAATTCCAGAGGCGGTGAAAGCGCTTTGGCGCTTGATGAAAAAAGGCCAAATCCCCAAGGGACTCGTTCCGTTCCATCGCCTCGACGATTCCGACGGCCCCTCCGTAGAAACGGCGTTTCAAGCTCACCTTCGGTCGTGGAGGCAGGTGATGCCCAACGGGGGCGATGTTTGGTTTACGGTCCAGGAGTCGCATCGTGAGGAAATCCAAAAGCACCTGGCTCCAGTTGCGGAGTCAGGCAAGTTCCGAGTGCATTTTCCGGTGCAGTTCCCCGAAACGGACACCCCGGTGTTGGATTCCCAAGGAGGGTGGCTTCGCACTCCGGAAGGCGACGTGTTTCGCCGCCCCGGGGGCCACGGGGCCTTGTTGCCCGTGCTGGAACAAGTCACGGCAAAGACCGTGGTCATCCGCAACATCGACAACGCCCCTTCGCCTTCTTGCACTCCGGAACGGGTCCGTTGGAGCCAGGCCATGGTGGCCGCCGCCAGAACGTGGGACATCGAACGCCATCATTTCCAAGAAGTGGTCAAAGGCACGGGAGTCGTCTCCACGGAGCTTCTCCGGTGGTTGGCCGATTCAGGATCAGGCATTGAAACTGAGGCCTCGCCTGAAAACGTGTCGCCTGCGCGTGCTCTTGGGTTGTTGGATCGCCCGATGCGCTTGGTCGGCGTGGTTCGCAACGAAGGGCAGCCAGGAGGAGGTCCGTTTTGGGTCACAGTTGGAGAAGGCGTAGATCAAGGCTTGACAAAACCCCAAATCGTCGAAAGCATCGAATTCACCGATGCCAACAAGGACATCCTTGGGAAGGCGACGCATTTCAACCCCGTTGAACTCGTGTGCATCCTCAACCCCGGCCAACCGCTTGGGGCCTACGTGGACAAGTCTCGGTCATTGAAAGCCACCAAAATCGTCCAGGGCCAATCCTGCCGTGTGTTGGAACATCCCGGCTTGTGGAACGGGGCCATGTCGGGTTGGCTCACGAGGTTCGTCGAGATTCCGGCTTCGTGTTTTCAGCCGGTCAAGTCGGCTTTGGATTTAATTGGTAGGCATTGACCAACACAAACGGCCCGGACTGAATGTCCGAGCCGTTCGCTTTGTGGTTCAATGTCTGTGGGGCGAGCGCTTAGCGCTTCATGATCGTGATGTTCTTCACGTTGTCGCCCTGGATGACGCGCAGTGCATAGTAGCCTGGGCGTTCGATGTCGCGCGTGTCGAAGGTGATTTCGCCTTCAGCGTTCTTCACGTAAATCAAGTCTGACCGCAACACGTTTCCAGAAAAGTCGAGGAGCTGGACGATGGCCTTGCCGTCGACGGCGTTCTCCAAGCGGACAGAGATGCGCTCCGCGAAGGGATTGGGGAAGGTCGTCACTTTCGTGTCAGCCACATCATTGCGAGCAGCAATGTCGTCTACTTCAGCGATGTATGCCGTGAATTCGAGGTTGGTGTCGATCGTTGCACCGTTGAGCTTGCACACACCAGCGTCGCCGTTTGTGTTGCTCTGCAAAGCGATGCGGCAAGCGTGGAGAGCCTTGATGCCAAACATCAACTGTGCGCCTTGCTCAACACGGATGTCGAGAGGGAGGTTCAACTCGCCGTTTTCGATGTTGCGTGCGTAAATCGTCTGAGAGTAGAGGTCTTCGCCTTCCGCAGTCTTCACGAAGAAGCGGCCTTGGAAATCGTCGAACGAAGACTGGACCTTCACAGAGATGTGCTCGAGCACACCCTTGGAGCATGCAGAGAACGTCTGCGTGGTGCCGTGGCCTGCACCGTTGAGGCGAACGCGACCGTCGTGGCCGTTCACAGCAACTTTGCACTGGCTTTCCAAACCGCGATTCTGGGGAGCAGTTTCACCGCGTCCTTCGTTCATGGCGTCAACTTCGGCAGCTTCACGAGACTCGAAACCAATCGTGCCCGCCAATTGGCCGCGCACGGCTTCGCCGTTGTTCCAAAGCGTACCCATAGGTCCATTCAAGTAGCGGAGGGCGAGGGGCTTGCCTTCCGGCGCCGTGATCTGGATGGAGTAGGTCTTGCCTTCCTTCACGGGAGCGCTCAAGTCGAGCGTCAACGACTCCTGGTTGAGATCGCTCTTGCCAAAACGAACCATGTCGATGACTTCGCCACGGTAGTCCACCAATTCGGCGACGTACACCGCGTTTTCAGTCGCGTTTTTCACGGACAACACAGTTGACTTCAAAGAGCCTGTGGTGCAAGCCGTGAATTCTTGGGTGATCACGCCTCCATGGAAACCCAAGGTCCGGTTGTGATCTGAAACAGTTTTGACGCAATCGTACGAAGAAGTCGAAGCGTCGTTTTGAGAGTTAGACAAAGCGGCTTCCTGTGCGAAAAGGTTGCCGGTGAAAAGGGCTGCCGCAGCAGCGAGGGGGAAAATGAATTTGTTCATCGCTTGAGAGATGAGAGGGTTGAAGATTTGGTCCCTGTTACGCCTCTCGACCCGACGCGGTTACGTCCGCCCCTCAACTTTTTTCAAATCCTCAGCAACGACGCGGCTTTGGGGGCTTCTTTTTTTTCATCGTTGGTGGCAACCACCGTCGTACATACGCCGCAAACGGCCTCCAAAACACGTCTGTACCAGGCTGTTCCTTCGGGATCGAGGTTGGTTGCAGGCTCGTCGAGCAAGACGGCAATGGCAGCGGTTCCAAGAGCCAAGGCCAGGGAAAGTCGTTGCCGTTGTCCCGAGCTCCAATCTCGGATCGGCACATCTGCCCCGACATGCAAACCCGACGAAGCGACGAGCGCTCCCCAGTCCAAGCCGTCTTGCCGAGGTTCGCGAAACGTGCCGTGAAAATTCAAGGCTTCACTCAGCGTCAAGTGATTGGGCAATTCCAACCACGGGGCGCAAAGGGAAATTTGCGTCATCCAGCGGTCTTGGTCGACTGGTTGGTCTTGTTGCAGAAGGGTCAGGCTACCAGCGTCCGGGGCAACTTGTCCGGCTAGCATGGCAAGCGTCGAGCTTTTGCCCGAGCCGTTGGATCCCAAGAGGGCAACGCTGCCCTGCAGGTCCCATGAACTTCTGTCCCAGATTACACGATTCCCACGCTTCAACGTCACTTTTTCGGCGCGAAACACCGCGAGGTTGGTTGAAGTGGCCATGAATCAGAAGGGGCCTCGGATGATTCCTTTGTCCGATTGGCGGATGAACGACAGCACCGTGTCTTTGTCGTCGGACGTGGGCAGTTCGAGTTCCGCGGCTTTGACCGCTTGGGTCATGTTGTTGTTCAAGACGTACAACGTGCGATAGATGTCTTCGATGCCTTGGATGCGGTCGATGTCAAATCCACGACGACGCAGGCCGATGCCGTTGATGCCGATGTAACTCAAGGGCTCACGAGCGGCTTTGATGTACGGAGGAACATTTTTGCGCACCAACGACCCGCCTGCAATGAAGGCATGTTTGCCCACCCGAACAAATTGTTGAATCCCGACCATGCCTTCGATGATGACGTGGTCTTCGATGACCACGTGACCGGCCACGTTGCATGCGTTGGCCAAAATGACGTGGTCGCCTACTTGAACGTCGTGTGCGATGTGAACGTAGGCCATGATGAGGCAGTCGCTGCCCACGCGCGTCACCATGCGATCCGTGGTGGCCCGGTGAACCGTCACACACTCTCGGATGCTTGTGCGGTCCCCGATTTCGACGCGGGTCGGCTCACCATTGTATTTCAGATCTTGCGAATCGGCTCCGACGACGCACCCTGGAAAGAGTTTGCATTCTCGGCCGACATGCGTGTGCCCGAGAAGGGTGGCGTGCGGCCCCACCCACGTGCCGTCTCCCACGCTTACCTCAGGACCGATGTAGGCAAAAGGTTCCACGTGGACGTTCGCGCCCAACTGAGCAGACGGATCGACGTACGCCAACGGGGAAACTTGCGCGGATTCGTGAATCATGCTTCCGATTTGGGGGCGCGGTCGCGCACGATTTGGGCCAGCATTTCAGCCTCCGAAACCAACTCCCCCCGCACAAACGCCCGGCCTTTCATGTTCACCAAGCCACGCCGAATCGGAGAGATGAGGGTCAGGTAGAACACCACGGTGTCCCCTGGAAGGACTTTCTGCTTGAATTTGACCCCGTCGATTTTCATGAAGTACGTCGAATAATTTTCAGGGTCCTCAACTGTCGACAAAGCGAAAATCCCTCCGACCTGCGCCATGGCTTCCACCTGCAACACGCCCGGCATCACGGGGTTGTTGGGAAAATGTCCTTGGAAAAACGGTTCGTTCATCGTGACGTTCTTCACCCCAGTGATGCTGCGGTCGTCCATGTCCATGATGCGGTCCACCAACAAGAAGGGGTAGCGGTGAGGCAGCATGGCGGAGATGTCGTTGATGTCCATCAACGAAGGGCGGTCTGTCCGGAAATCCGGAAGGTTTTCTTGGTCTTGGATGGCCTTGGCCAAATCCTGGGCAAACGCCACGTTTGCAGCGTGACCGGGGCGTGCGGCCAGCACATGTCCCTGAATGAAGCGTCCTGTCAACGCGAGATCTCCGACAATGTCAAGCAACTTGTGCCTTGCGGGCTCGTTGGGAAAGCGCAAGTCCGACGGATTGATGACTCCGGGATGTTCTGCCGACCCGGAAAGCTCATTTCGGCCAAGAGCTTTGGCGATTTCTTCCAATTCAGAGGAAGCGTAGGCTCTTTCCGCCAACACCACCGCGTTGTCGATGTCCCCACCTTTGATCAGGCCTTGTTCGGCGAGGTTGACAACTTCCTTCAGGAAAACAAACGTGCGGCAGCCAGCGAATTCGTCTTGGAACGAACGCAAATCTTCCAAACGGGCATGTTGTGTTCCGAGTACCGGGCTGTTGTAGTCCACCATCACCGTCACCTTGAATTCGTCCCCTTCGACCGGGACAATCAACATTTCAACGCCGTCGTCTCCGCGCCGGCTCATGTTCTTCCGGACTTTGAAGTAGCGTCGAGGCGCGTCTTGTTCCGTCGAACCGGCTTGAGTGATTGCCTCCATGAAGGGCAGCGCCGACCCATCCAAGATGGGCACTTCGGGACCGTTGAGTTCCAAGCGTGCATTGTCAATCCCGGATGCATAAAGGGCCGCGAGTACGTGCTCGGTGGTGTGTACCCTGGCTTCTCCCGATTGAAGCGTGGTGCCTCGTCGGGTTTCGCTGACGTTGCTGACGTGAGCTTGAATTTCAGGGGAGCCTTCCAAATCGGTACGTACGAAGACGTATCCTGAATTGGGCTCTCCTGCGGAGATGCGAAGTTGAGCGTGTTCTCCCGTGTGCAGTCCGATGCCTTCCAACGAGGCTTCCCCTGCCAAGGTGTGTTGACGTTCCGACGAAATCATGGGTGCAAACCTACGTCAGCCCTTTGAATGGTCAACCGGGTTGTCGCTTTCGGAATGACGGGCTTCAAGCGCTTGTTCGATGGCATCGAGGCGTTCGCTCAGCGGGATTCGTGCCAAACGACGCAGCGCAATGTGAAATTTCTGGAACTGCTTGACCGGCACGGCTGGGTTGCCCTGATACGTCTGATCTTCTTTCAAGAGGCTGGCCGAAACCCCGGATTTGGCAGCAACCTTGCTGCCTTTTGCGATCGTGAGGTGGCCTCCAATGCCTACCTGTCCGCCAATCATGCACCGGGCACCGAGCGTGGTGGAGCCCGCGATGCCTGTTTGGGCTGCGATGACCGTGGCTTCCCCAATGACCACGTTGTGTGCCACTTGAATGAGGTTGTCCAATTTGCAGCCGCGGCGAATGACCGTGCTTCCCAACGTCGCCCGGTCCACGGTCGTCATGGCTCCGATGTCGCAATTGTCCTCAATGACGACGTTGCCAGTTTGCGGGACTTTGGCGTATGAGCCGTCTTCTTTCGGCGCAAACCCGAAGCCGTCGGAACCAACAATTGCCCCCGCCTGCAACGTGCAGCGTTGTCCCACGACGCACCGGTCGAGGATCCGCACTCCGCTGTGGAGCACCGAGTCGTGACCGATGCGTACGTCGCGGCCGACGTGAACGTGGGCGTGCAATTCCACGCGATCTCCAATCACGGCGCCCCGTTCCACCACCACGTGGGGACCCACGAAACACCCTTCCCCGAGCGAAGCTTCGTCGTCCACCACCGCAGTGGGGTGGATGCCTTCTTGACGTTTGAGTACGGCATCGTAAGCCTCGAGCAACCGAGCAAAAGCGCGGTACGGGTCCTCTACTCGGAGCAAGGTCAAGTCGGCGGGGAGGGGCTGAGAAGGTTGAAAATCGCTAGCGACAATCACCACGCTTGCTCCGGTGGTGTAAATGAATCGCTCGTACTCGGGATTCGACAGAAAGGAGACGGCACCTGGGCCGGCAGCTTCGATTTTGGCCAACCGACGAACACGAGCCTCTGGGTTGCCCACCACGCTGCCGTCGAGCAGGACAGCCAATTCAGATGCAGTTTGTTCCAAATGGTTCATTTTTCTGTTGATTTGGGAGCTCCGAAGTCATCCCAAAAACGCACGAATCTTGTCCAAGTTGCCTCGAAGGAGGTCTTTTTCCAAGCCACAGGCCAAATCACAGAACCCAGTCCACGCCAAGCCACGTCTTGGACGACGAAAGCGGTGTTTTTCTTGTCGTGGAGCATGCATTCCCACATGCGTTCGGCTTCCGGCAAGTTCACCGGGGGCAAAGGTACGTTCCTGCGAAGCCACGCTTCAACGAGGACCGCCTGCGGTTCCATGTCTGCCGAATCCTGCGTCACTTCCCAAACGGGGTTCCTCGCTTCATGCAGCGCGAAATGCAGCCCAATCGCCACGGCCTCGCCGTGAAGCAGCCTGCTCGGGGAGTCCGCCAGCAGCGCTTCAACCGCGTGGCCAATCGTGTGGCCTAAGTTGAGAACAGCACGCCTTCCTCGCTCGTGGACGTCTTCGTTCACGATGCGTCTCTTGGTGTCGGCGGAATGCACCAGCCAACTCGTCCAAGTGTCAAGCGAATCGGGAGTGCGGACGGGCCACTCCGGCAATTCCGCGTTCAATTGACAATTCCCCGTGGGATCGATCATGGCGTGCTTTACGGCCTCGGCCAACCCCGCCCTGAATTCCCTTGCCGGCAGGGTGACCAACCATCGGGCGTCGACTTGGACTGCCGCTGGAAGTTCGAAGGTGCCGATTTGGTTTTTCATGCCGCCCCAGTTCAGCGCGGTTTTGCCACCCCATGCTGCATCGACCATCGCCAATGTCGTGGTGGGAATGTGGATGACCTTCATGCCTCGCTTCCATACCGACGCGGCAAACCCCACGGCATCGCTGAGGGCTCCTCCTCCTGTCGTGACAACGACCGAATGACGGGTCAGATGCCATTCGGCGAACCGGTGAAAAAGTTCTGGCAACTTGTCAAGCGTTTTCAAGGCTTCTCCCCCGAAACACTCGAGCTCGTGCACTGCGTTTGCCCCACATAACTCGGACAAGACGAATCGGTACTCGTCTACCAGGGACTTGTCCAGCATGGGCTCGCGAATCCAAGCCACGGCGTCAGGTTGCAACGCCTGCAACGCAGTTTTCCAAGGAAGTTGGGAGGCATTCACATCGAGGAATCTTTCGCAAAGGTCAAAAAAAAGGCCGCGCCATGCGCAGCCTTCGAGTGGTACCACCGGGATTCGAACCTGGGACACACGGATTTTCAATCCGTTGCTCTACCAACTGAGCTATGGTACCGTTTGAGCGAGCGCAAATGTACACAAGTTTTTTCCTACCACCGAAAATTTCCTCGGAAACCGCCCATCGAGAAAGGTCAAGTTGGTCGGCGGCTCGTTGGACATTTTCTTCGTTTGATGGGTTAATTTGACATGTTTGTCGTGCAAAAACTGAAAATTCGAAAAAAAAATGGGGCAGAGGCATTTGAGGGATTATACGGCACAATCCCTTTGAAGTTGGGAGGTTTTTTTTGGATTATGTCAGACCTGGATTTTTCGAGTCATCGGCCTCATAGAAAAGGGGCTATAATCTTTTGGACTTGCAGGCATTCTGTTGCTTTTTTGACCTTGCGTTTGCCCCGTTTCGGAGCTTCGCCCTGTTGAAATGAATTCTTAATTAACCCCAAACTGTTATCGCTATGCGAACATTTTTATCTGTTCTCTCGGTGCTGTGTATGACGGGGCTGCAGGCTCAATTCCTGTCGCCCGGCGTCTTTGCCCCAGCTCCCGAGGGATATTGCATCTCCATCGAAACCGTCGCCACACACGAGGGTGGTGATTTGGACGGGTTGACGACTTACCGACTCTACTTGAACTGCCTGAATGAAGACGATTACTTGTCGTCTTGTTCGGGAGACTCGGGTAACCCCATGATTCTCGATGCTTCTTCAGGCTCGTGGTACAACAACGCGTTGAACACGAGTTGGAGCGCGTCCGGATTGAACCCAGCATTTGTCGCCGTGTTCCCGGACATGGCCTTCGACAGCTTCCTCACCATCGGTGCGGAGGATGCCACCACCCCTGCCGCTCAGCAACCTTCGACCATTTGGGGAAGCATTGACGCGAGCGCAGAATTTACTGGGCCACTTTCCGGCAGCAACGTGACGGTAGATGACGAAACGGGAGGTGCGTGGTACACGCCGTTCCCTGGCGCAGAAGCTGTAGGGTCTCACGTGGCCTTTGCGGGTGAAGATTTGAAGGTCTTGATCATGCAAATCACCACGGCGGGCACCTTCTCAGGACAAGTGCAATTGCAGGTGTTCATGAACGCCGACCAAAACGATGAATGGCGCGACGTGTTGACGTTTGACGCATGTGCCGTTCCAGGTTGCGTGGACGATTCAGCGTGCAACTACGACGAGTCTGCGACTGAGGACGACGGTTCCTGCCTGTTTTTGGATTGCAATGGCGACTGCGGCGGAACGGCGGAACTCGATGCGTGCGGCATCTGCGGCGGTCCAGGTGAAATCTACGAGTGCGGATGTTCAGACATCCCCGAAGGCGATTGCGACTGCAACGGCAACCAGCTTGACGCGCTTGATGTGTGTGGCGGCGACTGCGCTGCGGACGCCGATGCAGATGGCATCTGCGACGACGTGGACGACTGTGTGGGCGCACTCGATGCGTGCGGCATCTGCAACGGTCCAGGCGAGATCTACGAGTGCGGATGCTCGGACATCCCTACCGGCGATTGCGACTGCAACGGAAACCAACTTGACGCGCTCGGAGTGTGCGGCG